>JACKOY010000014.1 GCA_024233935.1 Spirochaetales bacterium | reverse complement strand
GTGGCCACTTCTTTCGGGACACAGACCAGTATCGTCCGCTCTTTGTTCCGCCCACCGAAACAATGGAACGATTGCGGGCCGCGGGCAATGCCGATCGAAGTAGCTACGGTCACCGTCTATCGCTAAAAACCGGAGTGGCACCGCTCTTTCTGGGCGTGCAGTATACGCTGCTTCGGGTCGAAAGTCCACCGGCCGAGCCGGGCGAGCGACGCAAATCACCGACGCACCTGGAACTGGCTTCGGTGGGCCTGGGTCTGGAAAGGCTGCCGGGAATCTGGGGCGCGCGCTTCTTTCTGGGACTCGAACAAAGTCGGGGGCAGTATGCCAGCGCTCTGGCCGGCGAAGAGCAACGCTATCGTTCTTCCATACACGGTGCGGCGCTCCGGTCCGGCCTGGCAATGCTGTACGGTCCGTTCGTATTTCGCCTGCATTTCTTTTTGCCCGAGCCACCCTCGCCGCGCCGCGGTAGCGCCGAGCGGCAACGCGAAAAAACGGGCTACGTTGGATACGGCGATCACGCCATCACCGGTGCCCTGCTCGGTGAGGGGCTGGCCATGCAACCGTACCCCGAGTTGTGCCTGCGCTCCTGCACGGGCATTGAACTGCGACGCGAAACGTTTCGGCTGGCCAGGGCTGCCGCTGTGTTACGCGGCGGGCTGGCCTACGAAGGCGAAGGCCTGCGCATTCGGCTGGGTGCAACGTTTGTAGAACCCCTGGCGGTACGTCCGCCGGGTGGCTCGAACGCCTTTCAAAAACTGCGCCGCGATCCCCGGGCCGATAGCTTTCGCGAGTTTGACCTGGATTTGATCTGGTTTCTACCCGGCGAAGGCGCGCTGGCGGTGAGTTACGGTCGCGCCTATCGCATTCAGAAGGCCATCTTTCAGGAACAAGAGCGACGCCAGATTCTTCTGGGGGAGTCCCTGCAGTTTCGCCTGCAAATCCGCGCCTTCGGGGCTGCCTGGTGAAGGCCGGCCGCTACCTCCCAGTCGGGCTTCTGGTTGCTGCGGTTTTCTGCCACAGCGACGCGGGGTCCGACACCGCTTTCTCGCTCCTGCGCGCATTGCCCGAACGGCATTTCTTTTTTGTGGAGCCGGACGAACTGGCGCCCGGCGCTCCTTCTCTGGCCCATGAGCAGGTTCTCTATCAAATCGAACGGGCCCGCTACCGCATCGAAGCCTACGTCTACGGATTGGACGATCCCGACCTGATTGCGGCGCTGACGCGGGCCAGCGCGCGCGGTGTAGACGTCAGTCTGGTGGGTTCTCAGGATCAGGACTACTCCGGAATCGACCGAACCGGTCTGGTGTTACAGTTGCGCGATCGTACGGGATTGCAGCACATGAAGGCCATTCTAATTGACCAAAGAGTTTTTATCGCGGGCACCGGGAACTTCACGCGCAGCGGGTTTTATCATAACGATAACGTCTTCTTCGTGCTCCCGGTAGACGCCGAAACAGCGCAGCAGCTCTCGCGTTCCCTCGCCTCGGAAGAAGGGCTTCTGGAGCCGGTGCGCCTGCCCTTCGCGGGCCGCATGCTCTGCGGCCCCCGGGACGGACGACAGATTCAAAGAACGATTCTGCGCGCCATACTCGACGCGCGAAGCAGCATTCAGTTCATGATGTTCAGCCACACCGATCCTTTAATTACGGCCGCGCTTCTGATCCAGGCGCGCCGCGGCGTACGGATCGAAGCGATCTACGACGACGCCGGAAACAATGGCCGCTTTACCAGCGGTTCGGAAGCGGAGCAACTGAACGGCGAACTGGGCCTGAACCTGGGCGCGCGGGTGTACCTCGAGGGCAACCGTTCGGTATTCGAACGGCACGGCCAGCTGCACGGCGGACACCTGCACCACAAGACCCTGATTGTAGACGGACGGCGCGTGCTTACGGGTTCTTACAACTGGTCCTTGAGCGCCCGGGATCGCAATCGCGAGACCTTCTTTGAGTTTCAGGACCCGCGGGTGGCGCGCATCTTCGTGAACGCCTTTGAAAAGGCCCGGGCACGCGCAAGACCGATGCCCCGATCACCGCTCAACCCGGACCGACCCTACACAATACAACCAAACGATGCCCACTCTGTCCGATTGGCCGGCGAAAGCCAGGCGAACGCACGGCTGAGTCTCTTTTTGGGGGACGGCATCTGCTTTCGAGCGCTGCACTTCGGTTTGTTGCCGGAGGTTCCGGGTGGTCTGGTGCACTTCGAAGATGCCGCCACGGCTTCGGCCGGTCCGCACGACCTACCGCTACTGGCCTCCGAGTCCGCAGAAGCCTGGCTCAGCCCGGGAGGTGGGTGGTCGAATGCAAATCGCGGGGTTTCTGATTGCGGCCTGCCCCGCGTTGTGCAGGCAGCGGCGGTACGCTCGGTCTCTCTGGCGGAAGGCTGGATCTGGTTTCGAGAACCACGATCGTTTGACTCCTTCTATAGTGTCGGTCCCGATGGCGCGACGGGGCCGGAACCGCTGAGCGCCATCGCCCCCGATTTCTATCGCTTCGCACCGCAAACGATCGGGGACCGTCTGCTCTTCTTTTTGGGCCCGCAAAGCGGCGAGACTTCCGGCGCCTGCGTACAAAGCGGCGCTGCGCTGGACCCCACCATCAGGGATCTGCGCGCGGCGCTCTTGATGGACGGGGGCCCGCCCTTGCCGTGTGTCGCAAACGAATAGACGTGGCCGGCTCCCGCGACCGATAATAGAGTGTGACCCGGGCTGGTTTGAATAAGAAGAAGCGCATGGGGCTATTGACCCGTGGCATCCTGGCGCTTGTGGTGCCCGGCGCCGTGCTGAGCTTCGGCATGGGCGCCCAGGCCCGGGAGTTGCCCCACGGAACGGGCAGCGGCGCGACTCTTCGGACCCGAACCTTTGCCGTGCTGGGCATCGGAGCGTGGGAGGGGGACTTTTCGATCGACGATCAGGGGCGCTCCGGTCTGGCCGCGCTTTCCACCTTTGTCAAACAAGAGCGTCGGCGCCTGCAGTCCGAAGGCGGGGGACTGTTTTTTGTTTCGGGCAGCAGCCTGACCGGCGTTTCCGCTCCCGAGGCAATTCATGCCCGCCTCATTTATCCGCGTTTTAATCTCTTTCACCACCTGCGCTTCGACGCCATCGCCGCCAGTGCCGACGAGGCCCGCGCACTTACGGCCTTCACCGACGATCGCGACTTCGAGCGACACCCCTTCGTGAGTTTGAATTATCGGGCGGCCCAGAACGCGCGGCCAAAAGCGGCGCGTTACATCATCGAACGGCGTGGGGAATACAGCGTTTTGATCACGGCTATCACAAACGGACCCGAGCCGGACTTCGCGTCGGACCCGCTGGAACTTCTACAACGGGAATTCGAACGCCAGGCCGGCGCGAATCTGCGCATCCTGCTTTTAGAAGGCGACGGCCCCGGAGATGCCCAACATCCCGAAGACGAGCCCGCTGACCACGGACCGGCTCGCTTTCGCGGCAACCGCTTTCTGGAAATTTTGGGCGAGAGCGGCCACGGCCTGGCTCCGATCGGCGATCCGGTGGTGCTCGGCGAAACTGCTTTTGAATCCGCAAGTCTGATTTACGTTTCGAATGCGGCATCCAACGTGTTTGGCCGTCTGCCCACCGGCCCGTACGTCTGCACGATAGCGGGACGCAGCGTGTGCCTGGTCTACTTTCATTTTCGGGAGCACCAGCTTCTGGGAGTGGAGCAACGCTTTGTGGAACTGAACGGGAATGGCGAAGCCAGCACCTGGATCACCCCGGATCCAATTCTTCTCGGAGCCTTTGATAGTTGATCGGCGTGGCGTTGATTCTTTTTGTGCTCGGCCTGCCCGCCCTGGCTATCTGGCTTTGTCGCAACGCAAAACCCGCGGGATGGTTGGGGCCGGTGGTGCTGTGTTACCTCGCGGGCATCTTGCTCACAAATCTGGTCGACTTGCCCGAAGCCGCCAACGCCATCGTCGATGATTTGCGGGGTGTTGTTCTCATGCTGGCGATCCCGTTACTTGTATTCGGAACCGACTTCGTGGGCTGGATTCGTCACGCGCTCGATACGGTGAAGTCGTTTTGTCTGGCAATCTTCAGCGTGCTGGTCTCAGCCAGCGTCGCCTATTTCCTGCTCGGCTCGCAACTACCGAGCCCCCATATCATCTCGGGCATGTTGATTGGAGTCTACACCGGCGGCACGCCGAACATGGCCATCATAGGCGAAGCCCTGGGGGCGCCGGAAGAGGTCTTTGTGCTGGTGAACGCGTCGGACTTTGTTCTGGGCGGTTTGTACTTCTTGTTTTTGATTTCGGTCGCGAAACGGCTCGTGGGATTGTTTTTGCGCCCCTTTCCCGTGGAAGAAATCGACTCCCAAATCCCGGCTGAAACCGAATCGCCACTGACCTGGGCCGACTGGAAGTCCATCCTCCCGGCCACCGGTCTGGCGCTCTTTTGCGCGCTCGTGAGCGTGGGGCTTGCGATGCTCGCGGCCGGCACAACCGACCCGGCCGGACTCAGCATTCCTGTTTTGTTTCTGGGCCTGACCGCGCTCGGAATCGGGGCTTCGTTTCTTTCGGGCGTACGCCGACTGCGTGGAACCTACGAAAGCGGGGAGTACCTGGTGCTGGCCTTCTGCGTGGCCCTGGGCCTTTTGATTCGCGCCGAAAGCCTGCTTCGCATGGAGTCGCTGGCAGTCTTTGCCTACATCGCCGCTGTCATGTTCGGAGCGATCCTGTTGCACTTCTTTCTGGCGTATGTGTTTCGCCTTGATAGAGACACGGTTTTGATTACCTCTACCGCCGCGGTCTTCGGTCCGCCGTTTGTGGCGCCGGTCGTCGAGGCCATCGGAAATCGCGCCGTGTTGATCTCAGGGCTCACCAGCGGGCTGGTCGGATTTGCGGTCGGGAACTTTCTGGGCATTTCCTTCGCGGAACTGCTGGGCCTCTTTTGACAGAGACTGCTCGGGCAGGTCGGTGAAGCCTGAAACCAGATCCAGTACCAGGTCCTTGATTTCACCACGGTCCGGCAGGCTGCCCATCATACCGTACATGGCCGCCGTACGTTTGGGTACGCCTTCGCCGCCGATACGCGGCAAGAGCGACCGGATGGGGCGCGACACAAAACCAGGCAGGCGACCCAGAAGCCAGCCCGCAAAACGCCCCAGCCCGCCACTGAAAGCGCCGGCTCCGGAGCGCACCCGGGCAACGGCTTCGTGCAGGTCTTTCAGAAACGCATCCATACTCTTCGTGTGGGCGTGGTTCAGTGTGATGTGAAGACTGGCGGGGAACTGCTGCCGATCCAGATGCCAACCGCGCACGGCCAGTTCATCGCCAACGGCATAGATATTGAGAGTCTCCGAGGCGATCGAAAATACGCTCATGACCGGTGAGCCGGGTATGTAGATGTCATCGATGCCTTCGATCACAGAACGATAGCGCGCGACGACGTCCATCACGTCCGCGGCCAGACGTTCGTAGCCGCGCATCCCGAGATAATGCAGCACAGCCCAGGCCGCGGCAATTGCGCCTCCGGGGCGCGTACCGGTCATGGTCGGCGAACCGTACATGCCGCCCGGCCACTCGGTCTGCACGAAGTACTGACTGCGACGCAACTCGCGGGAACGATACAGGATCGCCGAAGCACCTTTGGCGGTGTAACCGTACTTGTGCAGGTCCACGGAAATGGAATGCACGCCGGGAACTCGAAAGTCGTACGGCGGCAGCTCATGACCGATCCGTTCTACAAAAGGCAGCATGAATCCCCCCACGCAGGCATCGACGTGCATCCACAGGCCTTTCTCCTGCGCAAGAAGGGCCAGATCTTCAATCGGGTCGAGCACACCCTGGGGGTACGAAGGCGCCGAACCAATTAGCATGATTGTGTTTTCGTTGATGGCGGCGCGGGTCTGTTCGAGGTCTGCGCGAAAGTCGTCGGAAACCGGAACCGAAACCAGGCGCAGGTCGAAGTAGTGCGCGGCCTTGTCAAAGGCGGGGTGGGCGCTGACCGGTGCCACGATTTCGGGCGCCTTGATGTCCGGTCGCAGGCTTCGATAGCGGTCCCGGGCGGCCTTAACCGCCATCAGGATGCTTTCGGTGCCCCCCGAAGTGAGGTTGCCGGTGGCGCCCCCATCGCCGCCCAGGAGGCTTGCGGTCATGGAAAGCACTTCGGCTTCCATGATCCGCAGGCTAGGAAAAGCTCCCGGGTTGAGTGCATTTTCCGAGAAGTACAAAGCGTACGCCTCGCGGGCCACGGAATAGACGTCTTCACCGGCATAAAAGACCAGGCTGAACGTGCGCCCGTCTTTCCAGCGCGTGTCGTCACCCGAAAGCGAACGCAGGCGCCGAAACAAAGCTTCGCGGGACACACCCCGGGGCGGAAGGGCAAGGGCCTTTTTAGACATGCCGGATTGCGCCCCGGCACACCCTGGCTGTAAAGAATTTTGATCCGGAGGCTTTTGTGCAGCATTCGCGCAGGCGAACCGTGAAGAAGCGGGAGCCCGAGAATCCGGGGGCCTTGCGGCAGGGACGGCCACGCCATCGTTCGGGCCAATATCGAAAATATTCTTGTACTTCTGGCCAGGTGCGTTCATTGTGGAGGGGAAAGCAGGCATGGTGCGCTATCCCAAACTGCCGGCCCTGGTCTGGAGCAGAAGTCGGTTCCTGATCGGCCTGACCGGCGCCATCGGTTCGGGTAAGTCCACTGCTGCCGGGTGCTTTCGCCGCGCCGGGGCCACGGTCCTCGACGCCGATCAAATGGCCCGCGAACAACTGCACAACGCCGCCCTGCGTCCGAGCCTGGCGGAGCTTTTCGGCCCCGAAATTTTCGACGAAGCGGGCGAGGTTTCCCGTGAGGCCCTGGCCCGACGCGTGTTTCATAAGCCGGAGCAACTGGAAAAGCTGAATCAACTGCTGCATCCCCGGGTGCGGGCCGGCTTTCAGGCTGCCGTTGCAAAGACACCCTCCGGTTCCGTCATCGCCTACGATATTCCGCTACTTTTTGAGACCGGGGCCGAAGAGCAATTCGACCTGACTGTGGTTATAAGCGCACCACGAGAGCTACGCCTACAACGCGCGACCACGCGCAGTGGCTGGGACGAGGCGGAGTTTGAACGGCGCGAGCGCCAGCAACTGCCGCTTTCGGAAAAAGAGAAACGCGCCGATCTGGTAATTGAGAACACGCAAACGCAGGAAGTCCTGTGTCAGACCATCGAGGAACTCTGTGCGGCCATCCGCAGGGCCGCCCCGGACGGGAGAACCGAAGCATGAAACCGAGAATCTTCTATGTGGTAAACCTGGACCGTCAGCGGTTGTTCCTGCTGGGCACACTGTTTATCGGATTTATGGTGTTTGCCTTTGCCACCGGCTATCGCCTCGGAGACAACACACGACCGGCCTTTTCGCCCGACCGAAGCGGTTCTTCTCTGTTAACGCCGCTGGAGTCTCCGGACGCCCTGAATTCAGAAACCGGAAGTCCCGCGAACCAGGAGGAGCCGACCGACAGCGATACGGCTACAGACCCACGCGGCGAAAGCATTTATGAGCGATCGAGTAGCGAAAGACGAACTCCGGTAAGCGTCGCACCCCCCGCCCGGGATAGCGAGCCGGCCCGGAGACCATCCAGCGGCTCCAGCACCGAACGCAGTACGGCGAGCCGAAGCAGCAGCCCGAACAGAAGCGTCGCTACGAGCAACCGCAGCGCAAGTCGACCTTCCAGCTCCAGCACCCGCTCCGCATCGAGCACCACGAGCACCCGAACAACAAGCAGCGTTGCGAGCGCTGCGCCCCGCACAGCACCTGCGGCCCGGGATCCGCGTAGCGCGCTGCTTACCAGTCCGGAAACACGACTGCGCAACACTGCGACGAGCCCGGAGCCGACACCTCAACTGGCGACGGCGGCTGCAACTACAGAGCAGACGGTCGAACCGGCGGCGACGACTCCGGCCGAAAGCCCGCGCAGCGAACGAACGTACAGTCTGCAGATTGCGGCCTTCTCATCGCGACCCCCGGCCGAACGCCTCGTCGCTTCCCTGCGACGCCAGGGATTTGAACCAACCATATTAGAACGCTCCGGGCGCTTCCTGGTGCGTGTCGGTAGCGCAGGCAGCCAGCGCGAACTCTGGCCGCTCGAAGCAAAACTGCGCGAGCAAAATTATTCCCCGCTCACCGTATCTCGCTGATCCAATTCATAGTAAGTTACCAGGGATTTGAAGGACCCTCTATGCCGGTGCAATTACAATCGTGCGGGCGACGCCCGTCCCTGGTATATTGATACAGTCGTGCAGGCGTTTTTGCCTTGTCATAAATCATAATGACCCGGCCTCTGTTTCAGGTGACTCCGGATGAGAAGAAGGCGAAGGCGATCGTCGTCGATGCGATGATCAGTCGTCTGGAGCAGACTTATGCTGACTTCATCGCCGACGTGAAAGGCTTTGATCAGATCCCGTACTTCTTTCGCGACCATCTCTACTCCCCCCCGAACAAGGAAGCCCGGGACGCGGCCCTCGACAGCCTGTACGCAAAGCTAAAATCCGTAACCGGCGAGGAGATGACCGAGAATATTCATCAACTGATTAAGCTCAATAAACTGACCGACGACCTCGACCTGGAAACGGCGCGTGTACTGTTGAAAAAAGACCTCAAGGGCAAAGACCTGGACACGACGCGCATCACTATTGACCAGCTGAATCGCTCCTTACAGGAAGTGGGGCGTGCCGAGGACCGGGAACGCCAGATAGACATGGTTTGCGAATGTCTTCAATTCTTCTTCACATTGTCAAAACTGCCGCTTATACGTTTGGTACTCGCGCCCATAAAGGTGGCAGCGTCCATGGTGGGCGCCATGGAATTGGTTCGGACCATGGAAGCCGGCTACGCCGTTTCCCGGGGCATCAAGGACATGCGACCCTTTACGGATGCCTTTCAGAAGCGGGAAAAGGACCTGATTCGAGAACTGAGCACACCTTGACCGGGCTGCCCCGGTACGTTGTACTGGACCATGGCCCGCAGTCAAACCGCCAAAAAGCCCCGGGCAAAAAAGGCCCGCGCCCGATCCCAGGGCCAGCACAGCCTCTCCCGCACGAATCATGAACTGTTCTTTAACCGGGAGCTTTCCTGGCTGCAGTTCAACGCGCGGGTGCTCGAAGAAGCGGCCCGCAAGGACAATCCGCTTCTGGAGCGCCTGAAGTTCATCGCTATTTTTGAGTCCAACATGGTTGAGTTCTTCATGGTCCGGGTTGCCGGCCTGAAGCAACTGGTCGCTTCCCAGATCAAAGAGATCCAGATGGATGGGCGCACACCGCTCGAAACCCTGCACGAGATCGCGCGCATCACCCACGTGCAGGAGGAGCAGATGTACCGCAATCTGCGGGAAGTCCTGCATGGTCTGGAATCCCACAACATCACGATCCTCGAGAGTTTCAAGAATCTGGAACCCCGCGAAAAGAAGTTCGTGATGGAATACTTTCAAAAAGATGTGTTTCGGGTTCTGACACCGATGGCGATCGACCCCGGGCATCCGTTCCCGCACATCACGAATGACGGTCTTTATCTGGCGATTGTGCTGCGGCGCAAGACTGTGCGCAGTCGCAATCAGGAAGCCTACGCCATAGTCGAAGTGCCGGGGGTGCTGCCGCGCTTCCTGAAACTGCCTCCCCGCAAGGGCCGTAAAGAACCGCACCGCTTCCTGCCGCTCGAAGAAGTGATCAAGATGCACATCGATGATCTCTTTTCTGGAACATCGATCAAGGCCATTCACGGTTTTAACATTATCCGGAATAGTGACATCGCCATCGACGAAGTTGTCTCGGACAATCTGCTGTCGACCATTGAGAACGAGCTGAAGAACCGTCGCTGGGGAGAGGCGGTGTCGTTGACCTATCGCAAGGGCATGCCGGAAGGCATCCGGGATTTCCTGCGGGCGGAACTGGACCTCGAAGAATACGAATGCTACGAACGCAAGGGCATGCTCAACCTGCAGGATTTGATGGAACTGTACGGCGCCGTGCCCGAAAATGAAGCACTGCGGGACAAGGACTTCATCCCCAGAAACGCGTTGCCGATCGAGAAACCCGAAAAGATTTTTTCCGCCATTCGCAAGAAAGAACGCCTGTTTCACCATCCCTACGATTCGTTTCAGACTGTGGTCGAGACCCTGCAGTTCGCCGCCCACGATCCCAAGGTGCTGGCCATCAAACAAACCCTGTATCGAACCGGTCGGGACAGCCCGATCGTGAAGTCGCTTATTGAGGCGGCCGAAGGCGGAAAGCAGGTAACCGCCCTGGTGGAACTAAAGGCGCGCTTTGACGAAGAGCGCAACATCACCTGGGCGCGAGAAATGGAAAAACATGGCATCCACGTCGTGTACGGCCTGGTGGGCCTGAAGATCCACGGCAAGATGCTGCAATTCGTGCGACGCGAGAACGATGGCGTGAAAGCATATTGCCATCTCGCGACCGGAAACTACAATCCCGTAACGGCGCGTCTTTATACCGACCTCGCCGTTTTCACGGCCGACCCGCAGATCAACAACGACGTCACGAATCTGTTTCATTCGCTGACCGGTTATGCCGCCCTCCCCCGCTTTAAGAAGATTGCAGCAGCGCCTTTGAATCTGCGGGAAACTCTGACCCGCCTGGTAAACCGCGAAATCAAAAATGCAAAGGCCGGAAAGACAGCCCGCATTCGACTGAAGATGAATAGCCTTGTCGATCCCGACATGATATTGCTGCTCTACAAGGCCTCCCGGGCGGGCGTTCCCATTGAGTTGAATGTGCGCGGAATCTGCTGTCTGCGTCCTGGAGTGCCCGGGGTCAGCGAAAACATCACGGTGGATTCTATCGTGGGGCGCTTTCTCGAACACAGTCGCGTATATTACTTTGAGAACGGCGGACAACCCAGGGTCTATCTTTCTTCGGCGGACTGGATGCCACGCAATTTGAACCGTCGGGTGGAGATCCTCTTTCCGGTCGAAGATGCGGACAACATCCAGCGTATCATTGGCATTCTGGATGCGATTCAGCGTGACAACCACAACCGGCGCCGCCTGCATTCCGACGGCACTTACGAACGCATCAAACCGCGGCAAAACGAAACCCGTTTTTCGTCCCAGCGGTTCTATCGCGAGGAAGCCATCCAGGAAAGCAAAGAAAGCGAAAAAGTGCGTCAGACTGCGCGCAAGACCGTCTTTCAGCCGCTCGCGAATCCGGAGACCGGTAGTGGAAGCGGTGTCCCGGCCCGCCCCGATGAAGAAGACCGCGACGAAGTCGAGGTGGGCGCTTGAGCAGCCTGCGGCGATTGCCGGCTGCCGGCGCCACCGGCGCCCTGATCGCGGTTCTGATGCTGATCACCATGGCGTTCATTCCGCGGCCCGGGGCCGCCGGCCAGGAGCACTTCGAGGTTCTGACCGGTCGCCTACCGCTGGAAGCGGCCGATATGCAACAGTACGTACTCTACGTGAAACGCAACCTGGCCGCCGACGGCATCTACCTGGTGGGCCAGGGATTGATGTGGGTCGCCCTTGGATTAGGAGCCGTGCGCAAGCGCAGTCGCAGTTTCGGAATTGTGCTGATGGTGCTGGGCCTTCTCGGCGTCTTTCTCGATCTATTCGAAAATTCTATGCGCTGGAGTTTGGTGCAAAACCTGCAAATTGGCGGTCTGCCCGATGTGGCCCAGGCCCTGCAATGGAAGACGAGTTTTGAGTTCAGCCTGCTGGCCGTGTTCTTGCCGGCGCTTCTGGTATTCGGCGGCATTTCGCGCCGGGCCTGGAGTGGTCGCCTGTTTTCTCTGATGGGCGGCCTGGGACTTCTGGTGCTGCCGGCGCTTTACTTCCCGGGTCTGCGAATGGCGTTCTTTGTGTGGCTCATCGCCTTTCATTTGAGCGCGGCCGCGTTTCTTTTGCACGTGGCCGGCGATCGCAAACGCGCGCTCTGATTTGTCAGCGGCCGAAGCCCCGTTCCTGTTTCGTGGCCTGCTGGCAGCCAGGGACGCGCTATCGTGCGAACAAAAAAGTGTTCACCGGCCTGCGCAGGAGCGAGGCCGGATGCCAGGCCGTAGTCCTATTCGTCGAGCAGGTGCACCACAAAACCGGACCGCAGCTTCGGTTCAAACCAGGTGGACTTAGGCGGCATGACCTTGCCGGCGTCGGCCACGCGGGTGAGCTCCTGGGGAGTGACCGGCGGCATGCTGAAAGCAACTGCAAAACGACCCGAGTTTACCAGACGTTCCAGTTCTTTATCTCCCCGGATTCCGCCCACAAAGGCGATACGTTCCGAGGTGCGCGGGTCTTCAATCGCAAGGGTCGGCTGAAGCAATTCTTTTTGCAAAACGCTGACTGCGAGCGCCCCAATTTCGTCCGCGTTGGCATACATCGAATCGCGGGCCTGCATGTGATACCACTGGCCGTCCAGGTACATGTTCCAGGATCGTGCGCCGGGCGCCCGGGCTCCGGAACTCAGATCAAAACGATCGCGCACCTTTGCAAGAAAGCCATCGACCGAGAGACCGTTTAAGTCCTGAACCACACGATTGTAGGGTAGGATCCGTAGCTGGTTGTCGGGAAAGATCACAGACAAAAAGAACTGGTGCGGCCCGTCGCCACGACCGTCCGCGATGCGTTTCTGACCGTTTGTGAAGGCGCTTGCGGCCCGGTGGTGACCGTCGGCAATGTAGGTCGCCGGGAGCGCCTGGAAGGCGGCCAGCAACTGTGTAAACTCCGGTCGGTCCGGGGCAATGCGGTAGAGTCGGTGACGGACGCCGTCGTCGAACGATAGATCGTAAAGCGGGGTGCTGGCGTCGGCAAAGCCATCGAGGGTGGCCGCGATTTTCGGATCGCTGGCGGAGTTGTACAATAGAAATACCGGGCCCGTGTTCGCGCCCAACACGTCGATGTGGCGCGTGCGATCCTTTTCTTTATCGGGGCGCGTAAATTCGTGCTTCTTAATTTTGTCGGTGCGATAGTCTTCGATCGCAGAACCGGCCACAAGTCCGGTCTGCTGGTGCGATCCCATATTGAGGCGGTACACGTAAAGGCTTTCGCTTTCTTCGCGCAGCAGCCATCCGTTCTTGCGGAACTTCTCCAGGTTTTCGCGCGCGCGTTCGTAGATCAGATTGGCGTAGGCGTCCTGTTCGTCGGGAAACTCAAGGTCGGAGCGTACAATGCGTAGAAAACAGGCCGCGCGTTCGGCAGCCATAGCCCGCGCTTCCTCGCGGTCGACGACGTCGTAGGGAACGCTGACCAGTTCCGCGGCGATGGCGGGGTCAGGTCGCAATCCTCGAAATGCGCTGATTTGCACCATGGTGGTTCCTTGCGGGCGCTACTACCGGCGCCCCGGGGACATGCTTTTTTGACAGGCCGCCAGAGCAAGCAAGAGACGCCAGGGGGCGACCGCCTGCAGTAGGCTGGCGCTCCCTATGAGTCGCGCCAGCAGTTCAAACTGCTCGCCTGCGCTCGCAGTTTGCCCTGGCAACCCCAAATGTTTGCTTCGGGCACACATTTGAACCCCCGCCCGCGACCACCCGGGAGCGAGCGTAAGATTGCGCCACCAGAAGAACTCGCCATCCGGGCTCGTTGTCGCGCGGGCTCAGTTCCGGGCCGTCCCGTCCGTGGCCCGGTCACCGCAGATTTGTTGCAAGCGGGTGACCTACCATCGAGGCGCTACTAATGCAGGCGAGATTCGAGCCTTTCGCGCGCAACACCGCGGCGCTGTCCGGCAGCTCGCGCGAAAGCTTTTCATGCATCACGGTTGCGCCGGCGCTCATTCCATTCGTCCATAGCCAGCTCTGTACTTCAATCCTGTCCTCCCAGCGGGAAAAACCCACGCTCCCTCCTTTGCAGACAGGACATATTTATTCAATCGAATGCATGCTTCACGGAGCGATCGGGAAAGCTGTAACGATGTTGTTCCCGTCATCCACCACAATGATCACGTGACGCGCTGCGGGCAAGCGCGCGCTCTCGGAGAGGTGTACTATTCACGCGGTTGCTCCACTAGATAGCCTCCGCGACGAGCCTGTCGCACTCCTCAAGCTCAGCGACGTGCACGAAGAAATCCCCGTTATTGCGAAAGAAAAAGCCAAAGAGCAGGTTATGTCGGAAGGTCAGACCAAGAATTAGCTCCCCCTGACTAAACGTTTGTGGAAGGAGGGACTTCTGCAGTTGCTTGCGGAGACTTGAGATTGCTTCCTTGCTTCCGAAGAATTTATTCCAAAGTCCAGCGTGAGGCAAACTTCTCGGATCGCCTTCCTGAATGAGCAATTCACCTTTGGAGTCGACTACAACCGTTACAATCGCTTCCAGACGAGCTGCGCAGTCGGCGGCAAGCTTCCTGATCTCCCCAAGTTCCAATCAATTCCCACCCTGGGGTCCCAGGTCATACCAGCGGCCGCTCCCGGGCGGTCGCTCGACAAGGCGGAGCCCCTTCATCCTGTAATGCTGGTATATCTCCTGGCTCCGCAAGCCATTTCGGCCGGCCTTCAGGTGCGCTGGGCCTTTCTCTGGTTTCGGGGTCGAGGAATACTCTGGTCGTCAGTCTCGTTTGGTCTGAATCATTTCAAGCCCGCCGATCTTTCCTCGCAAACCCATGATAGTCGCCGATGCCGGGTGGGTCCTCCCAAAAGTCCGCCACGTCAATACGCGCCTCGGCAGTCTCTAACGTGTTCTCCGAAACATTCGTTCGCCGAATGCGTACAAGCCCTGAGGGTTCGTAGACATAACTATCGTTCTTTAGGATCCGATCGGTAGTCCCATCGAACGCCCGAAAATCCTCCTCGGTCATAAAGAAGCGGCCCGACGCCTGTAGGGCAAACGAGCGCCCCAAGTACTCCCGATTGCCTTCGTCCAGAAAACCGACACCTACGTAGCCCAATGCCAGGTGCACCTCCAGGAAACAGTAAGGTTCGGATAGGTCGCCGACCAATGCGGTGTACACTTCACCTTTGTCATGTGCTTTGCGGGCCCGCTCCTCAGTCCAGGGATCAATGGCGCGCCTTTTCGCCCGAAACCAACCAGCACAGTAGAACACTGGTAGATCAATTGTAGATGTGCCCATCTGTATCCCTTATGATCACCCTCAAGCGTGTTGCCTCAGCGAGCACTACCTGCGGTATTGGTGCCTGTTGCAGCATGTCGGCCAGCGCTTCGAGGATCGTGCTCTGTTTGTCTGTTAGCCCTTCAAGTGCCAGCAACTCCCGTACCGTGTTTGCTGCCCACTCCTTCCCGCGCGGTCCGAATCCAGCAGATTCTGCAATCGATTGATTTCGGTCTTGTATTCGGCCCGTTCGCTTTCACTCAGCGAATCGCTAACTGCGGCGCAGGCCGCTTCCAGCGAAGCCAGACGTTCCCGGCGAATCGCTTCCGCCTGCGACTGGGTCTGATAGCTCATCCCGAAACGCGCGTTCTGGGGAGACGCCAGGGGGCGACCGCCCGCCCCCTGGCAACCCGGGCGCCGCGCGAAGAATTCGCCATCCGGGCTCGTTGTCGCGCGGAATCAGTTCCGGGCCATCCGTGGCCCGGTCACCGCAGATTTGTTGCAAGCGCGGCCAAAGATCGTGACTACGCGCTGCAGGTGATTGCTGACCTGCTCACCACCCGCCGCTTCCGAGAAATGGCAGCACGCTGAACGGCCGCTAACCGCCCCTTCGCATAATCAACGGTCGGGCCTTGTGCAAAAGCCAAAATGTACCTCCGCCGGACGACGAAGGACCCGCAGTTTGGCTCCAGCTAGTTGGGGAAATATTGCGAATTGTAGTGAAGCGCCAGCTGCTCAATCCGGCGCCGGCAATCCTCCGGGAACCAAATCGTCAGGCGTTCATGCTCGCCATGCTCCTCATAGCGGTTCAGGACAGCGTCGAGGACCTCAAGGTATTGGGCTACGAGATCTCCGGGCATGTCCGGGTAAACCAGAGTGAACGAGATTGATTGGGGGCAGATCGATCCAGGTCAGGTTCACTCAATAGGTCAACTAGAGCATCCCAGTTCTTGTCGAAATAGTCGGGGAACGCCAGCTTCTCGGCAAACTGTTCCAGCAACGCGGATTTTGAAGCCGTCGGGCCTATCATAACCGTTGCAGGCAGGTCGGCAGGCGGCGTGGAATAGTAACGGAATTTGTCAGAACGGATCATCTTAGTTAAACGGTACAAAGCCATTCGCTCTGACAAGCCCAATCACGCTCAGGGCGCCAGGGGTTGCGTAATTCTTGGCGACATGTCCTCGCGCAGAATCCCGAGATGCGTGAACCCGACCGCCACAAAACCGTCCTCGCTGTGCTGCGCTGCAACTTCAATATCCCCCTCTGTGAACGTGTATACATCCAGAGAAGACACATAGTAATCACGTGACGGGCCAAGCAGGGTTGCGAATACTTCTGGAGCAACAGTCGCCACCGGAACGCCATCGGCGCACAGTCTTTGTGCATCTGGGATGTAAATCATCTGCAGCCGTCCTTGCTCGCTGAAAATGACATACGCAATATCCGACTTAAAAACGTCACCGGCGGCAAACACAAGTTCTTCCTCCAGCACTTCCGCTCGGGTAAGCTTGCGGAACCCCAATTCCGTCAATTGCACGGCTTCCTCACGTTCGCCAAACGGCAGCCCACGCACAGATGGACCGTCCAGTTGGAGTGCGCAGGTGGCTTCTTCCGCACAGCTGGCGCAGGACCACAATCCAATTACTGCTACGAGCATGAGCCATATGGTCTTCATGGTGTTCCCTCCCCATAGATTCTCTCAATAACCATGATGCGCAGCAGCCTCACTTCATTCGCTGTAAACGGCTCACAAAAAAGCACAGCAGGCTGGGACTCAGTTCGGTCAACCGCATTGCAGGCCGGTTGTGCAACCACGCGCCACGGCTCTTCGTTGCACGCGAAGCCGCCGCCTGGTATGGTCCCATCCGGGCCAGCCTGGAAGAAGCGGAGCAGAAATTCTCAGGTGATCTCAAGAACATACACCGGGCCGCGGAGCTCGGCCTTGCTCCATCGTAACGACCGGCCGGGCGCCGGCTACGCGTCGAGGTCTTCGGCTTCCCAGTAGGCGCCGGGTTGGCTCTGGGGACTGCCCTGGGTGCTGTAAGCGGCGTACGATTCCAGAAGCATGCGGTTTTCGTCCTGGAAGTTTGCCAGGCGGCGGAATAGGTTGCGGATGTTCGGATCTTCGAACTTGTCGGCCATCTTGTTGTAGAACTCGGCCGCGTCTTCGTGCTCGCGGGTGGCGAGACTGACCGCTTCCAGTTCGTCCCCGGCTGCGTTCTGGGCGGTGTTTCGATCCAGACGGCGCATGAGAATCTGCAGAGAAGTCGTGTGAAAGTTGTGCACGGCCGCCAGTATTTTCAGGTTGGGCAACTCGCCGCCTTCAATCTGCTCGTACAGATTGCGGATCATGTTGATATGGCCGTCCACATCTTCGGCCAGTTGAAAGAACAACTGACGCACCGGACTTTCGGGCAGAGACTCCGCGTTTCGCAGATAGAACTCAAAGACCTCTTTCTCGTGCTGAATGGCAGCCGCGACCGCCTCCAGAAACGTGGTCTTCTTTACCGGTTTGAGTCTACCCATACCGAACGATAGCGCGGCCTGGCTTTCCCGTAAATCAAAATAATCCGCTCGAGTCGCTGTCGGCTCGTTCCAGACCGATGCGCAGACTCTGTCCGATCAGACCGGAATCCAGAATATCGATCGAAGCCACGCCCTCGTACACGCTGTTTCGCAAACGAAAGCCGCCGGCCTCCACGAAATCGGCGTCGGGTAGAGCCGGTCCGCGAACTGTGGCCTGCTTCAGGCCATCCACAAAAAGCTCGGCTCGAAAGCCCGCGTTTTCAAAGAACATTTGCACCGTAAGTTCGTGCGGTTGATTCTCCTGCCAGAAAAGCCCATGCCAGTCTCCGCCCAGGCGCTGACGCGTCAGATCGGCGCTATCGCCCGGTCGCAGATAGGGGTTGAGCGGGCTTTGAATCTGTTCCGATCCGAAGGCCACCGGCAGACTGGGCGCCGAAGCAATCGTGTCGCTTACGGCCCGCACGCTATAAAAACGCAAACGTTCGTGATCCGCAAGCTCCAGGCGTGTGTCCGTGTTGCTCAGCGTCGCCCAAAGCGTGTCGAGTTCATCGCCCGGCGCGCGCACCATAACCAGATAGGCCCCGGCGCCGGGCACCGCCTCCCAGGTCAGACTCGTGCCCACCGCTCCCCGCTCAACCCGCACGTTTGCGGGAGTGGCCGGCGCAGATGCCGATGCGCGCGTAAATCCACTTACAAGTTCACTGCGTTCGCTGCGGCCGGCTTCGTTGGCCGCCAGTATCGCGTATTCGAACACCGCCCCACCGGACAGACGGCCATCGCTATCGATCAAACGGGTTTGTTCTACTTCGATGGGCCCGTTCCAATCACGACGCTCCACATCGTAACGAAATACCAGATACCGACGCGCACCCGGGGCCGGTTCCCATTCGACCACAATACGATCGGCAAACTGCCCCTGGCTTGCACGCGCCCCTTCCGGACGCACCGGCGGCGCCTCGTCGCCGCCCAGGACCACACGCAGAGGCGCGCTCCAGTCGCCGTGGCCGGCCCCGTTGATGGCGCGCACACCATAATAGTACTCATCGAGTTCGGGAGGCTGCCGGTCCAGGTAGGCCGGAAAGTCCGAGCGACCCACGTCGATCCATTCGCGCGCTTCCTGGTTCCAGCGCGAAACCTCATAGGCGGTGGCGCCATCGGCCGGGCTCCACTCAATGTTTACCACGCGGCGGCCATCTCGTTCACGCACGCTGGCCCGCAGATCGATCACACCGTACGGCGCGCTCGCGCCCCCACCCTGGGTTGCAAAACCCTCCGCTTCGGGCGACTGATCGAGAACTGAACTGCGACCCGAAGAAACCGCGACCACACGATAGCGATACACAACTCCCGGCGTCACGTCTTCGTCGGAGAAACGCGGCAGGTCGCTTCGACCAATCAGGGCAAAATCGGTTCCCGCCATCGCATCGTTTTGAATGCGGTACAGTTCATAACCCACCGGCCCCGCCACCGGCCTCCAGCGCACCACCACACGATTCTCAAAAACACCGCGGCTGGCCACAATCTGTTCCGGCGCCGCCAGCGCGTTGGGGTCGGCCACGGGCGCTTCGAACGCCAGGTCTTTGTCGTCGTACACGATGAAGGTCTGGGGCCGGAGTTTGGTCCACATCTTGTAAGAGATCCAGCCGAAGCCGTCTTCGCCCCAACCATCGCCCCAGGAATTGATGACCTTGAATGCGCCAATGTGTCCGCCGGCGGAAACGCGGGTGTCGTCGTAACCGACCAGAGTCATGGAGTGTCCGCCCAGAACCCGTCCGCCGGCCCGGTCGTAGATGCCGCCCCGCAAATTGTAAAAGGCCATATCGAAAGTCATACCAAAGGGCAACGCGTGACCGGCGGCCAGCAAAGCCTTGATGGTCGGAATGTTGCGCCCGTCGATGCGACTGAATCGTTTTGCTTTGTAACGTTCGGCTTCGGCGTGGGCCAGTTCGAGGGGCTGCCGACGAAAGTTACCGGGATCGTACGGCATGTACTTCCAGGGCGCCACGCCGCGGCGCACCAGCAAACGCAGCGCATCATCGATCATGAGCCCCATGTCGATGCCGCCGTTCAACTGGTTGTAGATGTAGGCCGGTGAGAATACACGATTTCCCTGGCCGCCCAGAACCGGGCTATCGTACGCCCAGCGATGCTCAATACGCTCCTGGTAGGACTTCAGCGCGTACCCAACCGCCCAGGCCACGCAACTGCCCTGGGTGCCCTGGTCACCCACTGGCGGCATGTTGGCGCTGAGGTCGACCCGCTCCGGAAGGGTCATGAGCGACTGCCGCGCCACTTCGGGCACGGTCGCGAGCTGCTCTTCGCTGGTGGGATTGAAACCGCACTGGTGCTGGCCCTCGCGGCAACCATCCGGTTGCACCTGGGCCGGTTCGAAATCGTCGGTCTGGGTGAAAAGCGGCGAAACAAAAAGCAAGGCAGCCACGGCCAGGGTCGCGAGAGCCGGCCGTGTGCAACTCAAAGCTGTGCTGTAAAGGCCGCTTCGCATCCCCTTCTCCACCCGGCCGAAGCCCGGCGCCCCGGTCAGTCTACCCGGGACAAACCGGTTCGCACCGTTTCCCCGATCAGGCTGGCGGCCGTGATGTCCAGGCTCGCCGCCCCTTCAATATCACTTAGATACATTCGGAACGGTCCGGATTCAAGGATATTACTGGTGGCCGCGTAAGTTCCCTGCAGAGTGCGGGGAGCGCCGTTCGCCACGCGAATGCGGGCCGTAAAGGCAGCGCCGTTATTTTCCAGCTCCACGCTGATCGGCTGAATCTGATTGCGACGGTTCCAGAATGTGCCCTCCCAGCGTCCCGCGAAACGATCGAAGCCCTGCCCCGGAAGCATGCGGTGGGTGACCGGTGTCGGCGTGGCGTTTACAAAGGCGCTGACGGCCTGAGAGTTGTCCGACTCCCCGCCCAGCGCCGATTTTGTGCGCACGACATAAAAATACAGGTCACCGGGATCGCCGGGGAACGCTTCCGTGTAGCTCGTTGCATTGCCGGCAACCTGAGCCACGAACTCGTACTCATCGACGTCATCGTCTTTTTCTTTTCGGAAGACATAATACTCGGCCGCATTCGGAACCGCACTCCAGGAGATCGTGACCCGGCGACTGGCTGCGTCCACGCGACTCTGCAGTCCGGTCGGCGCCGGAAGAACCAGTCCGGCGCGGGTTGCATTCGGATTGGCCCGGCCCATCACAGGTTCGGCATAACCGCTGTTGCCGGCATCGTTCGAAGCAAGCACCGTGTAACCGAACGGGGCGCCGTTTCGCACGGTGGCGTCGCTGTCGGTGTAACGCGGCTGATTACTCTGGGCCGGCCCCTGCCATTGCTGTTCGGACACATCGTAACGAAAAATATAATACACCTGAGAGCCGGGAACCGCAGTCCACTCCAGTTCAATGCGATCGCGGAAAGTTCCCATGGAAGCGCGCAGACCGGAGGGCGTTGCCGGCGGGGTGTTGGTTCCGCCAACCGAAACGGCCACCGCATCGCTCCAGGGGCCGACACCACCGGCGCCGGTGGCGCGCACGGCGTAGTAGGTCTCCTGATCTCGCGGAGGGTTGCGATCCTGAAAGGCGGCTGAGTTTGCCTGGCCTGCAAGCTGCCAGGAACCCTGGTAGCGAGCGACCTGATAGATATTCACTCCGGGTTGCGCAGTCCAGGTCAGGTTAACGCCGCTCGAAGAAGCAACCGCGCTCAGTCCCACCACCTGGGTGAGTTGGGCCGGTTGGGCACGCTCCTGGGCGAAACCCTCGGCTTCGGGGGAGGCGTTTACGTCAGAGTACGCATCCTGGGCCATCGATATG
Organism: Spirochaetales bacterium; assembly: GCA_024233935.1. GTDB lineage: Bacteria > Spirochaetota > Leptospiria > Leptospirales > Leptonemataceae > JACKOY01. The sequence goes on along the minus strand of JACKOY010000014.1, from coordinate 80,283 downwards.
ATGCGATAGCGATACGAAACATTGACCTGCACCGAAGTGTCGGCATAGTTCCCGTCCTGGGCGTAGGCCAGAAACGCAAACTGCCGGGGATTGTCGGGACCGGCGCGCATCACTGCGTACGCCGTCGCGTTTTGCACCCGACTCCAGGTGACGACAACTTTGTCGGAATAGGTGCCGCGGGTGGCGCTGACCTGGCCCGGGGGGGAAATTTGTACGGTCTCGTCTTCAACCTGAATCACTTCTTCGGGCTGCGTGTTGGTTGAGTCCTGGATGTCATAAAGCACGTAAGCGTAGGGCCGCAGGGACTCCCAGGCACGATACGAAATCCAGCCGTAGCCATTGTCACCCCAGCTTGTGCCCCAGGAGTTAATGACACGAAACGCACCCCGATGCCCGCGCGGCGAAGTCTTGTTGTCGTCGTAACCCACCAGAGCCATCGCATGACCGCCGTAGTTCTGTCCCTGCCGACCGTCATAGACCTGCGACTGCAGATTATAAAAACCATCATCGATCTCCATGCCGAACGAAACCGGATGCCCGGCATTCAGTTCAGCCTTGATCGCATCGAGGTTGTTGCCATCGATCCGGCGAAAGTTCTGGGCCTTGTATTTTGCCGCCTCGGTGCGGGCCGTTTGGGGCGGCTGGCGTCGAAAGTCACTCGAAGTGTAGGGCATGAACTTCCAGGGCGCGACGCCCTGACGCACGATGAGGTTCAGCGCGTCATCAATGTAGGAGCCGCCGTCGCGGCCGCCGTTGATCTGATTGTACACGAATGCCGGAGAAAAAACCCGCGCCCCTTCGCCGCCTGCGACGGGGGCGTCGTAGGCCCAGTTGCGCTCCACGCGTTCATGGTACGATTTTACATAGTAGGCGTTCGACCAGGCCACACAGCTGCCCTGTTGGCCCTGGTTTCCAATGGGCGGCATATTGGACGAAAGGTCCACGCGCGCCGGCAAACCGCGATGGTTGATCTGCGTGGAAGCAGCGGGCGGGATCGCACTAAAACGTTCCGGGCTTGCGGGAATCATACCGCACTGAAATTGACCGCTCTGGCAACCCGAAGGTCGCACGGCCGAGGGATCAAAGTTCTCCTGGGTCAGGACCGGCACTGCGATCAGCGCAGCCGCTACGACCAGGACCACCCCCGATATCTTCAAAAGTTCCGAGCGTTTGTTCACCGCCGTCCTCCGTGTTTCAGGGCTCATCCCCGGATGGCCCGTTTAGTGTGCTCTGTATTTGTTCGACCAGAGATTCGGAATAAGGTTGGAAAGAAAAAGCGCGTGGTTCGGCCGGCATGAGCGCGCGCCCGTTTTCGCCGCCCCGCGATCGCACTTCCCGGTCGTTCAAGAACAGCACGTATTGCCCGGGAGAGACCGGCTGCCGCAAATGATTCTCGAAGGTGCCGGGGAAAACCAAAAAGGCCAGGTTAAACTCGGTCTCGGATTGCCCTTTGAGGACTTCCTGCACGGTCACGTGCATGCTGGCGCTCCGGGCAATACTATTGAAGGGAACCACACGTACCGCGCTGATTCGACCCACCAGAATCACGGACGCGCCGGCCACCTGCTCGCTCATGCTGGGTCGCGGCGGGGCCGCGTGGGAAGCCGGACCCCCGAGCAGAGCCAGAGCAAACAAGATCAAGAGTGCCCCGGACAGGAGCTGCTTTCGTGGCTTGCACATGAGGGGCAGTAGCCTTGGCGTTTGGGCGGCCGCTTCAAGCAAAAAAGTGCAGCCGCTTGAAGAAGCCCGCACGACATAATGGGACGAATTGGGCCGGTCTTGAGTTCGGCCCCTTTTGCAGGCCACAGACCGATCGTCAGGCTTTCCAGAGCACTATGCGCACCGGCTGACCTTCGAGATCGACCCGCCGCTCCCCGTCGGCTTTGGTGGACGGGCCTGGGTTCTCCAGGCGCGCCAGGGTCTCACTTTCAATGAATTCTGAAAAACCCTGTAGCGCGGACTGCAGCCGCTCGCCTTCGCCCTGAATCGAAAGTCGAATGCGATCGGTGACTTCCAGTCCGCTGGTCTTGCGCAATTCCTGAACATTACGCACCAAATCCCGGGCCACACCTTCGGCAATCAACTCCGGGGTGAGTGTTGTATCGAGCGCCACCAGAATGCCGGCCTCTTCTGCGCCCGAAGTTCCCTCCCGCGAAACCGAATCCACCAGCAAATCCTCGGGCTCGAGTTCGATGTCCTCGCCGCTGGTTGTTGCCAGCATGATCGGCTCTCCAGCGCGGGCCTTTCGCGCGAGGCTCTGGGCGTCGGCCTTTTCCAGGGCCTGCTTGAGATCTCGCAGGCGGGACCCCAGGCGCGGACCCAGCCGGGGCAGATTGGGTTTGATGCGGTACTCGATGATGCCGGCCTGCTCTTCCAGAAACTCGATCTGTTTTACATTCAGTTCTTCGCCCAGCACGATGGCGTTTTCCTGAATGGCCGGCCGCAACGCCGCATTGTCCAGGTGCACCATCAAACGCGCCAGAGGTTGACGCACCTTTAAACCCGATTGCATACGTGCGGCGCGCCCCAGGTAGGCGACGCGTTTGACAACGTCGCCGGCGGCCAGCGCCGTCTGGTCGAAGAGGGCCTCGTGATCGGCTTTGGGCCAACCCGCAAGATGCACACTTTCCGGCGCCTGTGAAGTGGCCTTCGCCACGAGCACCTGGTACAGTTCTTCGGCCAGAAAGGGAGTGAAAGGCGCAATCACAGAAACGATCGCGACCAAAGAGCGATACAGGGTGTCGTAGGCCGAAAGTTTGTCCGTGTCCAGTTCGCCTTTCCAGAAGCGGCGACGGTTGCGGCGAATGTACCAATTGGAAAGACCGTCCACGAACTCTTCCACCAGGCGACCGGCCCGCTGACAATCGTAGTCGGCCAGGGCTTCTGTGCAGTCTCGAATGAGATCCTGAAGCGCAGAAAGAATCCAGCGATCAATCTCGGGACGCTTTGCAAAGTCGGGCGCGCCTTTGATCGGGTTTTTTTGCCAGTCGCCGTCGATCGTGATCTGATCCACGTTGGCATACATCACAAAGAAACCCACGCTGTTGACGAGCATGTTGAGAAAGCCGTGCACACCGGCGACCGGATCGTCTTTGGAGCCGGGCTGCCCCACGCGGCGCGAATGACCGGGCGCGGCCGCTGTCAAAAAATGCCAGCGAATGGCGTCGGCGCCGTGGCTTTCGAAGACGGCAAAGGGATCGACCACGTTGCCTTTGCTCTTGGACATCTTTTCGCCCTTTTCATCGAGCACGTGGCCCAGGCAGACGACGTTGCGGTACGGGCTTTGATTCGATACCATGGTCCCGATCGCAAGCAGCGTATAAAACCAACCGCGGGTCTGGTCGATGGCTTCTGATATGAAGTCGGCGGGAAAGTAACGCTGGAACTGTTCTGCTCCCCGAACCGGCCAACCCCACTGGCTGTAGGGCATGGCCCCGGAATCGAACCAGCAGTCGATCACCTCGGGCACCCGCGACATGGTGCGCCCACTCTCAGGATCCGAGAAAGTGATTTCATCGACGTGCGGTCGATGCAAATCGAGGTCCGCGAGCTTTCGGCCCGAAAGCTGTTCCAGTTCGGCCACACTACCGATAATGCGAAAGTTGCCTTCCCCGTCGCTCCAGACCGGCAGCGGCGTGCCCCAGAATCGTTCCCGGCTCAAAGCCCAGTCGCGATTGTTCTCGAGCCAGTTTCCGAAGCGGCCATGTTTGATGTGGGGTGGAACCCAACGAATGGATTCGTTGTTCTTGAGCAGTTCTTCTTTGAGGCTGGTGGTACGAATGTACCAGGCGTCCTTGGCGTAATAAATGAGAGGCGCGCCGGTGCGATAGCCAAACGGATAATTGTGGCGGTAGCGTTCCGACCGAAAAACCAGGCCCGCTGCTTTGAGTTCTTTTGTGATTTCCTTGTCGGCATCCTTAAAAAAGACGCCGGCGTGCGGCGTACCGGCGATGAACCGTCCGTCCAGGCCGACTGCATGTACGACCGCCAGATCGTGTTTGAGTCCCACCTCCAGGTCATCGGCGCCGTAGGCCGGTGCAATATGCACAATGCCGGTGCCGGTGTCCATGGTCACGAAGTCGGCGCAGACAACATAAAAGCAGTCCTTTTCCGCGAAGAGTTCCTTCGGGGCGTGATCGAGTAGCTGACGATAGCGCACGCCGGCCAGTTCCGACCCGTGCAGAGTTCTTACGATGCTCGCAACCGGGCCCTGCTCCAGGTCGTGGCCTTTTTTGCCGGACTTCGCCTGCTTCTTCGGCGGCGGTGGCGCTGCAAACACGCTATCGTACAACGCTTTTGCGCAGATCAGCTGCTCCGCAGCGGCGCCCGTTTCCTGCTGATACTTAACCAGCACGTACTCTTCTTCTGGGGAAACCGCCAGGGCCGTATTCGAAGGCAGAGTCCAGGGAGTGGTGGTCCAGACCAAAAGGCTGGTATTCTCAGAAAAGCGATCGTCCGCGATGCGAAAGCGCACAGTGAGCGACGGGTCTTCGATCTCGCGATAGCCCTGGTCAACTTCGGCATCGGACATGGTCGCGCCCAGAACCGGATCGCACGGGACCACTTTGTAACCCTGGTAGATGAGCCCTTTTTCCCAGATCAGTTTCAAGAGCGACCAGACCGACTCGATGAACTCGTTGTCCATTGTGTAGTAGGCATCTTCGAGATCGACCGAGAAAGCCATGCGCTCGCTGAACTCGCTCCATTCGGCGACATACTTCAGCACAGACTCGCGGCAAAGCTCGTTGAACCGCGCGACGCCGTACTGTTCTTCGATCTGGCTTTTGGTGGAAATGCCGAGGGCTTTTTCGACCTCGCGTTCCACCGGCAGGCCGTGGCAATCCCAGCCCGCGCGGCGTGGCACATGATAGCCGCGCTGCATGTAGAAACGTACGTAGATATCTTTGAAGACGCGACTCAGAACGTGATGAATTCCGGGCCGACCGTTTGCGGTGGGTGGACCTTCAAAAAATACGAACTCGGGGCCGCCTTCGTTCTGTTTTGCCGATCTCTCAAACAGACCGATCTCTTTCCAGAACTCGAGCACGGCCTGTTCGCGTTTTGCTCGCGATTCGCTTTGATTGATCTGGGCAAACGCCATCTGTGCCTCAATAAAGCCGGCTCGCTTTCGACGACCCTTTCGCCGAAGCTCACGGCGCCCCCTGCCCCGGACGCGCTTTTGGGCTTTCAGCCAAAAGCTGAAAGATGGGGCGACCCATCAAGCAGAATGAAGCGCGCCAGGCGCCCCGTTGTATCCGCTTTGAAAAACGATTGTCAACGCGGCCCGCAGAAGCCCTCTCCACGTATCCGCCGGTTTTTTGGACTGAACCGGCCCGAACGGCACGACCCTGCGGGGCGACCCGATCGCATGCGCGGCAAACTCTTCTGGCTTCTGATGGGTCTCGCCCTGTTTTCTGGGCCGGGCGCGCTATTGGCGGACCCCTTGATCCTGGACGACACGCGCCCGGATTTTCCTGCCGACGGACAACTGGAAATGCTTACGGACCCGTCGGGCGCCATGGACCTGGAGCAGGTCATGGATAGCCCGCACTTCAAGACAATTGGTCCGGGCACCTTCAACGCCGGTTTCAGTACCGAGACGCTCTGGATTCGACTCCCGGTGCGCAACCTGAGCACCGAACCCGGCCGATTCCTTCTGGAAATCGCCTGGTCTTTTATTGATTCCCTCGACCTGTACTACGTCGTGAACGGCCGGGTCTGGCGCGGTGTGCATACTGGCAACATGCGGGGCTTTATGAGCCGTTCGATTGAACACCGCAATTTTCTTTTCAGTGTGCCTTCCGACCTACCGCGCGACTATCAGATCTACATGCGCGTAGCCTCGGAAGATCTGGTGGTCTTGCCGATCACCTTCTACGACCGGGACGCGTTCTGGCATCGCGATCGAACCGAAAACCAACTGCTTGGTTTCTATTACGGCATGGTCGGTGTGATTTTCGTCCTGAACCTGTTCTTGTTCCTGACCCTGCGCGAGCGCGTTTACCTGTACTACCTGGCCTACTGCGCGGCCATGGGCCTCTTTCATATTTTCTACAACGGCATGGCCTACGCGCTCTGGCCCGAATCTCCGATCTGGAACAAATACGGCTTCGTGTTCTCTTTTGTCGCAGCCCGCATGACCGCGTTGCTGTTTATCATGGAGTTTCTGGAACTCCGCAAACGCATGCCAGGCATCTACCGGTTGTGCCAGGCCCTGCTGGGGCTCGATCTTATTGGCTCGTTGATCACGATGGCTTTCGGATATCAGGCCGCTGGCATCTATATTCAGGCTACGATTTTTCCGGGCCTTGCCTTTGCCGTGTATCTGGGCATCGCCGGTGTGCGTCGCGGATTTCGACCGGCCTGGATATATTTGATTGGCTTTGCTGTCTTGATCGGCGGCTTTCTTATTTTGAATCTGCGCAACATTGACTTTCTACCGCACAACTACCTGACTCACTACACCGGTCAGTTCGGTTCGGCGCTGGAACTGGCCCTCCTGTCTCTGGCTCTCGCGGATCGCATCAGTGTGCTGCGCCGGCGCCTGGAGTACTTCAACGAACGCCTTGAGAAAGAAGTGCAGGAGCGCACCGGAGCGTTGAATCGCGCGCTGGCAGATCTTCGCAGGCGCGACCAAACCCACGCGCTGGAAATGGAACTCGCGCAGTCGATCCAGAACGACATCATGCCGCCGGAATCGGCCAGCCTGCCACGCTTTCGTATGCGGCGCTATTCGAGGACCCTGTTTCCGGTCGGCGGCGACTATTTTGACGTATTTCGTATGGCCGATGGTCTCTCCGGCGCAGCCATTGCCGACGCGGCGGGCCACGGGGTATCGGCCGCCCTGGTAACCTGCATGGCCAAGGCCTGTTTTCGTGAAGCGGCCGGCGCGCATTCGCCCAGAGAAATGCTGCTCATCGTAAACGATATTTTGTGCCGCGTGTTGCGCGGATACGAGTACCTGACGGCAGCCGTTTTTGTGGTCAGCGCCGATCGCGAATTGCGGTACAGTAGCGCCGGACATCGTCCGGCTCTGTTTTTGAGTCGCGTCTCCAACAAGATTGAACAACTCGACACCCGCGGCATTCTTCTGGGTATCTTCGGCAATGACGATGTGGCCACCCGTAGCCTCGAAGAGACGACCCGTACCGTATCGCCGGGCGACCGCCTGTTTTTATATACGGACGGTTTGACCGACGCCATGAACGATGCAAACGAACGCTTCGGCGAAGAACGACTTGCCGATTGTCTTTTGGCCACCCGTGAGCAGGGCCTGAATCAGGTCGCGGAAGAGCTGATCCGCAGGGTAACTGCTCACCGCGGTTCCAATCCGCCGGAGGACGACGCATCTTTCGCGATTATCGAGTTCCTGTAGGAATCGCCGCAAAAGAAATCTTTATGAGAAACCGCGCCCTATTCTTTGCCCTTGCTCTGACCTCTGCGCTTTTCAATGGCGCACTCGAAGCGCGTCCTGTGATTTTGCGCACCGAAGATTCGGTGCGGGTCACGGCGGATCAGATGTCCTGGTTTGTGGAGCGAGATAGCTTCGATGCCCTGCGCATGGCGGAGCAGTTGCCGCGCGAGAATGTGGGGACCTTCTCCCCCGGCTATCAAACGCGGCCCCACTGGTTGATGCTTGATGTAGAGAATACAACGCGTTCCACCCAGATACTGGAAATTGCCAATCCACTCATCGATCGCATTGACCTGTACGTGATTCGTGACGGCACGGCGCTTGACTGGCGCGAAAGCGGAAGATTACGGAGCCTGCAAACACGAGAGCTGCGCCACCACAACTTCCTTTTTACGATTCGTCCGGAATTTGGACGCTTCTTCACGATCCTGATCCGGGTGGAGTCCGCCGAATGGATCCAGCTTCCGATCATCTTTCACAACCCGGCGGCCCTTCAGAGACGCGATCGCCAGGAAGGGTACTTTGTGGGCGCTTTCTTCGGTCTGCTTTCGGTGCTCGGTCTGTACCACCTGCTGATATTTCTGGCTTTGCGCGAACGGATTTATCTGCTGCACTCGCTTTTCGTTTTTGCAACATCGCTCTGGCTATTGTGCGTTTCGGGCCAGGCGAGTTTCCTACTGCCCGACTCTCCAAAACTGGTGGCAGCCCTGTTTCCGTTCGGTCTGGCCATGACTGCGGCCAGCGGGCTTTTGCTCGCCCGGGAACGCGGCCGAAACGCGGGAGGCCGGATGGCCGCCCTTCTGCGCGCGTTACCGGCGCCGGTTATTTTTCTGGGGCCGTTTCTGGTTCTCGTTCTTTTGCCCTTGAGTTATCTGGCCGCCAGCGTCACGTCGCGGCTTTTGATCATTCTGACTTTGGTTTTTGGATTGCTGAGTTCGGTCGGGCCCAACCGCAGCCTGCGGGAGCGGCCCAATCTGCTGCAGTTCATTGCCTGGGCTTTCACGACCCTGTACGTCCTGCTTTTGTTTTTGATGGAAATCGGTGCTCCGGCCCGAAGCTCCTTTTCGGAAATGCTCGTTGCAGCGACCTGTGGCGGCGCCATGATCACGTTTCTTCTGGCCAGCGCCGATCGCCTGAGCTCCATTCGAGATCGCTTGCGCTTCTTTAACCGCGAGCTCGAAGCGCGGGTACAGGAACGAACCTATCAACTGGAAGGCGTGATCGCCGATCTGACCAAAAAGGAGACCGCCCTTGAGTCGGAGCTCGATACGGCGCGCAACATCCAACGGGGCCTTCTGCCGCCCGGCTACCAGGAAATAGGTCCGGTCGCCATCGCCAGCTTCGCCGAAACCCTGGAGCCCGTAGGGGGCGACTACATTGACGTCTTCGACTATGGCGATGGCAAGGTCGGCGTTCTGGTTGCCGACGCTTCCGGCCATGGACTGCCGGCTGCGCTCATCACGACCATGGCGCGTATCTATTTCCTGGAGGCAACCCGCCAAAAAGCGAGCGCCCGCGGCGTGCTCCTGTATGCAAACGAATCCCTGAACCGCATTCTAAAGAGCTTCCACTACGTGACGGCCATTTTCGCCATCATCGACGGCAACCGCTTCACGCTCAGCAGCGCGGGGCACCGGGCCGGGCTCCTGTACAGCCGTCGCACCGGTCGGGTTTCAACGGTGGATACGGATGGCGCCATGCTCGGCATGTATGCGGGCGACGACCCGGTGACCGCCACCATGGGCGAGGTGGAGCAGCTGACCGAACCCGGGGATCGACTGCTGCTCTATACCGACGGCATGAGCGATCAAGAAGACCCCGAAGGCATGTTTCTGGGACCCGAACGACTTATGCAGATGCTCGTGGAGACGGCCGACCAGGACATCCGCATGGCCCGGGATAGCATTCGAGCAGGCTGGGAAAGCCACGGAAATGGCATGATTGATGACGCGTCCTTCCTCCTAATTGAGTGGAAATCCTGAGGAAAGTGGTTTGACCGGCAGACCTGAAACCGCAGGATGACCACAGGCCTTCACGCGCGGTACCGCTTCATCTTCTACGCAACCGCACCGGGCATTGAGCCCGGTAGAGACCGAAAACGCCGGGCTGCCGACAAAGCAAACCGGCGGCGGGTCCGGCGTCGGGCAACGTAAAATCAGCATTTCCAGAGAGTTGCTGCTATGTCACAGGGCACTGAAACCCAAACCAAAGACCCGCTCCTGAACCGATTGGACGCGCAGTTGAATGAGGACCGCCTCTTCAAAGAATTGAGCGCCGTTCAGCTCAGCCGGCTCAAGCTGCTCGACGAAATCACAGAAGAGGTTCAGTCCTCCGGGCGCATTGAGGAAATTCGTCAGGTGCTCACCGAAAACCTGGCGGAAGAACCGGCCTCGCTATCGTCCCGCTACATTCTCGGACGGCTGGCCCTGCTGGATGGCGACGACGAGTCTCGATTGCGTGACCTCGTCAAAGATTTCAGCCGCAGCGCAAAGTGGACCATTGTCGATCACATCGCCGACCACATGTTGGCCCGGGACGAGAACAGCCGCGCCGCCCTGCGCGCAAAAGTCGAAACGACCGAGCGGCTCAAAGGGAAGAAAGAACTCGCGCCGTACCTGGAACGGCTGGCGAACATCGACCGCAAGAACCCGGACATATTGCGCAAGTACGCGCTTTCGATTCTGGAAACCGAACCGGAACGAGCCCTGGGCTTTCTGAAGTCCGCTGCCGAAACCTATGCGCGTCTGAAAGATTACAAGAATCTTGAAGAAATCTGGAACCTGGTCATCCAGCACGATCACGAGGACCTGCCATTCTTCGAGCGCATCGAACGCATTCTCGCCGGCAACCGCGAAAAGACGCGCATAGCGGCTTACCTGGTGGCCCTGGTAGAACCGTATCGCCAGGAAGAGAACTGGGATGCCATTATTACAATTCTCAAGAAGATCCTCGAATACGAACCCACGTCTTCGCGGGCTCGATCCGACCTGGTGCGCGCGTACCGCTCCCGCTACGAGAACCACTCCCTGCTGAATGAATTTCTGAAGATGTCGGACTTGACCAACCACAAGAAACCGGTTGGTCCCTGCATCGCCAGCTTTGAGCGCAACATTGTATTCGATAAGGGCAACTACGTCTACCACCGCACCCGCGGAGTGGGTCGCATTCAGGTAATCGACAGCGACGAGGTGATTGTCGACTTTCACGGCAATCCCGGCCAACGCATGTCGATCCAGATGGCGATCACAAGCCTGCAACCTCTGACGAGCGACCACATCTGGGTGCGCTATTACGAGAAACCCGAAGAAGTCACCGAAGTGTTCAACAACGACGTACCGCTGTTCTTCGAGATTCTGCTTTCCTCGTTCAACAACAGCATGGTGCTGAGTGAAATTAAGACGGAAGTCGTGCCCCGCTTCCTGACCATTGAAGAATGGTCCCGCTGGTGGAGTCGTGCACGCACTCAGCTGAAGAAAGACCCCAAGTTTGGCTTTAATCCGCGCAAGAAGGACGAACTGATCCTGCGCGAAATTCCCATGACGCTCTCAGAAGAGCTGTCCATGAAGTTTCAAAGCGAAACGGAATGGGAAAAGAAACTGGACCTGGCTCTGGAAACCCTGAAGGATGAAAGTACGGCCGGCGCAACCGAACTGGCCATACAATTCTACCGCGAAAACGAAGAGAACAAGGACGCTCTCAAGCGCCTGCACTCGTATTTGTTTCTCGAGTTCGCCTCCCACGTTCTGGACGAAGACATTGCCGAACGCACGCTGAAGAAGAGCGACGCCGAAAAGCTGATTCGGGAAGCGAGCGAGAAGACACTGCTGGGTTGGTCCAAAGACACAACCCAGGTGGAATTGAAAAAGGAATTCGTCAGTCTGATCATAAGAAACCGCGACGATTATCCACAAATTCTCACAGATATTCTCTTTGAAGTGCCGATCAAGATCCACCGCTTCGTGATTTCAGAGCTGGCACGGCTCAAGCAGTTTGAGACGCTTGAGAAGTTTGTAGAGCGCGTGTTCCGTCGCTACCGTGAGCACCCGGAGACTTTGATCTGGATTGCTCGCTCGGTTCTGACGGGCCAATGGGACTACGCCTGGATCAAAAGGTCCCGCCAGGAAATCCTGTTACTGGTCTTCCGCCTGCTCAAACCGCTCGTTCGCATCGAGAAAAAAGGCACCCGCCTCAAGAACTCTGCCATTGAAACCATCAGTGGAACGACGAACATCACGGTCGATCATCTGCAGAAAGCCGAGCATCTCGTTGAGATTGTTAAAGAAGCGGATCCCTCCGTGCTTCGCCGAATGTACGCGCTGTTCCGGGAAGTCCCGTATGCGGCAGACGCACACAAAGAGAATTTCTTTCGTTTCATTCAGACCCTGCGTCCTGAGTTCACGATGGACTACGACGCGGCCGAAGAAGCGGACCTCGATTCCGACGAGGAAGAAGCAGCCGAAGATTTGATGCCCGGCGCTGGCGAAATTCTGTGCTCCAGAGACGCGATCGAAAAACGCAAGCTGTATCTGGATCGTTTGATCAACGTGGAAATGCCCGCCAACTCGCGGGAAATCGGCGAAGCCCAGGAAAAAGGCGACCTTCGCGAGAACGCCGAATATAAGGCGGCCATGGAGCGGCAGTCGCAAATCCAGGCCGAAATCAAGACCGTGAGCGAGGAAGTTAAGAGAGCCCGCGCCATCCGCCCGGCCGACGTGCGGACCGATGTGGTTGGGGTAGGCAGCGCGGTGACTGTAAGCGCGCCGGGTGGCGAGAAGATCTCCTACCGAATTCTGGGCCCGTGGGATGCGGACACAGAGAACCACGTGATCTCTTATGCGTCACCGCTCGCCAGGGCCCTGATCGGCAAGAAGGCCGGCGAAACGGCAATCCTGGACGGGGACAAGCAATTCCAGATCGAAGAGATCGGCTCCGCCTTCTAAGGCAGCGCCGGCTTTCTCGTCCGGAATCTAACAAAGCGGCGCACTCGCGGCTGCCGCACAGATCTATCGCAGGTGCGCCCCGTGAAGCGGCCAGGTTCTTCGGCCGATATATTAGAAGGGGGCCCGTCGCGTCCCGACGTTTCCATGAAACCCTGTTATCTTCGACGTCCGGCCCTGTTGCTGCTTCTGGCTCTGGCCCCGGCGTCGCCTGCGCTGCATGCAGAAACAATTCCGCAGCCGAGCCCGTCTCTGGCTTCGGGAGTCGAACAAGCTCTGGGGGCATTCAATCCGCCTGGCGCGATTGTGCTTTTCCAGGAACGCGGGAACGTGCGCTACGAGCGCCATTTCGGTTTCGCAGACCATGCCGCCGGCCGCCGCGTGGACTCAAAGACGACCTTTCGCGCGGGGGCCATCTCGATGTTTGTGACCGCGGTCCTGGTCCACAGACTGGCGGACGCTGCGGTCATTGATCTAACGGCGCCCCTTGAGAACTACTTCGGAACCGGATTCATTCCTGATCGGATGACCATCGAAGGCGGTCGCGTAGAACCGCGACCCCGCAACGCGGCCGCGCTATTGGACGGCTCCTCGGGCCTCGCCTCGCGGCGCCTGCGGGGCGGCCTTCCGGTCGCGCATGCGACTGCGCGCCGCTCCCTTGAGCACGTGCTTGCCGACATCAGCCCGCACTTTGAAGACCCGGTGCCGGGCCAGGAACTTGAGAGTTGTATTCTCGGTCGCATTGTGGAGAGGGTCACCGGCCTTGATTTTGCGGCCGCCGCCGATACCTATCTCTTCGGGCCGGCAGATATGGGCACGGCGACATTCCGTCCTGAGAACGCACGAAACCCTGCCCTCGGGTACGAACTACGTCAACAAGACCTGACTCCGGTTGAGGCGGTCTATTACAACGCCACTCCCGCGCTTTCCCTGGCGCTTTCAGCGACCGATATGAGCCATCTTCTGGCCTTCGTCCTCGGCGACGGCGCGGCCGCGGCGGGACGATTGCTTGATCGTGATAGCGCCCGCGCCCTCTTGAGCCAGGATCAAACGGAACTCCTCGCCGGGAGTATGCGAAACGGCCTGATTGTTCTGGTTCGACGCAACCAGTTGGTGCTCGCGGCAGAAGGCACGGTGCCCGGATTTCGCAGCCGGCTTCTGATTCTCCCGGCCGCAGGTCGCGCTCTGTTCGTGAGCACAAACATCAATGACAGGTCGATTGGCTTTGTGGAACGAGTCAGCGAGCAGTGGCTGGCGGGCCAGCTTGCGGACTGAGCCCTGCGCAGCTTGAAAGAAGCCGCGGGCCGGAAGGCCCGCGACTGAAAATCTTATTGAGCGTGTTGCGGCGTAATGGCCAGTTCGTCAATCTCACAGAGGTTCACACGACGAATTTCATAGCTGCGCTGATTTTCGTCATCGGCACGTACGTCAAAATCACAAACGTCGTCCTCGTAACCGTCCATCGCGAAGTAACGATCTGCATCTTTGGCAATCTTCTCGCTATCGCCGAGACGGTCCTGTCCCCAGTTCGAATCGGTTATAGGCGTCGCAAATACGTAGACCAGTTCAAAGCCGGTTTGGTTTTTGAGTGTAAAGCCTTGTTTATTTTTCTGGCACTGAGTCAGCGTCAGCATGAGCAGTGCGGCAATGGGTAATACCAGGATTTTTTTCATTCTTTGCTCCTGAGCCGGGCTTGCGCTTTTTCGCAAGAAAGTAAGAGAGACAAATCAGCCGGCCGCGGGAATCGGTCAACGATTTAATCGTAAACAGGACGGATTTGGGTCGACGCATTGGTGTGGCCCTCCGCTCGTTCCCATTTGATATGCTTTCGGTGCGCAGGCTGGCGACTGAGACTGACCGAAAACGGGCTGTGGCCCTGCTGCTTGCCTTTGCCTTTCTTTCGCACTTTACAATCCCGACATTGCACCATTGTGAGGTGTTGAATCCCGGCTCCACTCAGCCGCGCCCGGATCCGCACGCCCACTGCCACCATCACCAAAATCATTCCGGGTCCCCACCCGTCTCGGAGGGCGGTTCGGCGCCGAAACCAGCCCACGACCACAACTCGTGTCCGCTCTGCCAGGGTTTCCTGATTCTGGCCGCCGGACAACAGGCGCCGGATGCACCCTTCCGGCTGTCCATCGACCTTGAAAAGCAGCATGCTACGCGAGCCCCAGAGACTGCTCGCCCCCCAAGCATCTTTGCATTGATCCACCGCGCCCGCGGACCACCCGCGTAGTCGCCTTACCGCAACCCACGATGTGCCAGGCACATCGAAAACAAAATCAAACTGGAGTACTAATTATGAAGCAACGCTTGATCTATGGCGTGCTGCTGGCCTTTCTTTTGAGCCCTGCCGCCGCCTTTACACAGCCCCGGGAAGACCAGGAGCCGGACAACCCGGACGCCAGCGAAAGCGTGCAGCAGCACGGCAACGAGAGCGAGGCGCCACAGAACCACGAACCCTGGCGTAGCAGCGCCAGCGCCCATGCGCCGATCGGGGTGATGGGCGACCACATGCATCACAAAGGGGAGTTCATGCTTTCGTACCGGTTCATGACCATGGAGATGGATGGCAACCGCACCGGGGAAAACCGGATGAGCACTGACGAGTTGCTTTTCTTTCCGCAGTTCGCACCCACAATTCAAACCGTAAGCGGAACTCAGGTTCTGTCGCCGGGAGCCTTCAACTACATGGTTGCGCCGATTCGGATGCGCATGAGCATGCACATGTTCGGCGGCATGTATGCGCCGGGCGATCGCCTGACGGTGATGGGAATGGTACCCCTGGTGCGTATCACCATGGATCACATCACCCGGCGCAATCAGCTGTTCAAAACCCAGACGGACGGCGTGGGCGATGTTAGCCTGGGCATTCTGTTTAGAATCGCGGAATCGGAGCATCACCACCTGCATCTGAACCTGGGCCTGAAGTTTCCCACCGGCTCTATTGACGAACTGGGGGACACGCCAACGGGCTACAATCAGCAGCTGCCGTACCCGATGCAGACCGGGACCGGCACTCTGGATGTGGTGCCGGGCCTCACCTACACGGGCCATGGTTCGATATTCGCCTGGGGCGCGCAGTTTCTGGCGACGTTGCGCACGGAGCGAAACGAACGCGACTATCGACCGGGAAATGTTTACGACAGCAGTATCTGGGGCGCGATTAACGCTCTGGACTGGCTGAGTTTTTCGGTGCGCCTGAATGGTGTCAGTCGCGACAACTACGAAGGCAGCGACGCAAGTCTCACGAGCACATTGGTGCCCACCGCCGATCCCAGGCGGCGCGGGGGACAGGTGCTACGACTTCTGGGAGGAATCAACCTCGGCAGCTTCGACGGATTGCGCTTCGGAGTCGAGTACGGCGAACCCATTCACCAGCACCTGAATGGACCGCAACTTGAAGAAGACGCCTACTTCGTAATTGGAATGCAGTACGCCTTCTGAACAAACGGCTGCCGGGGCGCACGTCCCGGCAGCTTTCAGGAACCGTACGGACCGGCTTCGGGCACGGTGCGACCGGTCGCTTCCGGCGCTGCCCCGTCGGACGTGGGTTTGCCGTCGTCGGCGCCAAAGAACTGGTGAACGACGGCGCCCTGAATCGCGAGCGAAAGCGGAAACGTAAAGAGCAGGCCCACGCCGCAGAGGTACGTTCCGGCCACCGCCGTGGTGAACCCAACGAAGCTCAGAAACAACAATCGCCATTGATAGGGCTGCGTGATTCGCCAGGAAGTTTGTAGCGCCCGAAAAGCGCCATAGTGCCGTTCGATGATCAACGCATACACCAGGATCCACCGTCCGTGGAGCCAGTAGACTGCGGCCAGGGCAATCAGAAGAAAGCCGTACGACAACGAAAGCAAGACCAGCGTAGCGGCAAACGCCCCGCTCCCCCCGCCGACCATGCCGGGTCGTGTCGCAAGGAAAATGGGAACATAGCCTGCAAGCAACAGGGCCAAATACGAAAATCCCATAAACACGCCGGCGACCAGCACGGGCAGGAAGCGGCTGAAACCGGCGAATAGATCGGAGACCTGCGCGCGGCGTTGCACGAAACGCAGACCGGCAATGCTGAAACCGGCCAGGGCCACGGGGCCCAGCAGAGGAATCGCGGCCAGGCAAAGCGCCA
Organism: Spirochaetales bacterium; assembly: GCA_024233935.1. Lineage (GTDB taxonomy): Bacteria > Spirochaetota > Leptospiria > Leptospirales > Leptonemataceae > JACKOY01. The sequence continues at coordinate 63,803 of JACKOY010000014.1, read as the reverse complement.
GTACGCCCATCAAAGTCAGCCAGACGCCAACGGACAGCTGCTCGGTAGTTCGATGCCAGGCAAGATCGAAGCAGCGACCCAGCTCCAGAGGTGCGAAGCGATCCGAATCTGAGGGTGCCGCGGCGGGCTTCAGGGCGCCCGGACTCGTCGAGTAGACGTCATCCTGCATGGCTACTCGCTCGTAGCCGGATTATTCGCCAGCGCCTGAATTTCATGGGATTCGAGCACGCGTTTTCCGGAAGCAGCCTCGTCTTTTGCCGCAATCGCCATCGCCCGGGCCACGGTCCGGGCTTCGATGGGGCGATACCGTTTGAGCGGACCGGCCATCGCGAAGCCCAGCATGCCGCCGACCAGATTGCCGACTTCTTCCCCCGGGCGCGATTCCGTGCGCGGACCCGAAAGGAGCGAAGGACGAAAAATGGTGAGGGCCGGGAGATTCAACTCCGAGAGACTCTGCTCCAGCCGACCCTTGGTGCGGTTGTAAAACATCATCGATTTCGGGTTCGAACCCAGGGCCGTAATCACAAGCACGTGACGGGCTCCTTCGCGGGCGGCCAGTTCGGCTGCCTCAAGCGGATATTGGTAGTCCACTTTTTCAAAGGCCTCCCTGGAACCGGCCTTTTTCATCGTCGTGCCCAGGCATATGAACACCAGTTGATTTCGGAAGCGCTTCGCATGCTCGTCGAGATGCTCAAAGTCCACTTCGATCTGGCGCAACTTTCGACTTTCGATCGGCATGCTGCGGCGAACGAGCAAGGTCACCCTGGAAAAGGTCGGATCCTCCAGCAAAAATTCCGTAAGCTGGCGACCAACCAATCCGCTCGCGCCTAAAACGAGCGCCTCTCTTCCTCTGTTAAAAAGCGCCATGATGCTCTACCTATGCGATGGCCCGCTCATCCCGAGATTCAATGCCGGGATTCGTACGGCCGAATTTTGTGAAATCGAATTGCGTTGGTTTCGCGCGCCTCCCCGAGCGGTATGGAACCAACGATGATGACAGTGTCGCCCACAGAGGCCCAGCCTTCCCGAATCAAGAGCGCATCGGCGATGAAGATCTGTTCCTCCATACCGGCGTAGTCTTCAATGGGAACGGGCACGACACCCCGCAGCACACTGAGGCGTCGCAGGGTTGGACGACTTTGATTCAAGGCCAGGATCGGGATGCGCGGTCGCCACTTCGAAAGCAAAAGCGCCGTCAGACTTGAACCGGCGAGGGCGATGATGGCGCGGGCGCCCAATCGTTCGGCGGCGCTGACGGCGGCGCCGGCGGCGCCGGCCGAAAAGGACATGATGTCCTCGTCGAAATGTGTTCGGTGGGGTTGGTCTGCGCGATCGGCCTGACGCAGAATGCGCATCATGGCTTCGATTGCAAGCGCTGGATGCTGGCCTGTGGCGGTTTCTTCCGAAAGCATGACCGCGTCGGCGCCATCGAGCACCGCGTTGGCCACGTCGGTTACTTCGGCGCGCGTCGGACGCGTGGCTGTCACCATGGAGCGCAGCATTTCAGTAGCCACTATCGCCCATTTCCCGCGCACGGCCGCGCGCGCCAGGATTTGCTTCTGCAAAAACGGCACGCGCTCGAACTCGATTTCCACGCCCAGATCTCCGCGGGCGACCATGACGCCATCCGAAGATTCCAGAATGTCATTGAGGTTTTCGAGCGACTCGCGGCGCTCCAGCTTGGCCATGACCTGAACCTTGCTCTGACCGAGCACACTGCGGGCTTCTTCCACATCGCTTGCCCGACGCACAAACGAAATCGCCACAAGGTCAACGTCAGCGTTGGCGATGTAGGCCAGATCGCGCCGATCTTTTTCGGTGAGTGTGGATACGCTCACGTGCGAATCCGGTAGATTAATGCCCTTGCGGGAAGTCAGGGGACCGCCATGCACAACGCGGCAAACAACATCGCTCTCCTGAACTTTCTCGGCCACGAGTTCGATGTTGCCGTCGGCCAGAAGGACCCGATCGCCCACGGAGATATCTTTTGCGAGTTCGGCATACGGAGAATGCACGATCTCGGCGCTCCCCGGCACGTCACGGGAGGTGATGGTAAATGCGGAGCCGTCGGTCAGACGCACGCCATCCGGCATATCCCCGATGCGCAGCTTCGGGCCCTGAATGTCGGCCAGTATGGGAACAAAGCGTCCGAGCTCCGACTCGACCCGGCGAATCGCATCGATCATGGGCTGGAGGCCCGGGCCGTCGCTGTGAGAGAAGTTGAGCCGAAAGCAATCCGCCCCCGCCTGAATAAGGCTGCGAATGCCGTCCTCGGACGCGGAAGCGGGTCCCAGGGTGGCAATGATGCGCGTACGTTTGAAATCCTTTCCGTCCAAAGGGCTACCGCAGAATGTCTGGCCGGGCCCCGATGCGCCGTCACGACATTTTTTCGTTGGCACCGCCGGCCCCGCCCGTGACTGCTCAAGCAACGGGCGTTTTGGCGTCCGCCGGACCCGCACCTTGATCGAAATTGAAAATCTCGGCCGAACGTACCGCGTGCATCGTAAGGAAGCCGGACTCAAGGCCTCGCTCCGGGCTCTGTTTTTCAGACAATGGACCTACAAGCACGCGCTGCGCTCCATTAGTCTCCGTGTTGGCGAGGGCGAAATCCTGGGCCTGGTGGGAGCCAACGGCGCCGGAAAGACAACCCTCGTCAAGATCCTCGCAGGCATTATCCAGCCCGACCCCGGGGGCCGGGCGCGGGTGCTCGGTTTCATTCCCGGCGAACGCCACGACGACTTTCGCCGCCAGATTTCTCTGATCATGGGTCAGAAAGCCCAGCTCTGGTGGGATCTGCCGGCGGCCGATTCGTTTTTGCTGCTGCGCGAAATCTATCAGATTGAACCGGCGCGCTTTGATCGAAATCTGAAATATCTGTCTGCGGCCCTGGAAGTCGATTCCCAGCTGAGCGTTCAACTGCGACGGCTCAGCCTCGGGGAACGCATGAAGATGGAATTGATCGCGGCCTTGTTGCACGAGCCGCGGGTGGTCTTTCTGGACGAGCCGACCATTGGCCTGGACCTGAGCGCTCAACGCGCCATCCGGAATTTTATTCTGGAATATCGGCAACGCCATCGTCCGGCCATGATCGTAACCTCCCATTACATGGAAGACATTGAACGATTGTGCCGCCGCATCGCGATTTTGCGCGAAGGACAGATCGTGTACGACGGACCGCTTGCTCGCATTGTGCAGGATTATGCCCGTCATAAGGTTATCTCGGCTCGTCTGCAGAGCCTGACGCGCCGGCCCCGCATTCCCGCCGGCCTCGGAACGATACTCTCGTACGAAAATGGCTTTCTGCGCCTGCAGACCCCGCGGGCGAAGGCCGCTGACGCCGCTTCTTACCTGCTCGGCCGCCTGCCGGTCATCGACCTCAACATTGAAGAAGAAGAAATCGGCACGATCATTGAACGCATTCAACGCAACGGCCAGGGGTACGCGTGAGCTGGTTCTTTTCCGTCTTCAGCCTGGAGCTCCGTAAACTTCTCAGCTATCGGACCGAGGTCTGGTTGCAGGCGGCCGGTTCCATTTTCGGTCACATGGCCGCGGCGTACTTCTTGTGGCGGGCGATCTTCGCATCGGCCGGCGCAACCGAAATGCAGGGTTACACCTTTGGCGGCATAATGCTCTATTACCTTCTGATTCCGCTCATTGATCATGTAATGCGCGGCGCCGACAATGGAGGCATATCGCGCGAAATTTACGACGGCACGCTGACACGCTATCTTTTATATCCGCTCTCTTTTTTCGGATACCGTCTGGCAGCGCGCGCGGCCGAAGCCGCCATCGCGGCATTCCAGATGCTTCTGGTGATTGCGATCTTTCTAATTTTTTTTGGCGAGCCGGAAGGCGCCCGCTTCGCCCTGCCCTCGGTGTTCGCGGCTGTGCTTATGCTGACGCTTTCCTTTCTGGTTTACTTTCAGCTGAGTGCGATCGTAGAGCTGCTGGCGTTTTGGGCGGACCATGTCTGGAGTCTTTCTGTCTTCCTGCGTTTTCTGGTGGGATTTCTGGGGGGCGGCATGATACCCCTCGCGTTCTTTCCCTCCTGGTCCCGCTTCGCGATCGAAGCGCTGCCGTTTGCCCACATGGTTTCTCTGCCAATCCGACTCTTCATGGGCATCGCAACAAGCGGTGAGTTGTGGGAGGGAGCATGTTTGCTGATCGGTTGGTCGCTCGTGCTTATGCTCCCGGTCGGATTCCTGTGGCGTCGCGGCCTGGGCCAGTACACCGGAGTGGGGATATGATGCGCTACGTTCGGCTGTATCTCTATTTTCTGCGCTTTGCGTTTAGTACGGCGCTGGAGTTCCGGGTCGATTTCACATTCCGCATCTTTATGGATCTGTTGTACTACGCGGTGCAGATCGGTTTTTACGGCATCATCTACAACGCAACCGACCTGCTGGCCGGCTGGGATCGACAGGAAACCATGCTTTTTGTCGGCGGCTATTTGCTCGCCGATGCCTTGCACATGACGATTTTTGCGAACAACCTGTGGTGGCTGCCCTATTTCATCAACCGCGGCGACCTGGACTATTATCTCACAAGGCCGGTGTCCTCCCTGTTCTTTTTGAGCCTGCGTGACTTTGCGGCCAACTCATTCGTAAACATGTTGGGCGCCGTGGCGATCTTTATCGTGATGATCGTCCGCTATCCAGAGCCTCTCAGCGCCGGCAACATCGCCCTCTACACAGTGCTGATCTTTAATGGGGCCCTGATTCTCTACATGATACAAATGCTGGCCCTGATTCCGATTTTCTGGATTCAGTCCCCCCGGGGATTCCAGCAGATGGTCTGGAACGTGCAACGCTTCATGGAGCGCCCCGATAGAATTTTTACGGGCTGGGTGCGACGCATTCTGGTGAGCGTGCTGCCTTTTTGCCTGGTCGCTTCGTTTCCCGCGCGCATCGTGATTGAAGGCTTCAGTGTCCAGGTGCTTGTTCATATACTGGCTGTGACGATGCTTCTGTTTCTTTTGATTCGCTGGCTCTGGCATCGCGGGCTGGCAGCCTATAGCTCCGCCTCTTCTTAAAACCGGGTCCGCCAGGTGCTTGACGCGATAGACCGGGCGAACAGCATGTCGGCCGCCCGGCACTTCATGGAACCGATCGTGAACCTGCCTTTTCTAAGAGCGAATCGGTTTTCATATCGGGTATTTTTGTTCTACGCACAGTCGGGAGGCGCGCTGCATGATCACTCAGTTTGACCAGGTAAAACAAAAGATCCGGGACTATCCGGTGCAGCGCATCGCGGTGGCCTCGGGGACCGACGTGGCCACCCTCGAAGCCGTTTGCCAGGCCCGCGATCAGAATATCGCCGAGTCGGTGCTGGTGGGCGATGGCGCCACGATTCAGGCTACCGCGGAAGAGGCCGGACTCAATCTCGACAATATCGAAGTCATTGATGTTTCCGACCCGGTCAAGGCGGCCTACCGGGCCGTGGAAGAAGTCAGCGCCGGTCGCGCGGGCATCTACATGAAGGGTTATATTCATAGCGATGATTTCCTGCGCACGGTACTCGACAAAGAAAGAGGTCTGCGTACTGAGAACATTCTGAATCACGTCTTTATTCTGGAAGCGCGCATGCTCGGTCGGCTGGTTTTTATTACCGATGGCGCCATGAACATCGAGCCCGACCTCGAAGCAAAAGCGCGCATCATCAGCAACACGATCGCGCTGGCCCGAATATTCGATGTGGAGCGACCGCTGGTGGCCGTGCTCTCGGCCATCGAAGTCGTCAATCCGAAGATCCCGTCTTCGCTTGAGGGTGCAATCCTTGCGAAAATGAGCGACCGCGGTCAATTTCATGGCGGAGTCGTCGACGGTCCCTTCGCCCTCGATAACGCCATCAACCCCGATGCCGCACGTTACAAGAAGATTGGCGGAGAAGTTGCCGGAAAGGCCGATGTCATCGTCGTTCCAAACATCACGACCGGCAACGCGCTTGCGAAATCATTCGCCCACATCTCCGGCGGTGTTTCAGCGGGTTTGGTTTTTGGCGCCCGGGTTCCGGTCGTCCTGCCAAGCCGGGCCGACACCCAGGAATGCAAGCTGGCGGGAATCGCCTGCGCGGTCTATGTCGCCGGCGCGAACGCGGAAAAGCGCGTGAAGATCGGGAAAGTGCATTTCTGATGCAGGACCAGATCCTTGTTCTGAACTCGGGCAGTTCCTCACTCAAGGTCGACGTGTTCTCTTTCGAGCGCGATGACCATGGAGTTGCGCTGGCCGAAGCGATGGCCGAACGGGTCGGCACCCCCGAAATTCAGATTCAGATCAAACGCGCCGGAAACGAGCGCGAGCAGATAGCACCCCGGGGGCAAGAGCCCGACGCGGCGCTGGAATGCATCTTGGACGCTTTTCTGGCGCATGGCATCTTTCCGCCCGAGCGGCGCCTGGGCATTGGCCATCGAGTGGTTCATGGCGGTGCCCGCTTCACAACACCGGTCCGCATAGATGCCACAACCCGGGCCGGCATTGAGACCTGTTCCGAACTGGCGCCCCTGCATAATCCTGCAAACCTCGCGGGCATCGACGCGGCCATGCGCTTGTTTCCAATGGAACAGGTAGCCGTCTTCGACACCGCGTTTCATGCTTCGATGCCGGAAGTGGCGCGCACCTATGCGATTCCCTTCGAACTTGCCGGCAAGCACGGCCTGCGGCGTTACGGTTTTCATGGCAGCTCCCACGCCTACGTGGGTGAGCTGGCCGCCGGGTTGCTTGGCAGGCCCTTTGCAGACTGTCGCATCATCACCCTGCATCTGGGCAACGGAGCGAGCGCCTGCGCCATACACAACGGACAATCGGTCGATACGAGTATGGGCTTCACGCCGCTCGAAGGTCTGGTTATGGGCACACGCAGCGGCGACATTGATCCGGCTCTGGTGAGTTTGATCGGTGAGCGCGAAAATCTGAGCCCGGCCGAAGTGGAAACACTGCTGAATCGGAAAAGCGGCCTGCTGGGGCTGTCCGGGAAAAGCGACATGCGCGACCTGCTGGAGCTCGCAGAATCTTCCCCGGACAGCCCGGACCGCGAACGGGCGCGCCTGGCCCGGGATGTTTTTTGTTACCGCATACGCAAGTATGTTGGCGCCTATCTGGCGGTGCTGAATGGGGCGGATGCGCTGGTGTTTACCGGCGGCATCGGCGAAAACGCGGCCGGCATTCGAGCGCGCTGCTGCGAAGGGCTCGCGTTTGCCGGAATCCAAATCGATCCCGATCGGAATGCAAACCCGCGCAATTTTCGCCTCTCCCCCGAGGCGGCCCCGACCGCCGTGTTTGCCATTCCGACCGACGAAGAACGACACATCGCCAGGCAAACACGCAGACTGCTCCGCAGCGCGTGACTGTGAGTCGGGCTACTCCCGGGCGCTCTGCTGGATGCAGGTGTGAAATGCGGAGCACTGGTTCTGACTCTGGTTGTAACACTGCAGCACCCGTTCCTGATGACGGCGGCATGCCGCCATGCACCCGCCGAATAACTGCTCCCGCTCCGACGCGCTCGGCTCACGACCAAAGGCCGTTGCCACACATTGAACGTAGCGGTTGCAGGCCGTCGGGCAGTCGTTGGCCTCCAGGGCGGAAGACCCGCCAGCAAGGGCGATCACTACAAAAGCCGCCAGTATTACGGCGCTGATGCTGACATATCGTTTCATAAGTTCTATCCTGAGTTTTCGGGTCGTGCTTCTTATTCGACCTCTTTTGGCCGTGATGGTTCAACTGGTTTTTTGCGCAAAAAGGCACACCCGATCCCTGATTTTTTTTTGCACGAAGGCATTTTTTTGCGCAACAAAGAGCGATTTCGAGACCCTTTCCCTGAGAAAGCCTTGAGCAGACCTGCACGCCGCCTGGCGGAGTGCAGAACAGGAGGGTCGTATGAGCGTGCAAAAAATATGGGTCGTCGCGCCGGGAATGCAAAACACCATTCAGATGCGCCGGATGGTCGTCGGCCGGCTCACCGATTACCCGGAAGTGCAAAGCCTGACGATCGCAAAGATCACCCGCAACGGACCAAGGCCCCGCACCCTGCAAATTGCAGTCGTTGCTCTGAATCGCTTCTTGCCGCGGGCCACAAAGCGGGAACTGAAGCTGTGGATGCGCCGCCTGCTCGAGGTCAGCCACGTTCGTTTTGAGAACACGCCCGAGACGAGCGGCGCCCGGGCCACTCCCGACCATCGTCCGATGCGGCTATTGCAGCGGGTACGCAAGCGCGGCCGGAGAATCTTTGAACATAGGCTTTCGGGCGACCAGGCCGCCTGATTACCGGACCCCCGGGCGCAGGTCATGTTGCGTGGCAAATGATCGCACGGCTTCGGAATCGGGCGCTTGTTCAAATGCCAGATCCAGGATCATGCGGGCTCGTTCTTTCATTTCCAGCGCCAGATAAACACCCGCAAGATGCAGCAAATTCTCAACATGGGAATGATCTCGAAGGCGAAGACGTTCCGCGTAGTCTGCGGCCAACTCGTGCTCGCCGCTGGCGAGTAGCACCCGCGACGTTTCAAACAGAAGCCCATTATCGCCGGGATCAATTTCGAGAAGCTTGCGTCCGGCCGAAGCCGCGAGTTCGTGACGGCCCTCTGTGCGGGCCAGCTCGAAAAGAGATCGCAGGGCAGCCGCGTTGGCCTCGTCCAGAGTCAGCGCTTCGTCCAGAGCCGCGAAGGCCTGGATGTGATTGCCGCTTTGTTGGGCCTGTCGCGCGCGACGCACAAGCGCCTGGACCTGCTCGCCGGCCGGACTGGTCGGCCAGGGAGCATCCTCCCGAAACGCCACCGAAACCAGACTCAGATCGTCGGTCAGCTCGCCGTGCCGGAGCAACTGCGACCGAATGGCCTCCGGATCGCCTTCGCCTTCCTCCACCCGGTTGAGAAATTCGGTCTCCCTTTCATTGATGATGCGCTGGCCATTGTCGTCGTGCCCCAATAGGAGGTCGTCGCGGCCGTCAGAGCCCAGCACCAGAATATCGCCCGGCTCCAGCGCCTGGGTTTTGACAATCATATGGCCGGTCAGGCCTTCGACGCCGATCTTGCGCAAGGCCAGCTCGTTTTCAATGAAGCGCGCTTTGCCATTACGGTAAAGCACGACCCAGGGGTGTTCCGCATTTACGTAGTACGCCAGGCCGGAGCTTTCATCCAACAACATGATGACCAACGAAATCAGCATATAGCCATCAAACGAAACGAAAACATCCTGTAGTTCCACAAAGGCCTGCTTTAACCATTGCTCCGGGAAACGTTCCTGCATACGTTTCGAAGCCCGCGTTCTATTGACGATCGACTTAAACACCGTGCCGAGCACCAGAGCGCCCCCGGCCCCCTGAATGGATTTACCCATCGCGTCGGCGTTCAGGATGACCGTATAGGGGACGCCACGCAGGAATATACGTTCGGCGATATTCATGTCGCCGCCAATTTCTGAATGTCGATGGCGAAACGTGAATTTCTTCATCTGTTCGGCGAGCATACGGACGGTGACGATTTCGCTGTCGGCATTGTTCCCGGCCAGAGGACGAATCAGAAGCGAAGTCAAAAAGTAGTCGCCATCTTGCTTTTCTTTAAGTTCCCGCACCTCTGCGAGTGTGTTGTTCAGGGCTTCCGTGCGCTCGCTCACTTTTCGCTCCAGGTTGCGATTCAGGTCCTCCACCTGGATGTTTAGCCGCACGAAGCGATTCGCAAGAATGAGCGCCAGGATCAAGACGAACAAAATAAAGGCTTTGCTCAGGATGCGCGGAAAGTTTATGATTTGCAGATGCGAAAGCGTATCCACCGAGATCGCAGCCACGAAGAAGAGCACTCCAAAAAGCATGTACCAGGCGTCCGGCTCTTTCTGCAAAATTCCGTAGACCAGAATCACGACAAATCCAATGGCATAGAAGGCAAAAGTCCGCAGGTAGAAAGCGTTATTGAAGTCGCTCCAGAGTTGCACGTCGTCCGTGAAAAGCACGATTCCGGCCAGAGCCGCGGCAACGATTCCCGGAATGACCATGACCACGTCGAAGCCCCGCACCCAGCGCCTTTCGGGCAGATCGAAGGAGTTTCGCACAAAGGCAAAGATCGCCGGCGCCATGAAAGCCAGCGCCAGGTATTCGACGCGTTTCATGGTGAGGAAGTCGATCCCCAGTTCGTATTTGATCTGATTGCGTAGAAGCTGATACACAACCAGGGCGTAGGCAAACAGACCGAAGTACAGGTTCTCGCGTTCCCTGCGGCGACGCACGAATAAGAAAAGGAAATACGAACCGACCGTGAAGTAGCAGGCCAGGAATAGAAGGTCAAGAATGCGGGAAAGGTAGGCGTCCCGAATCATGATTTCCGCCGGGCCAATCTCGGCGGTTCCTTTCGTAATGCCGGCTTCTTCGCTGAAGTAACCCTGGACCTGCATCAAAAGCAAATTCTCTTCGCCGCGACGGATCAAGGAATCGGGCAGAACATAGAGCCGGTCCCGGTCGTAGGCTTCGGGCAGGGTCGAGTCCCACCGGCCGGTCGAACCAACCAGAACCCCGTTTACGAAGAAGCGGTCTCGATCACTCACGATACCCAGGCGGACCGCCAGGGGTTCCCGGGAATCGTCAGGCACAAAAAGCAGCTTTCGCAACCAGTATTCGCTATGCCCGGATTCGAATCCCGGCTCTTCCAGAGTAATCAGGTTTTTGGGAACTCCGACCGGGATCCATTCGGGCCCCGGCGCGTCCAGGTCCGGATCCCCTTCTTTCATGCGCTGAAATTCGCGCATGGGGTCGATCCCGGCCGGTGTGGCCCACCATCCGTGATCCCCGTCGGGGACCAGACTGACGACAGCGCGGGTGGTCTCTAAACGTTGAACCGCCTGAGGCGCGGCCTGAAGTGGCGGGACAAAGAAAATACCAAAAGAAAGGATCAGAATGACCGACGCGACACCGTGACGCCCGCGCATCTCGATAGCGCCCGGGTCCCTCAAAAACGATACCCCAGGGTGAACCAGATGTTGCGCCCTTCTATCGGATGCATGGTTGGATAGTAACCGCCGGTGGCCGTACGAATGCCCGGGTCAAATGCCGGGTCATCTCCGGCGTTTCGAACCGAAAGGTCCATATACAAACCAGGTGTAAAGGCATCTTCCCAACGCAGGTTGATATGAAACAGCGTGTAACCGGGCGTGGTTCGCACAGGATTGGACGCAATCGTTCGGCGTACATCGGCGTAGTTGGCCCGGGCGTGCAGGGAAAAGTTGCGAAAGAGGTACCACGTAAAGCCGGCATTGAGGCGATGCCGGGCGATATTGGGGATGGGGCCTTCGTCCGGAATAAGTGTCCTTCCAGTGCTCGCTTCGATCAAATCCCGACCGTAGTCGTCACCGGTGCGACCGGTCGTGGAGGGCGAGGCGGTCACAGTAGCCGGCAGGTCTCGATACTCGCCTTCGTTATAGGTGTAGTTCAGAAACACGTGAAACGAATCCAGAATAGATAGATCAAATTCACTTTCCACGCCTCGAATTCGGGCGGTGCCGACGTTCTGGTTCTGCGTATAGTTCTCCCCCGGAACGTCCGGGTTTGGCTGGTTGGTCTCGACTTCCAGGAGCAGATCCTTGACGCGGGTCTGATAGCCGTGCACCGACACGTAGTAACGACGCAGGAATCGGTAACCGACCCCGGCTTCGACAGTCTGCATACGCTCGGGTTTCAGCTCCGGGTTGGCCTGACGTTGCAACGTGGCATTAAGGGTCTCCCAGGCCGTGGGCGCCCGAAAGCCGGTACTGAGCAAAAGCTTTAGCGTCAGGTCCCGCAGAGGCGAAACCACTGCCCCCAGTCGGGGAGTGTGCGAAACTCCATAGATTGTGTTGCGGTCAAAACGATAGCCGCCGGTCAAGGCCAGGGCGCGCCAGGGCCGCCAGAATTGCTCGAGATAGGCGCCGAAGTTCCGGTAACGATATCGTTCCTGCTGCCCGTAACCCTGGGGCACAACCGTATAGGAAGCTGATCCTCCCAGAGTTGTCGTCAGACCGTCGGTCGGTCTCCATTGCAGTCGCTCTTCCGCTTCGTAGGAATAGTCCGGGCGCGCGTAGTCAGATACAGTTGTGTGATCGTCCGGACGATAGAAAAAATTCGGTGTCGTTTCGTTGGGGACCTGTTCATGACTGGAACTCAGTATCTCCGTGTGTCGGACCACCAGCTCACTGTCGAGACTCAACCGCTCCCCCCAGTCGTGGGTGTAGCCCAAAAGGACGCTGTTGTTGCGGAAATCCCAATTGCTACCCTGATAACCCTGCTGACGCGTATCGATGGTGTTGGTTGCATTGGAGAATGTACCCTGACCCTGCAGGTACTGCCAGTTTAAGGTCTGGAAACGCAATCCCTGGTAGTGAAAGGTGGCCATTACATTGTAGTGGTCCTCGTCCGATACATTGTACAGCGGTGACCAATAGTACCCAACGGCGGTCGGCCCCGGTTCGCACTGGCCTCCGCACAGCTCCTGCTCGACGTGATAACTAACGTCGTTGTTATCGTACGATTTGGCATCCAGCCGGCGCCGATCACCAAAGTACGGCCCCTGGCTTTTGAGGTAATAGGCGCTAACGCTGTACAATACCGGCTCATCCGCAAGCCCGGCTATGCCACGCGCCGTGATGCTGCCGGAGCCGGCCGGATTTCGAAAATTGCTCTCCCACCAACCGGCAGTTCCCTCAAACTGATACACGTCCCCATCGGAGCCATCCCTGGTAATGATGTTGATGACACCGTTAAACGCGTTGGCGCCGTAAACCGCCGAAGACGGGCCCGCCACAACTTCAATGCGCTCCACGTTATGCAGCGGAAAGCGCAGACTGCCCGCGAGTATGGCACTTTCGGTCAGATTGTTATCCAGAACTCCATTCACGTACAGCAAAGTGCGCTGGTTGTTGCCAACGAGTCCCCGCTGGTGAATCAGGTCGGGAAAAATACCGCTGGTGTGAATGATGTCAAAACCCGGAACGTCATGCAACGCATCGACGAGAGTGCGATAACCGCGCTCCCGAATCATCCGCTCCGTAATTACGTATACCGCCGCCGGCGCCTCGCGCAGCGATGTGGAAGCCCGCGATGCCGTAACCACTTCCTGATCCTCCAGATACGCAAACACGGAACTTACCGCGGCCGAACTGCTTTCAATTTCGGGCCCCAGCCGGCCGGCCAGTTCCGGGTTGGCATAGATCGATTCGTTCAGGTTTTCCGAACGCACGGCGAACCGGGGATTCGATCGCAAGCGGTGAACCAGACGCTGTGAAAACTCCGCCACGGCCTGCTCGTCAGAACGCAACAATTCATCGGCCCTGGACGACTCCTCGTCCACCTCTCGAACCCGGTCTACCAGACTCTGCTCGGAAACGGCATCGACAAGGGCCCCATCGGAGATCCGATACAGCTGCGCATAGATGCTCAGCTGATTGCGGGCGCCCCGCGAATAGTAGCCGCCGACAATCAGATCACCGTCCAAAGTGGTCCGAAGCTCGCGGAGTTCCGTGGCGTTCTCGGGCCGTTCCTGCACGTCGAGGCCGGCCGATTGCAACTGCTCACGAACCGAAAGCCCTATGGACTGTTCGATCGCAGGCTCGCTCGTGCCCAGACTTTCGAAGCGCCCCAGAAGGATGCGCGTCGACGAACGTTCGTCCTGCGCCAGGACGGCGGGCGCCCAGACAAGCGTAATCAGGCCGGCAAAAAACCACCTGCTGTAGACCGCAGACATGACCGAAAGTACACCAGTACATCAAATGAAAAAAGCAAAAAGCAAGCCCTTACCGGTTTTCTTCTGCAATTCGCTCTTTCAGATCTGTCGCCAAATTGAAATACTGTTCGTACGAAAGCTGCTCGGCCCGCCAATCTACAGAAATCCCAACGCGTTCGGCCGCCTCCAACAACCACTCAATTGGTATTTCTGATGTTTTGCTCTGCCAGGCGTTTCGCAACTGCTTGCGACGCTGCCCGAAACTCGGACGCAAGATGGCTTCGAGTACCTGCGGATCACATCGGAACGGCTCCCGCTGAAACGTAAGCACGGCCGAACGCACCCCCGGACGCGGATAAAAGCAGTCCGGGGAAACAAGGCGTTTCGTCTCCCATCGACCGGCGTTTCGTAGATAGACCCCGAGGGAGCTCCGAACAGCGTTTGCAGTGATGCGATCGGCGAATTCCTTTTGCACCAGGAACACGGCGCCTTCAATTCCGGTCAGGGCGGCACACCCCGTTAGAAGCTCGGTCGTTATGTAATAGGGCAGATTGCCACAAACAAAACGCAGCTCGCCTCCAGAAAGCGTACGTCCATCGGCAAACTCGAGCGCCAAATCGGATTGAAGCCGGGCCAATACTTCGCGCGCATCCGCCTCCAGGAGGGCCGGGCCGCTCTCCCCGAAAGCCTCCCGCCACATACCCGCCAGCGCCCGATCGATTTCCACCGCGTAGACCTGGAGGCCGCGATCCAGAAGGGCGCGGGTCAGGGCGCCGGGGCCACTGCCGATCTCGAGCACCGTATCGCCGGTTTTGCAGGCCAGGGTGGCCGCAATCTCCCGGGCGGTGTTCGGATCGATCAGGAAGTTCTGGCCCCAGCGTTTCCGTATTCGGGCGCCCCGTTCTTCCAGAGCGGACCGAATACGACCGGGACTATAGAACGGAAAGCTTTCATCGGTGGGTGGGTTCAAGGGTTCCGTCTTCGTTTTTGCTGTTGGACCCACGTGCCGGCAGAGCGGGCCTGAAGTCCAGCGCGCTTGGACGCAAACAGGTCTGAGACGCAGAGCAACGCCGGGCCAAAAACAAAGGCGCTCATCACAAACACATACGCGGCCCGCCACCGGGACCGGTGCGCCCCGGATCTGGACGTCCAGAAGCGACACTTTCGAAGCGCAAAAAACATGGCCAGCAAAGGCCCGCCCACAAGCGCCCAATGGGGCCAGGGATTCCGATACAGGATGGAAAAGATCGGCAATTCGAGCGCCAGGCGAAACAATGCAAAGCACCCCAGAACCGGCGCGGCGAGCATTTCGGCCGGCAGACCAAACTGCAAGAGCGCTCCCAGAGCATACAATAGTGGCAGCCCGAAGCCAATGAGCGGGGCACAGAACAGATTGGCCAGGGGCGCTCCCCCGGCGAAACCACCAAAAAGAAGTGAAGCGAGCGGCGCCGCAAGAAGCGAAGCACAGCCGGTCAGGCACAGCTGCGCAAGAACCAACCGCCACGGTAGCCAGCGTCGCTCCAGACTCAAAACTTCGGCCGCCTCGCTGTAAAAGAACAAGATCCCGCTTACGGCGGCGAACGACAGTAGCGAACCCGGGCTCAGCAACGCCTTCGGATCCAGCAAAGCGACGGTGAGGGCCGTATTGAGCAGCAGATGCGTTGGCCGGAGTTTTCGTCCGGTGAGGCTCTGGGCGGCCCCGAAGCTCAAGAAGAGCACCGAACGTAAAAGTGAAATTGGGGCGCCCAACAGTAAGACCATGCCCAGGCAGGGAACAAGCGGAGGAAAGATCGCGCGGCGGGCGCGACGTCCGTACAGAAGAGCGAGCGGTAAATAGAAGCACGCGTAAACGATGCCGAGATGGAGGCCACTGGCTGCAAACAAATGCATAACGCCGGCCCTTCGCGCGCTCTCTCGAAACGACCGGTTGAGATAAGCCGCGCGGCCCAGAACAAGCGCCAGGGCCAGACGAGTTTCTCCGGGGGAAAAGCCCGAGCGATGAAAGCCCTCTTTCAGGTTTCTCTGAACCCTGCTCCTCCAATCGGGTGAAGGACAGTCTTCGTCCAGAACATGATAGCGCCGGGATAAGAACGCCGAACCATCGGCCCCCAGACGCCAGAGATAGGCGCCGTAGTCGAACGGGCCTTCCGGGGTGGGTGCCACGCGCGCCACACCGCGCCCATAGAGCCGCACCTGGAGCACACAACCGCGATGCAGATCCGGGCCGTACATACGCACGATCAACCTGGCAATCGGCGGGGACACAAAGCGTTCGGTTTCGAAAAAACGGGGCGGCCAGGAACGTCGGACCCGACGTTCCCGTGAAAGAAGCCGAATCTGAGCCAGATAACGTTGCGGCCCGATGGTAGAAATCACACGCAGACGGGCCCGGAGTGCCCGGTTGTAATCCGGATGTCCGGCATCCGCCTCAAAAAAGACCCCGGGGGCCGGAGGCCTCTCCAGGCTGGCGAGTCGCAGACTGAAGGCGGACAAGAGCAGAGCGAAACAAAGCAATCCCGATCGCCATCCAGGACCGGCAAACGGGCACAGTAGAGCAACCGCAACGGCACAGACGACCAGCGCCATCGTCCAGTGCTCGAAGCCAGAGGGACCACCCCCGAGAACGATAGAGGCCAGTAACAAGAAGAACAATTTCAAAATCGTAGCGGGCGCCATACCCGGGAAAGGTCGCCCGAATGTGTTCTGTTGCGCGCGATTTTGCGCCCGTAATAAAAAATCGCGCGGCCTAGTTTACGTCCGGCATGGTTTCCCGCAGGACGTGCAGCTTGTCGGATCGAAAGAGGGCGCGCACGCGATCGAGGACGCGCTCCGGGGTACGGCTCAGGGCTTTGTTGGCGAAAAGTTCACCGATCGTGTTCAATTGCTTTTGGTCGGCAAGCATACGCATCTCAGTTGCCTCGTAACGCCCGCTACGCTGCAGCTCCGCCGATAAATCCAGGTACGGCTGAAGAATGCCCGCCTCCTGACTCTGACGGACACGCCGATCGCAGCGACAGGCATTGCTGGAACGAATCAATCCGCAGCGCCCTTCGACAAAAGTCTGCATTCGCTGCCGCGCCCGGCTGAGGCGCTTGCGATAGGCGACCGGCGAAATATCCATGATGCGGGCCGCGTCCGCTCCAGAAATGCCCATGACAACGCCCAGCAGAAAAACCATACGATCTTCTCGTTCGAGCGCCATGAGCATGCCGTGGCTGCAGGCCACGCGAACATGGCCCGCCAGAATCTGCTGCTCCACGTCTTCTACGAAGGACGGCCCGCCGGCATCGGCAACCCGGTCTGGATCAATGAATGCCTGCTCGGCGTGCAGTCGTTCCGCCCGGCTGCGCCGCACATTCAACAAGTAGTTTACGGCCACCCGGTAGGACCAGGTGGAAAACCGACTCTCGAATCGAAAGGTATGCAGATGAGTCACGATGCGCAGCAGGATTTCCTGGGTCGCATCTTCGGCGTCTTCGGGGTGCCAGAGAAACTTGACGGCAAGACCAAACACGCCGTCCTGTATGCTCTGGAGAAGCCGCTCCATGCTCTTCAGGTTTCCGGCCATGGCCCGACCGACCAATTCGCGTTCTTCTTCTAACTGTTCCACGGGAGTCCTCTTGTTTTTGGACACTCTACCTCGCTGATCTGTGACCCAACAGGGAAGGCATTTGGGGCTCCAGGATCGGCTGATTTGTAAACCAGATTCAGGAAGGACACCCATCTCACTCCGAAGACGTGCGGAGCGACAGGCCATAATCTCAGTGTTCGCAATTGTGGCCCCAGCGATGAGTGCCATCGACAAATACTTCCTTCTTCCAGATCGGCGCCTCGTGCTTAATGCGGTGTATGATGGCTTCGTTCGCCTGGTACGCCGCCCGGCGATGACGCGCCGCAGTCAGGACCAGCACCGCAGGTTGGCCCGGGAGGACCACGCCGCCTCGATGGATGGCCCCGGCAAAGTGAAGCGCCGAAGAGGCGGCGACTTCCTGAAGAATGGTGCGCATCGTGTTTAAGGCAATCGCTTCGTGCACTTCGTATTCCAGACGCGCGACGGCTCTGCCGTCGGCCGAGCCCCGCACGACACCCCGGAACAGGACCTGTCCCCCACTGCGATCATCGTCCGCGCAAAAACGATCCAGTTCGCCGGAATCGAGCGCCTGATCGGAGATACGGGCGTAAATAGTTGGATTCTTGACCGCCGTTTCGAATGGCTTCATGGGGCGCTTCCCTTCTCCGGTGCGTGCGCGGCCCCCAGCAACATGTCGTGGGCATGAAACAAGGCCGGCAAAATCGCATCGAGACCATCGCGCACGCCGCCGGTGGAGCCAGGCAGGCTTACCACAACGGTCCGACCGATCGTGCCGGCGATCGCCCGGGAAAACATTGCCATCGGTGTGCGCATCTGTCCGTGAACGCGCATGGCCTCGCTGACCCCGGGCATTTCAAGATCCAGAATTTGCGCAAGCGCGGGCACCGTGTTGTCACGTGGGCCAATGCCGGTACCACCTGTAACAAAGACAAAGTCCACACCACGCTCGGCCCACTCTGTGACGGCCGCGGTGATCCGCTCCGGATCGTCGGGCACCAGGCGTTGCTCCTGCACTTCAGCGCCGAGTTCCTGTAAGCGACCGGCGATCAGTGGGCCGGAGCGATCCACAGTCTCGCCGCGCGAACAGCGGTCGGAAACCACCAGGACAGCGGTAGCGATCTGTTCGGGCAGGCGGTGACGACTCTGGCTACGTCCGCCGGTCTTTTCCAGAAGCCGGATTTCACTGATCTCGAGTTGTGGATCGGTTTCTAACAGAGCCTCGTAAAGACAAAGGGCCGCAATGCTCGCGGCGCTCAGGACTTCCATTTCAATGCCGGTTCGGAAAATCGAAAGGCCACGGGCGCGTATCTCGATTCCGGTCGGCGCCTCACTCTGAAGCAGGAATTCAAACGAGAGGCCGTCGATAGGAACTGGATGGCAATGCGGTATCAAGAGGGAGGTCTGCTTGGCAGCCAGGAAGCCGGCTGCCTGGGCCGAAGCCAGTCTGGAGTTCAAAGCCGGCCCGCCACCGAGCAGATCCAGACTGGTCGGCGAACAACGCAAATGGGCCGTGGCGGTTGCAGTGCGCAGAGTGATTGCTTTTCGGGTAATGTCGATCACGGAGCGCTAACCTGCAAAAAAGCCACTATAGGATTGTTGTTGAACTACTGGCATTGTAGCATCTACTGGAAGCACTACCCGCGAGTGAGACCCACCATGAACTTTGCACATTTTCGATCAACAAGTATCATTCTTACCGCGCTGCTCGGTTTTGCGGCTTCCTGTTCGACTCCTGAACAGACCGTAAGACTGATTGTGACCTACGCGGGGCAGGATGCCCGCCTGGAGCGGGGCGGAGAAAGCGAGCCCGTGGCAGTCGGGACGCTTGTCCAGACCGGAGACCGACTGGTCACCTCGACGAGCCCCATGGACCTGCAGACGTCCACCGGTTCCGTGGTGCGCTTACGGGCTTACAGCCATGTTGAGGTGGCCAATCTGGTAGCGGGCACCAGCCTGAATCTGAGCCAGGGCAGTCTGATCGCGCGGGTCGAACGCTCGGCCGCCGACGAAGACTTCCGGGTGGTGACACCGACCGCGATAGCGGGCGTGCGGGGCACAACGTTTACAATCGAAGAGGTGCCGGAATCCGGCGCGCACCTGGTGGTGCAAGACGGTCAGGTGGCTCTGCGACCCCGCGTGCGCGCCCTTGAAGATCCGGAGCTACCGGCGGCGGACCGCGCCGCGATCGAACAGGTGCTCGAAGGGCAGGAGGTGGTTGTCGGCGCCAGCGAGCAGGCCACCCTCGATAGCCAGACCGTTTCTGTGATTGAACGCATGAACGCGAGTGAGGCTTCGAACGAAACCCCGCCCGCTCTGGAAGAATTGAGCGCAGTGGCTGAACCGGTTCGAGTCCAGAGTGCTCCGATCGGTCTGCGGGAGCAGGCCGAGGCCATGACCCTGGTTCAGCTCGATCAGGAGTTGATCGAACGTGCGGCCGACGGACAGGGCCAGACCGATCTGCGTGACGAACTGGCAAGCGCCTACACGACCGAACGAGACGCCGCCCTGGACCGCCTGGAAGAGCACGCCTCGGCCTTTGATCTGAGTTCGACCGATGCGTTGCGCAACGAGTACCAGTTCCTGGAAGTTGTCAATCTGAGGGACGAAACGCAGGTTTCAGGAGCCGTGGTTGCCCAGGCCGGCGATGTCCTGGTCGTGCACACGACTGCCGGGATTCGGCGGGTGCGCATTCCGGACGTCAGCTACATCGATTACCTGCAGCAATGATGGTGATGGTGATCGGGACTTCGCGTAGCGTGGGACAACCGGACTAGTAGATCAGGCCGACCCGCTCGCGGGCTCGTTCCAGAAACGGCCTGGCCGTGGCCCGCGCCCGGGCGGCGCCGCTTTTTAGCATGTCCCGGATATCGTCGGGCCGTTTGGAAAGTTCGGCATGTTTCTCGCGGTAGCTGCCAAAGTACTCGAGCACGGTCAGGTACAGATCCTGTTTGATATGCCCGTACCCTTCTCCGGGCGTGCGAAAGCGCTCCGCCAGATTTGTGCGACCCTGCTCATCAAGAAACAGCGCGAAGATGTCGTAAAGCGCTGAGCCCTCCGGGTTCTTGGGCTCGTCTACGGGAGTGGAGTCGGTCTGGATCGCCATTATGGACTTGCGCAGTTCCTTTTCGGGCGCAAAGGGGTAAATGGCGTTGTTGTAACTCTTGCTCATCTTGCGCCCATCGATGCCGGGCACGGTGGCGACGGTGTGGAGGATGTCGGCCTCGGGCATAATAAAGGTTTCACCGTAGGCATTGTTGAAGCGCCCGCAGATATCACGCGCCATCTCGAGGTGCTGCTTCTGATCGCGTCCAACGGGCACACGCTCGGCCCCGAACAAGAGAATGTCTGCGGTCATGAGCACGGGATAAAAGAAAAGCCCGCCGGAAGGAGAAATGCCCTGGGCAACCTTGTCCTTGTAAGAATGCGCAAGTTCCATCTGTGGAACGGTGATGTGCATGGACAAAAGCCAGGCCAGCTCCAGAACTTCCGGGACGTCGCTCTGAACCCAGAAGACCGAGCGCTCCGGGTCCATGCCCAGAGCCAGAAAGTCGATCGCGACCCCGAGAGTCTGTTCCGAAAGCTGTTTGCCGTCGGTTACCGTGGTAAGAGAATGGTAACTCGCGATAAAACAATAGAGGTCGCTCCGGGCCTGATACTCGATCATGCGCCGCATCATCGAAAAGTAGTTACCCAGGTGGGGACGACCGCTGGGCTGGATACCGGAAAGCACGCGCATGAAACACCAGGTACGAATCACACCGACCCGTCGCCAGCGTTTTTCCAATTTGAGTGTCGCGCGAAACGGGACTCCATGAGACGTCGATCCCTGAGGAAGCAATGGATTACTATCTGAACGTGCTCTCGCTCGCCGTCGGTTTTGGCATGAGCGGGTTTGGCCTGTATATGGTTGTGTTGCACTTTCGCACCCCGCCCGAGCAGCGCGGCGAAACACGTTTGCGGGCCCGCATTGGCGCTTTCATCCTTCTGATTGGCCTGGCGGACCTGACCAAGGCCATCCGGGATATCACCGCTCATTTTTAACCATCGTGGAGACCGGACACTTGATTCTGTTTGCGATCGGGCTGGGGCTGATCGCGTTTTTGATCTGGATGCTTTTTCCGATCGCTGTACGCAGCCCGGTTGAAGAGAAACCGCGCGGATTCTGTCCGCTGTGTGCCCATCCGCTCATGAAAGGAGAGCGGGTCCGGTCCGATCAGACCGAAATTGGGGACATAGAGGTCCAGACGCGAATCAAGGGGTGCCAGTTTTGCATGGGCCCAACGGCAAAGCGCAAACGCAGCTGCCCGGTGTGTAAAAAGGATGTCAAAAAGGACGAGGTGATTCTGGCCCTTGCTGATCCTCGCGTGGACCGTCTGAAACTGAAAATCAAAGGCTGCAAGGCGTGCTGGCCCCAGGGTTTCTGAAGGCCTGGTTTTTCTCGTTGGCCGGTCGCCTGCCTTCGGCCATCGTGTTCTGCTCCGGTTCCCGTATGTTCTGGTTGTGTCGAACTTTCATAACGACGCCGCTTCTGGCAGGCCTTGCCCTGCTTGCGGCGTGCCAGAGCCAGTATCTACGCGATCGGGGAAACGACGCCCTGGACATCGCCACCCTTGAAGTCGATGTCGATCACTACGGCGCCGCCCTGCGCCTGGGTCCGCTCAAGGCCGGCCTGGATTACAAAGCAAGCGGAACGGCCTATGGACTTCGGGGGGGCGCTACGGGAGAAAGCCAGAGCGCCGGTTTTACGGCCTTCTTCTTTGGGGCCGACTATTTCCGTGAATCAGAAATCCGCTTCGATGGCTGGCGCGATGGCCTGCAGGAAGAAGAGAACGAGTCACCCCCCGACGCGGCAGCGCTGATCGATCCTACAACTCTCAGCGAAGCGGAGCGGGCTCAGCTCAGCGGCCAGGCGCTCGGCGGAGGGCCCCGTACGGCCCGCAACAAGGTCTTCGTGGCCCGCGCCCCCTTTGGCACCGCCAGTCCGGCCCACCGCTATCATAACCTGCTCAAAGACGACGATGTCGATTTTGCCCCGGCGACATACTTCACGCAGGTCGAAATCAGTTTTGGTTTGTTCGGAGGTACACGGGTCGGACTCAATCCGGGTGAGTTTCTGGATTTCGTTCTGGGTTGGTTTGGCCTGGACCTTTTTCAGGACGACGGCCCGATCGATTCGGGACTGGAACGTCAGCTGCGCGAAAGCCCCCTCTGGGATCGGCTCAGCGAAGAAGAACGGGAAACTCTGCTCGAACAGCTGCGCTCCAGATAACTCAAGCGCCGTTTAGATTCCAGAGATAAGGAATGTCGGTGCGGACCTGCGCGCCCGCCGGCAGGTCGGTGACGTAGCGTCGAACAAAGGCTTCGACGCTTCCGGCAGCGCGCGTGAAGTCTTCGGCAAACCACTCGAATAGTTTTGTTACGTGGACCACATTGCCTTCCACACGCAGGCCCTTGCCCGGGTTGGAAAGAAAGCGCCGCGCCTGGTCGTCCAGCTGTGCGTGAAGCCGGCTCGCTGTGTAGGCTTCCCGGCGCAGATCGGGACAGCTCAGCGAAGCACACACAACTGCAAAATGAATACGCGCATCGCCCATGGGACGTATGATCGAATGTTCTATGTCGTCCAGGCTCAGGCTGCGACCACCGATGTTGCCGGCGGGGCGTTTCCACACGGTAAGGCTGCCCTGATTCAGGGCGTTGATGGTGCTGACCGGGTAGTTCTGAACAATCATGTTGATCGCAAGAATATTGTACGCGTTGATATAAAACGCCAGCTTTTGTGCGGGGGACAGACCCGTCACCGCATGCGTTTCGACCGAACGCACCACAGCGGGCCAGCGTGGATCGGACCGCAGACCGCCATAGTTCACGAAATGGATCGCGGTCCCATTCACCGTACGCGCGCTCACGTACTGCTGCAAAAGCGCGTTGTAGGTGGACCAATCCGGTTCGGCGCCGAACACGGGGGCCGGCGGGGCGCCGGCCAGAAGTAGAACAGTCAGGGCCGGCAGAAGAATCCGTGCCAGAAAACGCGGGCGCGCTGCAGTTGCTTGCATACGCAGTTGGACGTCGGAAGCTTCGCGCGGTTACGGCTCTCCGTAGTAGGCAAACGCGTAGAACGGGGCGGAGTCGATGGTGCGGGTGCCGGAAACGCTTACGACCGGCGGAAAATCCGCCCCGGCCCCTTCCAGCCGTACGAGCAAAAGGGCCCCCCCGGGGGGCTCACGAAGCACGAATTCGAAACTCTGACCGGGACCGATCGCGAAGCCTGAGCTAATGCGACCGCGCACCCGGGCGCCATCGGTCTTCAGCAGAATCCAGGGCATGACGAGACTGTCCGGTGAGTCCCCCTCGTTTTGAAAACGGAAGTGCAACTCAGAAAAGCCGGGTCCGGTCGGCGGCAAAAGAGGCCCGCCGGGCGGCATGGGCGAACCTTGATCCCGGTTGAGTTCCACCAAACGAAAACAGGACCGCCCCGTGGCACAGACTCCGAATTCCAGACCGTTGTAATACAGCCGTTCCCCGGGCCAGGGACCCAAAAACGAAGGACGCAAATTCGTGAAGGCCGCCAGCTCCAGACGCGGTGAACCGTCCAGCGACTCGCCCGCATAGCTCACAAAAATGTGTACGCCCTCCGGACCGGTCTGGGTGGCAATGGCCTGCACGGCCTCCGATTCCAGTCCCCGGATCGGCTGGAGGTCCGCGCCGAGAACGTCCGGATTGGGGATGCCCGAAGACAAACCGGAGTACCCGTGGGATGGATCGTAAGGGGACAATGGTCGGCGGGGTCGGTGCAACGCCATCGTTTGTACAAGGCGCCAGCCCAGGGGGCCGGAATCGAGCAACAAGAGATCCTCCAGTCCGGGCCTCGTGGCGAGTAACAGGCATTCGGGTTCCGAATCCTGGTCGAGGTTGCGCTCGCGACTGACTGAG
This sequence comes from Spirochaetales bacterium, assembly GCA_024233935.1. Lineage (GTDB taxonomy): Bacteria > Spirochaetota > Leptospiria > Leptospirales > Leptonemataceae > JACKOY01. Next base: position 39,609 of record JACKOY010000014.1, on the reverse strand, counting down.
ACTTCGGCCTCGGCCGACCAGGCCAGGCTTTCGAACGCATCCCGGGCCCCGGAAGGACAATGGAAGTCCGCGCCGCGCCCACACGCGAGCGAGACGCCGCTCAGAAAGACTCCAATCAGCAACACGAAGGACCAAGCACGCATGGATGGTGCCGATCTGAAATCGGGTCTAGTTGGTTGCGTCGCCCGCCCCGTCATCGGGCGCCGGTTGCTCTTCCACCGGCTCGGGCTCCAGACTCTGCAGCGCCGCAGCGGCGGCGCTGCCAATAAATGAGGACTCTCCGGCGAGTTCGTCCAGAACTTCGCGATCGCCTTTGCGAATGGCTTCTTCTAAAAGCAGGGCATCCTGCACCAGGGTCGCGTCATTCTCGTAGCCCGAATCGGCTTTGATCCAGCCCGCAATCCAATCGGCATTGGTGGTGCCCCCCTGCACTTCCAACCACTGGCCTTCTTCATTTTCCTGGCGATCGGAAACGAACAGGACGTCGGCGCGGTCCAAATTGCTGTTTCCAGGCGCCCGACCGGAGCTGGCCGAGGGTCGACGATAGAGATCCACAGCGTCTTGAGACACCACGATGGCGTCCAAAAACAAATGCCGGGCCTCAACGTAGCCTTCCTGTCCGTCCACCATGCGGATCTTTGCATAGTCGCCTTCCTGGGCAATCAGCTCCACGCGTTCGCCTTTGGCGAGCACGCCCAATCGATCGCCCTGTTTGCCGGACCCGGCATGCACGGCGAGGGGCCAGCGCGCGACCCGGGTTTCGCCTCGCGAACAGGCCGTGAGGGCCAGGGCGGCCACCACCGAGAGTAAGATCGGGCTACGAAAGATGCGGTAGAGAAACATGAACGACTCCTGAAAAAAGTTATGACGTTTCGAATGAAGAAGCGGACCGCGCCCTGGCTCTCAAGGACTTTTTGCGTATCGCTTCAGGTGTCGGGATCTTCGGGTATGGGTTCAAAGGCCCGCATCGCCAGGGAACGGGAACGCAGGCCGGTATCCAGGTTGTAGCCGGAATAGCTGCCTTCAAAATCCTTTCGGCGCCGATCGCCCGCTATGTAACCCAGGGCGTCCCGGATCATGTCGGCGCCCAGACGCGCCGCTCGATGGACCAGTTCCACATAACTCTCGCTGGAAGTGCGTTCGGGATCGGCGGGATAACGCCAGGTGCGGTGCTCCTCGTTCGGCAGGCGGCGGTCGATGCGGTGGGGCAAAGGCAGAATCAGGTTGCGGGCTTTCACGCGTCGCAGAGTCAGAAGGTCCACGGATCGCAACAACTGACGCACGGTCCAGGAACGCACGTCGGTCCAGGAAGCAAAACGCAGAAAGCCCAGGTAGGCTTCGTTTAAGATGTCGCCCTCCTCCAGGCGATCGGCCGCACCCACGTAATCCGAATCAAAGGCTTCTGGAAAGGTCGCCGCCAGGGAGCGCACCCACATACGCCACACGTCGGTATCCAGTCGCCGATCACCGGAATCGTCTTCTTCCCAGGTGTTCTCGATGTGCTGTCGAAAATCGTACTCGCGCGCGGACATTCCCCAGCGCTGATGAACGAGGTAAGCGTCCAGGATGTTTTCCACCCGCAGATGATCGTTTTGTGCCCGGGCGGCCTGCTCCGGATCACTGGAGTAATAGTCCCCGGTAATATAGAATATGTACGGATGGGTTACAATGTCGACCGCACAGTGTGTGAGATAACCCATCGCAAAAGCCAGGCACTTATCGCGATGATGCCCGTCACTGTCGGCCCGAATATGATCCAAAAACGCCAGCAGTAGTTCGCACACCCGCTCGTGATGGGCCAGGTTGCCCCAATACAGTCCCGAGCTGTTGCGGCTGCTCAGGATATGATAAAAGTAAAACAGATCAGGGGCGATGGCGCCCAGGGAAGCAAAACCGGACAGGTCCGGATCGCGCAGCTTACGCGCCAGAGCGCGCCCGGCATCGCCACGGCCGCCGCTGTGTTCCAGATGATGCAAAGCCTGCTTGAGGCCTTCAATATGAGTCTGTCTGCCGGCCATGGGTAACGAATCTCACCCCCGGGCCCGTCAGGCGCCGAGGGCCGTGCGAAATCTAAAAAGCATGTCGCGAATGGCCCTGGTGCGAATGGCATACGCAGATCGGCTCACGACCAGGACCGCGCAGGATTCCAGAATGGTTTCAATTTCCACCAATCCGTTGGCCCGCAGGGTCGCACCGGTGCTGACCAAATCCACAATGCAATCCGCCAGATTCATGAGTGGCGCGATCTCCACCGACCCGTGTAATTTAATCACTTCGCAGCTGTATCCCCGCCGAAAAAAATAGTCCATTGTCAGGCGTGGATATTTGGTCGCCACCCGCAGATGCTGGCGCCGGAGCAATTGACCGGCCTGACCCTCCGGGGCGGCCAGGGCCAGGCGACACTGACCGTAGCCCAATTCGAGCGGTACAGTCAGATCGTAGTCCCCTTCGGCAAGCACATCGCGACCCGTGATGCCGGCATCGGCGCCGCCCTGAAGCACATAGGTCGGCACGTCTTTGCTGCGCACCAGAATCATTCGGAACTGGCCGGAGTGGTCAAAGAAAGAAAGCTCGCGACCGTCTGAGGGCAGATCAAAAGTCGCAAGGCCCGCCCGGGTAAAAAATTCAATGCTCTCTTCGGCCAGGCGGCCGCCCGGCAGGGCGATCGTAAAAGCGCCGGGGCTCACCGGTTTTCTCGCAACAGGTAGGCCACGGCCTGTTGCTGGATGCGCTCCAGGCCTTCCACATCGCGCATCTCGAGCACGTCATGTATGGCGGCCCGACCCTCCTCTCTCTGGCCGAGACGAATGAGAGCACGTCCTTCCCCAAAACGCGCGTGGGCCCGCGCGGGGTGATCTGAGTTCAGCAGGCTGTAGCTGCGATTGAAAGCGCGGCGGGCGCTCTCGGTCTCTTCGACCTCTTCGTACAGGTAGCCGGCCTTAATGAGAAAGTAGGCCCGGAGTTCCGGGGTATCGAGTTCTCCCGCCAGAAATTCACATTCGCGGGCGGCCCCCGAAAGGTCCCCGCTATCGATCAGGTGTGGAAGCGAATACAGTGCGGCCCGTATCTGAGCGCCGCTGTCCGAATAGTCGTCGCGGTACTGCTCCAGTTGTTCCAGGGCGGCGCTCGCCGTACCAAAACCACCCGTGGTCGTCACATCCTGGCGAATACGATCGAAAGCGAGCCGGCTACGCTCAACCCGGATGTCCTGCCACACAAGCAGGGCGATCACAATCAAAGAGAGAACCAGAGCGCCGCCCAGGCCGTAGAGCACCTCGCGGCGATGCGTTCGGATAAAGTAGGCGGCGCGGTGCAGCCACCTCTCGATCGCGTTTCCTTCTACGTTGTGAAAGGGGTCGGCGGCAGCCTGTTCCTGCAACTGTCGCGCGCGCTCCTGAGTTTTCCGTCTGCGGGCCATAAGAGACCGGATTCCTCAGAGGCTCTGATTCTTCAAGAATGAACCCAGACTTGAAGTTCCGGGGGAGTCGTCTTTTTTCAGATACTGGCTGATCATCTCGCGTTCCTTTTTCTGCTCGTACGCCTTAATGGAAAGCGAGATCTTCTTCTGTTCCGCGTCAATGCTCTGGAGTACCGTGTGCACCGTATCGCCCGGCTTGAAGCGCTCTTCAAACTTGCGATCGTCTATGCGCGGAATGCGCGAGACATGTACCAGGCCCTCAAAACCATCTCCAATATCTACAAACAGGCCAAAGGGCGCTACTCGGGTGACCTTGCCCTCAATGATCGCACCCTTTTTGTGCTTCTGGCGCAATAGTTCAAAGGGGCTGGGACTGAGCTGCTTGATGCCACACGCGATCCGGCGCTCGGCCCGGTCGATATCGAGCACGCGAAACTTCACGACGTCGCCTTTGGAAAGCAGCTTTCGGTTTACGCGGTCGTCCCAGGAGTAGTCGTTGAAGTGAATCAGGCCTTCCACCTGATCTTTGATTTCGACGAACGCTCCGAATTTGGTGATCGCAGTGACCCGGCCTTCCCGTTCGTCGCCGACTTTGATCTCCCGGCCCATGACCTCCCAGGGATCTTCGGAGAGCTGCCGTATGCCGAGCGAAAGGCGCTTCTTCTCGGGGTCGATCGCCAGCACTTTTACGCTGACCTCGCTGCCCACTTTTACGTATTTCTTGGGGTGCTGGGGACGCTTCGACCAGGTCAGCTCCGAAACATGCACAAGCCCTTCCAGCCCCTCGCGAAACTCAATAAAGGCCCCGTAACCGGTAACAGAGATGACCTTGCCCTGTAATATGGCACCGACCTGAATCTCGCGCGCTGCCCAGACCCAGGGATCTTCGCTCAATTGTTTTAGACCCAGGGCGAGCCGATTGTTCTCCCGATCCATCGACAGGATCTTAACCTGGAGGGATTCGCCCACTTTGAAGCGGTTCTTGAACGAAGCGTAGCGTTTCCAGGAGATGTCGTTCTGGTGCAGAAGACCTTCCACGCCGAGCACTTTCACGAAAACACCAAAAGAGACTTTCTTCGTGACCTGCCCTTCAACTTCGTCGCCTTCTTTGTACTTCGCCGTCAGCTCGTTCCAGCTTTCGTCGTTGCGTTCCTCAATGATCTGTCGGTGCGAAACAACCGCCGAGCGGTGCCCGTCTTTGATTTCCAGGACCTTGAAGTCGAGTTCCTGACCCACGGGATAACGATTGCGCAGATTTGTTTTTATGTCGGACTGAGAAAGCGGCATGAACAGATGCACACCACCGCAATCCAGAATATAGCCGGCCTTGAGTTGCTGAACGACGCGGCCACGCAAACTCGCATCTGCTTCCCGGGCTTCCCGGATCTGTTGCCAGGCCAAACGGCGTTCCGCTTCGAGCCGGGAAAGCCGCACGATGCCGTCCTGCGGACTGGCCATGACGACCACGCGCACCACATCGCCCGGGGTCGGGGGGTCGGGAAATTCGCTCAGCGCACAACGGCCATCCTGCTTGTGGCCCACGTCGAAGAATACATCCCGCTCATCGGTGTCGAGCACGCGGGCTTCGATAATGCCATCGGAAGAAAGGTCGTCCTGCCCGTTAAAGGCGTTCAGGAATTCCTGCATGGACTCCAGTTCATCGGAGTCCAGATCGAAGGGAGTGGCCGCGCGCTGGGGAGCAGTCATGTATTTGATTTCGATGTGCGTTGTTTGCCGCAAAAACCCGGCAGCTAAAGGCGAGTCAAAAATGTATCTGAAGATGACCCAGAAGTCGGTTCAGAACACCATCCGGGTCCAGGGTGGATGTGTCAATAAGAATCGAATCAGCGGGGCGCTGCAATGCTCCAAACGGTCGATCACGGTCCTCCCGATCCCGCCGTTCGATGTCGGCCTGAATCCGGTCAAGGCTGCCTTCAAAGGAAGGATCACGCAAACGGAATTCACGCAGCCGGCGCGCGGCCCTGGTTTCGCTACTTGCGTCCAGATAGAATTTGAGGCCGGCTTCAGGAAAAACCACGGTGCCAATATCACGCCCATCGACCACCAAATCTGTCGTGGTCGCGAAGTCACGCAACATGGTGTTGACTGCTTCCCGGAACGCCCGGGAGTCCGCAATGTACCGAATTCGGGCCGTTACCAACGGTGTGCGTATCTCCGAACCGACGTCGTCTTTTCCAATGAGGTTTACCTGCGCGCCATTTTCGATGCGGGCATGGCAATCCAGACCCGCAGGATCGATCCCGGCCTCGCGGATGTCACGACCGAAGTCATCGGCGGTTTGCCCCGGGCCCAGCACACGCATACAGGCCAGAGTCAGGGTGCGGTACATGGCGCCGGAATCGGCATGCACAAAGCCAAGTTCCTTTGCCAGCCGTCCCGCTATCGTGCTTTTGCCCGAACCTGCCGGGCCATCCAGAGTGATTACCATGCGCTTTTCAACCGGCCCCAAATCACAAATCCTTTTCGTAGCCACACAAACGGTTCCGCGCCAGCCGCGCCGAACGGAACCACTCCTGCCACTGCGGGGCGGTGCGCCCGTCAAACTCCTGCAACAACTCTCCGAGAAGTCCATGAAACGCGCGCAGGGCCTCGCGCACATGATCCCCGTTAGTCAGCATGATATCGGTCCACATCTCGGGATTCGAACCGGCAATGCGGGACATGTCCTTAAATCCACCCCCGGTGATCGGGATGGGAGTCTGCTCGCTACTCTGGCGCACACGCTCGCTCGATTCGGCCCACAGGGTCAAAAGCGAGGAGAGCACATGCGGCGCGTGCGAGAGAAATGCCAGCACTTCGTCGTGAGCCGCGACCGGAATTTGTCCCGTGTGCATGCCCAGGCTGCGCCAGAGCTGCGTGATGGCTTCAATCGATTGGGGCCGGGCGTGCTCATCGCAGAGCAGAAGACACAAGCGACCGGCGTAAAGTTCGGCCTGCCCGTGAGCCGCACCCTGATTTTCCGAGCCACACATGGGATGCGAACCCACAAAATCGAGATCCGGGCGCCGGGCAAAAGCAGCATGCACAGCGCGACGGGTCGAGGATAGATCGGTAAAGACCGCTTTGCAGGCCGGAAACGAAGGCAGGAGCGCCTCAATGGTCCGCGGCGGGACGCCAAGCACAATCAGATCGTACGGACTGAAGTCAAAGCCTGCCACTTCTTCCGGAGCATGAACCTGAACGCATTGATCGGCCAGGCCGGCTTCGCGAATATAGGCAGCGCTCGACGTACTGCGAACGACCGCGTCAATGCGCACACTCCCGGCGGTCTTCTTGCGAATGGCAAGCGCCAGAGAAGCGCCCATCATTCCCATTCCGAAAATCAAGACCGAGCGAAACGGAAATTCCTGGGCCGCATTCATGGGGAAACCGACCGGCTTTCCCAGGGCTTATCCATACGCGGGTAGGAACCCAGTACTTTTAGACGTGACGTGTGTTGTTCGACTTTTTGCAAAAGTCTGCGAATGGCCTCGTCTTCATGGTGCCCGGAAAAATCGATGAAGAAGTTGTAGTCGCCGTAACTCAGGCGACTGGGCCGGGATTCAATGCGCGTCAAATTCACGCCCGATTGGCCAAAGGGTTCCAGCATGTGATAAAGGCTGCCGGGTCGATCGTGAACCGAGCACAGAATTGAAGTTTTGTCGTCTCCAGTTGGGGGCGTCTGCTCCGTGCCGATTACGAAAAAGCGCGTCGCGTTATGCGCGTGATCTTCAATGTTTCTCTCAAGTATTGTCAGGCCGTAGGTTTCGGCGGCCAGCTCAGAAGCCACGGCGGCCCCATCCTTTCGCTCGGCTGCGGCACGCGCAGCGGCGGCCGTGCTGGACATTTCCACGACTTCCAGCTGATCGCGAGCAAAGCTCCGGCTCATCCAGTCGCGGCATTGTTCGCGGGCTATGCGCAGTGTATAGAGGCGCTTGATCTCGGACAGCGGGGCCTCTTTGTGGTACAACAAATTCAGCTCGACCCGCAAATAGTGCTCCGCGTACACCCGCAGCTCCGAGGTAAGAAACATGTCCAGAGTCGGGCCCACCGCGCCCTCGGTTGTGTTGTCGACCGGCACGACACCAAAGCTGACATCACGACCCGATTCTACCGCGCGAAAAACGGCCTGAATCGTGTCTTCCGGTCGCGCCCGCAGGGAGGCTCCAAAGCGGGCCCGGAGTGCTTGATGCGAAAACGAAGCGGGAGGGCCCAGATAGGCCACCCCGGGCCCGCCTTCGATCGCAATCGAACCCGACATGATCTCCCGGTAAATGTGCTCGAGTACCGACAGGGGCATCGGCATCTGCTGGCCGTAGGCCTCGCGGGCAAAGCGGGCGATGTTCTGATAAACCTGCTTTTCCCGATCGGGCCGGTAGATGGCGGTCCCGGCCTGTCGTTTGGACTCGCCTATCCTGCGAACCAGCAGCGCGCGTTCCATAATCATGCGCACGAGCTGGCGATCGGTTTCGTTGATCTTCTCGCGCAACGCGTCCAGGGACAACTCGGGGTCTTCGGAAGGCTCGCCCATAGAGTCGGTCAATCCAGATCGTCAAATTTGAGTTCTTTGATATCTTCGAGGGGAGGTAGATCGGCCAGCGAATTCAAAGCAAAATGAGTTAGAAAGTTGCGCGTGGTTACGTAAAGAGTCGGACGCCCCGGAACCGGGCGGTACCCCTGCGGTTTGACCAACTTCTTTTGCAGCAGGGTCGTTACCATTGCCCGGCTATTTACACCACGTACCTCGTCTATTTCCGGTAGCGTGATCGGCTGGCGGTAGCAGATGATGGCCAGCGTCTCCAGAGTGGAACGCGAAAGGGTCTCGCGCTTTTGCTCCTTAAAGAGCTCCTTCATGGCCTGGCTATAGCGTTCGCTGGTTGTGAATTGGTAACCGCCTGCTATTTCGCGCAAAAGAAATCCGCCGTCGCGCTCCGCATGGTCGTCAATCAAACTATCGACCAGCATGCGCGTATTGGCGCGGTCCAGCTGACAACGTCTGGCCAGGGCCGAAAGCGCGACCGGCTCGGTCGAGAGAAATAGAATACACTCCACAAGTCCCCGATAGTAGTGAATCTCATCGTGGTCGAGTTCCCGCGGCTCCGGCAGGCCGGCTTCGGTGGCCTCACTAACCGGTAGGTGAACGATCGGCGCAGAAGTCCCATCTTCCTGTTGGGAGTCGGAATCGGAGGTTTCTTTCTTGCTCATGGGGCTTTTGTCCGCTCCGCCGCTCGGGGCAGGCCATCCAGGGAAACGGTCGGCCCTGCAAGATCAAGCATTTCCCGGCTCGAACAAAGAACCGGCCGACCCCGGAAGGCCAATACGGGGCTCAGTGCACGAGAACCGATTTCTTGAAGATGCGTATTTCTCCAAAATTACGCTTTTGGCGCAGGACGATCTCGCCAACGCGGCTCAACTCAAGCAAGGCCAGAAAAGTTGCAATCAACTCGACCCGCTGCATGTTTTCGACGTTCTCAAAAAGCTCATCAAAGGAAAAGCTTTGCGCTTCGAGCAATAGACTGCGCAGGTATTCGATCTTGTCTTCAACGGAGAACTGTTCCGTCGCAAGCTCCATGCCCTCGGGGCCGTTTTCCACTTCATCTAATCGACGCAGTAGCCGGCTGTAGGCCTGGATCATGTCCACAACACTCACGTCCAGCCACTCACCGCTGTCGCCGCCCAGTTCCGGAACCATTCCGGTGTCGCGGGCCAGAAGGCCACCGGCTACTTCGTCCAAATCCCGCAGCTTTTCGGCCGCCATCTGAAACTTGCGGTACTCAAGCAGTTGCTGCACCAGCTCGGGGGGCAGGCGCGGTTCGTCGTCGGACTCTTCAAAACCGGGGTCGGGAAGCAGGGCCCGGCTCTTGTAGTACAGCAGCCGGGAAGCCATGACGGCAAACGAGGAGGCCAGTTCCATCTGCAGGTCGAGGGCGCTTTTCAGAAAATGTACGAAGTCTTCGGTGATACGCAGCAACGAGACTTCAAAAATATCGACGCGGTACGATTCAATCAGGTCCCAGAGCACGTAAAGCGGGCCCTCTTCCGGTTCGCCGGTTTGCACATTGGTCCAGCGCACGCGGAAACGATTCAAGGCCTCGGCCCGATCGGAAGCGGAAGTCTCCTCTTCCTGACCGGCCACGGGGCCAGCATCTTGCGAAGCGTCGGCTTCGGATGGTGTTGTATGCGTGGGTCCGCCCGATTGCGGCATTGATCCACCTCAGGCGAGCGCCTTTGCGGCGGCCTGCTGAAGACGTTCCGGAGGAAAAGGCTTCACGACGAAATCTTTCACGCCCAGTTTGATCGCCTTTCCGAGCAGATCTTCCTGGCCCAGAGCGGTCACCATGATGATGCGCGCTTTCGCATCGCTCTTGAGAATTTCGCCGGCAGCCTGCAGACCATCTTTTTCACGCATGGTGATGTCCATGGTGACCAGATCGGGCTTCAACTCGCCGTACAGCTTTACGGCTTCGTTTCCGTTTTCGGCCTCGCCGACCACTTCATGCCCGGCGGCATTCAATGCATCGCGCACCAACGTGCGCATAAACTTGGCGTCATCAACAATTAGTACGCGAGCCACAAAAAGAACCTTTCGCCCAGAATGGCCGGGCCCCTGCCTATGGATAGGGAAAATAAGCGGATAGAACTTCAACCACATTTTTGAGGGATACGGTGCGATCGACCAGACCCTGCTCAATGGCCCGCCGATTCATGCCGAAAACCACGCTGGAGCCCCGATCCTGTGCCAGCGTGTGACCATTCGCTTCACGTATGGCGCGTAGCCCCTGCACTCCGTCGCTACCCATGCCTGTCAAAAGCAGGCCCACAACCCCTGGGCCCACAACTCGGGCTGCATCGGAAAAGGTTGGGTCGATGGCGGGACTGGCAAAGTTTCGGGCCGGCGCCGCTTCGAGCGCCAGCACGATGTCGGGCCCGCTTCTTTGCAGATGTGTGTGAAAGCCACCCGGAGCAAGCACGGCCGTCCCGGCTTCCAGTCGTTGCCCCTCATGCCCCTCCCGCACGTTAAGAGCGCACACCTCGTCCAGGCGCCGGGCAAAAGCCGCTGTATAAACCGGCGGCATATGCTGCACAATCACAATGGGTGCGGGAAACGTTGAAGGCAGTTGTTCCAGAATGGTCCTGATCGCAACCGGACCGCCGGCCGAGGCACCGATCACCAGAAGCTCACATTTTGCGATGGTCCCGGGGGACCTGACCCGGTGGTCGCGGGAAAGGGGCACGTCGTGTGCAACGCTCTGATCTTCCCGGAGTCGCAGGTCTTTGATCACGTTTCGCAGAGCCGATGCGATGTTTTTCAGTTCGCCCGTAGGACCCGGCTTTGTTATGAAATCCACCGCTCCCAGATCCAGCGCCCGGAGCGTGGTGATGGCGCCCTGGCCGGTCAGGCCCGAAAGCATCACAACCGGAACCGTGTTCCCGCGTTTCTTGAGTTGCCCGAGAGTCTCCAGCCCATCCATGCCGGGCATCTCCACATCCAGAATGATCAGATCCGCGGATTGGCGTTCGAGGGCTGCGAGAGCCTCGCGACCATCGCGCGCCTCCGCGCACACGTGCACATCTGATTCCTGCTCGATTACATCGCGCACGAAGGCCCGCACAAGTGGCGAGTCGTCTACAACCAGCACCTCAAAGGGCATCGCATCACAACCGGTTCAGAATACGCGCCAGCGCTGAGGCGGTGGGCAGGATCAGGAGGCGCGAAAAGAAATCCAGATCCGGGCGAAAGAAGTCGGCCATGACATACAGCATCTGCAGAGGATCGCCCTCATCATCGTGCGTATCGATGCGATGCAGCAGGTCCCGATAGCCGCCCCTGAAGAAGTCAGGCACGCCGGGCATGATGGTGAGTCCCGTGCGCCGGGAAAGTTCGTTCATCAGATTGGCGCCGACGATATTGGCGAGCTCGGACAGCACCGAGCGCACGTCTTCTTCCGGCAACTCCTGATTCGTTTCGTCGGCCACATACCCCATTAAGTCGGCCGCGGCTTTCAGACCGGTCGCCTGGTCGAAGACGAGAAAAACCTGTCCGTCAAGCCCGCCCTCCATGGCCACCTGAACGCCAACAATGCGGCCGGCCAGGGTGCTGCTCAATTCGTCCCGGTCGACCGTGCGAAACTCGGGCACGGTCACATCAACCCCGACACCGATCAGTTCGGAAAGCACCCGACCGGCGTTTTGCATGCCCGTGACCAGAAGTTCGAACAGCTTGCGGTGGTCGGCTTCGGTCAGTTCCGAAAGAACCGGTGGCCGTTGCCGCGGCGGCTCGGGGGCGCCCGAACTCAAGAAGCGCACGGCAAAAGGCGCCTCGCTGACCGGCGCGGGAGCGTCGGGAACAGCCGACAAATCCGGATGCGGAGCGACCGAAGCCACCTGAGCAGCAGCATCGGCTTCGTGTAAGACCTGCAGGATTTCCCGCTCCTCTTCCTCTTCTTCCAGAAGCGGCACCGCGAACTGCCCGGAGGCCAGATCGGTCACGAAGGACTGATAACCCCGAATGGCCTGCAGGTGCGCGTCCGCTGTGGCGCCCCGAGACGCGGCCGTCAATCGGTCACCTTCGACCAGCCCGGGCACATCCAGCACCAGGATGATGCGTCCGTCCCCCAGAATGCTCGCGCCAATCAGACCGGCGATGGAGCGGTAATTCTGTTCCAGGGACTTGATTACAATTTCGCGCTTACCAAGCAGACGATCCACTATGAAACCTACGCGCCGATTGCCGGTACTTACGACCACGATCGGAAACTGCGGCGACTGATTTTGGGGCATGCCCAGCTTCGCAGCCAGATCCATCACACCCAGAACGTCGCCACGCAGGTTGATGATTTCCTTTCCCTGGAGCGCGGTAATTTCGTCCCGACCGACCTTGACCGTCTCAATGACGTCGGCGAGGGGAAAGGCGAACTCCTCGCCACCGCACTCAACCAGAATCGCCGAAACAATGGCGAGGGTCAGCGGGAAGTACAACAGAAAAGTCGTGCCCTCGCCGGCCGCGGAGCGGACCTGAATGCTGCCTTTAAAGCCCTCTACCATGGAGCGCACCACGTCCATACCGACACCGCGCCCGCTCAGATCGGTAACCGAAGCAGCAGTTGAAAAACCCGGTTGAAAAATAAAATCAAAGGCCTCTTCGTCGGTCAGGTCGGCAGCGCCATCGTACAGCCCGTTTTCAAAGGCCCGTTGCAGTATACGATCGCGGTTCAGCCCCCGACCGTCGTCCTGAACTTCAATGCAAACGTTGTTCCCACTCTGGTAAGCGCCCATTCGGATGAGAGCCCTGCGTTCTTTCCCGGCCGCCTCGCGTACTTCCGGTGACTCAATGCCGTGATCCAGCGCGTTGCGAAGCAGGTGCAACAAGGGCTCCGCAAGCAGATCGATAATGTTCTTGTCCAGTTCGGTGTCTTCGCCGAAGAATTCCAGATCCACCTGTTTACCGAGCTCCTGAGACAGGTCCCGAACAGCCCGTGTGAAGCGCTGGAACACCAGGCCCACAGGAATCATACGCATCTTCATGATGCCGGACTGCAAATCACGCGCGTTACGCACGACCTGATCGATCTGACCTTTCAAGAGAGTCAGCGTTCCGCCTTCCCCGTAGGCGTTTCGTAGATCGTCATAGACTTTCTGCAAACCCGAGTTTATAATTACGAGCTCGCCCACATTGTTCATGAGGTAGTCAATTTTTTCCGAAGAAACCTTGATGCTCCGACTCAAGACCCGGGTTTCACGATGTTCCACATCCCGGGTTGCAACCCGGGATCGGTTGTATTCCCGTAGCCGCACGTCCTCGATCATATCCACCTGACACAAACGCATAAGAGCCGCCTGGTCAATATCGCCGTAGACAATGAACGAAAGATTCTCGACGGTCTGGTCGCCTTCGAGTTCCCCCGCTTCGGGAAGTGTCTTGAAAACCTGGACCTGGCCAGAGAGGTTCTGTAAGAGCAGCATGTAACGCAAATTCTTCATCGCCGCTTCCGGATCCACGCGGGCCACTCCAACATAGATGCGTCGCTCACCGGCCACCCGGCGAAGTTCCTGTTCTTCTTCGGAAGTGAGCGTCATCCATTGCTCACTCCCGGCTTCCGGCGCGGGCGTCTGAGCGGACGCGACCTGATCCCCGTCAGGGGCCGCTTCCGGCGCAACCGGAGAAGAAGGCGAAGCCGCGACAGGGGCCGGCGCATCCACGGCCAAAGCAGAGTCGACCGACGCCCGGATCTCATCACGCAGATCAACGAAATCATCGTCTACGGATTCGCCGGTCGAAAGGCGAACCAGGGCGGCGCGCACACGATCAACCAGGCGAAAAAACAGATTGATCGATTCGGAAGTGAGTGCCGTGTTTCCGCGACGCACGCGATCCAGCAGGTCTTCCATGGTATGGAAGAGTTCCGACATGCGGGTCTGACCGACGAAGGCGGCCGAGGACTTCAGCGTGTGGCCAACGCGGAATAGTTCCTCAATGGTTTCGCGGGTGGTGCCATCCCGTTCAGCGCCAAGCAACGCATCGTTCAAAAGATCAATCTGCTCGGTGGATTCTTCGAGAAACAGTTCGAGATAACGATCCATTTCAATCCCCGCGTTCCGGAGTCGTAAGCAGGGTATCCATGCTGAGGATCAGAAACATGCGGCCGGCGTGACGACCGACGGCGCGCACAAATCTCTCGGACATGGAAAGTACGCCGGCCTCCTCCACCGCGTCGGCGGGCAAGCGCACGACTTCATTTACACGCGCCACAAAGAACCCGTGAAAACGTCCGTCGTGCTGAACAACAACAATGCGGCTGTCCGGGCCGGGTTCGGTGTAGGTTCCATTAAAACGCTGTTCGAGGTCTATGACGGGAACGATGTTGCCACGCAGATTCATCACACCCAGGACGTCGACCGGGACGTGGGGCAGGCGCGTCAAACGGACCGGCCGCGCGATTTCAAAGGTATCCAGAATGTCGATGGCGTACAATCCTTTTCCCACCACGAACAGCAGGTACTCCAACGCCCCTGTAGACACCAGTTGGGAATGGGCTGCCGATGAGTCGTGCTCGGTGATTTCGCGGGAGTCAGACACGGGATAGCTTTGGAGCGCCGGTCCGTACATGCTATGATTTTTCCAGGTCAATCAGGCCTTCTTCCGTTACGATCATGCTCAAACGCAGATCATGTTCCTCGACCGGAAAATCAAGCTCCGCCAGAAGGTGCGGTAGCACCGCGAGGCGGCGGGCCGGTTCCAGGTGCGTTCGCCAGCGATCGTAGTAGCCGGCTCCGCGACCCAGCCGGTAGCCCGCCCGGCTCGCGCCCAGAGACGGGATCAAAACGAGGTCGGAAGCGTTCAGGGGCAGTTCCAGAAGCTCGGCCCGGGGAGCGGCGCCCGGTATGTTCCGAAAGCCCGGTCGCGATTCTTCCCGCCGTCGGATGCGGCGAAACTCCATGCCTTCGGCCAGGGTTACCGGGGCAAAAACGGTCGGGCCGTATTCCAGCGCGAGGCCCAGCAGATCCAGTTCGTCACCGAGGGGGACCGAGGCCAGCAACCGACCGGCCAGGCGCGCGTTTTGCAACCAGTGCTCGAACGCTTCACAGAGAGCCCGGGTTGCGCCAGGGTCGGCGAGCAGATCCTGCCATACACGGCGGCATTGCAAACGGCAACTTTTTTTATCCATGGGCGACGACGATTTCAGAAGGCCGGTGCAAAATATCGACCTTGACCCGACGCTCCTCTTTTGCGAGATTAGCGCTGAGACTGCGGTGTTCGAGTACCAACTATTTTTGGGCCAACACTATTCTATCGGGAATCCGGAGTTCACCCGGTAATGTCAGGCCCCGCTTGTTTCGGGGAAGACAGAGCCGACATGACAGGATACCCACCTGTTTCGACAGGACCCAAAAATTTTTCGACTACGGCACAGGCGGTCTCTTTTTGTAATCATTATGCCAGCTAAGCGCCCGGGGTAGCGGTTGCAGGGCAACCCAGGATTCGTATCCGGGCTGTTGACGGACCGAATATATAGAAAGAATGAAGATCTCACGATGGAGCTTCGTCGCGCCACTGATCCTGCTTTTTGCAAGCGCCTGCTCGGATGCGCGCCTGGAAGAAATGAGTGCGCTTCCCCTGACGCCAGGGGACCGAGCAGAAGCAACGCGCTTACACCAGGCAGCGCTCCAGTCTCATCGATCCGGTGACTATGCGGCAAGTGCCGCAACCTGGGCCCTGGCCGCAAAGGCTGATCCCGGTTGGTACGTGCCCTTCTATAATCTGGCCTGCGCGACATCCATGCAGGGCGAGCCGGAGCTGGCACTCGAATTCTTGAAACTTGCAGGCCGGCGCGAGACGCCGGCAAACTTTCCGGCCACCGTTGCAGCCGATTCGGATCTTGCGGCCGTCCGTGATTTATCAGAATATCAGAGCCTCTTTGCAGGGGCCTCCGCTTCACCGGATCCGGTGGAGCAGCAACTGTACGGCGCCTGGTCTTCCGGAGAATGTAACCCCGCCGCGGGGTTTGACCTGGCTGGCGGTGCCTACGGTTTCGCATTCGCTCAAGATGGGTCCTTTACGGCGTCGGTCGCGACCGGTCCTTCCTTTCGTGGCGACTTCACGGTGGAAGAGGAAGCCCTGCGCCTGCATTTCCAAACCCGTGAATTCTTTAATCCCGGTTCTGGCGAGCTCGAAGAGACTCCACTCGATACGAACGGCGAAATCGTATATCGCTTTTCGGGAGCCGCCATGTGCTTCTCCGAAATCAACGGTGGAGAATCTGCGATTCACCCGGCGACCGGCTGTTATTGCCGGGCAAGGTGAGTTATGGTTCCGCAGTCAGTTGCGTGCATTGCGGCATCCGATTTTATGAATTGGCGCGAGACCGCGCTCTTCACTCTCGGCGCCCCTTCGTGAAATCCGTTTTTGGCTGAGCATTGCTGCTCAATCGCGGGCACTTCAAGGTTCAAACTGGCGCGCAGAGTCGGAGCAGACGCCCTGGCCGCGCAGAACTAAAGCGGCGAATCGCCGATGAGACCTTCGTCGAGCAGTGTAATCAACTGATTGGCGCGGCGGGCCATTTCGGCCACGCTATCGTCCTGTTCTTCGTGGGACATACGTTCTTGCAGGAGTTCGTCGGCGATGTTGATCGCTGCGAGCACTGCCAGGCGGCTCCGCGAAAGATGCGGGGAACCCGCCTGCAACTCGCGCATACGCTCGTCTACCATGCGGC
Source organism: Spirochaetales bacterium (assembly GCA_024233935.1). Lineage (GTDB taxonomy): Bacteria > Spirochaetota > Leptospiria > Leptospirales > Leptonemataceae > JACKOY01. Next base: position 22,980 of record JACKOY010000014.1, on the reverse strand, counting down.
CCACTTCGGCAATGTAACCAGGCTCGGCTTCCCCGCGAATGGTGTAGCGTTCCCCGAGGATCTCAACGCTGGTGCGACCGGGTTCGGTGGCTGTCGCGGGGGCGTTCATGGATGCGCTGTCTTAGCGGTCCTCGTCCTCTTCAACAATCAGGAAGTCATCGTCATCGTCGACGTCGAACACACCGAGGGTCTCGTCATCGTCGTCGAGGATGATGTCATCTTCCATATCGGAAGCGGGAGGCGGGCTGGACGGCGCCACGGGAGCGCTTTCTTCGGGAGCTGCGGCCGGGGCGGGAGCTTCGGCGGTGGCCGGTTCGTCGGCCAGCATAATGTCTTCATCCTCGTCGTCGAGAATGATGATTTCATCTTCGTCCGAATCGACCGGCGCCGCGGGTGGCGGGGTAACCGGAGTTTCAGCGGTCTTCGCCTCCGGCAGGTCTTCTTCTATAATGACGACACTTTCGTCTTCGTCAACGGGAGCCGGAGTTGCGGCCGGCGCTGGTTCGGGAGCCGGAGCCGCCGCCACAGGAGCCGCAGGAGCCGGGGACGGCGCGGGGGCCGGTGATGATGCCGGGGAGCCCGAAGAGCCGCCCACGTCCGAAAGTCGGGAGAGCATTTCGTTGATCTTGCGTTCGAGCACCTCTTCGCGCGCTTTGAGTTCGTTGAGCTCCCGCGTGGTCTCGTTTAACTGACTCTTGACTGCGTCGACCTCTTTGGTCTTCTCTTCGACGGCCAGCTTCAGTTCGTCGTGCTCGCGGCGCAGCGATTCGTTCTCGGTTTCCAGTCGCGAGTTTTCCGAACGCAGGTCACCAATGAGTTCGAGAGCGCGCAGGATTCTGCCTTCCAGCTCATCCAGTTGCTCAATTGTGATCATATGAAAATGGCTCCTTTCCAGACGAAGGCGTTCCGTTCAGAGAACGCCGGGCAGATCTGGTTTATCCACCCGGTTCCGGACGCAAAACCACCCGGGCCGATACTCCAAATGACGGCAGAACGGCGAAAAACAAGAAGTTTTTTTTTCGGTGGGGAATTTGCAGGCGACGAAGGGGCCTAAGCCACCTGGGCAACTTGCTCGGCCAGGGCCTTAAAGGCTTCCGGATCCCGCACCGCGATGTCGGCCAGAGCCTTGCGATCCAGCTCCACTCCCGACTTTGTTATGCCGCTGATGAAGCGGGAATAGGACAGGCCGTGCTCACGAGCGGCGGCATTGATGCGCGTGATCCAGAGCTGGCGCATCTCACGCTTGCGCTGACGGCGGGACACATAGGCGTGCCGGCCAGACTTCAGAATCGCCTGGCGAGCCGTACGATAGAGGCGACCGGCCCCGGCTCGAAAGCCGCTGGCCGTTTTCATCACTTTCTTGCGACGATTCAGGTGTACTTTGCCGCTCGTTGCTCTCATGAATACAATCTCCGATCGCTATCGATCAACCGTTTGGCAGAAGGGCCCGGATCTCCGGCATGTCGGCCTGGGCCACCATGACTCCATGCCGCAGATTGCGCTTCTGCTTCGTGCTCTTCTTGGTCAGGATGTGGTTGGCAAACGCCTTCTGACGTTTGGCCTTCCCTGAGGCCGTAAATTTGAACCGCTTGGCAGCGGCTCGATTGGTTTTGAGCTTTGGCATACTGGACCTACCGGGTTTCAAGACCCGGAACTGGTCACAGTTTCGGCCGGCTTTTTTTCATCAATATCTTTTCGAGGTGAGTCACTCGATCCAGCAACCGCCTTCTTTTCGGGCTTCTTGCGGGTGGGAGCAAGCACCATTACGATCTGGCGTCCCTCAAACTTGGCGGGCGTCTCCACGGCGCTCACCTCTTTCAGGTCGGCTACCATGCGATGCATGAGGCGCATGCCCAGCTCGGGATGCGTGATTTCCCGACCCCGGAAGCGCAGAGTGACTTTGACCTTGTCCCCTTTTTCAAGAAAACTCAGCGCGTTGCGGCGCTTGAGATCGTAGTCGTTATCCGCGATTTTCGGGCGTAACTTGACCTCTTTGATGTGAATAACGTGCTGATTGCGGGATTGATCCTTTTTCTTCTTCTGCAGCTCGTACTTGTACTTGCCGTAGTCGATGATTTTGCAAACTGGCGGATCCTGATCGGGACTGACCTCGACCAGATCCAGACCCATGCTCCGGGCCAGATCGATTGCAGAATTCCGGTCCATGACCTGCTGGCCCTGCCCTTCGATGAGCACCCGTAATTGCTGTGCGTTGATTCGCTGGTTAATCCTTGGTTCTTTTTCGCGCTCGCGACGCTGCGTAAAGCCTCTGCGTTTTGCCATTCAACCTCCGTTGCTTTGATTCAGAAAGAGTCCAAACCTCCGCCGATTCCCTAACGTGTAAACAGCTCCGGGGCCTGTCTGGCGCAGGAATGCTACACACGACACTAGTATTTCCGGCAAGGAACCCGTGGAGCAACCAATTTTTATTATTGGAAGAAAAGGCATCAATCCAGCCGAAAGCGGTCCATGGGGTATTTGCCCGCCAGTTCGGCGACCCCGGCACGCACGCGCTTGAGGGCGCTCTCATCGTCGATTTTTTCGAGCAAATCGCAGATCAGATTGCCCACGGCTTCGAATTCGACCTGCCCGAATCCGCGGGTGGTCAGTGCCGGGCTGCCGAAGCGCACGCCGCTGGAAATCGCCGGAGGCTGGGTATCAAAGGGAATCGCATTCTTGTTCGCCGTAATGCCGGCCTCGTGCAGGCGATCGGCAGCCACCGCGCCGGTCAGATTGCGACCGGACACGTCCAGGAGAACCAGATGGTTGTCGGTTCCGCCGCTGACCACCCGAAAGCCGCGTTTCAGGAACACTTCGGCGAGCGTTCGTGCGTTGGCCTTCACCTGCCTGGCGTACTGCCGGTATTCGGGCCGGAGCGCTTCGCCAAAAGCGGCTGCCTTGGCCGCGATGACGTGCATGAGCGGCCCGCCCTGGGTTCCCGGGAAAACGCGCGAGTTCATGAGCTTGTGGTGCTCTTCAGTATTCGAAAGGATCAGACCACCCCGGGGCCCGCGCAGGGTCTTGTGCGTCGTCGTCGTGGTGATGTGGGCCACGTCGATGCTGGTCGGGTGTTCGCCGGTGGCGACCAGACCTGCGATGTGAGCAATGTCGGCCATAACGATGGCGCCGATCTCATCGGCGATTTCGCGGAACTTCACGAAATCCAGTTCCCGGGAGTACGCCGAGAAGCCTGCGATTATCACTTTGGGTTTGTGCTCCCGCGCCAGTTTCTGCACGTTATCGTAGTCGATGCGGTGATCCTCCGCACGCACGCCGTACGAAACAACATTGAAGTAACGCCCCGAAAAATTGACTTTCGAACCGTGGGAAAGATGGCCGCCGTGATTGAGGTCCATGCCCATAAAGGTGTCGCCGGGCTTTAAGAAGCCCAGAAACACCGCCATGTTCGCCTGGGCGCCGGAATGCGGCTGTACGTTGGCATGTTTGGCGCCGAAAAGTTTACACGCCCGCTCAATCGCCAGGCTTTCGACTTCGTCGGCCTGTTCGCATCCGTTGTAGTAGCGCTTTCCTGGATAACCCTCGGCGTACTTGTTTGTCAGAGTGGACGTATAGGCTTCCAGCACGCTGCGGCTTACGAAATTCTCCGAAGCGATCATCTCCAGGCTGTGCTCCTGGCGCTCGTCTTCGCGCACAAGCATCTGGTAGAGATCGGCGTCGCTATCTGCCAGGTAACGCTTTAGCATTCAGTTTCTCCATCTGGTGGTTTGCATTAAGAAGGTCGATTGGCCGCGGCCATGGGGGTGTCCGACGGAGTGCTGGACCGGCCGCGTCGCACACGGGCCTGCCAGATCCAATCCGGATCGGCGTAGGTGGAACGGGCCAGACCCCGCGCGATGCTGTAAATCTGACGGCGACAATCAAGGGGCAATTGCATCCGGTGTTCGACATTAAGCAGCGTCTGGAATTCCCGGGCGAAACATTGATAAAAGGCGGAGAGATCGAAGGACTCGGGCAGGGCGCCCAGAAAGCTGTAGTGATTGCGACCGGCGCGGTATTCGGGCTCGCGAGGCGGGTGACGCAGAATCTCGCTGATGCGATCGATCAGATCATGCCGCGCGATCAGGGTGCCATGAAACACAAGCACGTGTTCTTTGCGGAATTGGGCATTGCCCGAAATCTTTTTCACGCGGCCTTCATCGTCACCGATCAGGACCAGATCCGAAAGCCCCCGCCGATCGCAACTGATCCCCTGGGCCTGCAGGCTACGCTGTACGACTCCAAGCAGAGCCTCGTACGAAGCGCTCAAAGGATACAACGACGGATAGCGATCCAGAGAAAGATACAGACTGTAGTTCAGATTTCCCGGGCCGTGGAGCACCGTTCCACCCCCGGAAGCCCGGCGACAGACCACCGTGGATTCGGTCCAGCGGGCCTTGCGGTGGCTGAGCATCAAATCTTCGCGGGAGCGCGCCAGACGCAGATTGTGCTCGGGTATACAGGTCCGCCCCAGCACCACCGACTCAGGATTGGCCCAGAGTCGAATGCCGGCACAGAAGCCATCGGCCGGTTGCCGGGAGATAAAACGACAGGCGGCTTCATCGATCGCGAGAGAGAGAAAGGGATTGCGCGGCTTCAGATCCAGGAACTCGAACACCATCATGGAGCCAGCCTCTTCTTCACCACCAATTCGGTGCCGATCGGCTGACTTTGATCGTAGTAGTGGTAATCCGACAGTTGCGCGATCATATAGATTCCCAGTCCGCGCTCCCGATAGTCCGAAAGATCCCGGCCATGGGCGGCATGGATTGGCGTTTGTACGCCCTTATCGCGGAACCGCATTTCGATATAGCCCGGGAACATGAGCACTTCGATAAAAATAGGACGGTCGTGTTTGTCACGGTAGGCATGTTTTATGATATTCGAGATTGCTTCGCCCGTAATCAACTTCAGGTCGAAGGCATGCACCGGCGAAAAGCCATACTTCCGGCTGAGCCGATAAATCGTATCGCGCGCGAAGGCCAGGTAACTCGGGTGCGAAGGAATCTGAATTCGCACACGATCCCCGGGTTCCGGGCCCCTGTCCTCCATACCGGACATCGCCATCTCAGTTCCGCCCCGGGCAGCCGGGTGCGCCAGACTCATGCTTCTTCCACATTTCCAGGGAGCCTCGCGGGGTCAATTCACAAGCCCGTGCAGATTGGCATTTCTTACTATGGCCTGCCTTTCTAGATCCGGTCCGGTTCCGCCCGGATTGTGGATAAGGTGTCCGGTAGTAGCTGAACCGGATTCAGTCCCCGCACCGAATTGAGGACAAAAGCACGCAGGTCGGCAAGGTCGCCGTACGGCAAGGGGACCCGACGAATACGACCCGGGCGCCGGGCTTCGAGGGCGGCCAGCAGCGTGCCCGGCAGGCAACCACTGTCGGCAGAAGGACTGATCCAAACGCGCTTTCGGGGATCGTAGAATAAAAGATTGCCGGTTGCGGTCTCCACGATATGCCCCCGTTCGTTTAGAAAGTAGGCATCCAGAAAGCCCGCCTCCCGCGCTTCGAAGAAGGCCCGATCATAGAGCGCACGCAGACCGGTCTTGTGACGTCGAAAGGGATCCGCCGACCAGACCTGTTCGTCGGCGCGCGGCAGAAGAAAACGCGCCCCGCTACGTTTTCCGGAAATGACGCCCGCGGAGCCCGCCTCGATTCGAAATTCCGCGTTGCGAAACAACTGCAGGCGCAGGCGACCGTCGTGGACCTGTTCGGCGGCCGCCTGCAGTGCGCGCCCAACCCTGTCTTCCGGGAATTCGAGACCAAGAGCGATGGCGCTGCTCTGCATTCGATCCAGATGATTTTCGATCAGGGTGATTCGGCCGGCTTTGACGCGCATGGTTTCAATCAGGTGAAAGCCGTCTACGGTCGGTTCCAGAAAAGCGCGCTTTAGCTCATACTCCTTCCATTCTGATTGCGGATCCGAATCGAAAACAATTCCACAGCCGCTACCGTACACAGCCCGACCGGCGGCGCGGTCCACGGTCAGGGTGCGAATGGCAACATTGAGCGTAATCGTTTCGCCTGAAGCGTAGCCAACGCTTCCCGTGTACACGCCCCGCGGGCCGACTTCCAGGGCTTCGATCAGACGCCGGGCGGCCAGCTTGGGCGCCCCCGTGACCGAACCCGACGGAAACAGGCCCGGGAACACACGCTCAAAAAACCGACCCGCGTCTGCGGGGCCCACGAAAGCACGCACCGTGCCGGTCATTTGATGCAGGGTCGCGTGGGTTTCGACAGAGAACAGATCGGTCGCCTCCACGCTACCGGGGCGCGCCCTGATCCCGAGATCGTTTCGCAGTAGATCCACGATCATAAGGTTTTCGGCGCGGGTCTTGGGGTCGCTCTGCAAACGGTCGCGTTCTTGTTGGTCCAGCTCCCCATCAAAGCGCCGCGGCGCCGTACCCTTCATGGGTCGGGTTTCCAGTTGCAGCCCATTCGACGCTGACCGGGCCGCTACAAAAAGCTCGGGGGAAAGCGAAAGAACAGCCAGATCGCCGTCCAGAACCAGCGCGGCCATGGCCGTCGGCTGCAGCGCGCGGAGCCGGGCATAGAGGGCGCGCACATCTCCTTCAAACTCAAACTCGCTGCGATCGGTGTAGTTGATCTGATAACAGTCTCCCCGCGCCAGGGCCGCCTTGATGAGCCCGACCGCCTCGAAGAAACGGTCGCGGCTCTGCTCCTTATTTGAATCGAGGGGGCGCAGCGAGTAGGCCTCGTTTCCGAGGAACTGAAGTACTTCATCGGTCTCAAGTTCGCGCGGAGCTTCAAATACACCAAAACGCAGGGCGGGCCAGGGAGCCGGCGGCTCAAAGGCTCCGTTTTCGAAGGGCAACGCCTCGTAACAAAAATAGCCGGCCACATACAAGCCCGTGGCGCACGCCCGATCCAATCGACAGAGCGCTTCGGTCGGGTCGACCGAAGCGGCGCAATCGATCAACTCCTGCGGATTCTCGAAAAGCAGAGCGGGCCCGGCCGCCGAATCGCTCAGAACACAGAAGTCTTTCCGGCCTTCAGCCGGCCGGCGTGAGTGTTTTACGCTTTGCTTCGCGTCGGCGTTCAACGGGGTCCAGGTGCCGCTTGCGGAGTCGCAGATTCTGCGGGGTCACTTCCAACAATTCGTCCTCGTCCAGAAATTCAAGGCAATGTTCGAGACTCATGTTGATCGGGGGAGTCAGGCGCACGGCCTCGTCCGCACCCGAAGCGCGCATGTTGGTTAACTTTTTGGTTTTGCAGGGGTTGACGTCCAGGTCCATCTCGCGACTGCACTCGCCCACAATCATGCCCGGGTAGACCGCGACACCCGGACCGATGAAAAGCGAACCCCGCTCCTGAATATTAAACAGAGCGAAGGCCACACTTTCCCCGCGCTCGGTGGAAATCAAAGCGCCACTTCGACGTCCGGGCATTTCCCCGGCGTGGCGATCGTACTTCAAAAAGCGCGCCGTCAGGGCGGCCGAACCGCGACTCTCGGTCAGCATCCAGCCCCGGAAGCCGATCATGCCCCGCGTGGGCACATGAAATTCGAGCCGGGTCGTGCCGCCGGGATTGTTGTCCATCGATTGCATGGAACCCCGACGTCGGTTCAGCTCCTGGATCAGGTTGCCGGCGTGCTCTTCCGGAACGTCGATGACGACGATCTCGTAGGGTTCCAGGGTCTGACCGTCCATTCGCTTGAGAATCACTTCCGGGCGACTGACCTGCAGTTCGTAGCCTTCACGACGCATGGTTTCGACCAGAATGCTCAGGTGCAAATCTCCCCGGCCCTGCACCTGGAAGCGGTCGGGTCGTTCCGGGTCTTCGATGACCCGCAATGCCACATTTGTACGGACCTCCCGGAGCAACCGCTCGCGTAGTTGCCGGGTGGTGACAAAACGGCCCTCTTTGCCGGCAAACGGAGAATCGTTTACAAGAAAACTCATGGCCACCGTCGGCTCGTCGACCCGGATAGGCGGCCGTGGGTCGGCTTTGCCGACTTCGCAGACCGTGTCTCCAATCACGAAGCTTTCGAGGCCCGCCACGGCTACAATGTCTCCGCAGCTGGCCTCTGCGATCTCTTCGCGACGAATGCCGGAGAAACCATAGAGCTTGGAAATACGAAAGTCCTCGGCCGGAGCATCCGGTCGGCACAAGATTGCGTTCTGGCCGGCACGGACCCGCCCCCGAAACACGCGGCCCACGGCCAGGCGACCCACGTAGTCGTCGTAGTCCAGGTTCATGATTTGCAGTTGCAGGCTGCCTTCCTCGTTGCCGGAGGCCAGCGGCACATGCTCGAGGATCAGGTCCAGAAGCGGAATCAGGTCGCGGTCTTCGGTTCCGGCGCGCTCCAGAATTCGGGAAGCGTAGCCATCCCGGGCCGAACAATAGATGACAGGAAAGTCCAGCTGCTCGGATGTGGCTCCCAATTCATCAAAAAGGTCAAAAACAGCATCGAGCGCCCGGTCGGGCTCGGCACCTGGTCGATCAATCTTGTTCAGAACAACGATCGGCCGGTGGCCCAGGCCCAGGGCCTTGTCCAGAACGAAGCGAGTCTGAGGCATGGGACCGTCGAAGGCATCCACCAGCAAAAGGGAGCAATCGGCCATGCTGAGCACGCGCTCCACTTCCCCACCGAAGTCGGCATGCCCGGGAGTATCGATGATGTTGATTTTTGTATGACGATAAAGCAACGCAGCATTCTTGGATTTGATGGTAATCCCGCGCTCACGCTCGAGGTCCATGCTGTCCATAACTCGCTCGGTGCGTTCTTTGCTCCGCAGCGAGCTGGTAAGTTCGAGCAGGCCGTCCACGAGCGTGGTCTTGCCGTGGTCGACATGGGCGATAATGCTGAGATTACGAATCTCCATGAGCCGTTGCAGAGCCAGGGCCTTCTGCTGACAATCAAAACAACGCGCAACTCACAAAGCGGCTCAAAAAGACGCTGGCTGGCCTTTCCGCATCACGTCGAACCCAGGACGGCTTCACGGACGCAGACATATATAGAAGAAATCCCCCTCACTGAACAAGCGCGCACACACACACTGCGCTCACAATTGCCTGTGGAGAGTCGCGTATGAACCGTGGACTGACCGATCTGTTGCGCGTCATAGCCGTGACCTGCATTGTGTACAACCATACCATCTGGCCCGATTACGTGGCCGTGGCCGGCCCGGACGCGACCCTGTGGCACCATGCCTGCGCGTGGCTCAATCAGGCCGGCAAAGCATCGGTGCTGTTCTTCTTGTTTCTGAGCGGTTTTGCTTTCGGCGCTCATCCCATGAATCGCAGTTTCAACAGTCTGCATTTTTTTAAGAATCGGGCGCTGCGCATTCTGCCGCCGTTTCTGATCGCCCTTACGATTGGTTTTGCGCTGCGGGTAGCCTACCACCCCGAAGAACCTCACGGTCCTCTGCGTTTTCTGAGGGGACTTTTGACCGGTAGCCACTGGATGCACCTGTACTTTGTGTCTCTTCTGGTGTATCTATACGCGCTCTTTCCACTTTTGCGCCGATTGCGGGCCAATCGAGCAAACGCCATCTTGCTTACGATCCCGCTTTTTATTTACATGGCTCTTTTTGACCTCCCCCGGGGCGCGCTCATGTACTTTGGCCTTGAGGCTGCGCCGGATTTTTTTGCAGGCTGGCAGGCCTTGCATCGTCAGCTTGTTGAGATCATTTCGCCATTTGCGCAGACCTGGTTACAGTACGCCGTCTACGCCCTGCCGACTTTTGTGTTCGGCCTCTGGGCTTCCCAAATTCGCACCTCGGAACAAACACACCGGTCGATGCGTTTTGCGTTACTCGGCGGGGCATTGATCGTCGCCTTTGCCCTGGTGCTCCTGGATTTTTATTCGGGTCTGGGATTGGGCATCGACGCCGACACCAGCGGACGGGTCTGGCGACCCTCGGTGGTGCTCTATGCCATGGTCGCGATCGCCTTGCTCTTTAATATGCAAAGCAACCCGCGCGGGCCCATCATCAAACGACTTTCCCGGGCAAGCTTTCTGGTGTATCTGTTTCACCCGTACATAATCGAATGCGGTTACGGATTGCCGATCAGCTTGCGCACAGCGCTTGTGATTGTGCTTTCCTGGGCGCTCGCGTTGGGTCTGAATTTTCTCGGCACGCGCTATCCGAATATCGGTCTGTTTCTCGGTGAAGGCGATCGGCGGCCGGCGCGACCCGCTGCCGGCGCCGAACTTCCGGCCAACGCCGCAAGCCTGGCCGGCTGACAATTTCGTTTTGGTTTTACGTTGCCATACGGGGCGTCCCCTTTCGGCGCTGCTCACTCCTCAAGCACGTTCAAGACGGGCAATCGGGTTTGACTTTGCTCCATCGATGTTTCCATTTGAGAAGATGCGGACATGTAATGACCTCTTGCATCCTGTCCGGAGTTGGTTCCTGGTCCGACTCCTGGCGCCCGGCGCCCTTTCCGGCCTGCTCTTGTTCTTTTCGGGGTGTATCACGTGGATCAGCGGCGACGAGCCTGCTCGAGTGTCCGCCACGAGCGGCGTGCAGCATCGGAACCTGACAATTTCTCTTCGCTATCGCACGAACGAACCCGCTCCCATGACTGACCGGGCGCGCGCAGAGTACAACGCTGAGATCGCAACGCTGCTGGCGCCCGGCATCGAGAGAATCTCTTCGTTGAACGCCTTCTCCAGTGTACGTCTCGTTGAATCCGCCCCGCCGGCGGAAGGATTCCACTGGCACATCGAACAAACCAGCCAGCACAGCGGGGCCTGGTCACGTCTCAACGGCGGCCTTGCCGCTCTGACTTTGAACTTCTTACCGACCTATATGACCGTGATTCACAAGATGCAGGTCAGTCTCTATCGCGATGGCCAGGAGATTGAACAGTATACGCATAGCTTTGTCTTTCATTCCGCCAATTGGAACCTGTTCATTCCCATCTGGCTGATCCGTCCCAGCCAGAATGCCACCGAAGATATGTACCGGACGCTTTTCGAATGCATCGTGCGCGATATGCAACGTACGCGCGCACTGCATTGATGGGTGCAAGCGCCGGCCTTCCCGGTCATGCTGGGCGCCGCCGGCCACCGGCGATCAGCCCCGGCTGGGTTTCTTCTTTCGGGCCGCTGGCTTTGCTTTCTTCCCGGAGCTTTTTTTCGAAGCCTTTTTCGAAGCCTTTTTCGAGGCTGCCTTTGAGCCCGCCTTTCGGCGACCCGTTCCGGTCAAAAGAAGCGACATACTGTAACGGTTGGCAAGGTCCACACGTTTGGCCAGTTTCCAGTTACGGCTCGTAACCAGACGGGCGCCCCGACGCAGGGTCACGTACGACCAGAACCACTGAATGACGACCAGCATGCGGTTGCGAAAGCCGACCAGGTACATGATATGAACGAATAGCCAGGTCAGCCAGGCGAAAAGTCCCCCGAACTTCAAGAAACCGGTTTGTACAATCGCGTCGGCCCGGCCGATTGTGGCCATGATGCCTTTGTCGAAGTAGTGAAAGGGCTTACGCTCTTTGCCTTTGACATCGCGCACGATGTTATTGGCACAGTGTCGGCCCATCTGAATGGCAACCGGAGCAAGGCCTGGCAATGGCCGTTCGAGGCCGTGCCCGAAATTCGCCTGATCGCCCAGCACAAAGACGTTCGGGTGGCCCTTCACACTCAAGTCCGGTTCGACTATCACACGCCCGCTGCGGTCAAGAGTGGTTCCCAGCTCGTTGTTTATTTCGGCCGGTTCGACGCCAGCGGCCCAGAGTACTGTCGCCGCTGCAATCTCCTCCGAGCCCACGCGAATTCCGTTTTCGTCAATGTGCGTCACCGCGCTCTGAGTCCAGATGGTCACGCCCAGTTTTTCCAGACCGCGGGCGGCCTTCTGGGCCAGTTCCGCGTCGAACGCCGGCAGGATACGCGAACCGGCCTCCACAAGAATGATGCGCGTGGCGCGCGGGTCGATACTGCGAAAATCCGAGGAAAGCGTGTAGCGGGTGATCTCTCCGATGGCGCCCGCCAGTTCCACGCCCGTTGGACCGCCACCCACAATCACAAAGGTCAACAGGCGCTTGCGATGTTCCTGATCCCGGGTACGTTCGGCCATCTCAAAGGCCAGAAGCACGCGGCGACGGATTTCCGTGGCCTCTTCCAGGGATTTGAGGCCGGGTGCGTGGTCTTCCCACTCGTTGTGTCCGAAATAACTATGGTTTGCTCCGCACGCCAGGATCAGGTAGTCGTACGGTAAAGTCCCGAAACCGGCCAGAATCTCGTTCTTCTCAAAGTCCACCGATCGCACGTTGCCCATGAGCACGTCCACGTTCTGGTACTGGCGCAAAATACCACGGATCGGCGTGGCAATGTCCGCGGGGCTCAATGCTGCCAGAGCTACCTGGTAAAGAAGCGGCTGAAAGAGATGATGATTGCGACGATCAATCAGGGTAACGCTGATGCCTTTCTTATTTCCGAGGGTGCGGGCGGCGTTCAGGCCGGCAAAGCCCCCTCCGACAATCAGCACTTTCTTATTATCAGGATCGTTCATTCATTTTCCTCTTCGCGGGGCCTGCGACGTATCATGTAGACAAGCAAAACAAAGACCGGAGAGGCGACCAGTAGCCCGGCATAAACAATGTAAGCCCACGCCGAAAGATACATTGGCGTGCGATCGTAGCGCACCAGATCCGTGTCGAGTCCGACCACGTTGCCGTCGCTATCCCGCCGCAGCTTCACGCGCCAGTTTTCCATCGCGGCATCCCCCCGGGCAATAAAGAGATCCGGGCCAATCGGATACAGGTGAATGACCGTCTCCTTCTCGAATACGCCGCCCAATTCAAGGCGCCCCTCCGGATCCACGCGAAGACGCAGGTCGTTCAAGAATCCGAACCAGCCACTCGAAGCCGGGGTCGCCCGCACCGAACGGAAGGAGCCCTCCATGCGATCGAGATCCAGCGCCAGAAAAGAACGCCGCGTTTCTTCGGAGATAGGGCTGGTGGGTGGCGGCGCGGTCATGTCCAGACGTTCAAACAAAAAGCGATTCAGCCGGCGCAGAAAGGCACTGTCCTGGGTGTTGGCAAGAACGACAGCACCCCTTCCGTCCGGAGTGATCCAGGCCACGCTGGAGTAACCGGGTTGCCGCCCTTCGATTCGAAAAAAGTGATCCACGCCCGGGGCAGCGAATCCAGTAATCTTTGCCGGGCGCAAGACCTGAAAACCTGCCCCCATGCCGCCCAGCTCGGGAGCCAGGCGGGGACCGAATTGCGCGTCCAGCATCACGCGCCAGGGTGAAGCTGACCTTCGGGATTCGCGGTAGAGCCATCGTAGAAAAAGCATGTAATCTTCGGCCGTGGTCCAGAGCGAATCCGCCGCCGGATAGAGCAAATGCGTCTGGGGCGCCGGAAAAAAACGGGCTCCGGCCGCTTCCAGCCCGACTGCCACGTTTTCCTCGCTGCGTGTGACGGAGCTGAATTGCATGGATCGTCGGCGAAAGAAACGTGCTGCAATGTCCTCGAAACCGCCGTTCGCCCGGGTCTCAAGCCAGGCTCCCAGAAATGCGTACGATTCCGGAGAGGGAGCGTAGGCGCTGCCCGGAGACGCGTCCATAATCACGCGCTCCTCAAGATAGGCCGCACGGTCCGGTTGCGGGGCCTGGTCTGGCAGAATTCCATCGCGGGAGGCCCGCAGACCGGCGTTCATACAGAGCAGGTGTTCGAGCGTAATGGAACGCTCCAGTCGCGGCAGGTCCGGCTGCGTGACGACCGGTCCGGAGATAAGACCGTCGCTCTGTTCGAGCACCAACGCGGCGGTAATCGGCCGTACGAGATCGGCGGCCTGAAAGCGAGTGGTGCTTTGAACCGGGGCCAGACCGTCGGCATCGGCCTGACCGAAAGAGAGTGCGACCTCGCGGTCGTTGCTGAAGACAACCAGACTCACGCCCGCAATGCGATGTTCACGCAGCAGCGCCGGCACCAGGGACTGCAGGTCGCGCTTGAGACGGGCATAGTCGATTTCATGATCGCTTTCGGCGCCAAGCGGGCAAAGAAAAACGGAGCAGAAAAGAAGAACCACCGGCAGCACCAGGGAGACGATTTGAAATCGCAAGTATGCTGCGCGCAAAAAGATCGTTTGCGGGGATTGGGGCCGCATGGGGGATAGAAAGAAACGAGGCGCTCTCATTTTGCTCGGGGCTCCTGCGCAACAAAGTCCTCTTCCCGCTCGACACAAAAACGTATGACCGATGGCAGGTGCTCGGGGTCCACGCCACGCCAGAAGACCTGCCACTTGCCGACCCGATGCGAACCATCGGCCAGAGTCTGGTACCAGCGATTGATCGAGTTGCCGCGCCGGGAACGCCAGAAAATTGCCGGCGTGCGCTCCGCCACTTTTTCCCAGAGTTCCTGGGCAATACCAAGCCCGCGGGCATTTCGATCTACGGCGAACTTGGAAAGGTACTGACCCATGGGGTGGCTTTCGAGCAGGATGGCGCCCTGGTATTCCGATTCCAGATACAGGGAAGTGGCCCGATCCAGAAACTCCTCGTTTCGAAGGCCGCGTTCGAAACTGCGCGCGAGTAGCGCACGCAGGCGCTCCCGATCGACCGCATCGGCACCGGAGTATTCTTCAATGCGACTCCCGTAGCGCACCACGGTCCCCGCTCCCTTGATGGTAAAGATCTCTTTCAGAAGATTCAGCGGTGATGTTATGGAAACGTGCAGCGTTCGATTCTCAAGCAGATTCACCGCCAGTTCGAGCACGGTCTCGTCGGCCGGATCCACTGCTGGCGAGGAGTCGTTGATACGATAAAACGCAATGTCTTCGCCGGCACTGTCGGCCAGGGCGCCCCGCATGCGTACAATGTGCAGCCGGCGCGCCACGAGTGGTTGCGCGTGCCTCAGGGCCGGAAGCAGGCTGGAGTCTTCGTGTACAATAACCGGAATACGACCCGCCTCCCCGGAGCGGCCAACCCCGGCGCGCACCGCATCGGTACCCAGCGCAGCCTCTACCGCATCGACCGGGATTTCGCGTTCACTCAGTTCCGTGAACATGGCCCGGGCCCGTGGACCGCTCAAGAGCAGGGCCGGCACCAGGTCCAGGCGCAGAAGGTGACGCAGGGCGAGCTCCATGGCCGCCCCCGACTGCTGCAGGCAATCAAAGTCGGGACAGATGATCGCGAAGCAGTCCGATTCAGCGGACTGAAACTTGCGGACGTAGTACTCGTACTCGTCCTCGCGGCCAAGGCTATCGAGAAAGAGCCGTACGGTTTCAGAAAGCATATCGCGCAGCAGGCGCGAACGTCACAGCGTATCCGGATCGAACAGGCCCGCATTGATGGGGCGCGTCGTGTCCGCTTCGGCCCATTCCAGGCGCGAAACGGCCTCGTGGCGCAGGTCCATCATTTCGAGGAGAGTCGGATAGCCAGCCGCCGCAATGCCTGCGCCTGCAACAGCGATGCGCCCACCGTAGCCGTAAAGCAGAGTTTTGAACAGGATGCCTTCGCGATCGTGAAAGTCGACCCGCCCGGGCTGCCAGTCGGGATCTGTCCGCGAAATGAAGATCAAATTGCCATAGTCGGAATCGGGAAAGGCCTGCGCGCGCAGCTCTATTCGATTGTCCGGCAGTCTTCGAGGGGCAGCGCCATCGTACCGCGCCTCGTAGCGTTCGGGGCGCAGGTCTTCGAAACTGAAGGCCGTAGCCAGCAAAGGCTCGAAGCGCAACGCGCCGTCCTTGCGATGAAGTTCGTTGCGCCGGAAGTCGCGCAGCCAGATCTGCCGCCCTCCGTCCAGATACAGCAGGGTCGCGACCGGCTGCTGACGCAGATCCCGAAACTCGAAACGCAGATCGCGTTCGCGCTTCCAGGCCCGAAACAGATAGATGCGCAGACGGGCGTCCTGGCGAACCGCGAGGCTGGAGTCCGCCGGCAGGCGGTACGCCCTGCCCTCCGGCGCCGGCGCGTGACTCAGCCGACCGCTGTAGGCTCCGTTGGGCATGGCCAGGACACGGTCCACGCCTTCGAGTCCCTGCTGCCCCACCTGCGCCCCCACGCGCTGCCCGGACAGTGCAACGACGGCCATGGATACACAAAACAGCCCCAGTAATCGGCGCAGAACAAATCGCCGACTGAGGCCCACTCCCGAAGGCCCACGCTGCGGATCGGACATGGGGATCTTCTTTTGCATAATCCAGCCCTTATTGTAGAAGAAAACAATCACCTGTAGCTAGATCGGTCAAAAATCGCAGCTTGCTGAGCCCGGGTCCCGGCGACAAAAAGCACTTTTCGGGGAAAGCCGGCATCCAGAAGCTCCGAAGGCGGCACAGTCCCGGTTTTTGGAAGGCGGCGGCTTCCGGCCCCCTTCGGACTTTGCCATCGCCCAAAGCGAGAGGGATAGAAGATGGATCTGAAGGGCAAAGTAGCGCTGGTGACCGGTTCGGGAGGTGGCCTGGGACGGGCCATGATCACGGCCTTTGCCGGGCGTGGCGCACGGGTGGTGGTTTCGGACATCAATACCGGGCTGGTGGAAGCCACCGTCGGCGCACTAAAGAAGGATGGGCACGAAGTCCTGGGAAAGGTCTGCGATGTCTCGAACGAAAAGAGCGTCGAAGAATTGTATGCGGCCATCGGGGAGCGTTTCGGCCCGGTCGATGTGGCCGTACTGAACGCGGGCATCTTGCGCGACGGACTTTTGATACGCGTGAATCGTCAGAATGGGCGACTGAAAGGCAAGATGAGTCTGGAACAATGGCAGTCGGTGATCGATGTGAATTTGACCGGCGTGTTTTTGACCGGCCGTGAGGCCGCGGCCCAGATGGCCGAAAGCCAGAAGGGCGGCGTGATCATCCCGATCGCCTCGGTCGCCATGCACGGAAATCCGGGTCAGACCAACTACTCCGCCGCCAAGGCCGGTGTGGCGGCCATGACCAAACTGTGGGCCCAGGAACTTTCGCGCTTCCAGATTCGCGTAGCGGGAATCGCGCCCGGGTTTATTGCCACCGAAATGGTCCTGAAAGACATGAACCAGCAGGCCCTCGACGCCTGGAAGGAAAAGATCCCCATTGGACGTCTGGGTGAGCCGCACGAAATCGCCGACACCGCGCTCTTTATTACCGAGAACGATCTCGTGACCGGCGTCGTGCTCGAAATTTCGGGCGGCATCAAGATTTAGGCCGCTCGCGCCCTCGCTACCCTCCGCGATTCTCGAACCGGCCGATGGATCGGCACGGCCAATCCGGTGTGCGTGCGATCGGCCGGTTACCCGGGCGGATCGACAGTGTGGGCGAATCCAGGACTCAACCGAATTACGCCATCTCAAAAGCGATCCGCCAGTGCCCTAATTCAACTCGCTCCTTACGCCGATGAACCCGCGAGCCCTGAGAGCGTCAAATAACCATGAAAACCGCGGTGCGAGGCAGGCCGTTCGGGGCAACGCCATCGTTCTTCTTCATGCTGCTTGGGGCATGCATGGGCCTGGGCGGGTCGATGGCGCCTGCGCTCGCGCAGGACGAGATCCAGGAAATTCGGCCCCAGTTTGAGTGCGATCAAAGTTGTGTGCAGATTCGTTTTCATCCGCGTTCCATTGATCAAAGGCTGGGAGACCTGCTGGAACGAAACGCGGCCAGTGTGCTGGTGGATTTCGGAGACCGACGTCTGCGCCTGAACAGTCCGGAACTCGAAGACTTATTGAACTACGCCCGCGGCATCAAGAAACGAAATGGAACGGTGATTATCGAACCGATCATCATTCATACGCGCGAATTTGACATCCCGTTTGTGACCGACATCGTCGATGTGAGCTACACGCTGTTTTCGCGCACTTACGAGCACTTCAAGTACGCCGAGACCGAAAACTATCACGCCAAACTCCTGTATGACCCTTCGGACGGAAGCCTGCGCTACGCCTACTTCATTCACCGTCGTTTCGGCGACCCGTGTGTAACGCTCTATTCTCGCTGTGACGTGATCGAATATCTGGACGACGAGACCTTTGACCGCATGCTTTCGGATCGCCTGACAGCCGCCGGTGACCGCCCGATCCGCGTGGTCTTCGAGAATACGAACGCTTACATGCCGAACGCGACCCTCTCCCTGGAGAATCTAAACGCGACGAACGACTCGGTCCGACTTTATAAATGGCTGCTCGCGGCCGAAAGCACGGAATCGAGAGCGCTCACGAATGAACGCTTTCTCTCGCTGGAGCTGGCCGTAAGCATTATCAAGTACACGATCCAGGCCTACGACTTCGTGCGTGCTCTCGCCCTCTATCGACCGGCCACCGATCGAACAGCGACCATCACATACATAGAAGAACCAAACGGCGCCCGTCGCATTGAGTCGGTTGTCTTTACGCGGTAAATTACGCGCGGCGGGGACAATGCCTCGGCGGACAATCTCAACGAAAGGGTCCTGCGTATTACCGTCCTTTCTGAAGCGCTACTGCGCAAAGCGAGTCTCCGGTGTCGGCCACCCAAAGAAAACAAGTCGACCGAGTATGTGAACCTCAGAATATGTTTAGGATGAGAAGCCATATCGTTCGCCTGTTGCTGCTACTCGCGGTCGCAGGCGTCCTATGGGCCGAGGAGCCGCTTGTGCCGTACCGGGACGGAGCCCGCATGGGTTACCGAACTGCGTCCGGGCAGCCGCGGATCGCTCCTGAGTTCGATGAAGCTTTCCCCTTCTCGGGTTCATATGCCGTTGTGCGTGTGGGCGAACGCTCGGGCATCATCGATCGCGATGGTCATTTCGTCGTGCAGCCCATGCTCGATTACGTTCGGCAACCGTTGGCTCCAGATGGAGAGTTGCGGCTGTGCGGCCAGGAAACAAGATTCCGGCAGGCCTGGCAGATTCGCGGCGTAATCTCCGGAACTTCTGTGCGTGTGCGAGCGAGCAGTAGCCGCTCTGCGCGGGTTCTTGGCGCTCTTGATTCGCCGACCCGTGTCACGGTGCGCGCAGTGGAGCGTGTGCCCGGGGAATCCGCTCCCGGCTGCTGGTTCAAAGTGGAAAGCGAACACGGTGCCGGATGGGTCCACGGCGCCTTTGTGGCACTGGACATATACGAAGGGCCGCAGCAGTACACATGGTATCGCGAGATGGAACGTGACGGCATTCTTGCCACGTTCCAGGCATTCACAAATGTGGTCGGGACGCCACAACCAATCACGTTCTCTTTCACAGGAAGCGGCGTGATTGGCTATTCTGCGGACGGGAGATTCATGGCTGTAGATACGGGCTCCGATGCGACTGTCCGCAACATCAGCATTTACACCTTGCCAGCGGGCGAGAGTGTATTCGAGTCGCGCTACATTGCAAACGGCACGAGCCTTGAAGGGACCATGCGATGGCAGGGCAACCGAATGCGCATTCCCGTGTACGACTCCGCGGAAGGTATGTCGATCTACTGGGTGCTTGTGGTGTTCGAAGACGGGTCGGCAAGGCGAATGCCGGAAAGGGGCTCTGTTCCTTCACCCATGTAAGCAGGTGCCGACAGCCGACAGGAGCGCCGGCGGCGCGAATTGTCGCGACTCACTTTGAAGCCGACAGCCGATCGAGATAGGCCTGCCACTCTGCCGGCAGCAGGTTCTTTTTTTGAATGTTGCAGTCGCGGCAGGCGGCGACCAGGTTTTCGCGGGTAGAACGCCCGCCCCGTGCCAGCGGAATGACGTGATCCATGGAAAGCTGGTTGGGCGAAACCTGCCGACCACAGTAGTAGCACACACCGGTGGCAATCTTACGCCGCCACCAGCCGGTCTTGCGCAACTCCCGGGCCCGGTCGCGCTCCCGGCGATAGGCGGGGGAATCCACTCCCAAACTCAGAGCGGAAAGATCGGCCAGGCGGTCAGCTTCCGAGTCTTCCTGTTCGGACCTCTTCATGCGTATCCCGATACCAGCGGGCCATATCTATCAAAGACACAATGCCCTGCACCACTCCGTCGTCAATGACCGGAATGGTGCGCACCTGGCGGTCCATCATGATGTTCAGGGCTTCTCGCAAGGGCGTGCCCGTAGGAACGTGAATGAATTCTTTTCCGGCGACGACCTTTTCGCAGGTCAGGCGCAGGTAATCACGCGCGGGATCAAAAACCTCCTCGTATCCCAGACGCAAAAGCTCGAAGGCCGTAATCATATTCAAAGGGCGGCCGTCCTTCATAACCAGCACTCCCAGAAAACCGTTTTCCAGGATGAGCCGGGCGGCCTTCGCGCTCAGGTCGCCGGCATCGACAGTCGTAACATCACGGGTCATTACTTCTTCGACCCGCGCTTCCAGCATCTGTCGCGTGCGTTCGAGGAGGCGCGCCTTGAGTTGGTCATCAGACATGGTTATCCATCCAGCAAATATTTAAGGACGCCGCGACTCAAGAGTTCGCGGTGTATTCGTTTTTGTATGCGCATCCGCACGTTTTCGGCGACTTCTTCGAGAAATCGAATGTTGCGCGCGTCGCCCCGACCATATTTCTCAAGACTGATCGGAGGCAGAAAGATCAGCTTCCACTTTACCGGTATGGGAAACAGGTTTAAGGGCAACGGCAGTTTTGCGCCAATGTACTTCTCGGTCCAGTCCAGAGTGCCCAGATTCAGATGCGCTTCTTCCGCGCCAATCACGCAGGCCGGAACAATCGGCGCATTCGCCATGACCGCCAGCGAAACAAACCCGGGGTTAAACGGCTGCAACTGATACATCTGTGTGCTGGGTTTGAAATTTCCGGCTTCGGCCTCCGGAAAGATCAAAAGCAGGTTGTTGTGCCGCAACACGCGAATCGCTTTTTTGAAGTCTTGAGGTATGTAGGCCATCTTACGCGAAAGGTAGCCGAACAGGTTGTCGCCGTGCCAGAAATTGTGGCTCATCGTACGTGGCATGCGATGGGCCTGTTTCAGGATTTCGTTTTGAACGATGAAGGCGTCCCAGCCCAGCACACCACTGTGGTTGGGCGCCACCAACACCGGACCGTGCCGCGGAATATTGTCCAGGCCAATCGTTTCCAGACGTACGTACGAACGCATCCAGTCCAGAAAGGCGTGGGGCACCGCGCGAAACAGGCGGTACTCGAAGGACTTGCCGTCCAGTTCGTCCGGTGTGGGTGATTCGAAGTACTTTTTGAATCCCAAGGATTGCGCTCCGGTCTGTTGCCCTGGAAGCGGCAACCGGGGAATGAACGTGCCCGCGAGATCGCTTTTTGTCAAGTGCTTCCGTCGGGTTGGAACGATAGCGACGCGGCAAAAGAACGGTCCCGTCCCTGTTCCCAGAAAGACAGGCACACCGTTTCCACAAGGCCGGTCCACCGGTCGCCGATCAGCGGCAGGCGCGATCGAACCGGGGCCGGAACGGCCTGCTCCTGAAAGAACGATTTCAAACGTTTGCGACCACCGTCGGGCAGAACAAGGCGCAATCCCGGCCGGTATTGCAGGGGCGCCTGCCCGGGTCGCGTCCGGTAGGCGCGTTCGAGGCCATTGAAGCGAATCAAAAACTCCTGCGGTCCTTTCGACTCAACTATAAAGCTCGAGAACACGCGCGCGTCGGCACGAAAGATCCAGATGGGTCCACGCCGATCGGACCAGATTCGAAAGCTCTGGTGTTTGATGTGTACGCGAAACCCGGAACCGGGCGCACACTGACGCGCAAACTCCGCAACCAAACTCTCCGCCGGGGGCGCCAGGTCCAGACTGCGAAAGGCGACGTCCAAAAGCGTCTTGGGGCCACGCGGATCCCCCAGCAAACGCCGATCGAGACACAAATATTCGGAAGGCCCCAGGACCGATGCGGGTCTATCGTTGTGAAAGCGCCTCCAGAGCGCGCCGGCATCCAGACCTTCTTCGCGTAGAGCCGGCATCACGATGCCACGCAGGCGGTTGCGCCGAAAATTCTGGTCCTGGTTGCTGGAGTCTTCGCGATACGGCACCGCAAACTCACGCACCAGCTGTTCGATGGCGAGACGGCTGAAGCTGAGGAGCGGCCGGTAGACCGGGACGCCAAAAACGCGGGTGCGCTCGGGCATGGTCTCCAGCGCGCCGGGACCACCTCCCCGAATCAGGTGCAGGAGAATGCTCTCTGCAAAATCGTCGCCGTGGTGGGCCGTGACCGCAAAACTCTGTTCAGGACCGGCTCCCAGAAGACGACCGATGGCGCGGTAACGCAATCGCCGACCGGCGGCCTCAATGCCCAGGCCTGACCGCCGCGCAAAATCGGAAACCCGGGCGCGCTCAGAGAACAACGGCAGATCCAGCCGCGCACACTCCCGGCGCACGAGTTCGAGGTCATCGGCGGAATCCGGACGCAAACCGTGATCGAGATGAAAAACCCGCAACGCACCGGAAAACAGGTCCAGATCGCGCAGCCCGGCAAATAGCCAGAGCAAGAACATGGAGTCACGACCGCCCGAAACCGAAAGCACCAGCTCGCGGGCGAAATCCCGCACGGCGGTTGGGCGCGCGGAGAGTTCCAGGGCGGCCTGCGCGAGTTTGCTTTCCAGCATGAGACAGAAAATGTGCGAACCCGACAACGGGTAAACACAAATGCCCGAACCGACCGATAGGGTAGGCATGGAACTACGATGGTTGCTGGCATTTCTGTCGATGGCGCCGCTCTGCATGGAAGCCCTCCCGGCCCGGGAAGCAGGCGAAATTCCCGTGCCCGCAGCGCACGAGTTGCCCGCTGAAGCCGGGCTTTTCGATGGGCCGGCCACGCTGGAATTCCGCCTGGAAGACAACCGGCTGATCGCTTCTTGCAGGGATTGCGAGGACGTTGGCGATCCGGTTGTCTGGAACCTCGAGTGGCAGGGCGAAGAATTTCTTTTCGGTCAGCTCCGACTCGCAGACGGCGAGATTCGCCGCTGTAAGCTGTGGCCACGCCCGGAAGGGCTCTATTTGCGCGTCTACCACCGCTTTCGTTACAGCACACATCTGCTCCGCCCGATAGCGACGGCCGCGGTTCAGGGTGCGGAAAATTGATTTCCGCTTTCGTATAGAGCCAGAAGCTGGGCCTATGTTCTTGCTCACCCGTTTGTGGAACGCCGTGAAAGAAGACTTCGGTGCGCTCCTTCCGGGAAACGACATCCC
>JACKOY010000013.1 GCA_024233935.1 Spirochaetales bacterium | reverse complement strand
GATGGAGTTCCTACACCGATGGAGTTCCTACACCGATGGAGTTCCGACACCGATGGAGTTCCGACACCGATGGAGTTCCGACACCGATGGAGTTCCTACACCGATGGAGTTCCTACACCGATGGAGTTCCTACACCGATGGAGTTCCTACGTGACTCAGGGAGTTGTGCTGATCTCTTCAAAGAATTTCCAGATGAGATCGGCTGCCTGAAAATCGCGGGAGGTGCGCCCGATCAGAGATTCCGGAAAATACTGCCAGCCTCCGGGCCAGGTGTGCCCCCCGCCTTGAATGCGAATCAAACTCACGAAGCTTCCGTCACGACAGGGGCCGGAATCGAAGCGGTGGGCCGTGGTGCTATCCTGAGCCGTGTCAGGCAGATCGGACTCACGCGAAGCCACCGGACAGGCGTTGGCGTGCCGCCAGAAGTCGTAGGTTTCGCGGGTGGACAGCACTTCACCCCGGTCGCTCCCGAAAACCCGGACCTGGCCGCCGTCGTAAGGCACCAGCGGGTCCTCGGTGCCGTTGATCAAAAGAACACTGACGGGACGCGCGGGATGACAGAACTCCAGTTGGTCCCTGGCGAGCTGTGCTGTGACCGCAGCGATGCCGCGCACACGTTCGGACAGCTGACAGGCCAGGCGCATCGACATGAACCCGCCGTTAGAAATGCCGGTCGAAAAAATGCGCGCCTGATCAATGGGATAACGAAACGAAATGTCTTCGATGAGCCGCGTCAAAAAACCGATGTCATCGATCTGATTCTGATGGGCGTAGGAATTCGGGTCCAGGCGTCCGTCGTTCCAGGACTTTTCCAGCCCCTGTGGGTACAGCACATAAAAGCCGTGTTGGTCGGCAAGTTCCTGGAAACGGCCGCCGGTCAAAGACAACATACCCCGCATGTCTCCGCCTCCGCCGTGCAGAACCAGAACCAGCGGCACACGACCGGCGGGCTCCGGCCGGGGACTGTGCAGAATGTATTCCCGTTCCTGGCCGGCATGGGTGAGGGTGCCTTCGATATCGTTTGGGCCCAGGTCTACCCGTGGCCGACCGCAAAAAAGTCCGGGACTCAGAGCAAGCAGCAGAAGTACGGGCCTACGAAAACAAACCAGCATGACCGATTTGACCACGGGGCCCGCAAAAATCAAGCGTGGCGCGTGGACTGCAACCCGGGTTGGCCACGGGCGAAGGCAAAAAACAAGAAGTTCTTGCAAGTTTCTGTGCCGAAACCTTGAATCAGGTATTGCCGGACGGCAAACGGAGAACCTCTGCATGTACAGACCGCACTATAAGCAATACATTCGACCGGACCTGGTCTGGCGCGCGCTTGCTCCAGGCATCGTTGCCGTGTTCCTGTTGTTCACAGCCTGCGGCCAGAGCACCGATAGCAGCCCGGCGGTCATCGTTACAAACCTGACGGGCCAGGCACGCATCGAAATCGGCGCCAACAGCGAAGCGCTTACTCAGGGTACCCGTATCACCCGGGCCGGCAAGGTCATCACCGAGGCCGGTAGCTCCGTGGATCTACTTTCGCCGCACCACGTTGGAATTCGTCTGCTCGGGAACGCCGAGTTTGATGTCGGTACGCTTCTGGAACCGGACATGCGGGTCAGCATGGAAGCGGGGGATATTCTGGTGCGGGCGGATCGGCTTTCCCCGGGCGAATCCCTGGAAGTGGTCACGCCGACCGCCGTGGCGGCCGTCCGGGGGACCCAGTTCTGGGGGCGCGTAAACCCGGCCGATCAACCGGGCATCTTCGCCGTGCGCGAAGGCAGCGTTGAAATCACGGTCCGGGCCACGAACGAGAGCGTAACCGTTGAGGCGGGGCGCGCCGTGGTGATTGCACCGGGGGGCGAAAGCATTGAGGAGCGAGCCGCCGCCGAAGGCGAACTGGGCGCGATGGAACAGATCGACGAGATCAACCTGGAGCCATGAGATGAGCGAGCGGACGCGCGTACAACGTTATCATCGGGGCGAGCTGACGATTCTCTGGAACGCTTCGTTGTGCCAGCACTCGGGGCACTGTGTCGGGAACCTGCCGGAAGTCTTCAAGCCGAAAGAACGTCCCTGGATCCAGACCGACCACGCCACAGCTGACGAAATCGCGCGGGTCGTACGCGGCTGTCCCTCGGGCGCGCTATCGATCGAGGGCGATCACGGAGGAGAAATCATGAACGAAGAAGAGACAAAACCGGCCAAAATTCAACTGACCGAAAACGGACCGCTGTTGGTCACGGGTTCCTTCAACGTTACAGACCACCAGGGCAACACGATCGCCACCAGGAAAACTGCGGCCCTCTGCCGTTGTGGTGGCTCCGCAAACAAACCGTTCTGCGACGGCACGCATTCTAAGAACGGCTTTCAGGGATAAGGTTCATGAAAGAGTCGTCGCCCGGGATCGGTCTGGCCGGCATGGTGGCTGCAATCGCCGCCCAGGCAATGCTTGCGTGCGGTTCCGGCTTTCCGGCATCCAACGACACGGTGTTCACGCTCTTTTTGCTCGATTCGGAAGCCGCGATCTGTCGCGAGGATTATTTCGCGGTGATCCAGAGCAGCCAGGCGGCGGCCTTTCGAGCGGAGATCGAGCGACAGGCCGCGTTCGGAACGAGTGGCACGCCAACTGCGGACACGGCAACCATCTCGGGCCTTCCAGCGGGAGCGGACAAGTGGACCGGGGCCGTGCTTGCTCCCAACGGCAGGATCTACGGCATTCCACGCAATGCCACCAGCGTTCTGATCATCGACCCGACTACAAACACCGCCGACACAACCACCATGACCGGTTTGCCGGCATCCACTGATAAATACGCCGGGGGAGTTCTGGCGCCAAACGGAAAGATCTACGCGGTACCGAGTTCTGCAACCAACGTGCTGATCATCGATCCGAGCACCAACACCTACGATCAAACTACCATCACGGGATTGCCGGCTGCGGTTTTTAAGTGGGCCGGGGGGGTTCTGGCGCCGAACGGAAAGATCTATATGATACCACTTCTGAACACCAATGTTCTGATTGTGGATCCATCGACCAATACCTACAATATGGCCGCAATCATGCTTCCGGGTGCAACACCGGCCTGGTCGGGCGCTGTGCTGCACACGAATGGCAAAATCTATGCCTTTGCCCGAGACCGCACCGCCGTCTTGATCATTGATCCGAATACCGATACCGCCGACGTTGTATCGCTCACGCTGCCGGCGGGTTCGGAGAAATACAGCTCGGGCGCGCTCTTGAACGATGGACGCATTGTTGCGGTTCCCGCTTCGGGTACAAACGCGGTCATCCTTGACGTAGCGAACGGTACGGTGGACACGGCCACGCTTTCGGGCATGGTCGCCACGGCCTATAAGTACGACGGTGCGGTCCGTTCGGCGGACGGGCGTGTCTTCGCGCCACCCAATCAGGGCGCCAGCATTCTAATCGTCAATGCGAACGCCACCGGCTTTGACACAGCGACCCTGGCGATTGGTCCCGGCTGGGCCGGAGGAGTCCTTGCACCGAATGGAATGATCTATGGGGTTCCCACCACAGCCACCAGCGCGTTTATTCTCAATCCGCGCTCGAACGGCCGACTCTGCCAATCACTACTGCTCAGTGCGTACCTGAACAAGCTGTAGGGCACTTCACCAGGGCAAAACTTCGCCGTTCTGGTGCCAGAAGGTTCCGGTATTTTTAAGCGTCAGAGCGTCGATGCGCGCGATCAAACCCCGCACGGCTTCGGACGGTTCGATTTGGCCTCCGTGGTTGGTCATATCGGTCTTCACATAACCGGGATGCAGAATCGCAACTGCGACCTTACGGGACTTGAGATCGTGGGCCAGAGAGACTCCGGCCATATTGACCGCCGCCTTGGACATGCGATAGCCGTACATTCCCCCGGATGTGTTGTCCGCAATCGAACCCATGCGACTGGTGATGATCGCCACGCGCGCAAGACCCGATCTGGCGCCGGCTTCCAGGTTTGGCAAAAGAGCCCGGGTGACGCGCAGAGGACCCAGCGAGTTGACTTCGAACTGTTGCCGAATGGAATCGATGTCGAGTTTCTCCAGGCTTTCCGGTCGCATGATGCCGGCGTTGTTCACCAGGATTTCAATCGGTTGATTTCCGAGACGTTCTGCGAACATGGACGCCCCGTTATCGCTCGCTACATCGATGTTGCCTTCGATTTGCAGGTTTCCCTTTGCGCCTAACATTTCGAGGTCGCTCGAAGGCTTTCGGCAGGCTGCGATTACGTGATCGCCGCGCTCCAGAAACTGCCGGCAGAACTCCAGCCCGATTCCCCGATTTGCTCCCGTCACGATTACGTTTGCCATGATGCCTCCCGAGTAACGCCGCTCTGAGCTTTGACGCTCCCGGCAAAGATAGGAACATTCCTTCGCGCTACACCAAAAAAATCCGGCCGATCGTCGGGCCCCCGGGGCCGTGTCGGAGTTCCGACGGGGGCCCGTGCAAACGGGCGCAAGACCGGGTCCGATCGCTCACCCGGATCCGGAAAGTCCAGGCCGCCGCGAGCTCCGCTTAAAAAGCATCCGGACGACGAAGTTCCGACGTGGCCTTCGTCCCCGGCCGTTCCCCGTCAGAGTTCCGACGGGCGTCGATTGGCCTGGATCGAATCGGTCCGCAAAGCACGCCTTCGGCACGATCAAAGCGCGTGCGAAGAATCCCGGCGGCGGCCGGAAGGCAGGGTCGGGCACCGTTCGGCCTTCCGGCACGGCCGGCAGGGTGGGCCGCGCTATCGTTCGGGACCTGTTTTTTCGTTGTAAAGGGTGAGCCCCGGGCGCCCTGTTCGGTGTTGGTCCATTTGCCCCTGGTTGCCGATATTTAAGGCAGTCGGATCCAGCCGGCCCGAGCCATGCTCCAGTCCAAAAAACAGACCCTGACCGGACGCCAGAAGGCCGCGATCTTTTTGATCACGCTCGGACCCGAAGTGGCTTCCGAGGTCTTCAAACATCTCCGTGACGACGAAGTAGAAACGCTCACGTTTGAGATGGCGCGCCTGGACAAGGTCACGCCGGAGGACAAAGAGCAGGTCCTGATTGAGTTCAACGAACTCATGATGGCCCAGGACTTCATCACCTCGGGTGGTATCGATTACGCCCGCGAAGTTCTGGAACGCGCCCTGGGAACCCAGAAGGCGATCGACATTATCAACCGGCTCACCTCTTCTTTGCAGGTAAGGCCCTTTGACTTTATTCGCCGCACCGACCCGCAGCACCTCTTAAACTTCATCCAGAACGAACACCCGCAGACGATCGCGCTGATCCTGTGCTACCTGGAACCCGGGAAAGCGGCCCTGATTCTTTCGAGCCTGCCCCACCAGATTCAGGCCGACGTTGCCAAACGCATCGCACTTATGGAACGGGTTTCGCCGGACGTCCTGCGCGAAGTGGAACGCGTGCTCGAACGTAAACTTTCGACTCTCGCCTCGGAAGACTATACCTCGGCCGGTGGTATCGATGCGGTGGTCGAGGTTCTCAACCTCGTTGACCGGGGAACGGAAAAGACCATCATCGAAGCGCTCGAAGAAGAGGACCCCGAACTCGCCGAAGAGATCAAGAAACGCATGTTCGTCTTCGAGGACATTGTTCTGCTCGACGACCGCGCCATCCAGCGCGTTCTGCGCGAAGTCGACAACCAGGAACTGGCCAAAGCGCTCAAGTCGGTCGACGCCGAGGTCCAGGAAAAGATCTTCAAAAACATGTCCAAACGCGCCGCCGCCCTGCTCCGCGAAGACATGGACTTCATGGGTCCCGTCCGCCTCAAAGACGTGGAAGACTGCCAGCAAAAGATCGTAAACATCATCCGCAAACTCGAAGACGCCGGCGAAATCGTCGTTGCCCGCGGCGGTGAAGAAGAACTGGTCGTTTAATTCCCCATGTAGAAACCACACACTCGCGCTGCGCGCTTCGTGTGCGGGCCCTGCGGGCAATCAAACCACCGTCTCTTCTGCTCCACCGCATCTGAGTCGAGAGGCACTCGAGTCCGAAGTAGTGCAGGTTCTTGAAGAAGGCCCATCCGTTAAGATACATCTGCGGTATTCCGGATTGAACCATGCGAATGCTCGCATCGCCGTCTTCAATGAGCCGTTGAGGCCTTCCGCTGCCCTGCGAAGAGAAAGGATTTCCACGTTGATAGGAGCATCCTCTCGCCATCTGAGACGCAAGGCCCGCAATGCGAAATCCGTACGCTCCTAGAAGAATTCCAGAGCATTGTGAAGCTGCTTGTCGAATGCAGGGGGCCCGTTTCCGGAGTCCCACGACTATCCACTTAACTATACGTGCTGGGCCAACACTCTCCGCCGATGCGCAGACAGTCAGACAATTGGAGATCTGATTTTTATTTGCGCGGCGCACCACGGATGGGGGGCACTCACTACGTCGTTGCCATCTCCAGCAATGCAAATGAGCATTCGAAAACCTCAGCACCACCACGTCACAGCTCCGAATCCGAACTTCAAAGGTAGAGCGCTCGAAACGGTCGGACGCATGGAATTCTTCGTATGAATGATTATCGCATATTTTCAGACACCTGCAAGGCCGCTAGGCCTCTATCCTGGATTGCGGCCGGCCCTCCTCGAAAAAGAGTTGACAGGCAACTCTAGCGACCTATCAGTAGGGAGTTCCTGCCGGCATGTCATGACAGCGTGAAGTCCGAGTAGGCCACAATCTAAAGTATAGGCGGTTAAACCTATGAACAGTATCTGCATCTCGGGGAGAGTCACGTCTCCACCATCCTTCTATCCTCACGAATCTGGCAACCACCGTTGCACCTTTGTCCTTGCTCACAATGAATGGCGTGGAGGCGAACAGCGCTCAGCATTCTTCTTTGCCAAGGCCTGGGGGAGCAAGGCCCAAGCGATCAGGGCTCACTGTACGACCGGTACCGAGCTGTTTCTGTCGGGGCGGTTGGAGCAATGGCGGTGCGAGGAAGAGGACGGTCGCATCACGTATCTGAACTCAATAGTCGTAGATCGATTCGACTTCGGACGTCGCTCCGGAAAACCCGAGGGCGAGTTACCTTCGTAGCATCAATCAAGTTGTAGCAATGAATAAGGTGATGATCAATGGACGACTCATTCGGGAGCCCGAAACCCAGGAAATGGATAACGGGAACTTCCGATGTGTCGTCTTCATTGCCAATGATGTATACCAGGGTCAGAACAAGGAGACCGGCTTTTACCGTGTTACTGCATGGGGCAAAGTGGGGCGTGTAGTGGCCGAGCATTGCCGGACGGGAACTGAGATTTTCGTTACTGGGCGACTCGAATACAGAGCATACGAAGGGCGTGATGGGTCGACCGTGCATGATGTGGGAATCGTAATGGAGCAGTTTGATTTTGGTGCACGTTCCTCCCCCTGATCCTATTGTTGCTTTAGCAACGCTTCCGGGTAATCGTACTTTTGGAGAGCACGACTCCACATTCTGAAGGCTCTGTTTGTGACGAACTCCTGAAAGAGCCGGGCCGCTTTCTCCCGATCTCGTTTCGTATGATGCTCGTTCAGGATTGATTCGATCTGAACGATAATGGCAGTGTCCTCTGAGTTTATCATTGGGTCCGTCCGGACGTAGGACTCATCAAAATACCCTTTGGATTTGCTGTGAAGCTTCTTTGAAGGGGCGATATCTTGGTATGCCCGATTCGCACTCGCTGAAATCAGCGCATAGTTCCCAATCGTGTCTATCCAGTAGAAGTGATGGTCTCTTTGCTCTTCGGTGTATCGGCGCCCCGTTCCGAGTCTCGGTCGGGCATAGTTCAGGGCAATGACATGATCAATATCCATTGAATGGTGTTCTGCTCGCTGAAACTCGGCGAGCACGAACCCTGCGCTCCATTTCATCAAATCCAGCATCTTCTTCACGTCCCCGTACGCAGGGTCGTCTCTTGCAGGTACATGGAAGCTTTCTATGAACGGATTTCGTGGCGCAATGTTCGTGACACGGTTATACAGGAACCACCTTGAAAACTCCGGCACTTTGTAAGGAAAGGCTGCTCCCGAAGTCCCTGCTCGCCACGCCAGATCTAACGTGTGACGAAAGAAACTTTCTCGACCAGTAACGTGTGGACCGAAGAGAACTCCCCAGAAAAGGAAGCTCAAGATAGGTCGTAGTACCGTTTCATCCTTTGTGGGCAAGACACCGTTTCGCAGGTGGACTTGGTAGACCCACGCAACGATTGTCATCAGATTCATCTTGTGAATGGTCTGCGCACCCACCTTGAAGGCTTCCCGCACGACTTGGTCTACCCACTCGATGGCAGCGCATAGGGAAGACTCCGCCTGACTCAGGTGCTCCATGCCCTTGATGAGCGGATAGGGATCATCGGGGTCACTATTGGAGCTTCGCAGATGGGAAAGATTCAGCCGCACCGGGTCGCTGGGAGCGGGGTCTCCGGCACTGCGGTCAAAAGACATGGCCGCCATGCGACCAAGCAGCGTTATTGCACTTCTGCGATCGAACAATGACCCTGTAGACAGCAAGTTCGCCAGGTGAAACTCAGCATCTCGCCAGTATTTCTTTACACCTGTGAAGAAGATGTCCGTATCATTCAGGTTCTTACCGCCAGTGTTTATTCTAATGAATACGTGGAAGATGTCTTGAATGCTGTCCTCTGATTCGGGCATGTAATCGACGGGCACAATGCTATACTGAAACGAACGATCGACCGAACTCAGAATCTCCGAAACAGTGTCACCGGTTTCTCGTAGATCGAGCCCGGAGTCCTTGCAAACTTTTTGGATTGCTCCGCCAAAATCGTGCGAAACAAGCCTGTCGAATCGATACCAACCAGAGCGTGGAGAATCATGGCGCATTCCTTCTTCTGCCCGATCAATATCAGCAAGCTGATTCAGATCTTGCCGTGCGCTCCAATGCAGGTGGAACTTGTGGCTTCGAGTTCTGTCAAATTCCCTGTACTCTTGATTGTAAGCTCCCAGGTTCAACCAGAGGTACAGAGGGTCACCATCGCTCCCCTGAAATCCTTCTCCGCCGTATGTAATCTTGAACGAGTAGCAGCGTTGCTGACCGTCAATTATTTGATCCGTCTTTCTCTTCGGTGTTGCCTTTAGTTCTCGAAGGCTATCCCGTTGCGAAAAGTCGTAGTACTCCATCGTCGAGTCTTTTAGAATCAAGACGCTTCCAATCGGGAAGCCTCGCAACATCGAGTCGATCAAGTCGGCTATTTTCCTCGGAGACCATTCGAAGGCCCGCTGTGCGACATTAATCTTCCAACCGTTTTCTTGTTGTAGCCTTTGTAGGATGGCCTGCACCGACATGAGGGTTGAGCGTTCAAATATGGAGGCATTGGGCGTATCATTCATGTATCTGAATTACACTCCTGTTCTTGGGCCGACTGCGATGGATCATGAGAGCCACCAAATTACACTCAAGGCTTAACATTGCAGCAAGCATAATCCAGCCGACGAGGCGCATATGGGCGTGCTTTTGCATGAATCGGACGATTTGGTCCCAAAGGGCCGGTATTGGATATGAGTTTTATCCAAAGTTCTAGGCACCAGGATCTGGCTGGCCACACAGAAGAGGGGAGTAAGCCCTTCAATGCGGGTGATGAATGCCCGTGAGCACCGTGTTCCAAGTGGCCAGTGTCGGAGCAGGGAAAGGTGGGCGAGAGCGTTCCGATCCTTGCCGAAGAAGTTTTGCGTTTCGCGAGGATTGCGTTTGCAGTCCTGCGGCACGTTTCTGCTCATATGGTTGATTAGCTTGCTTTGTCCGGCGGGCTATGTGCGGTGCCCATCGAAAGCGTTTGGACGATCGTCTTCAATGAAGCATCAAGCAGTAGGTTCTGCCTAATCCATCCTTCTGCTTTGCGGATCTCGTCGGAAGGATCCAGAGAACCGGGCCGGTTTGTGAATTGGTTCGTAAGGCCATTAGCGACGTTGATCAAATGCGTCCAAAGAGGTCCCAAATAGATCGCGTTGATGAAGACCTCCTGCCGCGTGTGTACGATGGCCCTGCCAAAGCTCGTTCCTTGCCGCTTCGTGTTCAGCCTTGTCCTTGATTTTTTCGAGCCCCACCATGCCGATTTCCCAACACCGCACCGGCCGGGCCGGTTTTTGCTATCCGTAAATAGTATTGTCTCAATAGTATTGCTTATATGCGCAGAAGAGGGTTGCTCGTTTTACAGTTGAGTGCTTGTATTGTGGCGCTCGGCAATTGCCAGGTGTACAATCGAGATTGCGGCCATACTGCGTTCTGCAACGATTTGTTCGCCTTTCTGGTGTACGCCGCCCCTCCGTCCGGCCCGCGCTTTATTGCTGTGGGCAATAACGGCTCAATCTATTATTCGACAAACGGCTACAGCTGGTCATCCGATGTGGGGCCCGGGGGCGGGAATGCCTTCAATGACGCCGCCATCAACAACGGATTTTTTCTGGCTCAGGGAAACGCAGGTCTAACGGCCTACTCAACGAACGGCACCGACTGGACCTCCGGGACAATCAGCGGGGCGACCGGCATTCTTTCGACCCGCTACTGGAACAATCGTTTCGCCGCCGGCGATACAGCCAACACAACCGTATTCTATTCTCAGGACGGAATCACCTGGGATTCGGGCCGCAGCATTGCCGGCGCAAGCGCTCTCTATACGAGCGAGGTATTCAGAGGCTCCCTGGTGTTTGGTGACGACAGCGGCAAGGTCTATTCCACGACCGACGGCGTAAACTGGAACACCGGGACTTATGCCGCCGGTGTAACACGCCAGATGGCGACCAACAATGTAGTTCTTGCTCTGGGCGATGATAATGGCGACAATTTCTATTCATACGATGCCGTTAACTGGAATAGCCTGGGTTCTGTGGTAACCGCCGATCCGACGGGCATGGCCTATGGTAACGGTAAATTCGTGTGTATTGATAACAACGCACCCAATGC
Source organism: Spirochaetales bacterium (assembly GCA_024233935.1). Taxonomy (GTDB): domain Bacteria; phylum Spirochaetota; class Leptospiria; order Leptospirales; family Leptonemataceae; genus JACKOY01. The sequence goes on along the minus strand of JACKOY010000013.1, from coordinate 92,688 downwards.
GAATATTTTTACGTCACCAGATGCTATCACCTGGACCCAGGGTGTTACGATAGCGAACAGCCTGACAAAGATCACTTTTGGTTTCGGACTCTTTGTCGCTGTCGGCTCCAATGGCCCCAACGGCGTTGCCTGCACGAGCACCGATGCCGTTAACTGGTCCTGTGTCACTACGGGAGCCCAACAGCTGAACATGGTTGCTTTCGGCTATGTTTACAACGGCATCGGCAACGACATTTAGCACGGCTGCATGCACTGCATCACCGAAGGGACGGCGGTCCTGGATCGCTGGAAAGCAAATGAGCTTGCCTATCTCCAGATAGCGTATGTGTTGCGGGTCGCTTTTCGGGAGGTTCCGGGTTCCGGATCGCAAAATCGCTCTTTCTTTGTTGGTGATCTTTAGTTACGCAGCCCTGGTCCCCCTCCCCGCGCACGATCGCTTTTTTTTGATTCGTGCTCGTACCGGACTTAAGGCATATCACTCATTCGTTGGGCCGACGCGCGGAAGCTGCGGAAGATGGTTGAAATGAGAGTCAAAGGAGCACAGTAATAGGTCATGCTGGAGGACGAGGGCCGCGATCCACAGATCGTTAGTCGGAATAGGTGTGCCCTGAGCCCGCAGTCGGGCGAAGAGCGATGCATAATGATGCGTGGTTTGTTCGTCGGCAAACAAAACGCTCACCCGCTCCACCCCGAGGAATCGCTGCAGGTTCCTTTCGTTCTGGCTCGTCTTCTTTCCGGAGCGAAAGCCAGCTCGCAATTCCGCAAGTGCGATGAATGGTAAATGCACGCGCCCGGCCTGTCGCACAATATCCCCCAGTGCCGGTTCACCGCGCGCCAGGGCGACGTAAGTATTTGTGTCCAGGCACAACCTCAACGCCAGTCATCCGGGTGAACGCGCCGTTGCTCGCGTTGGGCTTGATTGAATTCTTCATCTTCGACCCATGTCCCGGCAATCCAGTCCAGGTCCTGCTTTTGCAGGCCCGCACCTTCCGTGCCACAGGCGACTTCCAGCGCATGCACCAGAACCTGGTTGAGGCTGATTCCTTCGCTGCGGGCCCGCGCACGCAACGCCCGGTCCACCGCTTCCGGAACGGAGCGTACTGTGTACTGAATTTGCATGCGTGCCATGCAGGCAGTATACTCAGCATGTGCAGGCATGTCAAGCAATACCGGCCAACACCCTCTCTTCACGCGAGCGAGCGCAGCAGGATCTGAACCAGAAAACAAAACATGCACCCTTCGTTGAGCGAGAGGATCAGCGCGCACCGGCGCTGCGCAGGATTGATGCGATGTCACTGCGGCCCCTCTGCGAGGCATTCAAAAGCGGTGTATTGCCGCTGGCAGTGCGCCGATTCACGTCGGCCCCGAGCTGAATGAGCAAGCGGACCGTATCCGGATGGCCACCGTCAATCGCATCAAAGAGCGGTGTGCGCATATAGCGGTTGGGCTGGTCGGAAGCTACGCCGCGTCGCACCAGCCAGCGTATCGCGTCATTTGCACCGAATCGGGCGCAGGCTCCGACGATATTGTTTCCGTGCTGGTCCACGTGATTCAGATTCGCGCCCCGCTGAAGCAAAAGTTCGACGCAGTCGATATGCCCGCGTGAAGCAGCCGACCAGAGTGCGGTATATCCGTCGCCGTCCTGGGCTTCTTTATCGGCGCCCTGGTCGAGTAAGAACGAAGTCACTGTGCAATGGCCACCCATCGCGGCGAAATGCAGAGCGCGGCCCCCGCCATCCCGTGCCGGCTCTTCCAGACGTGCGCCACGAGCAATCAGGACCTGCACGGCTTCCAGGTGCCCCTGGCTCGCTGCGACCATCAGCGGACGAAAACCAGAATCGATTGCATTCACATCGATCCCGCTCGCGAGTGCCTGTTCGATGGCCACCACGTCCCCCGCCTGAGCAGCACGAAAAAGAGGCAGCGGGTCGGGGCCGGATTGGCCCGACGCGCTCTGGCAGGAAATCGCAAGACACAATGCGATAAAGGCGAGCGAACCGCCGGCGAAAGGCCCGCGCCGATTGTGCTTTTTGCAACGAGTGTGATTCCCCATGCGCGTGATCCTCGGCTCTTCCGTGAAGCAGGCAACTTGTTTTTTTACTGAACTTAGTACGCTGCCCCACCCTCCGGCCCGCGCTTTATTGCTGTGGGCAACAACGGCTCAATCTATTATTCGACAAACGGCTACAGCTGGTCATCCGATGTGGGGCCCGGGGGCGGGAATGCCTTCAATGACGCCGCCATCAACAACGGATTTTTTCTGGCTCAGGGAAACGCAGGTCTAACGGCCTACTCAACGAACGGCACCGATTGGACCTCCGGGACAATCAGCGGGGCGAACCAACAATGTAGTTCTTGCTCTGGGCGATGATAATGGCGACAATTTCTATTCATACGATGCCGTTAACTGGAATAGCCTGGGTTCTGTGGTAACCGCCGATCCGACGGGCATGGCCTATGGTAACGGTAAATTCGTGTGTATTGATAACAATGCACCCAATGCGAATATTTTTACGTCACCAGATGCTATCACCTGGACCCAGGGTGTTACGATAGCGAACAGCCTGACAAAGATCACTTTTGGTTTCGGACTTTTTGTCGCTGTCGGTTCCAATGGCCCCAACGGCGTCGTCTGCACGAGCACCGATGCCGTTAACTGGTCCTGTGTCACTACCGGAGCCCAACAGCTGAACATGGTTGCTTTCGGCTATGTTTACAACGGCATCGGCAACGACATTTAGCACGGGTACATGAACTGCATCACCGAAGGGACGGCGGTCCTGGATCGCTGGAACGCAAAGAAAATCTCCAAAAAAATGAGCTTGCCTGCCTCCAGATAGCGTATGTGTTGCGGGTCGCTTTTCGGGAGGTTCCGGGTGCCGGATCGCAAAATCACTCTTTGTTTGTTGGTGATCTTTAGTTACGCAGCCCTGCCCCAGGGCGCGGCTGCCCAGGAAGCACAGCCACCCGAGCCCCTGCCCCCCGAAACGGATCCGCCTGGTGTCTCTAACGAGGACCTTGGAATCAGCCGACGGTTTCTGTCGTTGCGCTACGGCTACCTTTCGGAGGCGAATTCCAATCACGCCATCGGCCAGTTTGTGCTCGAAAACTACATGCTGCTGGACGGATCTCTGGACTGGCTGACAGGCGCCCTGGACAGCCGGGGTGAAGAGAGTGTCGGAATGAGAACGCTGCTGGGGCTGACCTGGGTCTGGGGCGCCTGGCGTCTTCGACCGGCCTATAGCCTGGCGTATCATGAATTCGGACACGGCACCCGGATGCGGGCGGCGGGCGCCAATCCCATCTACTTCTTCTCGGACTTCGACTACACTCAATCCCTGATCGACGCGCGGGTCCAGACGGCTCTGGTGAGCGCCGGAGTGCCGACGGTCATTGCGGCCCGGGAAGTGCGCCCCACCCGATACACGAACTTTTTTACATATCTCGGTGATGCGATTGCCGGCGGTAAGAGCAGCGGCTACACCACTTTCGATCATCCCTTCACTTCGACGGCCCCGGCGGACTGGGACGCTGTCATTACCGGCGGTGGAGTAAACAACGAAATGTATCTGACCGAGCTGATTGAAGACCAGGCCTATTACAATGGGGCCAGCTTTGTCTATTTCTTTCAGTATATCAACGGCAAGCAGGCCTCCTACGACTACTTTCGCGCTCAAGACGACAACCAAACTCTCCGCACAACCGGCGATATGGCAAACATTCTCACGTACTACAACCGCAAGCGCGACTACACGAATCCTACTGTCGCCGATCTTTTGAACCGCCCGGTTGGTTCGGAATTACTGGCGACTGAAGTTCTTGCGACAGACTTCTTCTTTACGCTGCAGCCGGTTACTCCGGCGCAGATGGTGGCAAACACTCTGACGAGCCTGCAGAACGGCGACCACAACTATCACATTACAAGGGCCGATATCGAGACCGGCAATTTGATCGCGCTCTACGGAAGTTCGACGACCTATCTTTTAATGTACAGCTTCATGAAATATATGTTCGAGGGCGATGCCACGGTGCACTCCTGGGAGCTGGCCGGTATTCGTCTGCCCGATATCAGTTTCTACCATTCCCGTCGGGGTATCTCCTACAAGTTGCGCTCGGGCTATCGCTGGCACCGCTGGACCTTTCCCTTTGCCGTAGAACACGTCACGAAAGGCGACATGACGACCGAAGGCACTCTGGGTGTTCGCTACGATGCCGACCAATACGCGGTCACGTTTACGTCGATCGTCGGACGCTCGGGCGGGGCCGGCGTGGAGTTCGATTATTATCTGCCGGTGGCCGACTTTGCAAACGCGCGATTGGGCAGCCGCATCTTTTATCATTCGGTGAATACACTCGAAGGAGAACGAAACATGAGTCGCGTGGAACCTGGATCATATGCAGAGCTGGAGGCCGACGTTTATGTTTCCCTGGTATACTAGAAGGCGCGAACGGACGAACATCTGGTCCGCCATGCTTGCAATCGTTCTGAACCTGTGCCTTTCCTGTCTGCATTCCGACGACTCGGCCGACGAATACACGACGACCACGGACGATACAATCGACAGCACCACTCTGGTCTTGCTGTATCTGAGTGCTCAGACCCGGCTCCAGGCAACCGATTGCGCGAACGCCGTCGGCAGTGGATGCTCTTCGTCCGCGCCGTATTCATGCTCCCAGAGTGGATTCTGCTACACGAGTCTCTCGGCCTGCGTCAGTTCGCATACATGTGATAAATGATACGCAGAAAACCGAACTGCTATCGTGCTGCTTGCGGCAGAAATTTTGTGACCTGCGGCCGGTCCTGCGAGGACGGCCTGCCCTTGCTTCTCAGATCGCGGACCTGTTTCATAGAGTGCCACTGAACGAACAGGATACCGCCCATTCACGTACCGACAAACTCAGGATCGATTTTTTGAGCAGCATCGCTTTTGTACATTGACCGTGGCGCGCGAAATGCTAAAAGCAAAGCCGAAGCCGCGGCGCCCACGACGGGTGCTGGCAAACGTGCTTGTTTCGAGTTCAATAATAAGGAAAACACCTATGAAGGCACGGTATTTCGGTGTTCGCTTTGTCCTGCTTGCTGTCGCGACATTGATCGCAGCCTGTGAAGAGCCTCCTCCTGTTGCGCCGGGCCTTCGCAGCCAGGCAGACATGATTGCCATGACGGGAAGATTCGGACTGCACATCGGCCCTGAAACCGTGCCCGCGGTCGAGTATGCGGTCCTGGAAAATTGGGCGGCCACACCCATGAGCTTCAACCGCGTACCTGACTATTCCCTCGAAGATTTTGCGGACACAGGATCCCTTACTCATTTCATGCAGATTCTGCACCACCAACAATGCCCCTGCGGGTGCGACCTGACCCTCGCATCCTGTCGCAACAACGACAGCACCTGCAGCACCTCACGAGCGATCGTGCAGCGCCTGTATACTTCACTGATGACGTCCGGATCCTTTCTCACCATGCCGACCTTTGCATACGAACGCATCTGGCCCCGCGATCAAACACCGGAGCAAAACGAAAAGAGGACCATTGATCTGACCGGATTACGAGGTGACGTTGTTCTCTTAACTTTTTGGGCCACCTGGTGTGGCTTTTGTCGGGCCGAGATTCCGATCCTGAATCGCATTCATGCCGAGCACCCGGACGTGCACGTGATTGGTCTTTCAACCGACGATGAACTCACTGAAGATGTGCTCTTACAAAAGATCGAAGCGCTCGGCATGCAGTATCTCATCGTCAGGGCTACGAACGAACTCTATGAGTCGTACGGCGCGCCGGGACTACCCGCGACCTACGTGCTGGATGCCAACGGATTTCTGTCGAGCGCACAAATCGGAATGCGCAGCCACGCCCAACTGGTCGCAGCCATTGAAGCGGCCCGAGAGCCGTCGCACAGTCCGATGGCGGAGCAGGCAACGCCCGCCCACGCGCATCGGCATTAGGAACACGGGTGCGCGGGCGCGACGCACACGGATTGCGGTGTCGTCTTCCAGCAGCGTCTGCACGACGCGTTGCGGCCAGCCTGTTGTACTCACTCACGATCAAATGCCTTATGGCACAGGGAGTATGCGCGATGACCATCGTCTACTTCACGAACGCTGCTTGCTGCATCACTTTTGCCAGGATCGCAATCATTCTCTTTGAGACATAAGAATACAGGCCCTTGTTTCCAAAAAGTGGTTGCCCCATGTTGCATTACTTACACGGTGCGGGTTCTCCGCAAATCACGAAAAGCGAGTAGTTATATATGAATATCCGTAAGGTGCATTCCCGGGCGATTTCTGTCGCAGCATTGCTCCTCCTCGGGGCATGCGTCCCAGGCACAGTCAGGGAGACCGGTCGCGCGCCCGATCAGGTCTCAGTTGGGATGAACGCCGGAGACTGGTTGTACTGCGCTATCTCAGGCGACTACGATACCTTGCTCCGCGCCACTCTGCCCGATGGTTCCACTGCCGAGAACGATGACCAAAACGGAGACCAGCGTCACTCACTGTTGGTTGCCAGATCTTCGGTGGGCGGTAGCGCGACGGTCGAGGTAAGCGGTTACCAGGGGGCCACCGGCGCGTATGATCTGAGCTGCAAATCGTTTAGCGAAACCGCACCCCTGTTCGCGCGCCAGGCCAGTCTGCAGGCCGGTGCTGGCGGGGCGACCCGCTATATGAACCGCTACAGCGTGCCGGTCCAGAGCGGAGATTTCGTCCTGGCCAACTTGTCTGACGGCAACTTCGACATGGTGCTTCGCGCTCAGGCCCCGGGTGGCCAGGAGTATCAGGCCGACGATCCGGAAAACCTGTTCTTCGAAGTCAGCCAGGCCGGCACGGTGGAACTCGTTGCAACCAGCTACAACGTTGGAGAAACGGGCAACTACCGCCTGGAAACCCAGGTTGCCCGAGGCCCGCAGGTCCTGCGCCAGCTACCACTCCAGCTCAACGCCGGGAGTCCCATGTCTATTGACTATTCCATACCAGCAGCCGGATTGTACCTTATCCGCGCGGAGTCTTCTGATTTTGACACGGTGCTTTCCCTGCGAAACAAACGCACGAACGAAGTCGTCGAGAACGATGACTACGGCGAGGGCTACAACTCCATGGCCGTTATGGAGGCCCAGGCGGGAACCGAGCTTGAGATCGGGATACGAGATTACCATGGTCAGAACGGCGGGCAATTCACCATAACGGTGCTGCGAGCTCAGACGCAGCGACCGGCAAACGCCAACGGCAGCTACCAGCTAAGCGAACGCAGCGAAAGGGACATTGCGCGTTATGAAGATTGGTACGATGTGAATGTCGAGGGGCCCGGGGTGGCTTTTGTCAGCGTTCGTTCCAGTTCTTTCGATCCGATTGTGCGGGTCCGAACCGCAGATGGGCTGGGGTACCAGAACGATGACTACAACGACGATCGCTCGTGGTCGGCCCTTGCTGTACCCGTTCCCGGCCCCGGCCGAATGCGGATCTGCGTGACAAGCTACGAGGATCGATCAACCGGCCAGTACGATCTTCAGGTGTTTCACGCGCCCACGGAGCGCCCGGCTTCGATTGCTCCAAACTGGGGCAACTGAAGCGGACGACACCGCTTGCGATTCATGACCGGGCGAGAACACTTCGCCCACCAGGAGAAACATGATCGGATATTGTGAAAATGGACACCCTAACAAGGAAGGGGTGCGCTTCTGCGGCAAGTGTGGCAAGCCGATCGATCCGGACATTGGTCTTCTGGTTGAGGAGCTGGGCCGAAAATACGAAATAAAGCGCCAGTTGGGGCGCGGGGGTATGGGCGCTGTCTACGAAGCCCTGAATGCGAATCTCGGCCGGAAAGTGGCCATTAAGTTAATGGCCGAGTCCATGCTGCGCGACGCCGAATTTCAAAAACGCTTCAAGCGGGAAGTCAAAACAACCGCGAAATTTCCGAAACACCCGAATATCGTCGAAGTGCACGACTACGGCGAGGTCAACGATCGTCCGTACTACATCATGGAGTTCGCGCCTCAGAATTTGCGCGAGTTCATGGAAGACAAGGGTGTGCTCAACCCCGACGAGGCGACCCGCATCGGTGTGGGCATTCTGAAGGGACTGGCGGCGCTGCATGCGCAAGGCCTGGTCCACCGGGACATTAAACCTGAAAACATTCTGATGTCCGAGGACGGAGTGCCGCGCATTACCGACTTTGGAATCGCAAAGATTACCCGCGAAGATATGACACGTGTGGGCGCCGTTTTCGGATCGCCGGCTTACATGAGCCCCGAGCAACACGTGGACTCAAGCAAGGTGGATGCACGGTCCGATCTCTTCGCGGTTGGCCTCATGATCTACGAAATGGTGCTCGGTAAACACCCCTACGCCGACCTGGTTGAGGGTCAGGGTAAAACCTATGCCCAGGCGGCGAGCTCCGGTGCGCTGCCCGGGCTCAAAACCGGCGTCCGGGGCTTCGGAGCCGCCGGGAACGTGGATATGAGTTCGGTCTCCACAAGCGCGGCCGGACTGCAAAGCGTTCTCAAAAAAGCCTGCGCGAAATCTCCCGAATCACGCTACGCCTCAGCAAACGACTTCATTGAAGCGCTCGAAAAACTGCGCACCAGCGCCGGTGCCGGTGCGGGGCTGCCCTGGGGAATGATCGGCAAGGTAGCGGGCGCCGTAATTGCGCTGGGCGTGCTCGGCGCCGGCGGGTACTGGGCTATCAACAATCTGGCGACCAGCAGCACGGCCGACGTGGAGATCGCGACCGAACCGGTTGCGGGTGCACTCATCCGAATACGTCGGGAAGGCGAACCCGCCGACCAGGAGATGGGCACCACGGCCCGCACGCTGGAGTTGGAACCGGGCCGCTATGAACTCTCGCTGGTACCGCCCGAAGGTTTGGGGCTGCGCACGGCGAGTCTGGAATTCAACGTGACTGCTGACGACCCGCCGACTTCCGACCTCGTTTCCCCCGTTCAACTGCAGTGCAACGCCGGAACAAGCTGGAACGCTTCGTCGCGAATCTGTGAGCGAGCACAGACTCCGCCCACTCCGGGTTTCCGGCGCTGCCCACCGCCCTGCCCGACCGGAATGTTCTGCATTGGTGGTGTCTGTCGCTAATCGAGCTCGTTCTGCCTCCATGCTCTCCGCCAGTAGCCGCTACTGGTCGGAAGACGATTCGAGGCGAAAAACGCGTTGTCCGAGCATGATTTCGTCCCCCGGGCGAAGTTCAACACTGCCCTTTACACGCAAGTAGACTCCGTTCGTACTTTCGAGGTCCACCAGGCGAACGCTCTCGGGCTGCACGTCCAGCCGACAATGTTCGCGCGAGACCTTTGGATCGTCGATGTTGATGTCGGCGGAAACGCGACCGATCCGAACAGAACCGCCCAGGGCATGGCTGGCCACCGGCCGGCCTTCCGAAATCTCTACCAGATGGAACGATGTCTGGCGCGCGGTTTCCACGGGATCGCCCTCTGCCGCGCCACCCGATGCCTGCGCTGATCTGGTCGCGGGATCGGAGGTCTCGAACGGATCGCCCTTTTTCTGAGGACCGGACGGTTCCACACCTTTGGTTGTCCCCGATGGGAGTGTGGAGCCGCATTGTTTGCACTGCTGTGCCCCTGGCGCGTTGACCACCCGACAGAACGGGCATTCCATTCCGCGCTCCTGGATCACAGTGCCGTGGGCCGTGCGCGGAGGAGGTTCGCCACCGGATTGACAGCGATGCCCGGCCTTATCGTTCGGGTCCAGAGGGGCTCCACATTTTTGACATCGCATGATCGAATCACCTACACCAGAAAAACCGCAAAAGGCCCCAGCAGATTCATCTCGTTTGCAATACCGGTCAGGCCAATTACGATTTCGTTATCTACCAGGCTCTTAACAATACCAAAGGCCGTGCCCAGCACCGGGGAAATGTTTTCAATAGAGTGGTGAGCGGTGCGCAAGAAGCGAAAGGCAAGGCCCCCGCCACGGGCCTCTTCTTCCGAAGTCTGAGAGATTCCCGTATGGGATTCCAGAAGATCCAGACCCACCGAAACGCCGCTCGCGATGGAACGCATACGGTTGTACTGCGCCTGCACTTCCGGCGTCAGCTGCTCAACGCGTGCCTGGTTACCCTGTTCTACAGCCGCCTGTAATTCGGCTACCTTGCGCGCAAAACGGGCCGTTTCCGAGGACATCTCGTCTAGTTGTCCGGCCAGTTGCTGAACGGCCTGCTCCAATCGGGCGATGTCCTCACTATTCTGAGCGACCTGAGAAGCGATGGCAGCGTGTTGACTGGCAAGCTCTCGAAGGCCCGCCGAAACCCCGACCTGATTCTGCTCCAGATCGGCAATCTGGGCGTCGATCTGATCAACGCGAAGACCCAGGCGTTCGAGCTCGGTCTCGTGAGCGCTCAGCTTCTGCTCGTTCAGGGAAACCCGCTCCTCAATTGCGAGAGTCCAAATACCCAGAACGATCAATGCCGCCGCAAGAGATCCCAACCCGTATTTGAAGACCCGTGTTTTACCCTTTACCGTCGTGCCCGCAATCTCCCTAATAAAAGTCGTTCCCCGACCCACGGCGCGCGCGTGTGAAGGAGTATAGGGTGTAACCTTCAGTTGCACGCCTTCAAAACCAAGTTCAATAACGTCTCCCACACTCAAGCGATGATTCTCCACTCGCCGCCCGCCGACAAACGAACCGTTCGTGCTGGCCACATCCCGGTAATGCCAGCCCTCGTTATCATAGTATATTTCCCCGTGCATGCCCGAAACCATGGAATCGTTTTCAAAACGCAGGCGACAATTGGCCCCGCGACCAATAAGAGCATCCTCCTGCTCCAGTCGTAACCGTTCACCCGCCCGGGCTCCCTTCAGGACCTCGATTTCGATCCATGCTTTTTGCGGTTTCGGTCCTGCCTGGGCAACCGGAGCCGGCTCACGCTTCTGAAAAAGACGCACGCCTAAAAAAAGCAGGCCCAGCAACAACAGAGGCAAGGCGACCGCCAGCGGATAAACAAGCCAGGACAGGTTTTCGAATCCCTGCTGATAGAAAAAGCGCGCAAAAAACCAGGGGTGCTCCCGCTCGGGGAGCACGTAGACATTCAGAGCTTCACCGCGGGACTGAAGTGCAAAACGGTTCAGCCGACGGACGGTCGCTTCTTCCAGTTGACGCTCCCGGGAAAACTCGGCCGGGGTCATGCTTCCCTGCAATCTTTCGAGCCGATGCGGTGGTCGGTTCGGTACGCGATACACAAGCGGGCCTGGTTGGGTCTTATTCAGTTCCCGGATTCGGTCGGGGGTGGTGTCGTAGCGATCCGCCAGCACTTCGAAGGAAACGCTATCCGGGGCTCGGTACTGAAAAAACGGCTGATCCGGATCCAGCTCGGGAAGCGCCCCGGAGCCCTCGCATCCGGACAATGCGAAACCCAGGCAAAAGATGATCGAAATCGTCCTGATCAAACTCGCACTCCTCGTAATTGTCATTGCTTTCAATCCGGAAAAGGAACTCACCCTAACTGCTCCGTTTTTCGATGCGAAATAGCGTAGAACCCGCCAGGTATTCGTCCCCCGGTTGCACCACTTGATCTTGATCCCGCAGCTTTAAGAAGGTGCCGTTGGTGCTCCCATCATCGATTAGTTCGACTCTATCCCCCACGACACGCACGACGCAATGACGCCGGGAAACGTAGCTTTCGGGCACGGTCAGTTCCGCGTCCGAGCGGCCGATTGTATGCTCGCCCGTAACGGAGAGGCAGAAACTCTCCTGGCCGTTCTCGTCGAGCAGAACCAATTCCAGCTCCGGCGCAGCCGACCCGCCCCACACCTGAGTCTTTTGACCGCCCGGCCCTGTGTCTCGTGAAGCGGCAGTTCCCGCTTCGATGTTTGTATCATGGCCGGCAAGAACGGTTTTGGCTGCCGACCCGGAAGCGTCGAGGGGAGTCCCACAACTTTCGCAGAAGTTGGCGTCAGGGTCGTTGAAGGTGCCGCAGCTTTCGAGCGGACACTGTTTCCGATTTTTGTATTCCGTAGGTTGACTCATCAGCTCCTCTCAAGCACAGGCTAAGCCCTCATGCTACCCAGTCGAGTCTCCAACAATGCGGGCGAGAACGATACTGATGTTATCCTCCCCACCGCCCGAAATGGCCCGCTCCAATAAACGTCTTCCGAGGGACTCCAGACTTCTGGCGGTTCCCAGCTCCGCTTCTATCTCTTGATCGTTCACATGCCTGGTCAGGCCATCGCTGCAGATGAGGTAAACGTCATCCGCAGCGGTCGATTCTGCAAAGGACACCGGCTCCAGGTTCTCCATAGGTCCGATGGCCTGCAACACCACGTGCTTTTCCGGATGATTCTCCGCGTCCTGCTCGGCAAGCAGCCCCTGCTTGACCAATTCGGCGACCCGCGTCTGGTCAGAAGTCAGACGAGCCAGACTCTTTCCACGAAATCGATACAGCCGGGTATCCCCGACCTGCGCTCCGAAGATTCTACCATCCTGAAAGATACAGGCCGTGGCGACTGCCCCCATGCCCCGCAGTTCCGGATTGGACTGGACCCGCGCCTTTATCTCTTTGTCCGCCTCCATCAAAGCAGCCGAGACCGATGACGCATCGGAAGAGTCGGCATCACACAGGCGACGGAAGCTGATGTTGGTCACGGTTTCGGCCGCGAGCAATCCGCCCGCGGCACCCCCCATTCCGTCGGCAACAACCAAATACAGCGGTGTGCTCGCAACCAGTGGTTTGCCGGAAGCCAGCTTCTGCCCCCTGCTCAACTCGCCCAGCAAGATCGTATCTTGATTGTCGGCGCGCACTGAACCCTTATCACTGATACCAAATAGCTGAATCGTATGTGACTGGTTTTCCATGCGCTTTTGGACGTTAAAGTTTGCTAACCACCGGCCAATCGATTCTTCAAGAAATCCTTTACATGACCGCGAACTGGTTTACCATTCGCAATGGGCTTCAGACACCTTTTTCGCATCGGACCGCGAAAATTCCAGATAAATTCCAGGCATAACCAGGAAAGTGGCGCCACGGTTCTTGACGTGACAGGCGAGCTCGATTCGCGGAGCGCCCTAAAACTGGAAGCTGCGGTGGAGACACTGCTCGAAAAGGACATAAGAAAGATCGTAATCGATCGTTCTTCCCTGGAACGCCTGCGGTCGACATCCCTCTCCGTGCTGATCAACTGCGCCCGTCGGACCAGAAATGTCGGAGGCATGCTTCGAATCGTGAACGCAATCCCCGAAGTGAGTGACCTGATCGGACATTTACATTTTCAGAAGATACTTCCTCTGTTCAAGACCGCGGAAAGAACCCGTACGCTCAAGACTTGCGTCGAACCCGGATTACCCGGCCCCCAATGCGAATTTCGTCGCCTTCCCGCAGCTCTGATTTTTGAACCCGCTTGAATACGGAATCATTCGCTGAATTGGGTTTCAGAACGTGCCCGGTTTGATTTTGCACGATGCTGAAATGTGGGCTTGCCAGGCGGCTGTCTTCGACCTTCAGGTCCCCGTTGCTCTGACCAACCGAAAGTGCAGCGTCAATAGCCACCCGCTTCAGCGGCTTACGATCCGGGCCGAGTACAACCAGATCCAGAAGCTCCGGCTGATGTTGGCCATAGATGACCGTCTTCGCATCCTGCATGAGTGAATCAGACATTGCGCGGAGAGCCGGTCAAATCATTTCTTACGATTTGCATTCAGGTAACCTGAGACCCGCCGGGCAAGCAACGGCTGCAATCAGAAAGCATTCTGGAAAGTTCAAGGAGGCGCGGGCAGAAAAGAGTCGCACTCTCCCCCCGCCCCCTCGTCAAACAATCAGCTCACAGCCAGAGGGTCTTGAATGAAAGCTCGCAAGTTCTTACCGGTCGCTTTACTGTCAGCTTTCTCCCGGTGCGCAACGATGGGAGAGGTCGAAGCCCTGCGGCAGCAGGTCTATGCACTGCAGGCCCAACAACGCGAACTCGGAGGAAGCCAGGGTGCTCTGGATGAACGAATGCGGATCTATTCGGACCAGCTGGACGAGCGCATGGAGGCCCAGCAAAGCGCGCTCGACGGCCAGATGCTGGCCTTTCAAGAGAAGTGGTCCCGCTTTGAATCCAACTACGACCCCGCGCTTCGAGCTGAAATTCAGGAAAACCTGCGAAATTCGCGAACTGATCGGCAGGCGATCGCGGAATTAAGACAGGCGACGGATTCCGATCGTCAAAACGTGGCCACTATGCGCGAACAAACCGCGGCAGAGCTCGAGCAGGCCCGGCGCAACCGACAGGAGTCGGCCACACAGAACGTTGTGAACGAATTTCGAAGCCTGGTGGAGCGCTGGCAAACTGCGGATCGGCAACTTCAACAGCGCGCGGCCAATGCCGAAGCCAACGCGACCAACGCCGCTAATTCCGCCAATCAAGCTCTGCAAAATGCAAACGCCGCGAACGCAAATGCCAGAGCTGCCGCCGATAGCGCCGCGCTGGCGGCTCAAAACAGCAATCGGGCCGCCGCGAACGCCGGCGAAGTGGCGCGCTTCAGTCAGCGAATCCAATCGGCCGAAAATGCCTCAAGCGCCGTCGGCGGCCGATTACAGAGCCTGGAGAGTAGCATCCGCAATCAGGAAGGTCGCATTGGACGACTGGAGTCCGCAAATCCGACCGGCCAGGTGCAGAATCTCGAAGAGCGCATGAGGCGTTTGGAGTGGGACGTGGGACGCTGCTGCCGAACGGGACAGTGATACAACTGAGGTTTCTGTTCCACCGGCGCTTCCTTGAACGGGGCGATGGCGAAGCAGAAGCATGAATTGCCGCGACCTGGAAGCGAATACTTCTATCCACCAGGCTCCTGGTTGACCTGACCAACCGAGGAGATACACGTCGACGATCTTTTCTACAAACAAAATTCCGTTTCTCCCGTCCAATCGACCATGTCCAAGCGAACGACCCACGCCATCCTGAGTGCAGCCAGCGTAATGCTGATCACTCTCGCCTCGTATGCTCCACTCAGCGCCAATACGCCCGAGCAGACCGTCGTGTTCTATCTCAGCGGGGATCGTATTCAGGCCGGAATCGCCGGCGAAGGCGGACCACGGATTAACATGCCGGCCGTCATCGCGACCAGCGGGGGCGGTGGGCCTATGATAGGCATGCAACGAACGGCCACCTACTACGGGGACGACGCGCTCAGTCGAACTGGTGTCACGACCACTTACGCAGTCCAGAGCCAGCGCATCGTCGATCGCAACGCCTTTGAGAAGATCGTCCGGCACCTGCTGGCACGGCTCGCCGTCGAGCCGGAAGACGTGGCGATCGTCATCAACGAAACGGCCTCCGGTCCTGACTCGGAACGTGAACAAACCACGCAGCTCTTCTTTGAATCGTTCAACGTCCCGGCCTTTTTCATGACGCCACATTTTTCCAGCTGGGCGATGGCCTCGCAAACATCGAGCCAGTCCATATTTGCAGAGACCCTGATTACTCGTGACGAATATGATGAAATCGGCCCCACCGTCATCCATCGCAAATCGCCACGTTGAATACGCTTTGCATTCGAGAGCGCTGACTATTGGGGCTGTGGGCCTCCAGCCTCAGCGCTGTCACCTAACTATCGAAAGATACGACCACGCACAAAATCCACAGCGCGTTGTTCGGACCAATACAGGCCACTGCGATTGAACGATACAAACCCCACGTGACCGCCGTAGCGTGGAGCTTCGAAGAAGAAGTATTCATGGTCGATGGCTTCACCCACCGGGTAACACTCGGGGCCCAGAAAAGGATCGTCCTGAGCGCTTACGAGCAAGGTCGGAATACGAATGTATTTGAGCAAACGAATCGAACTGGCGCGACGCCAGTAGTCTTCGGCGTCTTGAAAACCGTGGGCCGGCGCCGTATAGAAATCGTCGAACTCCCGAAAGGTGCGCATGCGTTTCAGTGCTCTTTCATCAATGCGGCCCGGATATCGTTTTGACTTTGCTTTGACCTTGCCACGCAGGCTCCGCAAGAATTTGTCCATGTAGACGCGATTGGCCGGTTGCGAGAGAACCCGGGAACAGGACTCGAGGTCCAGCGGCGCCGAAAAGGTCACCGCCCGTTTGATGCGTGGATCCAGATTGTCGGCTTTTTCTCCGAGATATTTCAGGGTCAGGTTTGCGCCCAGGCTGAAACCCACGAGCACAATGTTGCGATAACGATGCCTTCGATCCGCGTGCACAAGCACCGTCTCAAGATCCTGGGTCACTCCGGCATGGTAGCTTCCAAAGGCCAGGTTATCGTGCCCGCTGCAGCCGCGATAGTTCCAGGCCAGCACATCAAACCCCGCGCGAAAAAAGGCGCGCACCATGCCGCGTATGTAGGACCAGCGTGTGTTCGCTTCCAGGCCATGCGAAACCACCACCAGATTTTCGTGAACGCGCCCGGGCCTGGCCGAAGACCCATCGCACCAATCCAGATCCAGAAAATCTCCATCCGGAGTGCGAATGCGCTCACGACGATAGCGCACGCCGCGCACAAATCGAAACGCGTACGGATACATGGTCTGCAGGTGAGCGTCTCGAAACAGGACCGGCGGACGGTAGGATGATTTTTCAATCAGCGGCATGGAACAGGCGCCTGAAACACGAGCAGCTTCCCGCTTTTGTGGTTCACGCGTCAAGAAATGCAGGTCATGCATCGGCCCGCAAACCGTGGCCGCTTCAGAAAAAACGTCCGCGCCTGGCCTACGTTCCTTCGATGCTGCGGGCGGCCTGGCTTATCGCTCTGACTCCTGCTCCCCGCCGCGCGACGTCGCAAGCGGCCGGCGAATCTGCGCCAGCCGCTCCTGCACGATCGATGGGCTGAACTCATAGTAGTCTTCGTAGTCTATGTCGCTGTCGGCCGCGGCCAGTTCCGCGAAGCGGCGGGCTGCAGCTTCGGCCACACTCCGATTGGACGTGGCGATCATCATCCAGTAGAGCAAGGGTTGCAGCTCAGCCGGCTGCGAGGCAATCTGCTCGAAGTAGTGCTCCGCATCGTAAAAACGCGAGACACTGATTCTTTTGAGCAGTGCGATGGCGCCTGCTCTTTGTTCCGGAGCAAGCGGCACAAATACACCGGCCCCAAAATAGGGTCGGCAACGACGCACGCCATCGTAGTCCCGCGAATAGTGCACACGATAGTCCGGTCCGCGCGATTCCACGTACTGGTTGCGAAAGCTCATCTCGTAGTGCTGGTTCTCAGGAACGGGCAACTGACTCTGCACGGGCAGCCAGCCAAAATCGGGAACATACACCTCGGTCCAGGTGTGGTCGCGTTCGTCCGGCCCCTCGGGACTGGCCGCACTGGCGTTGACCTGCCGGGCCGCAATACCGACTGCGCGCATGAGCGCCACCGTGAGTCGGGTGAATTCCCCGCAACGCCCGGAACCCCATTCGAGCACCTGCGCCGCGGTGTTGGGTCGATCGGGCGGAGAACGATACTCCATATGCGTGTACACATAATTCCAGACCGCATGAATCAAAGCAATATAGTCGCTGTGACCTCGCTTCAGGTTGCGCGCCACTTCCTGCAGGCGTGCATCACTGAGCGCGAACTGGGGTTCGTCGCGCAGCCAGGCCTCACGAATCGCCGAAGGAATGGGCGCATTCAACGCGGGCGAGTTTCGATTGTAGACCACGTAATAGGGATGATATTGATCCAGATCGATGGCGTAACCGACAAAGACCGGACGTTCCTCAGTAACTTCGAGGGGAACATTCATTTGAAAGGTACGGGTCGTGGTCTCATCGGCCTGAAGAATGCGACCGTCCGGATTGACAAGCTCGACGTTGCCAATGCGTTGTACGGGATGTTCGGCGCCCAACGGCTGACGCAAACGCGTGAGTCGACCGGCTGACGTTGCGCTTTCGGCCTCGTACCACCACAGCCGCACAAAGAGTCCGCTGCGATGACCGCCGATTACAATATCACCGCTGCGAATTTGCGCCTTCAGCTCCTCCGGCAAATCCGATTGCAACGCAAAGAAGTTCGCAGTCTCGTAGCGATCGTAGACCAGAGCGGTATGCCAGGCAGTTCGTCCGGTGTCCGTTTCGAGTTCGGGGTCGGCGCCGCCATCGAGTAATGCCCGAACGATTTCCGTGTAGCCGCGCTTTGCAGCCGTGTGCAGGGGCGTCCAGCCGTCTTCTTCCCGGGCGTTTGGATTGGCGCCCAGCTCCAGCAAGAGGCGAACCGCCGCCGGTTCGCCGTTGCGTGCTGCTCGATACAGCGCCGTTTGCCCGGAACTGCTGGGGCTTTCGACGCTCACTCCAGCCCGCACCAGCTCCCGAATACGATTCAGGTCCCCGTTCCCGGCCGCCCGCCGCAAATCCGCACCGGACTGGGCCAGCAAGGGCGCAGTCCATACAACACATGCCAGAACCACGTATATAATGGGAGAAACATGCGAGCGATACTTCAAACCAGACCTCCGGGAAAATCCAGTGCCTCTCTCAAGGCGGGCCTGTGATTCTGGCAAAAAAACAGGCCGAATCAAGTGATTTTAGGCTGAAATTTTTGAACGAAAACCCGGGCGGAGAAACCTTGACGCCCGGGTCGGAGCCGTCGCACTCCTTGTATGCTGCGCGCGATATGGCTCCTGCTTTTGGTCGCTATTCTCGGTGGTGTGGTCTATAAGGGATATCACGCCATTGAGCGCGGCTGCGTGATTGTGTTTCAGCGCACCGGACCGCTGCGAGCGTGCTACTACAATGAACCCGTGATCTACTTCAGCGTGCTCGGCTTCTGGATCGGGCTATTTTTGTTCGTCACGTTTCTGATGTATCGCACGGCCAAAAAAGCGGTTCGATCGCGAGATTAGCCGAACCGATCTGCTGCTTGATCCACCAGGGCAATCTGGACTGGCACGCGCACTACGTTCGGCACAGTCGATGCTCTGTGCCGCCGACTGGAGCCTGGCCCGAGACGACCCGGCTTTATCCGCGCGAGGACATCGCCCGGCACTCCAGCGCATCTGGCCGGAAACGAACCGCCCGTCGCAGATACAGGACCGGTCCGTGCCGGGACGAAAGAGCTACGCCTTATTGACAGCTGGCTGATCGACCGTCTTCTGCGACGGAACAGGTCTGACCTTCACTGCATTCGTTTTGCACGGTGTATACATAGTCAGTGTACGAAGAACAGAAGATGATCTGATTTCCGCTGCAGGCGATGCGCGCCTCCGAAGCGCCGATGCCTTCGCAGGAAGCGCCGACTTCGGCGTCCCCGCCGCCCGCTCCACCACCACAGGCCATCGCAAAAGAAAGAATAAGAGCGCTACAGAACGCCAGACAAAAGCTTTTGATTTTCATCCCTCAGTGTGGCGGTTCGCTCTCAGGGATCAAGCGATAATCGACCATGGTCCCGGGCGCCGAATTCGCCCGAGAGCTTACAGGATCTCCAGATCCTCGCGCGAAGCCACAAAATCGGGTCGTTTTTGGGCCGCCGCATAGGGCTCGCCCGGCACATTGGAAATCGAATTGTACACCAGAAACACGTTTCTACGCGCGTAGGGTGTGATATTGGAATTGGAGCCGTGCATGAGATTGCAATCAAAGACCAGCGCCGAACCCACCGGGACCTCAGGGGTCATAATTCCGCACCGGTCGGCGATCTTCCGGAGGGTCTCTTCGTCGGGCACGCCGTAGTTTTGCGACCGCAAAGAATCCCGATAATGATTGGGTGGCGTTTGCCCCGCGCAGGGATAGAAATCCAGGTGTGAACCGGGCATGACCATGAGCGCGCCGTTTTGATTCGAATTGTCAGTCAATGCAATCGATACGCTCAGAGCGCGCATGGCCGGCATGCCGTCTTCGCTGTGCCAGGTCTCAAAATCGGAATGCCAGAAGAACTCCCGACCGTGAAAGGCCGGCTTCAGATTCACGCGGGATTGATGCATGTACACGTCATCGCCCAGAAGATAACGCACGATTCCAAGCAGCCGGGGATTGCGCGAAAGGGCGCGTAGCGGAGCGCTGGTTTTGTGAACCTGAAACAGGGAACGGACCAGCAAGGAGCCCGGCTCACGAATCGCACGTTCCTGGTCTGGCTCCACTCCGGCCAGAAGCTCATCAATGTGACGATTCAGCTGCTCGATTTGAACAGCGTCGAGCAATTCCGGTACTACAAGAAAGCCGTCTCGAGCGTATTGTTCCAGCGCTTCGGCCGGAAGCTCTGCAGGCGGCGGCGTCGACGCATAGACAACGGGCTCTTCGCGGCGAATGGAAGAGCCGGCCGTCGAAAGTCGGCTCACATAAAGATCTTTTCTAATTGCCGCACTCACTGTTCTTTCAACGGATACACGCCTTCGGCGTCGTGAACCTCGTCGCCCACGAGCGGCGGATTAAAGACACAGGCAAAGCGCATGGTGGTCCGCGCACGTAGAACGTGCTGGTCGTGCTGATCGAGAGCGTACAGTGTTCCGGGTTTGATCAGATGACGCGTCCCGTCCTGGGCTTCGAGCTCCCCTTCCCCCTCCATGCAATAGACCGCTTCCAGGTGATTGCGGTACCACATATGGGTCTCGGTTCCAGCATAGACCGTTGTAATGTGAAACGAAAAACCCATGCCGTCGGAACTCAAAAGAATCCGCGCACTTTCCCAGTTCGGCGCAACCACCCGCCGCGGGCTTTTTTCTACTTCCGATAAGGATCGAACGATCATGCGTTACCTCTTTGTCAAACCGGGTCCCGATTGCAGGGCAACCGCAACGGACTCCTGGAAAATTGCCAGAGCCCGGTCGAGCTCCGAAACATCGATATTCAGGGGCGGCAGAAACTTTATGACCGAGCCGTCCCGCCCGGAAGTCTCGACAATCAAGCCGCGCTCAAAGGCTGTGGCGCTTATGCTGCGAGCCAACAGGCCGTCCGCACAGACCGCGCCGAAAAAAAGGCCCCGCCCTCGAATGAGAACGATTTGCCCCGGAAATTCTTTTCGTATTTGCAAAAGCCCATCCCGCAGGCGTGCGCCCTTTTCGAGCACGGTCCGGGCAAAGCTATCGTTCTCCCAGAACTCTTTCAGGGTTGCTGTTGCCGTAACGATGGCCGGGTTGTTTGCCCGAAAGGTGCCGTTGTGCTCCCCCGCTTCCCAGACATCAAGCTCGGGCCGCAGCAAAAGCAACGACAACGGCAGGCCGTACCCGCTCAGGGATTTTGCCAGGGTCACCATGTCGGGAGTAATACCGGATTGCTCGAAACTAAAAAACGCACCGGTCCGCCCGCAGCCCGCCTGTATATCGTCGACAATCAACAGGCAGCCGTGCCGCCGACAGAGGCGTTCCAGATCCTGCAGCCATCGATCGCTCGCGACTACCACGCCGCCTTCGCCCTGGATGGTTTCGACGATGACCGCCGCCGGCAAACCCACGCCGCTGGTGGCATCTTCGATCATCCGCTCGGCAAAGGCGATGGTGTCGTCCATACCCGCAAAGCCATCGTACGGAAAAAAAGCGATGTCGTTTGTCAATGTGGACGACTGACGATAGTGATTGTGGGCGGTGACTTCGAGCGCGCCGGCCGTCACCCCGTGAAAGGCCCCGGTAAAGGCGACGATGCCGCTACGCCCGGTGACTTTGCGGGCCAGCTTCAGCGCGGCTTCGACCGCGTTCGCCCCGGTTGGACCGGGAAACTGCAAACGATACTCCAGTTCTCGCGGCCGCAAAATCAGTTCATGAAAGGTCTCGAGAAAGTCGCGGCGTGCGCTGCTGCGCAGATCCAATCCCTGAACGATTCCGTCCCCGTTCAGATAGTCCGTCAGCGCTTGCCTGAGAACCGGATGGTTGTGGCCGTAGTTCATGGAACCGGCGCCGCAAAGAAAATCAAGATACTCGCGACCGCCTTCGTCGCGAAGAAACGCGCCGCTTGCGGTTTCGAACACAACCGGAAAAGACCGGCTGTAAGCGCGCACTTCCGACTCCAGTTCTTCAAAGATACTCACCGGTCTGTAATCGCTCCCCGGGTCCCTGAATGTTCGACCCGCGTCAACGGACCGATGCGAATCCATTCTTCGGCTTCGTGCTTTGTCGGTAAAAAATCCGTGGCGGAAAAGCGGGCCGGCCCGGATTCCAGAATGGCTCCGCTTTGGCGTGCGAACGCTCCGAAAAGTTTTTTTGAAGCCGTATTGGAAGGCGTGACGGTCGCTTCCAGAAATCGCAACTCCATCGACTCGGGCCGGCCCAGCACTTCGTGAAGCAGTCCCAGGCCGATGCCCTGGTTACGCATCGCTGGAGCGGTTGCAATCTGCCAGACAAAAAGCGTGTCCGGCCGGGCCGGAGGCACGTAGCCGGCCGCAAAACCGACAAGATTCTCATCCAGCTCCGCGATGGCGGTTGTCGTGCTGAAATCGGAACACATGATCAAATAAAAGTACGTCGAATTCAGATCCAGACCGCTGCAAGATCGCACAAATTCCCAAACTACGCCGCCATCGTGCGCCCGGGGACGACGATATCGTACGCTGCTCGCTCGATAAGAATGCATTGCCACCGAATATCAACACAGCACGCCAATACCAATCAAGCACCTGCAAACCCTGCTCGATTGGCAACACGCGGATGCGTGCAGGTTTTTTAGCGGGCCGGCGCGCGTACGTCAAGCAAGGAAGCCCGCGCCCCGGTGGCGGAGATTTTCGGCGATTTCGAGCGCACCGGCCGCCGCGCTTTGAAATTCCCGCCTCCAAAGAGGCTCGTCGGAGAACATGCGCGCGACACGAATTCAGCCGGGAATCGCGCCTTCGGCGAGGCAGTTGTACAATCGCCGGAATTCATCGTTCGGAACGCGTCCGTCACCATCCCTGGAAAGCCCGGGACGGATGGCATTCACAAAGAACATTTCGATCGTACCCTTGTGCTTTGCGGGAACGGGGCCGCGATGTTCACACACGAAAAAGTCGTTCACCAGATCGTGGGTCGCCCCGGTAATATTGATGCGCCCCGCCACCCCTGAAGACTCGGCCCGGCTGGCCGTATTGACGGTATCGCCCCAAACGTCATAGGCGAACTTCTTTTCTCCGACAACTCCGGCCACAAGGGGCCCACTATGAATGCCCAAACGAAGCTCCCAGTACGGCAGCCCCTGAGAGGATTTCAGGTCTTTCATCTGGTTCATGAAGCGCTGGATTTCGAGGGCGGCCAGAACGCAGTCGATCGCATGGGTCCGGTTCCGAATCGGAACTCCACCGGCGCACATGAACGAATCTCCTATGGTTTTGAGTTTCTCAAGGTTGTTGCGCTCCGCGACGGCGTCAAAGTACGAGAAGCAGCGGTCCAGCTCCTGCACGAGCTCCTCTGGAGAGAGCACTTCCGCAATCTTTGTGAAACCCTGAAAGTCGGTGAACAGAACCGAGGCCGATTCGAAACGCACGGGTTGCACGGCGTTGTGCAACTTCAGCTCCGAAGCGATTTCCTCCGGCAGGATATTTCGCAATAGGCCGTCGGACTTCTGGCGTTCTTCGGCGATGATTCTTCGATCCTTTCGGCTGCGCGTCAACAGATCAAGGCCGCTCTTGCGAAGTCGTTGCGCGAAGGCGGAAGCCAGACCGGCCCAGTAGAAAAACAAAACGAAGGCAATTGGGAGATACAGTGACCGAGGGGAAACGTCCAGTGTCCAGCCCGCCAGGGCCATTGTGCAGCCGAGATGGGCTCCCGCAAGGATAAGCCCCGAGATCAAGTAGTCCTTCCGGCCGGTCATGCCAGTCACGAGAAAAGACCCGCCCAGCGCGATGCCGAAAGCCACAAAGCCATACTCCGGCGCCGCGGCGGCCACGTAACCGAGAGCGAGCATCATTCCGGTCGTAACGATCCGCAGCCCTCCCAGCCAGCGCTGCAAAGACCAGCGTCCCGAAACCAGTCGGTAGTTCAAAAACAGAATGCCCAGACCATAGTAAGGAATGAGACCCAAAAGCACGGCCCCGTGCAACCTTTGCACAGCTTCGGGGTCCAGGTAGTACAGAGGAAGATAAAAAGCGTTCAGGCTGAGGCCGCCGGAGAACACCTGAAAGAAAGCCGGGTGGCGTAAGGCACGCTTCAGATAGTCTAATTTCATAACCGACTACGCCCGAAGGCACAGGCATACTTCAGGTTGGCGCGACGGAACGCACGCGAAATTATCGCGTCGCTCTCACGCGCGCCGGCCGGCGCATCCCGGGTCGGGGGGCGCTCTGCGTTCGCCGCCAATCAATTTCGCTTGCCTCGAGCCATTGTCGGAACTCCATCCGTCCCATGCGTAAGCGCGAAAGAAACCTGAGCATTCTCGGAATACTCGGCCTGGGGGATCTGAGAGGCCGCGGGTGGCGGGTGCATTACTCGTTCTGGTCCGTACTTGCGATGGGGTTTTTCCTTTTTGGCGATCAACAGTTGCTTTCGCCCAACCTTTCGCGCATTGGCGCTGCCTTCGGATTCTTCGAAGCGGAGGAGTACCGCTGGTACATTGGCGCGCTCCCGGCCCTGTTGTTTTTTGCTCTGGGCGGCTTTATCTCTCTTTTCATCGGCATCGCGAGCGACCAGTACGATCGGCGCAAGTTGCTGGTGTTTTCGGTTCTGTTGGGCGAGTGCAGCTGCCTCGCCACCGCCTTTGCTCAGTCCTATCCGGTTTTTCTGGCGCTACGGGCGCTGACCGGAATCGGCCTGGGCGGCTTTTTTCCGGTTTTGTTTTCCATGATTGGCGACACCTTTCGAGCAGAAAGCCGCAGCACGGCGGCCGGCTGGCTGGAATTTGCCATGGGTCTGGGCATCGGACTCGGCCAGGTAAGCGGGGGCTTTCTGGCAAACTCCGACTTTTTGGGCTTTGCCGGTTGGCGCTGGAGTTTCATTCTGATGGCGACGCCGTCCTTTCCGATCGTTCTGCTGTACTATCTACTCGGTCACGTGCCCACCCGGGGCTCGGCCGAACGAGCGCTCGCGGACCTCTCTACAGAAGACACCCGCAACGTGACCCTGCAGGCGGAAGCGCACCGCATCAGTCGAGATGACTTCCGGCGCATATTCAGCAATCGGACCAACATCCTGGCGTTGCTGCAGGGCATACCGGGCATGGTCCCCTGGGGATTCATGTTTGTGTATGTGGTCGATTTTCTTGAGAAAGAGCGCGGCTACCACGTCGAAGAGGCAACCTTGATCGCTCTGGTGTTCGGCGTTTCGTCCATCTTTGGCGGACTGGGCGGCGGTTTTCTGGGATCGCTTGTTTACCGCCGGCGGCGGCGCCTGCTGGCGATGTTCGGCGGCGGTTGCGTACTGCTTGGCTCGGTGCCTTGCTTTTTCCTCGTCAACTGGCCCGAAGCAAATCTCACGTTGTTGCTGGTCGTCGCCGCGATCGCCGGCCTGATAGTTAGCGGACCGGGTGTTAATGTGCGCGCCATTCTCTTGAATGCGAACCTGCCGGAAAATCGTGGCTCGATATTTGCCGTTTTCAGCCTTTCGGACAAGCTGGGCGCTGCGTTAGGCCCCTTCCTGGTGGGCCTGCTCTTGCTCGTTGGTTCGGATTTGCTGGCTTACAATCTGGCTATTGCCTGCTGGATTCCCTGCGGCCTGCTCTGGTTTCTGATCGCGCTTACCATGGAAGCAGACGAAGATCGGGTCGATGCCACGCTCCGCGAACGGGGGCACACGGCATCTTAAAGCTTAGCCGCGGCGTCCTCCATACAGCTTTGCACGCAGGCACGCACGATCGCACTATCCCCGAGAGGATTATTTATTTTCCAGCACTCAAACTCCAGGGTATCGGTCACAATTGCCGCCGTGGACGCATTGGAGGGAGCCGCGGCAAAGGCTGCATCGACAGCCATGTTGGCTTGCTCTGACGTGAGCCCGCGACATTGACCGTCCGACAGCAGCACATGGTCGGCCGCACACCCTGCCAGGGTGATGGTGGCGCCGAGCAACAGCAAACCAATCATTCGCAGTATCATATAGCCACAAGCACCGGCCGGTGAGAACTCTTCAAGATATTAACTGATACGCAAAAAAAGGCATCAGTGCGTGTCTCTCGGGTCACCAAAAGCGCGCCGAACAAGTATCTCAGGGCGAGCATACTGCAGACCGTATGAGGCACGCGCAAACGCCCGGCTTCAGCGAAGCCGCAAGTGAAGATGGGCTATCCACCAGGCGCTTCGTTTCGGACTTACTTTGCGGACAATGTGCTTGCGGCCGGCCTGCGACTACAGAGCATCGTCCGGGAAACGCCTGAGGAGAACCAGAGATGCAAAACATCAAACGAATTGTCGCCAGCTTCGCTGTGCTCACGTTGTTCGCAGTTTGCGAGCAGAATTCAGACCAAACCGAAGCTGCTCCTGCGACCGGAGCGGGCCAGGTCGGCACCGTGCGCGGTCTGGAGTCCGGAGACATTGCCTGCTATGTTCAGATGCAATTACAGAATGGGCAACAAACAACCATGCTGGCCGATTTCGAACTGTGTGACCCGGCCTGGATTGGGAAACGCGTCCGCTTTACGACAACCGAAAGCAGCGTACAATCGCCGGAGTGCCAGGGCGACCCGGAGTGCACACTGTCCGTGACCGAAACTTTAATCACGTCATTCACGGAAATCTGAGACGCAAATCGGAAGTGCCGCCTGCCTGCAGCGAAAACAAACGCCGGCGCGGTGCTTCCGGGTGCACGTGTCAAACAACAACACACTGTTCGACTCGCGATCGGTTGAGAAAGCAAACGCACGCCGGTAAGGACAGCTACGCCATCGTTCTTGCCGACGTAGAGCTATTGCATGCGCACGTCCGCATAGGCAACACCGTTCCAGTTGCCGACGCCCAGAACAGAGACCGTGAAGTTCACTCCGTCGTCGGCCTGACTCAGCTCCCCGCCACTCGAACCAATCAGCACACTCTGTCCGTTGGTCGTCATGTCCCAATGCACGGCCCCGGAAAAAACCGGTCCGGCCGTAGCGGCGCCGACGCCATTGGAAGTCGTGTAGGCCTGGCCGTCGTCTCCACCCAACACAAACTGACCGGTGCGCGGAAAATAGATCGCCGACTCCAGGTTTGCGGACGCATGGGTTCCGGTTGCGTTGGGAAAACCGCCCACTGTTGTCGCAGTATGAATGGCCCCCGCGCTGTTTTCTTGCAGGTAGATTCCGTTGCCGAAAGCGACCGCGTCCCAGGTGTTCCCGCCCACGTTCACATTGGACCAGGTGATGCCGTCATCCGAAAAGGCCCGCACTCCGGATTGACCCACCGCCAGGAAGGCCCCCTGCGCATAGATTACCTCTTTAAGGGTATTCCCGATTCCCGGCGTTCGATCAGTCCAGTTCTGGCCATCGGTCGAAGTCAGGATGCGATCACTGGAGCCGTTTACGCCCCCCACCGCCACGTAGATGCCCTCGGCGAACAAGACGTCATTCAGCGCGTCCGTCGTGACCGCGCTACGCTCCACCCAGGTTCCAGTCAGTCCATTGGGGGAGGTCAACATCCGGCCGGCCTGGCCGACTGCCACAAAACCCGCCGCGCCATAAGTAACACCAAATAAGCTTCCTCCCGTGCCCGGCCCCACACTCTGCCAGTTCGTCGCGCCATCGTCGGAATGGGCGATGGAACCGGTAGCACCAACCGCGACCCACAGAGGAGTCGTTCTCAACAAGAGCAAGGTCAGCAGGCTTACACCGGACTGACAGGTGATATCGGTTTCAGCGCAATCGACCGGTATGCACGCACCGACGTTCAAGAACAACAGCGTGACAAGACTGAATGCCGCGACTCGCCGGAGGAACAACATAGGCGGAACATACGATGGTCTTCGGTCGCCCGCAACCAATTTATCGACCGGTCGTACTCGGAGTCCTGGGCCTGGACAAGACCGTGACTTCTTTGCTGGCAGGCGCCGGCATCCTTGGGTCTTGCGTTGGGTTTTGCCTTTCAGGATGTCGCGGCCAGTTATCTTTCGGGCATCCTGCTTGCGCTCGTGCGTCCTTTCGCGCAAAGCCGGCATCACGATTCCCTTTCCTATTCGCACCATCGAGTTTGCGAAGGGTTCTGAGCTTTTGAAAGACGAGCGCTGAATCGGATCAGCGCAGCAGCGCAATCCTCTTTTGTAAAGCAAGCGGCGCCCGCATCAGATCAGGCGCCGCCTTTGGCGGCCTATCTAAAAGAAGTAGGAAACGCCGATCGCGTAGGCCTCGTGGTACAGGCGAAACTCGTGGCCCTCGGGCGGTATGCCCTTAAAAACCAGATCGATCATTTTTTGCCCGTCGTTTCGTTCGATTCCGCGGGTCAGCGGATAACGATAGGAAACGGACACCAGCAGATCGTCGAGAACCAACCAGGCGAGCCCGGTTTCCAGTTCCCGAAAGATTTTCGGAACCCGATCGGCGTCTGACCGTTCATAAAGCACGCCCCCATGGGGAGTGCGATACAAACCGCTGGCGTAGATAAGAAGCGAATCCAGCGGACGGTATCCGACCATAACCTGGAATTCGGTCACTTTCTTCAGTTCGTGACTTTCCCCGGTTACATCGTGCACGTGAGCTTCAAAAGGCATGGGCGGAATGGAGCTCCCGTGTTGCTCGGGTCGCTCCGGCAAGCGGCTGATAGGGAATATACCGCCGGCGCGAAACTGGGTCAGCCAGTGCTCGGTCGCAAATCCCAGCGTGAGACCCGCCCGACTATCGTAAAAGTTTTCATCCACGAAACGCCGCCGATCGGCGCCACTTGCGAAACCCACATCGGCGTCGAACACCGCAAAGAACGGCGATTCTTCGTCTGGAAATGGCCAGAGACGCAGGCGTGCTCCGAAGCGTGGCCGTCCGTACCTCCCTGCGTCGGCTCGATCGCGCTGATGCAGGTATTCGTACGGCACGCTCAAACTGAATCCCAGCAGGCCGTCCCGCAACGTAAGTTCGCCGCGCGCCGTCGTTATGGTCCGATTTCGGTTCTGGCTTTCTCCTTTGAAATGCTCCACCGATACCGAAAGCGAGTCCCGCGGCACGCTTACGCCTCCGGTGCTCAAACCGGGTGGCACTCTCGCGCTCCCGTGATGGGCGGCGACCATGGTGGAAAGCGTGATCGCTACCGCTCCCGCGGCCCAGGTCACGAGACGCGCGACGAAGCCTGTTCTTACAGGGAACACTGGTGTTCCTCGAGTAAGTGCGAATCGGTGATGTTGGCAGCCAGGGCGGCGTCCACTCCCGCCTGATCACTGGAAGCCAGATTTCGAAAAAGCCTCGAATAGTTGATGCGCACGCGCAAATCCACACGTGCGCCGGCGGCCACCGAAGCCGCGCAGGACACGGGGGTCTTCATATCCTGATCCGTTACAAGCGACGTAAAGGCGTTGCCCGCAACCGTTCCCGTGAGCTGAAGTCGACGCACATGCACGATTACACGCTGAATGGTTCCGGCTCGAACGGCAGCGCTGAAACCATCAACGCCGTAGTGCAATTTGCCGGCGCCGTCATCTCCGTTGCCGTTTACGCCCGCGCTGAAAGGACTCACAAAAACGCCCGACACGACGTTGATGGCAACCGAGTCGGAAGCGATCACGGTCGTATCTTCGTGCGCGTACAGCGGACGCGATCCGAAAGCGCCAAGAAGGAAACCTAAATCACCCAGGACCCTGGAAAGGTTACGGGTAAGGGCGTTGGTGGCTACAAATCGCGTGGATTCGTCGGCTGCAAACTGCATACGGGGAGCATCCCGGTAAGCGAAGGGAGCCGGTTGAAGCAACACTTCGACCCTTTCAATATCGAAGAAGCTCGCGTTGCTGAGGGCGATCGCGATACCCTGGTTGTTTGTAAACTGATCGATGCGGTCGGTTCCGTTGTCCGAAAACCGAAGGGCGCTTTGAACGTACCCGTGCTGAGAAGTGAGAAGGAAAGCCAGGGCGGCCTGGTCATCGGCCATTTGGTCACCGGGCTCTCCGAACGAGCAGTGAGCTCCGCCGGCATAAGCCACCAGCCCACAAATCAAAGACATGCCCAGGACTCGAAGCCCGGGACTGCGCATACTATGACGCATATATAGTGCTCCTGTATTATGACACTCTGGCTTCCCGCCTGAAACGGCAGGAATGCCGGACCGGGCTTGCCGGCCGTGCCGGCCATGGAAGCGGCCGGCTTACAAGGCGTTAGGGGTGGCTATGAAGCAAGAGCGGGAGGGGCACGCACTGCGGGTCTTAATCCGCGCGGTTCAGCACGTGAAAGAGAAAAGGACTCCGGCGTAAGCAAACGCACCAGGACCAGAAGCGGGCCGGCAAGCCGGACCGGAGGCGAAACGAATCGTAGGGTAGCATGGCCGGTGCATAGAGGGCAGGAATGTCGATGGCGCGCCGGCTCTTCCGGATGATCTTGCCCGGACTGCGCGATTTCGCCCGAGCGCACCGGCGAAACAGAATAGACCGGCCGGCCGGTAGCGCGACCGAGGCGTGAACACATAGCCGCCGCCGGTGGCGGCCAGGAAACGGTCTGCCCGTCTGCAACTAGAGCGAAGTGAAGCCCGTGTTCGAGCCAGAGTAACGGGCTCTGTGCCAGAAGAACAAATATGCCGAGCGCGGCCGCAAGACGCCTACCCGATAGCCCGCTTACTCGAACTGGTGACATTCTTGCTTTCCGGCCGCCCATGGCCAGTGGCACGCCAAAAAAAGACAATCCTCTTTCGTAGAGGACCGGCACTCAATTGATCCCGTTTTGAACGGACCCGGTCGGCCATCGACCACACGTGCTACCAGACGTCAGTGGCGCCGGGCATCGGAACGATGTTCCAGATCGAGACCGCGGCGCAGAAATTGAACCATGAGGCCGACGAGCCGTCGCAACTGCTCCGGCTTCTTTACTGGAAAAGGATTCTGCCCCGAAATATGAAGCATGACAAAGCCGTGCATAAGACTCCAGACATGAAACGCCATCACTATCGTCTTGCGCCGCTTGAAGAGTCCGGCCTGCTGGCAGACACGCACAATTTCGAGCAGTCGTTGAAAGGCGTCTTCACCGGCCTGCACAAGCTCGGGATACGAAGCGCGGTCGGCAATCACGCCGCCGAACATCAGTTCGTAATGGTTGGGCCGCGAGATGGCGAGGTCAATGTAGGCCTCGACACCCCTTCGAAAGAGCGCGCGCGCGTCCCGGGGACGGACGGCCAGAGCCATGTCCAACCGGTCCCGAAGCAAAACGAAACCCTCGGCGGCAATCGTGGCAAGCAAGGCCTCTTTCGATTCGTAATGACGATACACCGCGGCCGCACTGACACCCTGCTCCCGGGCCGCTTTCTGGAGCGTAAAACCGGCCACGCCCTCTTTTTGAATGATGCCCAGACTTGTTGTGAGCAGGGCCTGCTTGAGATCCCCGTGGTGATAGGCGGGAGCCGATGAACGACTGCTTCGAACCATGGCCAGATTTTTCTTTGAACCGGCCTGCAGCGCCAACAAAAAAATGTTGCCGCCATTAACATTTTCACCCTCATTGGACAGAGAGGATGTGAACATGATTAACATCGAGAGTACGCCGCGGGCCGCAAAAAAACAGACGAAAACACGGGCGGGAGCACCGCGCAAAACCCGCACCCCCAAAGCCGGGGTGTCACAGACGACCGGAGGCGCCAAAAGCGCTCCCCAAACGATTGATGATCCGAAACGCATCCTGGAATTGCTGCAGGCCGTCGGTGAAAGTGCCGGTGGGAAACTCCAGGTCCCGCCGCCCTCGTTTCTGACGATGGATGCCGCAGTTCAGAGCTACACGCCCGGAAGCTCGCTCACGGTCTCGTTTCCGGTCAAGGAGCAGTACCTCAATCCGCTCGGCCGCATGCAGGGCGGCTTCATCTGTGCGGCAATGGACAACACGCTCGGACCACTTTCCTTTTTGGTGTCCGGTGGGGCGGCGGTGACCTTGAGCATGAATTTGGATTTCGTGCGCGGCATTAAGGCAGGCGACACGTTACGCGTGACGGCGACAGTCCTCAGCCGCAGTCGCACGAATCTGATTATGGATGCCCTGGCCCATGATGGACGCGGAAAATTGGTCGCCCGCGCTTCCACTCAATTTCAGGTCTTCGCCGTGCGCGCGAAAGACAGGGTGGAGAAAAATTGATGCTGTTTTCCTCCGGTTTGTTCCGGGAACACCGGTTCGCGTGGTGGCCTGCATCGCTCCGGTCGGCCCGGCGCCGGCCCTTTGTCAGGGGGCTCTTTCGGGAAAGGTGGATGGGCCTGCCTTGATCAAAGGCCACGATATTCACGAGACGGACAAGCACCTGCGTCTTGCGCGCGCCCGCGAGGCTCTGGAAAAGAACCTGCTTTTCGCCGACCTTCGCCGGCAAAACCGATCGACGCCCGGGTCTGTCCTTGCAATCTCCACCGCCCTATGCAGAAATCGGTAGCCGTGAGGCCGCCCGTCGCCCTGGATCGGCGAGAGCGCAACAGAACCCGCATGACCGAAGAAGAAAAATACCTGAAGATGATTCTGCGGGCCCGGGTCTACGACGTGGCCGAAGAGACGCCCCTCGACTTTGCGCGGCGGCTTTCGGAGCGTTTGAAAAACGAGATCTGGCTGAAGCGGGAAGATCTGCAGCCGTTGTTTTCCTTCAAGGTGCGGGGAGCTTACAACAA
This sequence comes from Spirochaetales bacterium, assembly GCA_024233935.1. Classification (GTDB taxonomy): domain Bacteria; phylum Spirochaetota; class Leptospiria; order Leptospirales; family Leptonemataceae; genus JACKOY01. The sequence goes on along the minus strand of JACKOY010000013.1, from coordinate 60,210 downwards.
GATCGCGAATCTGCCGGAATCTGTGCGGGCCGGCGGCGTCGTTGCGGCCTCGGCCGGAAACCATGCTCAGGGGGTTGCCCTTGGGGCGCGGCGCCTGCATGTAAGGGCGACCATCGTCATGCCCCGAACGACCCCCGCCATCAAGATCGAATCCGTGAAAGCCCAGGGAGCCCGCATTGTGCTTTTTGGGGACGGCTACGACGAAGCTTACGGGCACGCCCTCGAAATTTCCAAGAAGAACGGCCAGCCGCTGCTACACCCCTTCGACGATCCCGACGTAATCGCCGGCCAGGGAACGATTGGCATGGAGATACTGCGCCAGCGAGCCGGAAGCATTGATGCGATCTTCGTGCCGATTGGCGGTGGCGGCCTGATTGCGGGCATCGCCGCCTATATCAAAGCCCTGCGACCCGAAATCCGAATCATCGGTGTAGAACCCGAAGAGGCGCCCACCATGTTCGTGGCCCTGGAGCGCGGACGGCGGGTGGAACTAAAAGAGGTGGGCATGTTCGCCGATGGCGTGGCCGTGCGTATGGTCGGACGCGAGACATTCAAAATTGCGCGCCGCTGCGTGGACGAAGTCATACTTGTGAACACCGACGAGATCTGCGGCGCGATTAAAGAAATCTTCGACGATACGCGCTCAATCTCTGAACCGGCCGGCGCGTTGGCGGTTGCGGGTCTCAAGAAATACGTCGAACGCGAACAGCTTCAGGCCAAACACCTGATTGCGGTCAACAGCGGTGCGAACATGAACTTTGATCGCCTGCGACACATCGCCGAACGGGCCGATCTGGGAGAAGGTCGCGAAGCCATCTTCGCCGTCACCATACCCGAAGAACCCGGTAGCTTTCGGCGTTTTTGCAAGACGATCGGCGCACGCAACGTGACCGAATTCAACTATCGCTATTCAGACGACCGCCAGGCCCACGTGTTTGTCGGAATCAATTTAGTCCGCGGCGCGGCAGAACAAACGGAACTCACGGGTGTGCTGCGGGAAGCGGGCTACCAGGTGCTGGATCTAAGCGGCAACGAGATGGCGAAGCTGCACGTGCGTCATATGGTGGGCGGCCGCGCACCGCAAATCACAAACGAAGTGGTCTATCGTTTTGAGTTTCCGGAACGGCCTGGCGCACTTCTGAAATTTTTGACGGCGATCGGTCACAACTGGAACATCAGCCTGTTTCATTATCGAAACCATGGCGCAGCCTACGGCCGGGTGCTGGCTGGCGTCCAGGTTCCTCCGAAGGAACGCAAACGCTTCGAATCGTATCTCGACCGACTCGGATACCGTTATCTGGATGAGACGGACAATCCGGCCCGGGCTTTATTTTTGGGTTAGGTCGGCCGGCTACGCCCCGCTATCGTGCGAGGCGCAGCCGCCTTTTGCTTAACGATTCCGCTCGATCCAGGCCAGAGCGAATTGGGCAACTTCCTCCCAGCCATCCTGGCCGGTAATGTAATGACCCCGGCCGGCGAATTCATGGTACTCGGTAATGCCCGCCGATGGTTCGTACTCTTCGAAGTTCAGGCGAGTCACACTCGGTGGAATGATACGGTCGATCTCGCCCGAGATCAAAAGCAGCGGACCGCGCGGCCGACCAAAATCAACCGCAGCGACTTCGGTAAGGGCGCCGCGGGCAAGCCGACGGGAGGTCGGCACGTAATGCTCCTGGTAGATCTGATGCTGTTGGGCAGCCGGCACGCCGTTCGTGAAGGCCCAGGCAAAATCTTCTTCGCTCAAAAGAATTGGCTCGTCGTCCCCGGCGAAGGGATCGACGAAGGGCCAGCTCGTTCTCACGAAGTCCAGACCGTGACGCGCCGCCGTGAGGGGCGAAACAAGGCCGTACGGCGGCGCGCTGTCGAGCACGACCGCGCCGGCAGCAAGACCCTCATTCAAAAACATCTGCGAAAGAAGTCCGCCCATCGAATGTCCGATCAGAATCGGTTTTTCGGGCAGGCCCTCAATAAAAGTCCGCAGGTGCTCACTGGTCTCTTCCAGACTCAGGCTGGCCAGGACCGGGTCCGGGTGCGCAGCGCGCATGGCCGCCGGCTCCTGATCCAGGTGCGGATAGGTCGGCGTGTAGACCGTGTAGCCCTGCTCCTCGAAGAATTGTTTCCACTGCTGCCAGGAGCGCGGCGTCAGGTAGAGGCCGTGCACCAGCACGATCGTGCGGGTCTCCCCGATGCGGGCCGCATCCGGTGTGCTTTTGGCAGCCTGCTGAAAGCTGCTGCAGGCGCCCAGGGTCAGGGCCAGCAGAAGCGTGATCGTTGTCGTTTTGTAGTTCATGGTTTCTCCTATTTCAGTCAGGGAAAGGTATACCGGAAAGCAAAAAGGCGGTAGGGCCAAATGGCCTATGGGGCGGCAAAAATGGCGCCCGTTGTTGTTCTGCCGGAATCGGGCCTTCGCTCAGCCCAGAAGGCCCTTTTGACTGGCAATCAAAGTCGCCGCCGCCCGCGAATTCACGCCCAATTTCTCATAGATGCGGATCGAATGGTGTTGAACTGTTCGCGAAGAAATTCCCAGCAGCTCCGCGGTCTTCTTGTTAGAATGGCCGGCCGCAATCAGACGCAACACTTCCGTCTCCCGTTCGGTCAGGCCAAATTGATCGCGGCCCGCCCGGTCTCGCCGCGGCTTCAGGCCGGTCGTTTCGAGCATTATGCGCACAGCAGCTCCGTCCCGACGGCCTTCGCGAACCTCTGCCAGCAGTTGATTGCCGGCTTCTTCGGGAGACAGCGCGGCACGATAGGCGCGCTCGGATGTCATGGCCACAAACGCATCGCAGGCGGAGAGCAGCGCGGTTGCCAGGGACATGTCGCTTTTCCGCCGATGATAGCCGCTACCGTCCGGCCGTTCATGGTGCTCCACCGCAAGCGCGCTCGCCGCTGACCAGGCCCGTGCGCCAACCAGTATACGATCGGTGTAGTACGGATGCAGTTCCAGCCGATCGCGTTCGGGTCTGGAAAGCGGACCCGGTTTTTCCATGACCCCGGTTGACACACTGGTCATGCCGATGTTCATCAGAAGCGCTGCCGTTTCCAGCTGGTCGCGAAGACCGGTCTCCATGCCGGAAACGCCCGCCGCCGAACGCACGAGCCTGGCCACGCGTCGGGAATGGCCCACCGTAAACCGGGACTTCAAATCGGCGAAGTCCGCGAAGGCCCCCGCGCACCGGTCGGCCTGTTCGACCTCGCTATCGTGCAAAAAACCCAGCGCGTCTTCCCAAACCGAGGTCTGATTCAGAACCGGTTCCAGTTCGTCGGAGAGTAGAATCATCTCTCGCACGAGCCGCTCGTCCAGCTGACCGCCGGCTCGTTTTTGAATGCCCGGACGGGCGGCCTCTATTCCGCCGCTTTCCCGGAGCAGCTGGTACGTGTAAGCCAGGCTCGCCACCCGGGCCGGTAGCTCAATCGAGTCTCCCACAAGACCGCGGGGCTTACCGCGACCATCGGCTCGCTCAAAAATCTGCTGCAGGGCGCGACGCGTTGGCGGCCTGAGACCGAGACCGGCGCCCAGAAGCTCGGCCGTGTCGCACTGGGCGTTCACCATGCCGTTGTAAACAGCTCCCCCGCGAAGTACGGTGCGGGTCACATAGCGAACTTGCGTGAGCACGCCTTTGTCCTGCCCCAGAGAGGCGCCCCTTCGAAGCAGATCGAGACGATTGTCGGGATCCGCGGCGCCGAAAGCGCGTTTGAATTTCAGATCGTCGTCAAGCACGGCGGCCTCTTCGGGCGCGTAAGCCGTACAACCAAGAAAGCGCAGGAGGGTAACCAGAGCGGCTTCATGAACTCCTTCGATTGGCTCGCCGCAACTGCCAAGCAGCCGGGCCGCAATAAGCGAAGCCCGGAGCGCCGTTTCCGGCGGATTGCCGTTGGCCATGTCTTCCGCTAAAGACAGCGCAGCCAGTATCTCCGCGATACGCAGGCCATCTGCTCCGCTCATGGGTAAGAAACCCGCCGCCGGCAACGCATGTCAATTTACTTCACCACGAGCGGCGCCTGGAGAAAGACATGACAGATGCCCGATGGAGTGCATGCTTAGTTGCGATGTGGCTCAAACTCAAACGCACGCTTGCACATCGCCTGACGCTACTCTGGTTTTCCGGGCCGAGCGTCATGTTTTTGACCGTAATGGGTTTGAAAGCCAGTGATCCCGAAGGAACGAGCGATTTTCCCATGGGCTTGCTGGTGGCCGCTTTTTTGGCAATGGGTCTGCTCTCTTTCCTGAGCAACTACCACCTGATCAGTGGAAACTGGAATCTCCGAAAATGGTCGCGACGCAGCATGCTTCTGGCCAGCCTGCACTGCGCTTTGTTTGGTGTCGCAAGCGGCGGTAGCGGCCCCTATTGGGTCGCGCTTGCTTTGATCTATTTTCCAGCCGCCCTGAGCTGGCTCGGATTCTTAAACCTGCGGGCCATGAGCCTGGGGTTCCTGTCCTTCTTTGTTGCGTTCTGGGCCGGTCGAGCGCTGCTCTTTCCGGAGCGACTAACGGACGCCTGGCCGCTGCATGCCGCCGCCATGATCGGTGTGACCACCTGTGGGGTTTGGATGTTGTTGGCCTCCTCGTTTTACAGCACTCAAGGCGAAACAGTTCGACGACTGTTACGCGAGAGCCGACGAGATCGTCGCAGGGTACGCGAAGAGCAGGCCAGGTCCGACCGACTGCTGCTCAATATTTTGCCGGCAGCGGTCGCACACGAGCTGAAAAATGCCGGAACTAATGAACCGGTCTACTTCGAATCGGCTACGGTTGCCTTTACGGACTTTCAGGGCTTCACCGGCATTGCACAGAGCCTTTCGCCGCGCGAATTGGTCGGCGAACTGGACCGTTGCTTTTCTTTTTTTGATGGCTTGATGGATCGCTACAAACTCGAAAAGCTGAAAACAATCGGCGATGCCTACATGTTTGCCGGCGGCATTCCCACTGCAAATCGAACCCACGCCGTGGACGCAGTGCTGGCCGCGATGGAAATTCAGGCGTTCATGAACCAGATGAAGGCCATTAAAGAATCCCAGGGATTCGCATACTGGGAATTACGCGTTGGAATACACAGTGGCCCCCTGGTCGCCGGTGTCATTGGCGAGAAGAAGTTTGCTTACGACGTTTGGGGGGAGACGGTGAATACGGCGTCCCGTATGGAGTCCGCCGGAGTCACCGGTCAGGTAAACCTATCCGCAACGACTGCCGGTATGGTCAGCGATTTCTTTTTGTGCGAATCCCGCGGCCCGGTCCATGCGAAGAACATGGGAGAGATGGAGATGTTTTTGCTTCGGTCTTTGCGGCCGGAACTGGAAGACCCACGACGGCCGGGCGTACCGGGACCGGCCTTTCACAGGCTTTACGAAGATCTGGAGCGGAAGACCGGTTGAAGGTTTCGTCCCTTTGAACATCTGTCGAGGCGAGCGGACCTTGAAAACCAGGCATTGGCGTGAAGCACGAACAAAATAGACAGAACCCGCAGCAATCGGTCGAACATTTGTTCCGCCACAAGCACGCCGAAATTCTGGCTGCGATTCTCCGGAGCGTCGGCTTCGAAAACATGGAGCTTGTGGAAGAGGCGATCCAGGGCGCTTTTCAGACGGCGCTTGAACACTGGCCGTACGCCGGCATGCCCGAGAATCCCGGCGGCTGGCTGTACACGGTGGCACGCAACCGAACGATTGATGCTCTGCGCAAACGAAAGCGAGACCGACGCCGCGAGTCTGCAGGTGCGGCAGACATGCACCTGGCCGGGGCTGACTGCGATCCGTCTGATCTACCGGACGAGTTGAGCACGGGACTCGACGATCTGGCCACGATGATCCTGCTTTGTTGCAATCCGGCTATCAGCCCGATCGGGCAGGTCTGTGTAACACTGAGAGCTGCGTGCGGATTTTCCGTTTTGGAGATAGCGCGTGTCCTGGGAATGCGACCCGAGGCGGTAAAGAAGACCCTCACCCGTTCACGAAAGCGCATTGCAACAGAGCGCCGGAGCCTGAAAGTTCTGGCGCCCGGCCGTGTTTCGGAACGGTTCTGGATTGTCATGCAGTGCCTGTACGCAATGTTTACCGAGGGTTACGCGGCCAGCAGCGGCCCCTCTCCGATGCGACGGGAGGTGGCCGAAGAAGCGATCCGCCTGGCCGACATCTTACTGGCCGCCTCGATTGTGCCGGAATCGGAAAAAGCAGACCTGCATGCGCTTGTGGCACTTATGCTGTTTCAACTCGCGCGGTTCGATGCCAGGTGCGATGCACTCGGGACTCCCATCAGGATCGAGGATCAGGACCGAACGCTATGGAATCGGGATTTGATCCACGCCGGGTTGACCGCTCTGGCGCATTCGCAGCGGGCCCCGCGGATCAGCGCCTACCATCTCGAGGCGCGCATTGCCGCCGAGCATGCGACATCGCCGGACTTCTCGCGCACGGACTGGACCCTGATCCTGCGGCTGTACGATGATTTGCTGAAACTCAAGCCTGACCGGGCCGTTCAACTGAATCGGATTGTGGCTCTCGGCCGCGCCCGTGGACCGGACGAGGCTCTGGAACAAATGGCACGACTGGAACCCCCGGACGGGAGCCCCGCGCGCGATCGCTACCTGTACCACGCCGCGCGCGGCGACCTACTGCTGGCTGCGGGGCGCCCTGGGGCCGGACAACGAGAATGGTCTCTGGCCGCCGGCTTTGCCCCCACAAAAGCCGAGCAAGCCCACGCCCAAAAAAAATCGGGGCCGGCGCCCGAGCCTGTCCCCAATTCGGACAGGCCAGCGTCTTAGGGCAGATACGAAAAATCCCGACCCGGAATGGGCGGGAAGGAGGCAGCGTGAACTACTACATGCTGGTATTAAGGCAGGGTGATATCGACTTCAGTGAGTACTCGCCCGAAGATTTTCAAAGAATTATCGCGGAATTTGACGATTGGAACGCGACCATGATCCGAAAGCAGCAACTCATCGCCAGCGGTAACCTGAAAGATGGCGAAGGTCGAACAATCACGCCAGGTCCGGTCATCAAGGATGGGCCGTACAGTGAGATCCACGAGGCGGTGACAGGCTTCTTTTTGATTCGCGCCAACGACTATGCTGCTGCCGAAAGCATCGCTGTCCGATGTCCCTTTCTCAAACGCGGGGGCACGGTCGAAGTCAGGCTGATGCCACAGCTGGAGTTCGAAGACGCGGCGCTGTCAATTGTCGAACAACAGATCAGGGCGCGCTCCGAAAATGCAAAGGCGGAGGCCTGAGATGAAACGACTCTTTGCAAGAATCGCCGCCGTTGTCTATATTCTCTGGGGTGTGGCCCACGTGGCGGGTGGGGGACTCATGCTTGCAGCCGCGCTACAGGGGGCGGATCCGTTTCTCCAGGCGCAAACAGGCATTCCCGGATTGCAACTCGAATCAGCGTCCTCGGTCGGCACGGCTTCCACTGCGGCAGCCCGGGTGTTCGCCTTTCACTCCTTCAATCTGATCTGGCTGGGTGTATTCACGATCGTGATTGCCGCAGCCATGAACTGGAACAACTCAAGCATCGGTTTCTGGCTCAACATGGTGCTGGTCGGTTGCACGGATTTGGGATTGGCGCTCTTTCTGGTGATACCCGGCCTCATGGCCGTCGAAGACGCCTGGATCGGTCCGGTTCTGTTTGTGATCGCTCTGGCCTTCTCGGCCCTGGCGCGCTTTCAAGTGCGTGCGCCCGACAGAGTTACGGAGGCCGTCAGCGGTTGAACCGCCTGGATCTCAAAGCTTCGATCGGGTAGAGCGCTGCCCGGTCGAAGCCCTGACCAGGCCGGCGAAGAACTGTGACGCACCTGGAGCCACGTCATCGATCGGGAATCACTCGTCCCTGAGAGCACCGGACAGAAGAATCGAAAGAGTGCCTGCAATCCAGCGGGCACGGAATTCCGGCTCCCAAAGGGAACGACCACCACAGCTGTTCCCACCGGAGAGCACCGCGGTGACGCTGGGTCGAATTAGGAGCTGGGTTAGAATTTCCGGATCCACATCGGGCCTGAGCAGACCGGCCTCGCCGGTGGCGTCCAGATACTCCACAATGAAGCGCGGGAAGCGCGCGAAAGACTGCACGGCATTGGAATCGCAGTGATTGCCGCCGTGCATGAACTCCGTGTGTAAAATCAAGACCAGATCTCTTTTTTCGAGCAAGGTGACGATCAGCTCTTCCAGGAAGATCTGGAGCCTGGTTCGTAATTCTTCCCTGCTTGCCGGCGTGTCGGTAAGGATGCGCTGCGCGGATCGCAGGAGATCCTGGCCGAATTCATGTAGAATCGTTTCGTACAAAGCCTCTTTGCTTTGGAAGTAATAGTGCACGGCGTTTGCGTTGGTCCCGGCTTCGCGGCAAATATCACGCACCGAAACACCTTCATAGCCGTGCCTGGCAAAAAGAGTTCGGGCCACGTCGAGTACGCGGGTGGCGGTTTCTTTCTCGGTAGCAGTCATGCGCGCCTCCGGGCGCCGCGCCATTGCGTATACATTTCTCGCAGTCGATAGTAGGCGGCAAAAGAAGCCGGAGTAAAGATCAAAGAACCAAGCGTACCGAAAGCCAGGCCCCAGGCGAGCGCCAGGGTAATCGGAATCAGCATCGGATCCGAGCCGCCGAGACTGTAGGCAGTGGGAAAGAGTCCACCCATGGTCGTGAGAGTTGTGAGCAGGATCGGTCGGAAGCGCATCACGGCGGCATTCACCAGGGCCGTGTACGGCGAGCCACCGTCGGCCTGGTGTTGCTGTATAAAGGTGACAATCATGATTGATGCGTTCACCTGGACGCCCGCCAGGCCGATCGTGCCGATCATCGCCAGAAAACTCATGGCTTTGTTGGAGATGGTAAAACCAAAGGCGATGCCGACAAGTCCCAAAGGAATGGTCGCCAGAATCAAGAGCGGCTTGCGCACATCGCTGAAAATGACCGCCAGAATTGCGAAGATGGCAAACATCGCCAATATGCCGGCCCGCCCGAGCGAAGCCATCGACTCGTTGGTGTCTTCCTGCTCGCCGCGCAAGGCGATGTTGTAACCGGGATATCTAATACCAATGTCTCCGAATTTCTCAAAAATCAACGCGTTGGCGTCGTTCGATGTGATTACATCTTCTTCGACATCGGCGGTGACAACGACGGCCCGCTCGTAGTTGTAGTGCGAAAGTGATTCAGGCGCCACCACCCGCTCCGTCGTAGAGATTTCGCGAAGCGGCGTTTGCAGACCCACCCGGTTTGGAACCGCGATATTCCCGATCGAGTCCGCCCGGGCGCGATAGGCATCGTCGTAAAGCACGCGCAACGTAATCTCCTGCAAACCACGACGCATGGTCGAGACCTCGCTGCCCTCGAAGGCGGTCCGGACAAGGGCCGACACCTGATCCGTGCGCACTCCGACGAGGGCGGCCCGCTCCTGCTGCAGTCGTACGATCAATTCCTCGCGACCAAATTTATAGTCGTCGCTGATATTCTTGATCCCTGCGGTTTCGTGCAGCAGGTCCTGAATTTCCTGCGATATCTGCCGGAGCACGTCGTATTCAGGACCCTCCACGGCCACGGTGATCGCGGCGCCAATGGGCGGCGAGGGAACCAACTCTTCAATCTCCAGATGAGTCAGGTCCGGAAGACTTTCCCGGATGCGCGGCTCCAGGTCGGCGATAATGGCCTCGGCCGTACGCGAGCGCTCCACTTCGGGAGTCAAAAACACACGGACCATGGCCAGGTGCTCTCCCACCCGTTGCAGCGGATCGTTTGCGTCGCGTTGCTGAATTCCGCCTTTCATGCTGTAGCTGACAAGTTCGTCGGACGGCAAATCTCGAATCATCTGTTCGACCACCGCCGCCCGGTTCATGGTTTGCGTAACGCGAAGGGCCGGTGCGAACTCGAGCTTGATTAAAAACTCCTCCACTTCTTCTTTCGGAAAGAGGACAAAACTCATGGTCGCGAACCGTGCCAGGGCTACGAAAAGGATAACGGAAAGAATGGCCAGAGTCAGAAAAGGCCGTTGAACAACTCTTTCCACCAGCGCTCCGAAACGCAATGTCAGCCGATCCAGGGCGCCACTGATGCTGCGTCGCAGCTGGCTTTGTTCGGCCGGTCTTTTCAACCGGCCGCCATAGTGCGCGATGCGGGCAGGTAAAAGAAAAAAGGACTCAAAGAGACTCGCGGTGAGCACGGTAATCACGACAAACGGAATTTGCCAGACGAACTTGCCCATCAATCCGGACATGAACATCATGGGCAGAAAGGCCGCGGCTGTCGTCAGGAAACTTCCGAGAATTGGAACAACCAGCTCCGCAGACCCCTTTACGGCCGCGTCCACCGGAGAAAGACCGTCTTCGCGGTATCGATACACGTTTTCCGCGATCACGATGCTGTTATCGACAAGCATGCCCAGGGCAATGATCATGCCCATCATCGAAACCATATTGAAGCTGATGTCCTTGATCGGGAATATGATCAGGGTCGCTCCGAGCACCAGCGGCAGCGATAGAGATGTGATGATCGCCATGCGGGTGCTCAAAAAGAAAAGTAAGATGGCCACGACCAGAACAAGACCAATTGCCGCGTTGTTCGTGACGACGTTTAGCTGCCGGCGGGTTTGCCGGGAAAGGTCTTCGACGATGGAAACTTGAACGTCACTCTGTTCGTCCAGTTCGGTCAGCCGCTCGCGCACGGTGTCAACCAGCTCCAGCACGTCAGCGCGTTCCTTTTTCAGAATTAACAAGTTGATCGCGTTTTCACCGTTTGTGCGCGCCATGAACTGCGGCCGTTCGTAGGTATCCTGAAAGCGCGCGATCTCCCGCAATCGAATCATGGAGCCGGTCTCGTTCGACTGTACCGGCAGGGCGCCGAGTTCATCTATCTCGGTAAACTGTCCGGACGTGCGAATATTCAATGCAGATTGGGCTTCGAGCACGCCGCCTGGAACGTTTACATTGCGCCCGCTCAAGGCGGCATTTACGTCCATGAGGCTGATGCGATAACGCGAGAGCTGCTCCGGGCGCACCAGGATGTGCCACTCCCGATCGCGTTCGCCAAACACATCAACCCGCGCCACGCCGGGTAGTTTCTCGAGCTGATTTTCGAAGAAGCGGGCCTGCTCGCTCAGCTCAATCTCGCTGCCGGCGCCATACAGGCTTACCTCCATCACAGGGAACGATCCGGACTTGAGTTCCTCGAAAAGGGGTCGCTCGGTGACCTCAATCGGCAGATCCGTCACGCGATCCAGGGCGCGACGCACTTCTTGAAGGACCTCGTCGGGGTCCGATTCGTTAAGGTCGACCTGCACGTTGATTTCCGAAACCGACTGGCGCGAAACGGAACGCACTCTTTTCAAACCTTCAATCTCGCGCAGTTCCTCCTCGATCGGAATCGTGACCCGTTGCTCCACGTCCACGGCCGAGGCCCCCGGGAAGATCGTCGTGATTTTGGCCTGCTGAAAGTCAATGCGCGGAAAGTTTTCGCGCAGAAGGGACAGCAGGCTCAGGGCACTGCCCAGGACCAGGGCCGCGATGACCATCCAGACGAGCACCTTTTCATTGATGAAATAGCGTATCAGGGATTCGATGGTGAGCCTGCCTTAATCTAACGATTGATAGAATTCCTCTTGCGAACGATAGCGTGGCCGGTCAAGCCCATAATCGCCGGGAAAGCGCAACCGCCGGTCCCCCTGCTCTCGAAACGAAATAGCGGAACCGGTTGGAACGGGGGCCGACCGCAACTCAGAAGAGCAATTGCGTCGGACCGGCAAAGAGCCATGCCTGCTTCGGCAAGTCGGAAAAGGGGTCCGAATGAATTGACGGCGCTCTGGCAAATCAGGCCTGTCCCGCGAAGCGATGAAAGACGGCAATATGCAAGCAAGGGGGCGCGCCCGACTCTACAACCTGCTGGTGGGCGCCATCTGGTTTGGCGGATTGGCGCTCCTGGCACAGAATGTGTACGAGCTTTCGGGCCCGGGCGCGCCGGAAGGCAGTGTGCCGGGGCGATTGGTGCGGTCGGTCGCGGTCTGGGCCAACCTGCTTTTCTCTGGCCTCACTCTTTATGTATTCCTTTCCAGGAACGAGAAGAACAAGGCGCGTTTTTTGTATGTTTTTTACGTTCTCCTGACGGTCGAGATTCCGCTGCAAATCCTGGCCGGGCTTTCGTTGCTACCGTTCCTGACGGTGAAAGCAAATATCCCTTACGGCCGGGTCTACTGTACGAAAGAGGGTTTTTCAAATGGTCGCATGAATCGTTTCGGCTGGTACGCTCCGGAGTTCCGACAACGCTCCGATGCCCATCGTATTTTGATCGTTGGCGATAGCTTTGTGGAAGCCATGCACGTCGAGCGGGATCGGAACCTGGGGGCGCGCCTTCAGGACATGCTGGACGCTGCTCCTGTGCAGGACCTGCAAAGGGTTTTTGGCAAACCGCTCGTAGACGTGGTCGCCCTCGGACGCGCGGGTTATGGACCGGCGCAGTATATTGAGATGATCGATTACGGCATGGACGCCTTCGCTTCCGATGAGGTGATCCTGGTTTCCTTTATGGGTAACGATTTTCGAAACACCCTCCCCTCGTACCAACGGCCGCTGACGCCGGAACGCTACATCTATTACGACTGGAATAATCAGGGGCGGTTCGAGCCGGTGCCTGGATCGGAGCGGGCGCGCGATCGGCTACGCCGGGTGCTCTGGAGCAATCACAGGCCATTGGTGTTTCACGTTGTGCCCATGCTGAAAAGCCGTTGGCTCACTTTTGGTATCGTTTCCAATACATATCAGTTCGCCCGCCTGGCCCTCAAACGGTACCGTCATGAAAACAACCAGGAAGCAGGGGGCGATGGGCAGCTGTCCGATAGCTTCGATGCGGGCGCCGGCGGAGGGGTCTTTAACGTGGACCTGGATGAGGATGCGCGCCGATCCGCCCGAATTTATCAGACGCTGGTTGAGCACATGCAGGAGCGGGTTGAAAATTCCGGACAGCGTTTCCGCATGGTCAGCATCCCGTATCACCCGCCTGCGTTTTATGATTCTGGCGGTTCAGGCTACGGTGCTCTACGACACAATGGCTACGATTTGAGGCAGCCGGAACGACTGGTACGCGAAGTCAGCGAGCGCCGGGCGATACCGCTTTTGGAACTTGGAGATACAAACCACATGCACTCCCTGTCGCCGGATGAAATCAAGGCGCTGTATCTGAGCGAAGGCAGCGGCCACCTGAGCGAAGCGGGCCACGATTACGTGGCCCGGGCCATGCTGCGGGCATTCTATCCATCTCTGGATGCACAGTAAGAATTGGCCGGCGCAGTTCGCGACCACTGAAAAAGGCTATGCGCGGCCGGGGCCGGTGCACTCATCCACCAGCAGGCCATAAAGTGAAGCGACTGAGCAGGCACCGATTTTTGGAAACGGGGTTGCGCGGCGCCGCAAGCCTGGCTCTGGCTCCGTACGTTGGCCGCTTTGGTTCGGTTTCACGTCCGAACATTGTGCTTATCATGTCAGATGAGCACAACGCGTCCGTACTGGGATGCGGCGGCAACGCTATCGTGCGAACGCCACACCTGGATTCGCTGAGCCGAAACGGAATCACGTTCGACGCCTGCTACACCAACTCGCCGCTCTGCGGTCCAGCACGGGCGGCTTTTGTTTCCGGTCGTTACGCAAGCCGTAACTCGGTATGGTCGAACAACTGCGAACTGCCTTCGGACGCCACGCCATCGATCGCGGGACAAATGGCGGCCCTTGGCTACGACCCTTTTCTTTGCGGTAAGATGCATTTTGCGGCCGGTCGGAGTTACGGATTTTTGCCGGTCGGCGAAGCGGAAGGCACACACAAGGATGGGACCGGCCATCGCCGCGCAGCTGACGATTTGCAGAGTGGCCACTCGCTTTCTCCGCGTTTTCGCCAGTTCTTCACCGATTCCGATTCAATGGTGATGCGGCACGATCGCGGTGTGACCGAGCGGGCCGTACGCTTCCTGGATTCGCGGCCTGCGGATACGAGACCCTTTCTGCTGACGCTCGGATACCTGGCCCCACATTTTCCTTTGATTGTTCCGCAGCGCTATCGCAAACACTATCGCGGGAAACTTCCGCCTCCGCCCCTGACCGCCGGGTACCTGGCCGGGTTGCCTCTGAATTACCGACATCTGCGAAACGCATTTCGCATGGAGGCCGTACCGGAGGACGTCGCTCAAAAGGGACGCGAACTGTACTACGGACTTGTCGAATGGTTTGACGAACAGGTCGGCTGTGTGCTGCAGGCCCTCGAGAGAAGCGCAGTCGCAAGCAACACCATCGTAATCTACACGAGTGATCATGGTGAGAACCTGGGTCAGCACGGCCTCTGGTGGAAAAACACGATGTTCGACAGCTCCGCTCGCGTTCCCTTGATCGTTAGTGGAACGAATCGATGGCGTGATGGTTCCCGGCGGGGCGGGCCGTGCTCGCTGGTGGATCTGAGCAGCACTCTAATAGACCTTGCAGGCGGCCGCGCGCCCGATGATTGGGATGGAAGTTCCCTGGTTCCACTGCTTGACTCTGCCGCCAGCAACTGGAAGGATACAGCAATTTCCGAGTACTACGGTCACAATGTCGCATCGGGATTCGCGATGATCCGACGTGGTGATCTCAAATACGTTTATCATACGGCTCCGGATAGGCGGCGCGGCCCGGAACAAGAACTGTACAATTTACGCGAAGATCCGAACGAGATGCTGAACCGGGCCCGGGACGGGCGCTACGCGCCGCTGGCTGCCGCGCTTCACAGAGAATTGGTGAGGCAATTGGGAGAAGCACCCGATCGCACCGAGGCGCGCTGCCGGGCGAGCTACGCGGCAGCTAATCAAAGAGTCGCGAACGGCGGACGAAGTACACGGCACGCAAACCGCCATGCGGGATCTCTGGACCTGTAAACTGGAATCCACGAAAGCCACTTTGTCGGCGCACGGCCGCCGGCAGCGTTGATTTAACGACTGCGGATCTTCGCCAGCAGTCTCAGGATCTCGATGTAGAGCCAGATCAACGTCACCAGCAAACCAAAAGCGGCGTACCATTCCATGTATTTCGGGGCGCCCTGTTCTGCTCCGCGTTCAATGAAATCGAAATCCAGAACAAGATTGAGGGCCGCGATCACAACGACGAACAGGCTAAAGCCGATGCCAATCCAGCCGCTTCCGTGGATGTAGGGAATCTGAAAACCAAAGAAGCCGCCGATGAAGCTGACCAGGTACACCAACATGATGCCGCCGGTGGCGGCTACGATGCCGAGCCGAAAGTTCTGGGTGACTTTGATCAAACGCGAGGTATAGGCCAGCAAAAGCGCGCCCATGGTACCAAAGGTCAGGGCCACGGCCTGAATCACGATATTCGGAAACATCGATTCGAAATAGGCGGAAAGCCCACCCAGCAGGGCGCCTTCCACGATAGCGTAGATCGGAGCAGTGACCGGCGCCCAGGTTTTCTTGAAGATCGTAACGATAGCGACCACCAGTCCGAGAATAGCCCCGCCGGTCATAATCAGGCTAACCGGCACCGGCAAGGTATCTTCGAAGAATCCGTTCCAGACGTAGCAGGCCGGCGCCAGCAAGAGCAGCAGAAGAATAAAAGAACGATTCACCGTGCCCTGGAGCGTCATGACTTCGCCGGTGGCGCTATCGAGCTTGCGGAATGTGTTATCGTTCAGAGCCGGGTTTGCGGTTCGCATGGTGAGAGCCTGAAACGAAAGGCAACGGCGGCAAGCATTTATCGTATCGATCCTCCGACGGGGTCCGGGGCGTCAGAGTCCTCGCAGGAATGGGGGGTCGCTCCAGTCCCAAACACGCTCGGGCGCCGTGTCGATGTTCACCGGTTCAATATTCCAGTCGTGGACCGCGTTCGTCGTGGCGCCGCGGAAGTGAACGAAAAAACTGAAAAGAACTGCCGCGCAAAACACACCCCGGAGCAGGAAACGGCCCGCGGCGTGGGTCCGGTCGGACTGCAGTTTGGGAATTACCGGAACCAGCAACAACGTCAGGAACGGAACACAATCGGTGAAAGCCCGCGGGCCGTAGGAGTGGCCCATCCACCAGTGGGCAAAACGTGAGTGAACGATCCAGTGCAAAAAGATCACACCGGAAAAAATGCCAAACTCATCTCGAAGCCGATTCTCCTTCCAGCGTAGCACCACGCCATAGATAGAAAACAGGAAAATCGGACAGAATACGAGCAACCCGCGCCCGGGACTGATCATGTTGGCCGGCAAGGCGACGAGGAAGGAGTTCCAGCCGGATGCACGCGACGGATCATGATAGCCGGGCAAAGCCGTCCCATACACCGAAAGATTGTAAGCGATCCACGGCAAAGCGACAGGCATAGCCCAGGCCACGAAATAGAAGAACTGCCTTCGATGTCGGACAAGCAGCCAGCCCCCCAGCAACGCAATCGGGATGGCGTTTGTAGGCCGGCAGATAAACGCAATGGCCAGGGGCAGCCCGGTAAATCCCAGGGAAGAAGGATGCGCCCGGCCGCGCAGCAAAAGAAAGGCCGTCAGGCAGAGCATTAGAACGGAAGGGCCATGAGTCCAAAGCGATCTACTGGCCGTGGACCAGACCGGCGTGCAAAAGGCGAATATAAAAACAAGCAGCATCGCCGCGCCGGGCGGGACTGCGGCCGTGCGCACGGTCAAGAACAGAATGGCGCTCGCGAGCGCGACCAGAATGGAAGCGACCAGAATATCGAAGTTCTGCTGGGGGCCGCGATTATCAAGACCGTGTTCGTTGAAGAAAGTAAGGCCGGCTCCGGACTTGAGGAGCACGTACATGAAAGGCACGGCCATAAGCGACGGACCGATCGGAAACAAATTGTAGTAGTGCCCATCGACCTGCTCGGTCGCAGCATAGTTGATCGATGCCAGCATCGGTTCAAATTCGTCGAGGTTCGCGTTTCCTTGCGTGACCAGGCTGTAGGCAACGGCCATATTCCAGACCGCATCGCTCGTCTGGGCAGCCGGACTTACGAAATGACTCATGAAGACAACGACAAAGATGAGCAGGAATAGTGCGCGATCCAACCGGCGCCCGCTGCCGGCCGGTCCCACTGGCGACGTTTCCGGGTCTCTGGGCGCGACTGAAGAAAACACATCGCGGTCTGAATCCACGACCGCGCGATGACAAGAACTATTGATCTGGACGGCTGCTCACTCGATAGAGTCAGGCAGGACCGGGGATGGGGCCAGGCGGGCTTCGAGTTCACTCACTCGTGCCCTTTCGGCCTCGGAAAGGTAAGGCCAGATTCCCTGATCGCCACGAATCTCTGCCAGCTGGCGGCGCGCCAGAGCAAAGTCATCGGCCTGCCCCCGGGCGGCCAGACACCCGGCATTCCGCCGAACCAATTCAGAAAGGTCATCCATCGAACGAATGCGGTACGGTTCCATGCCCTCCCAAACGGCCCGGGTGTATTCGTAGTCTCCCTCCCGGGCGATAACCCGCGTGGCGGCCGAGCCGACCTCAGTCACGCACTCGCCGCTGGCATGTCCGGACCCGTCGGCGGCCACTTCGATCAGGATAACCGGACTGCAGATGACCACACCAAGCGCCACGCCGCCTCCCAGATAGAGCACGGTCTCGGTCAGCGCCGTGGCACCCGCTGCGGCCACAGAAGCGGTGGCACCGGCCGTGACCCGCGCGTTCTCCCGGGCGCGCGTCAACTGACGCGCGGAATCGAACGATTCCCGAAACTCCGTGCAATCGGAGCCGCTCTCAACGACCGTCCCGCTCGCGCAGGCAACCGCACAGAACAAGAGGCCGAGGCTGACGGGAAGGCAGGATCGCACAATCCCTTGGACGAACGAAGCAGGTCCGGAGTATATCACTTTTTCGGAGCTGGTATTGGGGAAGCCGCTTCGAAAAATACTTGCTCCTGCGCCCACGCTCCAGGCGGCTACACCTGTGCGCAATATAGGTATTTCGCGGGCTTGCAAAGCCCTGACGCTATCGACTCTTCTCTTTTCGTCATTTACGTGTCGCTCCCTGACCGTTGATGATCCGGTGGAGTTTCAGGACCGAAGCAACTGCACAGTCACCGCCTACCATTTCGAAAACTTGTGTGACTTTGAGTTGTCGATTCTCGAGGCCGCGCAATCCGATCCGCTGACCGATTCCAGTACGGAAGTCGGCTTCGATGCGTACCGCGATCTGGCCCGAAGCCGCGGCAACGACTACGCAACAGCGGTTTTCTTCCATCGTGTAAACAGCGAACCGCGCAACGCTCGCTACATTGATCGCATCCGGCAAATATCGGCCAACCTTGATCCCTCGCACCTCCCCGATTACTCAAGCAAGAACGCCCTATTGCTGATGGTGCCCGGAATGTTTTACACATTGAACGCCGCAGTCGGCGGCGATGGTCAGGAAATAAGGACTGCTGCGCAGCAATTGGGAGCCCGGGCCGCCTTGATGCTTGTTGAGCCAGACGGCACTGTGGACGAAAACGCGGCCGATCTTTGCCAGTGGCTTTCGGCAAGCAACGAGCGCAACATCGTCCTGGCAAGTTTGAGCAAGGGCGGATCCGATATCAAAAGGGCGCTGCAGATTTGCGGCGACACAGGCGCCTTCGACAACGTGCGCGCCTGGTTGAATATCGGCGGCTTGAACCGTGGCTCTTATCTAATAAATGAGATGGATGACTACTGGTGGACGCGATGGCGCGCGAAGTTCTATTTCTGGAAGGAGAACTTCAACTACGATGGCATCCTCTCGATTCGCTCTATGCCCGGCGAGCCTCTCTACCAGGATCTGGAAATACCGGACCACATCCGGGTCATCAACCTGATGGCGACTCCCCTGGAAGCCCACATCACGGCCCGGGCCCGCCATGGCTACAGCCTGTTGCAGGGCTACGGCCCGAACGACGGCCTCACCGTACTCGCCGATTCGTACATGGAAGGGGCGATCAACGTTTCGTGGTTCGGAAACGACCACTATTTCGCCGTTGAAGAAACCAGACGCCAGTTTCTCTACGCCGGACTGGCCGAAGTCCTGCAATCCCTCTAGTGCTGCTTTCGCGCACCTTCTCCCGGGGGCGTTGGCAGGCCGGGTGTTTTTATCCTGATAACAGCTAAAAAGCTGCTGGGCCCGGTCTGAGACGGCGAACCCGGAGGCCTCTGCGGAGCCGCTTGACCCCCTCAGAGATGATTTCCGTCAGAAATATGTTCGTTTTGGTCGAACCTTCGCTCGCTTGCTGCATCGTCTCCCCGTCCATCTCCAGAAGGGCGACAAAGAGCAGGCACATGGAAACGCCCAGACCGCGGGCGATGGTCTTGAATTCCCCCCAGTCCTCCCCACTCACCCGAAAGTTGACCGGATGGAGGTCCAGGGCATCCTCCTGATAGAGGGTGGTGAAGTGGCCGCGACTTGGGAGCCGACCGGTTTGGCCGCGAGCCCGCCGAATCAAGTACGGCAGGTAGTCGCTCATGCGATCACCGAATTTTCTGAGTCGGCGCTCCAGTAGCCCGGTGAGATGGAAGGGGACCAGAAACTTGCAGGCCGGTCGACGCGGCTGCGTCGGCCGAACCCGGTATAAAAAGTTCGTGCTCATAAACGGGAGGGGTCGCCGATCTTCAATCTGTTGCGCACTTTTTTGGACAGAGCTTGCGTTGTGCGCGGCTCGAGGTTAAATCAACCGGTGCCGGTAGCAGAGCTTCAGGGAGATCGGGTGCGGGCCAGGCTCTGGCTACCGCTGAGAGAAATTGAGCCCGAAGCCCTCCAGCAATTGCGAAACGTGGCCTCGCTTCCCTGGGCCGTGCACGTTGCGGTCATGCCCGATTGCCACTACGGCAAAGGAGCCACCGTGGGCTCCGTGATCGCTCTGAAGGAGGCTGTCTCTCCGGCAGCGGTGGGCGTCGATATCGGCTGCGGTATGATTGCGGCCCCGACCAGTCTACGGGCTGTGGACCTACCGGACAATCTACGGGAACTGCGCCTGCGACTGGAGCAGCAGATCCCGGTCGGTTTTCGAGCTCACCCCTCTTCTCGCACCCTGCCCGCAGCATTTCTGAGCGGTACACCGGCGGCTCAGTTGCAACGCCTGCTGGGTGAATTCCGGAGTCTCTGTCCAGCCGTACAGGACCGCTTTGCAAAGGCGCGCGATCAACTCGGTACCCTCGGGGGCGGAAATCACTTCCTGGAACTCTGTCTGGACCAGGAACAAACCGTCTGGTTTATGATGCACAGCGGTTCGCGTAATATTGGAAAGACGCTCGCCGAAATACATATCGCGCGGGCCCGCAAGCTGACCCACAATCAAAGCCTGCCCGATCGAGATCTCGCGGTGTTCCTTTCAGGAACGACTGAGATGCAGGATTACCGGCGTGATCTGAAGTGGGCGCAACGCTATGCCTGGATGAATCGAGCCGTGATGGCCGAGATCTATAAGGATGTGCTGCGGGAGCTTTTCCCGGAAATCACGTTCGGCCAGAGCATCCAGTGTCACCATAACTACGTGGCCGAAGAGACCCATTTCGGCCAGAGCCTTTTTGTCACCCGCAAGGGAGCCATCTCCGCCCGGTCGGGCCAGATGGGAATTATTCCGGGCTCCATGGGAACGCCCTCATTTATCGTGCGCGGACTTGGAAATCCGGAGAGTCTGCACAGTGCGTCTCATGGAGCCGGTCGGCGCATGTCCAGGGGCCAGGCCCGACGCACGTATTCGGCCCGCGATCTCGCAGACCAGACCCAGGACGTGGAGTGCCGCAAGGACGATGGCGTCGTCGATGAAATCCCGGCCGCCTACAAAGACATCCACCAGGTGATCGAGAGACAACAGGACCTCGTCGAAGTCGTCGCAGAACTCAGACAGGTCCTCTGCGTTAAGGGCTGACTATTCTTGAAGCAGGGCCGGCCACTTCTGGTTGGCAAGGCGTATGAACTCGGCCTGATTGGCGACCCATTGTCGCTGTATGTCAGCATCGTAATTGAGATACAACTTCCCGTCGACAATGGCCCAGGCGTTGGGATCGATGCCCGCCGTCTGACCGTGAGCGACAGCAAAGGCGCAGTAGCCACCATACTGGGGAGCGTATCGTTCCGGATTGGCTCGAAACATCTCGCGGTGTTCGGAGTTCGCGAAACGCCAGCTGGCGCCGTTCCAGTCCAGGGAAAACTCGCTACGCCCCTGCACCGGGCGCCCCATCGTAAAGTAAGCTACCGGATCGTAACCATCAATCGCAACGCCTCCGAACAGGCTCTGGTTGACCGGCGTAACGGCATAGGTCGGAGTCATCACGAGCAGGAAGACGGCCAGCCCCCCGATGCGCTTGAGAAATCTGTCTGTGTGATGTTTCATTTCGTTCGCCCCTGTTATGGATGGGACGCTCCGCCCCCGCAATGGTTACATTAACGATTTTGCATCACGGCAGGTTCAGGCGCATCGGCCGGGAAAGCTGGCCGGTCGCCCGAACATTAAAAGCAATCGAATTATACGGCAGCCAGGCCTCGGCCACATTCCAGAGCCGGAGAAACCGCGCGTAATCCTGCTCAATGGGCCCCACCCGCGCATCGTTCAAAAATACGATACGTCTGGATTCGTCATAACCGGTGACGACCCGATAGTGACCACTTGTGGATTGCTCACTCCAGTTCTGGTGCACGATCACGGGTACGCCATCGCGCAGATTGTTCTTCAGATTCTCAAAAAATTCGCTTCTCACGCGCGCCGCGGCAGCCGGTTCGGCCGGCACACGCCGAATGCGTTTGTTTTGAGTCGGGGCCAGACCTTCTAAAAACTCGCGCATCGCACTGGTTCCGGTGCCCGGATACTCGCGCCAATTCAGCGAACGACCCGATCGTACCTGCAACGCAAATGCTCGATAGCGATCCACGTCAGAAAATTTCAGCACGATTCGCCGTGCAATCTCATACTGATCGTATCGATTCTCACCCCAGTAGCGAAAGACCATCTCCAGCGAAGCCGGACCGCACACAGGACCCAGGTTCTGTCTCACAAAGGGCACATTCAAACGCACGAAGCCCGGCCCGATGATATTTCCGTTTGAATCCGGCCGCGGATGGTCTGTGGCTGTATCGTCCGCCTCGACTGTCGGCACGGGCTCCTGGACGTCCACCTCGTCAGCGGGACCGACCTGGACCTGAGGTTCTTCCAGCTCTTCTTCGAGCCGGTTGAGTTCCTCTTGAAGCTGCTCTAACTCCGCATCCAGATCCTGGGCCAACAGAGAACCTGCGGGCCCACCGGCGCCGGACGGTTGCACCAGGCCGAGCGGCACGAGCGCAGAACAAAAAACAAGTGTCAGGGCTACGGTCATGCCGGCCTTTCTATTCAGGATTCTCATCAAGGGGCCCCGGGGGCGTGCGATCATCGGCCTCTTTTGAGCTGGGACGCGCCCCGTTCGACCGCCCATGGACCGGTATTGCCAACCTGCATTCACGGTTTAGACGGACAGGCCGCAAGATGTTTTTCCTTTTTTGCGATAGTGCATCCTGCCCGGAAAATCAGCACAGTTCCCGGGGATGCCGATCGATTGTCACGTACGCGCATTTTACATGAAGCGACGGAGCACTTCACTTAATTTAAGGCTTGCCCGAATATCGGCATCCTCAGAAAAATTGGCAAATGTTCCGGCTTCTGAGTGTCGCATTCATCAGCACGCTCTTTTCCTGTACGCTCTGGCAGATCCAGGGAGACCTGGATAATGGTGTGCTCCTTGCGCCGCCAACCGCCAGTTGCACGACGGTGGCAACCGACGGTGATTGGCGCTTCCTGTTGGGAACCGGTTCGATCAGCGCTCCCGACTTCAGCACTTACGAACGCAAACCGGGCCTCGCCTACCGATACGTGGAGTCTTCTACCTGGGTGGATGTGTCTGTGAATATTGTAGTGGGCTATTTGACCAGCATTACGCGCAACACAGTCAGCCTTGAAGAGTGCGAGTCCGAGTTGGTGATAAGCACTCCCCGCGAACGGGCGCTTGAGATCGAGAACGCGCTCGCTCAGGTCACGGCTCTCTCGGGGCAAAATTCCACCGATGGAAATCTACCGCTCTTTGTGATGCGCGACGGGCAGGTCGTGCGCGGCCGACTGGTCGAATGGACCGAGAGCGAAATCGTTATAGAGGAGACGATAGAAATCACAGCGGCCGAAGAAGGAGAAACCGAACTTTTTGATCGCGTGGTCATGAAGAATGGAGAAGAGCATTTCGGTCACATCATCGGACAGACGCGCGACCACATTACCCTGCGCTCGGAAGCCAGCACTTTGAGTCTATCCAAGGCCAATGTCGCCCGCATTGAATACCAGGTTCGCGACACTCGCATTCGCACCAGCACACGAACCGTAACACTTCCGCAAAATCAAGTCTCGCGGGTGATTGTCGATCCGCGCCGCGCCAGACAATCACAGAGCGAATAGTTCGATCCGCGCCGCGCCAGACAATCACAGAGCGAATAGTTCGATACCCGTTGCGCCCCAGAACGCGAAGCCGGATTTAGAACCTGCAGGACATTGCGCGGGCTCTGAACTCCGGGATTTCGGACGCACCGGGTGCTCCACCAACCAGCCGACTCAGGAAGCTGTGGCTGCCATTCCCACAACAACATGCTCGATGACGGCGGTAACTGAACGCTCGGTGGCGGCCAGGGAACTTCCGGGTGGGATCTGCCCATCCAAAAGCAGCATCGTCATGCCGTGTACGATCGCCCAGGCCGCCCGGGTCTTCTGCTTGAGCTTGCCCGGCGCAATCAAACCGGCGGTCTGGCCTTCCTGGATCACCTGCTGCAGCAAGCGCGCCGAACGGGCCTGGACCGCCATCAAGCCGGGATAACGCCGACGATCAAGGCCCGTGCCGCCAAACATGATGCGGGCAAAACCGGGATTTTCCAGAGCGAATCGCACGTAGGTCCACCCGAGGCTGCGAAAGCGGGCCGCCACGGCCGGTCCGGAACGCTCCAGGGCCTCCATCTGGTAATCATAGAAGCGCCGGAAGCCCTCCTGGGCCATGGCAGCCAGAAGCTCATTCTTGTCTTCGAAGTGCCGGTAAGCGGCCGCGTGAGTCACGCCGGCCGCTGCCGCGACCTGGCGCAGGCTCAGATCCCCGGGGGCGCCTTTTGCCAGCAGGCGCAGCCCGCCCTCAATCAGGGTCTCTCGCAGCGAGGCCGATGGCGTTTCTGCAGCCTTTGTCTCAGCGGAGTATGGCTTCATGGGAAATCCGGGGTCAAATTGTTACCACTGGTCACTTTTTTGCTTGATCGGACCGGGTCCTATCGCAACTCTTGTTACCATTGGTAACTAGGCAAGTCATTTTCGGCCAGGAGGACCACCATGGAAAACACAAACCGAGAACCCGCCGCAGACAATCAGTACGACATCATCATTATTGGTTCAGGTATGGGAGCTCTGGCCACGGCCAGTCTCATGGCCCGTCTGCGGGGCAAACGCGTCCTGGTTCTGGAGCGGCACTACGTGTTCGGTGGCTTCACGCATGAATTCCGACGCAAGAAATTCTCCTGGGACGTCGGTATCCACTATGTCGGAGACATGCAGGAAGGCGGCATGCTGCGCCGGCTCTTCGACATCATTACGCGCAACGGTGTTAGCTGGAAGGCAATGCCCGATGTCTTCGAAAAGTTTGTCTATCCGGACTTCACCTTCCCGGTGCCTTCTTCGGAAGAACGCTATCGTGCGGCTCTGATTGAAAAGTTTCCCGAAGAACGCGACGCGATCGAAAACTACTTTGAAGACGTGAAGCGTGTGGACGCCTGGTTCGGTCGACACAACATGAAATCCGCCCGACCCTTTGTGGATCAGGTACGGCAACCCTGCCCCATCACCGGCTTTGAGAACCCGGATATCACCACCGGCCAGTATTTCGAAAAGAACTTTCGGGACGAGAAATTGCGCGCCTTGCTTGAGTCCCAATGGGGCGACTACGGCATCCCGCCTTCTCGCAGCGCCTTTATCATTCACTGCAGCGTTGTGCGCCACTACCTCGGCGGCGGCTTCTACCCCGACGGCGGGGCCGGCACCATCGCCGAAAGTGTGCGACCGATTATCGAAGAAGCTGGTGGTCGTGTGCTTCTGTCTCACGAGGTAGATGAGATCCTGGTCCGGGACAATCGCGCAATCGGCGTACGCGTGCGCAACCTGACGGCCCGCAAGGACCAACCCGTCGAAAGTGAATTCTATGCCCCGGTGATCGTATCCAACGCCGGCGCCTACGCAACTTACTGTCGTCTGCTTTCCGATCAGGTCCATATCCCTTTTCGGACCGAACTCCAGAAGTTCTACAGTGATTACCCGGTCACGACATCGGTGACGCTGTACGTCGGGCTTAAAGACGACCCGCGAAAACTCGGCTTTCACGGAGAAAATCATTGGATCTTCGCGTCCTACGATCACGACACTGCGTTCTCCGGCGACCTGACCGACACGAATACGGAATTGCGCGGCGCCTATCTCTCCTTTCCTTCGCTCAAGAGCTCGGAGTCCCGGGCCCACACGGCAGAGATCATTGCGCTGACTTCGTACGAACCATTTCGCAAGTGGGAGCAAAGCACCTGGAAAAGACGCGGCGATGAGTATGAGACCCTGAAAGAGAGCATCTCAGAAAAACTGCGGGCCTTTGTTGACGACCGTTATCCAGGCTTTCGAGATCTGATCGCCTTTGACGAACTATCGACACCTCTGACAGTTTCGTACTTCACGGCCCATCCCCGGGGCTCCATCTACGGTGTGCCCAGTGTGCGCGAACGATTTCGCTCGGACCTCGCGCCCTGGTGCTCGGCCCATACCCCCATAGAGGGATTGTACCTGACCGGCGCCGACGCCAGCTCCCCCGGCATTGCCGGCGCTCTGATGGGCGCCATGGCCACGGTCGGGCAAATTCCGGACGGCATCAGCTTCATTCGCGTCTTAAAAGAAGCAGCCGCGCTCGAACAGGCGCCCTCCGACAAACGGAAAGTCGCAGCCGACCTGGTCGGCCAGAAAGCCTGATCGTTCGAATTGAGCCACACCGCGCGGCCCGATTCAATCGGGTCGCGTAACGGGTCGGTCCAGAAGGGCGCTCCCGATGGCGCCGAGCGCGTACGCCAGAAGATCCAGCGGGTCAAAGACGGATCCAGCAGCAATCGCAAGTACGCTCCCGGGGGCGAAACCCAAACGGTCCGGAACGGCAAGCAACTGACCCAGCTCAATCAGGCAGGCGAAACCAAACGCGAAGGCCGCCAGCCGGACTGCCGGCAGTGTAGAAAACGATCGCAGGGTAAAAAACACAAGTGCGATAGCGAGAACGTCGCCCACAAACCAGCGCACAAAGCCGCCCGTGACGTATACGGCGATCCCGATCTCCACCACGAGCAGAAACAGGGCTGCCAGCGCCGCACGCCGGTTGAAATGAAACCGCACCCTGGACATAACAAACTATCGTTTTGACGGGGCAACAGAAACCTGATCCAGCCGAACCCAGCGGTTCAAGGGCGCTTGACAGACTGCGAAGTCGAATGCGACTGATGGCTCATGATCAAGCCGGCCAATCCTCCTGATGAAGACGCGCGCCTGGCCGAGCTACGCTCCTGCAACATACTCGATACGCTTGCCGAAAAGGAGTACGATGACCTGACCCGCCTGGCCGCCCGGATTTGCGGCACACCCACCGCTCTCATTTCGCTGGTTGATCGTGATCGACAATGGTTCAAAAGTCGGGTCGGCCTCGATGCAACCGAGACACCCCGGGACTGGGCCTTCTGCGCCCACGCCATCCATGATCAAGAGCCGTTGATCGTGCCCGACGCGCTGGAGGACGAACGCTTCCGTGACAATCCCCTGGTAACGGCGGCGCCCAACATCCGCTTTTATGCCGGCACTCCGCTCCGCACCGGCGCGGGCCACGCGCTCGGAACGCTTTGTGTCATCGACTATGAGCGCAGACAGTTTACGGCCGGGCAAAAGGAAGACCTGGAAATACTGGGCCGGCAGGTAACGGCCCTGCTCGATCTGCGCCGCAAGACAAGGCGGCTGGCTGAATTGAACGAAGAAAAGAATTTGCTTTTGGGCGCCGCTGCCCATGACCTTCGCAACCCCCTCGGGGTTATCCAGGGCTTCAGCGAGTTCTTACTTGAGGAGGCGGAAGAACTCACCGGACCGCACCGCATCTTTCTGGAACGTATTCATTCCAACAGTCGCTACATACTCCGGCTCGTGGACGACACCCTGGACCTGGCGGCCGTTGAGGCCGGCACCGTGAATCTCCGCAGGGAGGCGTGTGACCTTGCCCGCCTGACGGAACAGTGTCTTGAGCTGTCCCGGGTCCAGGCCGAACGCAAAAACATTTCGATCGAGTCCAGGATTGAACCAGATCTGCCGCAGATATCCATCGACAGCGTTAAAATCGAACAGGTAATCCAGAATCTGATCGGCAACGCCATCAAATACACTGACGAAGGCGGTCGCGTCGACGTTCTGCTTGAGCAAGATGCATCCCAGGCGGTGCTCCGGGTGCGGGACACGGGACGTGGAATCAGCCAGGAAGATCTCAAAAGCATCTTCCGGCCCTTTTTCCGTGCGCAGGAACAGGGAACCGCCGGCGAACGCAGCACCGGCCTGGGACTCGCAATCGCAGAGCGCATCATAGGCCGACACGGCGGAAAACTCGACGTTATCAGCGAGCCGGGACGAGGCAGTGAGTTCGTCATGCGCCTTCCGTACGCAAATCCATAGCCTGCGTTTCGGAACTCTGCTTGCAGAATGAGTCGCCGGCCGCTGTGTACGCAGACAACAGAGACACCAGCCGCTCACGACGCATCGCTTCCGCCTGCGCCTGGGTTTGATACGTCATCCCGAAACGAGGAGCCGCAAGGGGGCGACCGCCCGAAAGTAAGCGGCCGCTCCCTATGGGTCGCGTCCGCGAGTTCAAACTGCTCGTCTGCGCTCGCAGTTTGCCCTGGCAACCCCAAATGTTTGCCTTCGGGCACACATTTGAACCCCCGCCCGCGACCACCCGGGAGCGAGCGTAAGATTGCGCCCTCGGTGTGCTTCGCCATCGTAGAGTAGAGGCCGGCTCCCCCGTTACCGGTTTCACCGGCCCCCCTCATCAAACCGTACGTGCGGTTTTCCCGCATACGGCTTTCCTGCAACTTTCATCTCAAGTTTTCACAGTATCCGGGATACCATAAGCCTCCGGATCGATTAGCCCGGCATCGAGCCATCGGGAGAACGTCTTACGGCAGTAAGCGATACGGTATCTCTGACTCTTTCGTTTTTGATGACGAAAAAGGCGGTCCCGAAGATAGATTCTTATTTTACCACGCGCGCGTTGGTGTGCGAAACACCCGGGATGGTAAAGTAATTGAGCCAACCCCGCAGCAGCGGATTGAGCTGATCTATCCCGATCTTAACGTTTCTCTGACGACACTTAATCAGGCGCGCTTTGATTTCTCCACGCAACCTCTTCTGAGCCTTCGCGGAAGGAGCGATGTTCCAGTAGTGTCCTTCACGGTCTTTTAGGCGACTGCAATGGCATTGAAACGTAAAGCTCAGAAACTCGAATCCACTTCGCCGGCTATCTACCAGATGTGTCTTGCTTTCATTGATCGAAAGCTCCATCTTCTTAAACAGCCACGTCAGACGGTCCAGAGCTTCTGCACTGATCTTGCGCCCCATCAGCACAAAGTCATCGGCGTAACGAACCATTTTCAGGTCCCTGAATTCCGGGCGCTTGCGAATCATGCGATCCATCAGATTCAGATAGATGTTGGCAAGCAGAGGGAGATCACACCGCCACGGGGTTCCTCTCTTATTCTTCTTACCGCCACTCATCCGGCCACCTTCCTCTATCGGGGCTTTCAGCCACATTTTCAGAAGATGAAGCACTTTCTGATCGCTGATACGCTGCCCAACCGTCTTTAGAAGTTTGGTATGAGGAATTGAGTCGAAATATTTACTCAAGTCCGCGTCATACACCTCGTGACGGCCCGCTTTCAGGTTTTCTTTGATTCGTCCTACCGCGTCTTTGGCCGACCGCTTCGGACGAAATCCGAAAGAGTCGTCGTCAAAATCCGCTTCGAAGATCGGTTCTATTGCCAGCTTGTATGACATCTGTACCACGCGATCCCGTATTGTCGGAATAGGCGAGCGGTCGTTCCGTGCCGTCGGACTTCGGGATCATTACCCGCAGAACCGGGTCGGGTCGGTAGCTTTTTTTCCATTAGACTCTTGCGAATCTCACGCAGAAAGCTCTCCAGCCCGCCTTCGTCGACATCGGCGAAGGAGATTCCATCAACACCCGGTGAACCCGGATTGGCACGTACCCGTTTATAGGCTTCGCGCAGGAAGTCCTCCCGGCAGATTTTGTCATACAACGAATAGAACCGAAACTTCGGTTCCTGTTTGGTGATTTCGATATATCTTCCTCTGAAAGTCTCGCACTGCGTCCGCCGGCCGGTTGCCTTTGGCTCTACTGTCCGTATTAGATGTTCCCATCAATCAGACTCGCTCCTTTCTTCGTAAGATTCTGTTGCAGCAATGCCCCTTCGCTACTCGCGCGGGTTATGTTGTCCCGCGTATCAACACTACTATGGGCATCTCCGACTTCCTGATAGCCTGTTCTTCCTTGAAACCAGTGGGATCGCCAGCCCCGCTATCAGGATCTCGTGTGGTTCATGTGTTCCCTCAAGACACGCGCCGCCCTCGAACAACCCCGGATGGTCCTGTCTGCCTTCTCGGATTCCTTTCCTATTCCGCTGCAATCGGCAGACCGGTAATGGCTTCACCATACACGAGAGGCTGGCCACCATCGACTTCATAACGAGGCTCAATAAGGTTCACTTGCGTTAGGCTCGCATCTTCGCTTATTTCAGACTCAATGCAATTCGTTGCCTCCTTACATCCTGAAACTGCTTGAGACGGCACGGACCGCCGCCTCTGCGGGTCTTTCAATGCAAAGAAATTCAGGAACTACCCACCAAAGATCGCGACTACGTGTTGCAGGTGATCGACGACCTGCTCACCACCCGCCGCTTTCGTGAAATGGCAGCGCGCTGAGTGGGTCCCAGCTAACTGCACCATCGCATAATCAACGGTAAACGTTCGGGCCTTGTGGAAAAGCTTAAGACGTAATTCCGCCTGACGGCGGCCCCGACCCCGGCTGCGTCACGGGGAAATGCGTTCGCTTCGCCGGCTTACGCTTGCCACACGCGGTCTCGTGGGGAAACATATTCACGGGCCTTTAGGGCCGAACTGGCTACGATCCGAGCGGAAGTAGCCACCCAGGGCTCGTTGCTCAATCGTATGGTCACGCAAGGTGCGCCGTGAAGTGGTTCGAGTTACTTGACGACATGAGCTCAAGCGATCGGTGGCACTTGGGCCTGGTAACAACGCCCGAAGGCGTAGAGTGGGACTTTGGAAAAACAAAACGGTACGGAGGGAATGTGCCAGTCCTGGCCGAGTACACTAACCCGGGAAGGCCTCTCGATTTCTGTTACACCAGTTTTGCTGTGCCCGTAGTCACGAAGGAATTGGGCAGCCTAATTCTCTCCATTGCAGCGCAAGATGTACAATGTGTTCCGCTGCACGTGGCGGGCCATGGACAACGTATGCTGCTAAATGTGCTTCAGGCTGTGGACTGCGTCGACGAGGGCCGCTCGCAGTTCATGAAGTGGACACTAGAGGACCACCGACCGGATCTCGCGGGCACGTACCGTCAGATCACGCCACTCATAATTGACCCTGTCGCCGTACCAGCGGGCGTTCAAATTTTTCGTGTGCAGAAGTACGAGATAGCGGTGATCGTTTCGGCGAGGCTGCGCGAGGCGATTGAGGGGCGTGGGTTTTCTGGCGCCGTTTTTCGGGACGTGAATCCCTGAGGTGTGCTCCGACACGATCTCGCGCGGGACGCACGCTCCCTTTCGAATAATCGCGAGGCAAACGAAGTGCGCTAAATCGTCTCATGGTAGATTTACGGGTGAGGCCCACGATGGCCGACAACAGCTATTTCGCTTTTCCAGGTCTTTGAGTGCCATTCCGGCTCTCTTGGCCAAGCTCCGGTGCTCCCGTCCGCGGTGGAATAATCGACCCATCGTCTCTGTCCTCAACTCCTCTACCATCCCGCGCACCAGCTCCTCCTGGTGCAGGAGCAGGGCCCGGGGGGCTTCGTCTCCATACCGCGCCGGTTCCGGAGTACTCGGCGGTGGTTCAGCCTGCTCTCGCGGATCGCGCCAACGCTATGGTTTCACCCGCCGGGTTCCCGGGTCACAAAATCCAGCGCAAGCGCCGGGCTGAGAGGCCGGCGAATGCTGGACGAAAGGAGCAGGCGCCATCAGTCCGGAACCATGTTCGGCCCCCGTCGCATCGTTTGCCTGACCGAAGAGACGACCGAGCTTCTGTACCTGTTGGGGGAAGAGCAGCGTATCGTCGGAATCAGCGCCTACACCGTGCGCCCTCCCGAAGCCCGCAAACGCCACCCGGTGGTCAGTGCCTTTGTCTCCGGGAGCGTGGAGAAGATTCGCCGCTTGAAGCCGGACCTGGTGGTCGGTTTCTCCGACATTCAGGCCGATCTGGCAGCCAGCCTGATTCGGGCGGGCCTGCCGGTCCTTGTCACCAACCAGCGCAGCCTGGAAGAAATCCTGGAAAGCATGCAGATGCTCGCCGGAATCGTGGGGCGGGCGGAGCGTGGTGCGGAGCTGATTGGCCGCTGGAGGCAGGCGATGGAAGCCACGCGCCGGAGCACTGAAGATCAGCTACGCCCGGCGGTCTTCTTTCAGGAGTGGGACGAACCGCTGATCAGCGCGATCCGATGGGTCTCCGAATTGATCGAACTTGTCGGTGGGCGAGATATCTTCGCTGAGCTGCGCGAAGCCGGCCTGGCCCGGGACCGGACCATTGAACCAGCCGAAGCAGGTCGGCGCAATCCGGACCTGATTGTCGGTTCCTGGTGCGGCAAGGCGATGGACCATGACTGGGTTCGCAATCATCCCGACTGGCAGCAAGTCCCGGCCATCCGGAACAATCAGATTTACGAAATGGACCCCAGCATCATTCTACAGCCAGGGCCGGCTCTGTTCCTGGAAGGCATGCAGACTCTGCAGTCCCTGGTCGATCGGGCCCGTCGGGCCATGACGCAATGACCCACCGCGACTCGTGCATTTCGTCGACAACCCGGTACACAAAAAAGGCAGGCCCGAAGGCCTGCCCGGCAACTCACACAGTGTTTCGTCTCTACTGCGGAATCCGTAATTCCTGACCAATGCGCAACTGCGAGTTGGTCGTGAGGTTGTTCAGTTCCAGCAAACGACTCACATTTGCAGGTGTTCCGGCGCCCATCTGCTCCCGGGCGATCTTATAGAAGTTATCGCCCGCACGCACGACGTAGGTTCCGCCGCCGGTCTGGTTAGCGGGTGTTTCCACCGCGGTTTCCGGCTCTTCGTTTGCGGCGACAACAGGCTCCGCCTGACTCTCCGGTTCCTCCACCTGGGAGGTGGTGGTCTCGTCGCTTATGCCGGGCTCAACGTCGGGGCTGTCGCTGCTGTTAGCCCAGAGTACGATCACAATGATCAGCACGCCGAGCACTGCCAGGATCGCGAAACGCGCGAGGGAGGAAGTGCCCTCTTCTTCTACGCCACCAGCAGCATACGACGGCTCGGAGTAGGATGAACTGGAATAGTCGGCGCCGCCAGCGGCAAGTTCCGCTCTGTGCACGGCGAAGTCATCGTCCGCGGGTGCAGCTGAGCGCGAGGCAGACTTGCGGGCGGTCTTCTTGCCGGCCTTCTTCTTTGATGTTTTCTTAGCAGTCTTTTTGGAAGATGTCTTGCGAGCGGCTTTCTTGCTCGTCTTCTTCCGTGCAGACGCCCTGGATTTCTTTTTGGTGGCCATATAGCAGGTTTTCCAAAAAGGGTGGATTTTTCAATCATTATTCCCCAAGCAACCCGGGTCCGTGCGCCGATACAGCCCGATCCTCACTCTCGCCATCGCGCAGGCCGCCGGCTTTCTCATGCTGGTGGGTTTTACCCGTGTCGGCTTCCAAATCCATCGTTACTATCTGCTTACGGTCGTTGCTCTTTTCGCAGTCGGCTTTCTATGCTGCCTGAAGCGCCCCGATCTGCGGTACATCCTGGCGGCAATCTGCCCGGTCCTTCCGCGCCTTGGTTCCATCCTGACGCCACTCCCGACCCACGCCATCCTGTATCCCTGGTTTATGGGGCTGACTGCAGCGCTGGCTATTCGCGTAGCCCGCGGCGACCTGTTCGCATCGCGACCGATAGCGAGGCCTCGCGTGCCGGTGCTCACGCTCCTTTTGCTCGGGTGGATAATCGCAAACGTGCTGCGTACCGGGATTGATCTGTACGAACTGCAAAGCGCGGAAACGCTGTTTCCTCTGCGCGACCTGGAGGCCGCGCCCGGGGTCAGCTCGCACTATGCCATGTATCTCGCCTTGCTTCTGGGTCTGAACCTCTTCGGCCCCGTGCTCTTTCTGGTGAGCGATCAGATGTACAGGCAGATGCCCGAAGGCGCGCGTGAGACTCCTGAATCGGACGTGATCGCGGGGTTTGCGATAGCCGGCGCCTGCCATCTCGGGGCTTTTTTTCTCGAAGCGGCCGGCCTGGAACGCTTGAGCCTGGGAGCAGGAGATCATGCCGAAAGCGTGGGGCGCCTGCCTGGCCTCGTAACCGATAGCGGCGCCGCCAGCCAACTGACGCCTATTCTGGGGCTGGCGCTCTTGCTCTTCTGCCAGAATCACATGCAAACCGGTTCCGAGCGCGCCCGCCTGTTTGCAAAGATCGGAGCACTGCTGACGGTGCTTACGTTGCTGATTGTTTCGCGCTGGCTGGGGCGCGCCTACTTGTTGACGCTTGGCTTTGCGCTTCTGGTATTTCTCTTTTGTCTTTTCTGGCAGGTGCGCACGCGCATCCGTTTTCGGGCCCGCGTACTGCCGGCTCTCCTTGCAGCCGTCCTGGTCGTTCCGGGCACGATATTCTTGCTGCTGGAATTCGTACCTTCGGCGGCGCGCCTGGCGACCGAGCTGCAGCACTTCTTCAGCGCGCTGGACCAGGAGGGGCTTGCGGCTTTCGCCCGCATCGATCCCCAACGTGCCTGGCACTTCGGGTTCGGCCTGCAAATGCTTTCGGAAGCTCCCTGGACCGGTCATGGCCTGAATCAGTTTCAGGTCGAGCTGACGCGCTTTCGGGCCCTGCAACCGGAGATGTTGATCGACAATCCGCCGATCCTCTTTCTGGGCATGGCCGTGGATGCCGGTCTGATTGGACTTCTGCCTTCGATCCTGCTGCCGGCGATCATGGGGTTTTCGCAACCGGCCGGTCGACGTACCTTGTGGCCGCTGGCGCTGGCCCTGGCGCCGGGAATGCTCATTGGCTATCATGTGATCTTCGCGGAGTACTGCGCCACGCTGTTCTTCTGCTTTTGCCTGCGGGAGCCTGAGAACGGCCCCCAACGCATCGTCGGCATCGCCGGACTGGTCCTGATCGGGGCCTGGACCGCTTTGTGGTGGTTCTGAGGCCGATCGCCTGAAACCGTTTGCCCGAATAAGCCCCGCTCGTTATCCTGGCCATGAATGCAGCCGAAGTTTCTCATACTCGCCGGCATCGTCATCGCCTCCCTCACTGCGCTCTGGTTCAGTGGGGGCCAGGATTCAGGTGACAGCCTGCTGATCGTGGACGTCGATCGCGTGGCCGAGTCTCCCGCTGGCTATCGGGAGCGCGAGATTCGCATGCGGGGTTTCGTTCAGACCGGTTCCATTTTGCGCTACGGCGACGCGGCCGATTTTGTGGTCGAAAAGGACGGACGTCAGGTGCCGGTCCATTTTATTGGAGACACACAACTCCCGGATACCTTCGCCGATGGAGTGCCCGTCCGGGTGGACGGCCAGCTCGACGGCCAGGACCGTTTGATCGCCACGCGGGTGGAAGCAAAATGCGGTTCGAAGTACGAAGCCAGCTACGCCGGCGACGGACATCCGGGCGAGTTACCGATCGCGCCCTGAGAGATCTCGGGCGGCTTCCGGAGACATCAGGTGAACGAACTCGGCGCGATCATACTCCTGCTTTCGGGCGGGACGGTGTTATTTTCGATTTTGACGGCGGCTCTCGGCTTGAGCCTGCGCCTGCAGCGCGAACTCGCGCGTTCGGTGCTGCTGGAAGCCCTTGACCGTGGCGGTGGCGGCGCCCCGACCAGGACGTCTTTGGCCGGTCGCTTCGCGCGCCTCCTCATCAAACCGTTTCGGGCAACACAGTTATTCCTGCTGGAGCACACCGGGCTGCAAACCCAGGCCCTGTCCCTGGAATTGTCCCGACGGGCCATTTACGCGAACCTGATTTTGAGCTCCCTGGCCGTGCTGCTGTTGATGAGCATGATGCTGGCGGGGGACCTCTCCAATCGCTACGTGGTCTTCAATAGCGCATCTGACCTGCCTTTCTTCTTTCGGGTCACCGGCACCTGGGCCGGGTCCAGCGGCAGCCTTTTGTTCTGGTACTTCCTCCTGACTCTTTTTAGCGCCATCGTCGTATATCAAACGCGCGAAAGACTCTACAATCGCCTGCCGGTTCTGTTTTTGATTCTGGGCTTTCTGCAATTGCTCTTCGTATTGCTCACTCTGTTCTTCAAAGACGCCCAGCCCTTTCTGGTGTTTCCGCAACCCATGCAGGCCGGCCGCGGCATCAATCCGCTCCTTTTGCACTGGGCGATGATCATACACCCGCCCATTCTCTACGTGGGTTACGTCAGCTTCGCCATCCCCTTTGCGATTGCGATGTCGGCGTTGGTTTCCGGAAATCTACGCAACGACTGGCTGCCGTTGATGCG
Source organism: Spirochaetales bacterium (assembly GCA_024233935.1). Classification (GTDB taxonomy): domain Bacteria; phylum Spirochaetota; class Leptospiria; order Leptospirales; family Leptonemataceae; genus JACKOY01. Next base: position 24,472 of record JACKOY010000013.1, on the reverse strand, counting down.
GCGCTGGTCGATCTTTGCCTGGTTCTTTTTGGGAACCGGCATCCTGCTCGGCAGTAAATGGGCTTACGAAGAGTTGGGCTGGGGCGGCTACTGGGCCTGGGACCCGGTGGAGAATGCCAGCCTCATGCCTTTCTTGCTGGGAACGGCTTTCTTACACTCCCTGATAGTCCAGGAACGACGCGGCCTGCTCCGATTCTGGAACGCAATTCTGATTACGGCCGCCTACCACATGTGCCTGGTGGGCACCTGGATTACACGCAGCGGCGTGCTCGAAGGACCCCACAGCTTCGCCGAGTCGAGCATTGGCAAACCGATGATCGCCTACGTTGCGCTCAGTTTTGTGTTCTCCATGCGGTACGTTTACTTCCGGCGCCGACGCCTGAAGCCCGAACAACGCATGGAGGTGCTGACCTCTAAAGAAGGCAGCATGCTTCTGAACAACTTCCTGATGACTCTCGGAATGTTCATAGTGCTGGCCGGCGTTTTTTCACCGCTGCTTCCGATCGATTGTGTGGGTGACTCAAACGCGAGCATGGGATTTTCGTGCCACGCGGTCGAATGGAAACAAAGCGCGTACAACAAAGTCATGGTGCCTTTGGGATTGTTCACGCTGTTTCTGATGGGCGCCTCGCCGCTTCTGGCCTGGAGAAAAAGCGCGTTCGCCGTTTGGAAAAAAACCCTGCGTATACCGCTTGCTCTGGGCCTGCTCGGCGGCATCGTTTTCGGTCTGGTTTATCGACAGCTCTTTACCGAAACCGGTTACGGAGGCGAAGACAGCGCCTGGGGACCGGGCATTGTGGCCGAAATCCTCGCTGTATTAACGGTCGGTATCGCCATTTTCACAATCGCCGGCATCACTCAGGAATACATCCAGGGTGTGCGCTCGCGCATGAAGCGCTTTGGCGAAAACATCGTGATGGCCTGGATGCGACTGGTGCTTCGCAACAAACGGCGCTACGCAGGCTACCTGGTGCACCTGGCGATTGTGTTTCTGTTTGTTGGCTACGCCGGCTCCGCCTTCAAGCAAACCGAGAAGTTCGAATTTCACTATGTGCGCATGCCGTATGCCTCGGCTGCCGGGGACCCGGTGGTCTACTACTATTCGGGCGACAAGGCGTATCTTGAAAATTACGAGATTCAGGCCCGGGAATTATTCCTGCGACCGGAATTCAAAGCCAACGCCGATGTCCGCAATCCGGTTGATTTTACCATCGCCCAGGAAGCGCACTACCACGTCATGAGTGGGTCGGGCGCGCACTATGCGCCCACCTTCGGAAACAACGGCTCCCCGCACGCTCTGGCCAACGTCCCGCCGCCGCGCAGTGAACGTTTGCTGAAGCTCTTTACCGGATACGTGCGCGACGGCCGCATGCGCACCGAACGGCATTTTCATCCCATGATCGATCCAGTAACGGGTCGCGTGCAACGCAGCGCCGACGGACGCGCAGGTCGTACGCCCACAAGCAAACCCGACATCCGCTCCACCTGGTACGAAGACATTTACATCCAGCTGGGTGCCATTCGCGATCCGGCCCAGTCGGTAAACCCGGACCTGAACAATCGCTACGAATTCTACTACTTTGGAACAGAGATTGATCGGGAGAGTTATGAAACGCTCTTTCCGGAATCGCTGGTGGCGACGCTGGAAGTCTGGATTAACCCCATGGTCAAGTTCATCTGGCTGGGCTCGCTCATGTTCTTTTTCAGCGGTCTGATCCTTGTCATTCCGTACGGGGAAAAGCCAGCGCGGGGAGACGACCTTTGAAGCGACCGGGAATCACGCACTATCTGCCGGTCTTTTTCGCCGCCGGGCTGGGGGCGTACCTGCTTTTTCCATTCAGCCTCGAACTACTGGGGCCGGCGCCGATCGACGCTCAAGCGGTCTACACGGAACTCGAAAATCCGGAACAGATCCGCACCTTTACCAGGGTTTCAAACGCGATCGTCTGTCAGTGCGGCTGCAACTTTGTGCTGAGTTCGTGCCCGCATGTGGAATGTCCCTGGGGCATCCCGGTGCGGCGTTTTATCGAAGCGCGCATCCTTATGGGCGACGACGCCGACAGCATTGTTTCCGGTCTGATCCACGGATTCGGGCCCGAAATCCGGGACATGCCGGTCATCCAGGTCCTGATCGCCCAGGGCCGAAGCGACATCGCGCAGGAACTGGAAGTGGGCTACGGTCCGGAGGTCCAGGCGCACGTTTCGGGCACATCCATAACCCTGGCCCTGAGCATGGGTCTGGCTGTGCTGGCTGTCGTTTTCTGGCTGTGGTGGAGGCGTAATCGCGCGCGCCAGCGACCGTCCGGCCCCGCCGGAAAGGAAACTCCGATCGCGCCGGAAGTTCTGGAAAAGATCAGGCGCCTCGATCAATGAACATTGTTTTGATCGGTGTGGTGATTGTCGCTCTCGGAGCGGCGCTTTTGATCGTGCTCTGGCCGCTTTTTCAAGAACAGCGTGCGCGGCCGCTGTTTTTCGTGAAGGGTCGCGATCGACGGCGCGAGCGGGAGCAGAGCCGACGTATGGCCCTGGAAAACCTGCGGGATCTGAACATCGAACACGAACTCGGGAAACTGAGCGACAGCGAGTTTTCGGAAATGGCCGGCGGCCTGACCGGCGATCTCGGATCGCACGCCGACGCTGTCGAAAAACCGGCCGGAGACGGCAAGCCGACATTGTCCAATCGCCTGGGCTGGGTATGTCCGGCCTGCGGCAATCTGGTGCGGAATCGCGAGTTGGATTTCTGTCATCAGTGCGGCTATCGAGAGCCCAAAACCAAAGAGGCCGGGGCATGAAGCGCTCGCTCTCAACCGCCGCCGGCTTTGTGGCTTTCTTGTTCTGGGCCGGCCCGATCGCAGCCCAGACCGCAACGCTCCAGGGAGACATTCGCAATGGAACCCGGGGTGGAACTCCAGCCACTGTCGAAGAGCTGGCCCTGATTTCCCTCGACGGTGGAATGCAGGTGCTGGCCACCCAACGCAACGTTGGGCCGTCCTTTCGATTCGACAACGTGCCCGCCCAGCGCAACGGCCCCCTGCTTTTGCGGGCCCGTTTTCAGGGCGATAGCTATGCCACCATGATCCCGCCGACTCCTGACGCCCTCGAAGGTGTGGTCCACGTGACAGTGTTCGAAAGTGGCGCCAGCCGCGCCGACGTGCGTATCACGGCCGCGCTGCAGGTCGCAAAACTCCCGGACGAGCAACTGGCTGTGCGCAAACTGTTTGCGGTCGCAAACGTCTCGGACCCACCGCGCAGCTTCGACGCCGGCGACTACGCGATCTATGTGCCGGACGAAGCCCTCGAACTGCGCGCCAGCCTGGTGCACGAAAGTACGCGCATGCCCTTAAACGTCGAGCTTCGGAATCTGGGTGACGGTCGCTACCTTCTGGATCGCACATTGCGGCCGGGAGACAGCGAGCTGACCATCGAGTACACAATCGATGCCCAGGACTTCGAAGACTTTATGCCGCTGGAGCGAGAGCGGACGACTCCCGACCCCCACTCATTTACGATCGTGATCTGGCGACCGGCTGATGCGCGACCCGAAGTCAGCGGCGGAGAAGTCATCCTGGAAAACATCCCCGACTTCGGAGAAGCCTATCGGGTGGTGTACCGTCCGGGAGAGCCGGTCCACTACGATTTCGAAGGCGGAAGCGTTCTGGTACTGAACCCGTTGGACGCCGAGTTCAACCCGATCTTTGACCATCCGGGTAAGACAGTCCTGGGGCTCTTTGTCGTATTGGGTCTTTTCTTTTTTCTAATCTCGATTGTTCGGGCCAGCGGCCTTCGCATTGTCCGGAGATCATGAACGCGACCCCCGCGCTACTCGAAGTGCGTGACCTGGTGCGCCATTATGGTTATCGAAGGATCCTGGACCGGGTCAGTCTGAAACTCAATGCCGGGGAGGTGGTTCTGGTTCTCGGTCCCAACGGTGCCGGTAAATCCTCTCTTCTGGGCGCCTTGACTTCGCGCCTGCCACCGGAAAGCGGGGAGCTCTTTTTTCAGGGAAGAAGTACCGGCCAGGCAAGCCGACGGCGGTTGTATCTGGGCCGGGTAACCCACGTCGGTCACGAGCCAGGGCTCTTTCTCGACCTCACGGCACGCGAAAATCTGCGATTTTTTCTCGGCCTTTCCAGAAGGGCGCCGACCGTCGCGGATTATGAACGTTGCGATCAGCTACTGGCCCGCGCCGGACTGGAAAGCCGCAAGAACGACCCGGTTCGTCAGTTTTCGCGTGGCATGCAACAACGCCTGGCTCTGTGCCGTGCCTTTTTGAGCGACCCCGCCATCGTTCTGCTTGATGAACCCCTGACCGGCCTGGACCGTGAAGGCTGCCGCTTTCTGGCCGACAGGATTCGAAAACTTTCAGAAAGCGGCGCGGCGTTCTTGATCACGACCCATTCCGAAGAGTTTTTTCGGAATCTGGCGCAACGCATAGTCTGTCTGCGGGATGGCCGGCTCATTGCCGACATCGCGATCGAACGGTGGAACGAGCAGAGCCGAAAGCACCTGGAGTCCTTGCTCTACGATTCAGCGCAGGGCTGAAAAGACCGCCCGGCGAAACAGCATGGCCGCGATCAATACAGGCGATAGGGCGCCGTCAATTCCTCAAAGGCAGCGGCCTGATCACTCCAGGTAGCCCGAAAATCTTCGTAGCTGAGATCGGCCTGGATGGCCTCGCGGTATCCGGGCCCGCCCCAGAGAACGTCGATGCGCGGTCGGCCATCGGACTGCATCAAGAAACGAAACTGATCGGGATGCAAACGGCGCACCAGGCGCATGTACTCGTAACCCGTGCGCAACGTATCGAATCGCGTCGAAACCGGATTGATCTGGATGCCATGACAGATTTGCCCCTGATAAAGCGAAGCGCTGGGTTGAAAACTCACTTCCGTAATCTCGACGCCGGGCAGTTGTAGAGCGCGCAATTGTTCGGCAACCAAAGCCGAGTTCAGCCAGGGCGCCCCCGAATAGATAAAGGGCCGGGTGGTCCCCCGCCCCAGACTGAAGTTCGTGCCTTCGTAGAGAACCACGCCGGGATAGACCAGCGCCGACTCCAGCCCCGGGATGTTCGGCGAAGGATTGATCCAGGAAGCCCGAAGCGGCGCATCCAGGTCCTGACGGCGATAACCGGCAACCGCGATCGTGCTGATGCGCAGATCTGGAAACAGAAGGTCAGCCACGAACTGGCTGTACTCGCCAGGCGTCATGGAATACAAAAAAGGTACCGGCGCCTCAGCGACAAAGCTGCGATAGTCCTCCCGGACCATGGAACCCTGGGCGTGCCAGAAGCCGTACGGGTTGGGACGATCCAGGACCAGCACCTCAATGTTCTGGGCCGCGGCGAGTTCCAGCAGGTAGGTCAGCGTCGAAACGTAAGTATAACAACGCACCGGCAGGTTCTGAATGTCGACTACCAAAAGGTCAATGTCCACCAGGTGTGAAACATCCGGAACGCGTCGGGACGAATAGAGACTGAGCACACGCAGTCCGCGTCGCGGGTCCAGGCGAATGCCGTCGGCCCCCGGCGCGTCCAGATAACCATAAAGGCCGTGCTCGGGCTCAAGCACCAGGCGCGGTCGCACTCCGGCCGCAAGCATGAGATCCAAACCGCTCGTCAGGCTGCGGTCCCGCCCGGTGGCATTTGTCAGAAGCGCAAAAGAACGATGGCGCAACAGAGCAAAGTCCTCGAGGGCCAGAATATCGAGCCCGGTGTAGAGAGGCTGTCGCGACCGAACGGGCAGCAGCTGCTCGCCTTCGGCTTCGGGCGTTTCCGGCCAGCAGCAGTCCGGCAGACGATAGGTGCGGATGCGCCCTTCCTGTCGGGACTCCAATTCCAGCCGGGTCACAATGTCCGAAAGGAAGGGGTCAATCTCGAGCAAATTGACCGAGCAACAAGACGTGGAGAACCACACCAAAAGGCCCGCCGCCAGCGCTTGCAGCACTGCGCCCGGAATAAGGCGTCCGTTGGTCCTGTGATTCGGCCGCATGCAGGGTCCAGGTGCCGGAGCCCGCAGGCGCGCCCCAGCTTTTTTTATTTTCGGCGTAGGTGGCTCGAAGCAGGCTGCATTCACTTGAAGACCCCAACTGCCATGCCTGCGCGCCCCGTCGTGGCCGGGTTTAAACTCGAGGATGCGGACGAGCACCTCATGGAATACTGGCTGGGAAGGCGCGCCGACCTGCGACGCTGGACGGCGGGCGAAATATTAAGGCCCGGAGAACTGGCCCGGGGACTCAACTACTTCCCCCATGCAACTCTGGCGCTGATCCAGGAGTTTGCAAAATGGTACGTGCCTGTTCTGGTCGTCTCCCGGGCCAGCGGCGAAGACCGATCGCGCCTCCGAAAGACCCTGCTCGAATGCGGCCTCGCGGCGCTTTGGGAGCCCGGTGCACCCCCGGAAAGCCTGGTCTTCCCCGAGCTGGATCCGGTTCGCCGGCCACCGGTCTTCATTGTCTCCGACGACTCGCGCCAGGTGAGCCTCTACCGTCAGATTCTGTACTTTTCCGGCCGCGACAGTCGCGCCGATTTTCGCACTCCAGGCGAGTTGATTGCCGCGCTTTTTGAGAGCAAAGACAGCGAACGCTACCCGGAACTGCTGATCGTGGACCTGGATACACGGGCCATGGATCCCCTGGGACTCTTTCATGAGCTGCGGCGCTTCTTGCGTGCGAATCCCGGGCGCACTTCGGACACGCGCCTGCTGCTCACCAAAGACTTTTCCGTACCGGGGCTTGACCTGGCCACCGTGGAAAGCACGCTTCGGCCCCTCGCCAGGCGCATCTTTCATCCGAACGAAGCCATATGCGTGCTGCTTGAGGCATTTCATCTACCACAGCCAGCGGCCGGAAGCGCCCCGGCATTCCGGCCCCGGGACCTGGATGCACTCCTGTACTCTGCCGACGTGCGACGTCTTATCACAAAACCGCCACCTCTCCCCCAAAAGAGTGTCGGAGCTTTTCCCGCCTTGCGCTGGTTGTACGACTGGCTCGGAGAAAGCCCGGCCGAAGGCGCCCTTCTAACACGACTCACGCCGGAAGAAGAACGACTGCGGCCGGGGGCCGGCGTTTGAAAGAAAACGAGATCATCGCACTGTTTCAGAAGCAAGCCGGGCAGCTTGACGATTGCGCACTGCTGCCTTCGAGCGCGTCGGACACTCTGGTCACGACCGATACGCTGGTCGAAGGCACACACTTCCGACCGGATTGGTCGAGCGCTGAAGACATAGCGCTAAAACTGATTCATGTGAACATCTCCGATCTCGTTGCGAGCGGCGCCACGGCCGGGTCCTGTCTGCTGAGTATTGGTCTGCCTCGCGAACACGACGAAGACTTTGTGCGGGACTTTGCGAAGGCCTTCTTAGTTGAATGCCGCTCCCAGGGCCTGTCATTGTTGGGCGGGGATACCTTCCGGGCGCCGGCGATCATTCTGGGTCTTACGATGTGGGGGTCGCTACATGCCGACCGGAACCAGCCATTGTTGCGCTCCGGTGGAAAGGCCGGCGATACGCTCTATCTTACCGGAAAGGTCGGCCTCGCAGCCCTCGGCTTTGCAATCTTAAATGGCACGGCTCCGACCGTACCGGAGGCGCTGGCGCGATCGGCCCTGGAAAAGCATCGCCGACCCATTGCGCGCATCGGTTGGGGTCGCGAAATTTCCAGGCATGCTTCTGTAAGCGCCATGATAGACCTCAGCGACGGACTGGCGAGCGATGCAGGCCGTCTAGCCCTTGCGAGCGGCCTTGATCTGGAGATCTCACTGGAGCGCGTTCCTTGCGCAGGCGTGGATGAATACACGGTGCCGGTGGAAATGGCTGTTCACAGCGGCGAAGAACTGGAGCTTTTGTTTTTGGCCTCAGAATCACCGGACCTTTATTTCCCCTGTACGGCGATCGGGCGGGCAGAATCGGGAACCGGGCGCGTACTCTGGAAAAGGGACGGCCGCTCTGTGCAGCTTGCCGGAAGTTCGTTTGAGCATTTCGGAGACGGGCTGTGAAGGCGCGCCTGGAACTACTGGTCTTGTTGCTTCTTACGCTGAGCGGGATGCGGTGCGTGGAACGGGCCGACCCGCCGGAACTCGTGGCCCTTTTGCAGTCCACGGTCTCGGATTCGGAACGCACGGTGCTCGTGGTCGGTGATTCGCTGACAGAGTATTCGGACGGCTTCTATCTGGAGCAGTTTCTGGGTCCGGAATTCCGCGTGTATCACCGGGGTGTCATCAACAAGGATTATGCCTACTGGACCGCGCATCTCGAAGAAGCCCTGAACCAGAGCAGGACCGTTCCGCCCGGCCAGGTGATTGTCGCTCTGGGGACCAACGATGCCTTTTATCTCGGGCCGGACGCCTTTCTGAGCGCGGTGGCGTCCTTTGACAGCCGTCTGCGGCAAGACCACCTGGGAGTTGTCTACTATTGCCTCATGCCCCGGACCGGCCTCGCGAGTCTGGTCCCTGCCATCGCGGCCAACAATGCCGCCCTGCGTTCGAACCCACCGGCCAACTCGATCCTGATCGATCTGGAGCAGGTATTTGACGCCGCCCCCGCCGCTCCCTTGCTTTACCTGGACTCCGATCCGGTCCATCCGACCGACGCCGGCTATCGTTTGATCGGCCGACGACTGGAGCGTTCGGTGCGCTTTGCGGGTCAAATTTAATTGCCGCGTGGTCGGCGCTCGTCCAGCCTGCTTGTCGTGGACCAGAAAAGCAAAGTCGATGTGCACCGCCAGCTGGCCATCTTCTCAAATTTCCTGCGCAAACGCGGCCTCAAGATCACAAACCAAAGGCTGTTGGTGGCCGAGAAGATCTTCGGAATGCACAATCACTTCACGGTGGATAGTCTGGCCGAAGACCTTAAGGATCGACGCCAGGAAATATCCCGGGCTACGATTTATCGCATCGTTTCGGTCATGGTCGAGGCCGGCGTGCTTACAGAGCACAACTTCGGCCAGAATGCCCGGTACTACGAACACATCCCGACCCAATGCCACCACGACCACATCCTCTGCGTTGACTGCGGACGCATCGAAGAGTTCGTCAACGATGACATTGAGCGGCTGCAGAACAAGATCGCGAAATCCCACGGATTTGAACTGCAGGATCACGCGCTAAATCTCTACGGCCACTGCCGCGAGCTGAAAGAAACCGGCAAGTGCGCGCGCCGAAACGTGAATCCCGAAGATCAAATCGATCTGGGCTAGTCACGCCATCGTTCCGACCATGAGCGAAAGCATAACCGCGAAAGATCGGATGCGCGAGCTTGAGGCGGAGGTGCGGAAGCATCAGGACCTCTATTACGTTAAACACGCTCCCAGCATATCGGACCGGGCCTTCGACCGCCTCTATGCAGAGCTGCAGCAACTGGAACGCGATTATCCGGAATTCGCCAGCCCGGACTCCCCTACCCGGTCGGTGGGATCGGATCTGGACAATGACTTTCCCAAGTTCACGCACACGATTCCGGTCCTGAGCCTGGGCAACACCTATTCCACCGCCGAGGCTCTGGCCTGGGCCCGAAAGCACCTCCAAAACGATCAGGAAGTCGTAGACATCCAGTGGAAGGTCGACGGCGCAACGCTCGTGCTCTACTACGAAAGGGGCGTCCTGAAGCGCGCCGTTACCCGCGGCTCGGGCCAGGTGGGCGACGATGTGACCGCCAATGCGCTGACGATCCAGAACGTGCCCCGCAAACTCAAGAAGCCGGAGACTCTGGTGGCGCGCGGCGAGGTCTACATGACCTACGCGGACTTTGAGAGTTTCAACGAAACGATGGGGGGAGTCTATGCAAACCCTCGCAATCTCAGCGCAGGAAGCCTGAAGCACAAGAAATCCCGCGAAGTGGCCCGTCGTCCGTTGCGCTGGGCGGCCTTCGACGCCAGCTTTCCCGAAAAAAAGGGGCGCGCGCGACCGAAGAGCGATCGGGTGCGCCTGGAGTTGTTACGGGAACTCGGCGTTCCGCTTCTTCCGGACAACGCCTTTGTTCCCGGAACAGAGCTGGAACAAACGATTCAGGATTTCGAAAAGCGACGGGACGATATGCCGATGCCGGTGGACGGCCTGGTACTGAAAATCGACGATCTCGATCGGCGCGAGATTCTGGGGGCGACGGCAAACACGCCCCGCTGGGCCACCGCCCTCAAGTTCGAACCAGAAGTCGCAGAAACCCGGGTACTGGAAATCGAAGTTGCAGTCGGTCGCACCGGACGGGTTACGCCACGCGCGCGCCTGGAATCAGTACAGCTGGCCGGCACAACAGTGAGCTACGCCACACTGCACAACGCGGATCAAATTGGGCGACTGGGTGTGCGGGTCGGTTCTTTCGTGCGTGTAAGCAAACGCGGAGAGATCATTCCGGCCGTCGAGGAAGTCATCGAGGTTGGTGACGGACCGGAATTTGTCTACCCCGACAAATGCCCGTCTTGCGCCACAACCCTTGTACGCGAACCCGAGGCGGTCGACTGGCTATGCCCCAATCCCGAATGTCCGGACGTGCTGTTGAATCGATTGATTTTTTTCTGTCAACGCAAGCAAATGGATATCGCCGGCATGGGAGAAAAGATCTGCCGGATTCTCTTTGAACGTGGCTTTGTACGACGACTGCCCGATATATATTCGCTGCACAAACATCGCGAAGAACTCGAAAGCCTGGATGGCTTCGGTCAGAAATCGGTCCGGATATTGCTGGATGGCATACAAACATCCCTGGAGCGACCCTTCCGGCGCGTTCTACCATCCCTGGGCTTGCGCGAACTCGGGCCCTTTGTGACAGATGTGCTGTTGCGCAATGGTTACCACAGCATTCAGTCCATTCAGAAGCTCGTGAAGAAGAAAGGGGCCCGCGACATTCTCGAGAAGATCGATGGGATCGGTCCGCGTACCAGCCAGGCCATCGTCGATCAGTTTCGGGATCCGGGAGTCCTGGAGCTCATCAAAGATCTGAAGAAAGCCGGCCTGCAATTCGAGGAAACCGCGCCGGCCCAGGACAACAACCAGTATCCGCAAATTTTTTCGGGACAGACCTGGTGTGTCACAGGCAGCTTTGAAAGTTTTCACCCCCGTGAATTGGCCATGGAGGAAGTGCAAAAACGTGGCGGTCGTACAGTGTCCGGGATCAGCGGCAAGACGACCCACTTGCTGGCGGGCGAGGGCGCCGGAAGCAAACTCAAAAAGGCCCAGGAACTCGGAGTGCAGGTCGTGGACGAACCGGAGTTTTTAAAACTGCTCAAGAAAAAGAAATGAACGCCTCGCCCGTTCGGCACTGGCCTCAGAAGCTCACGCCCATCTGGTAAAAGGGGTGTTCCTTCAGGACCTGGTAGTAATCATCATTAAACGCTTCCAGCACGTCCTCGGGCTTGCCGTAACGCTTGAGTACCGCACTTATCTTTTCGGCTGTTTGAGGCAGTTCGGGAAGCCCGACCAGGCGCCGTGTGATCATAGAAGCCAGACCGGTGACACAAACAAGGTCGTCCAGTTGCGGGACTTCTTCTGGTTGGTAGTTGTAGCCGACAACCGCCTTGCGGTACGTTTCGGGCAACTTCCAGTTTTCAAAAAGCTTCTCACCAATTTCGTGGTGGTCTTTTCCGAAAGCAGCCATCTCCAGTTCATGCAATTGCACGGGTTCGCGGTTGGCGCGTTCCGCGATAGCCTTGTACTTTTCACCGGTGTTGAGAGCAAGCACAGACATCCCAATATTGTGAAGCAGGCCGCAGGTGAAAGCCTCTTCACGCAGAGCCAGAAGACCCAGTGGTTTGCAGACGTCCAGACCGCTCAGTGCGCAGACGATTGGATACTCGTGCAACAGACTTCGATAGGCGACCGCCTTGAGGCGCCCGAAGAGTTCCTTCGTCGCCAGCAAGATGATCAGGTTACGCGCAGCCTTCAGACCCAGAAGCGTGATCGCATCCCGGAGCGATTTGACCGAGCCGGAGCGACCGAAGAAAGCCGAGTTCGCCACTTTGAGTATGTTGCTGGAGATACCTTTGTCACCCGCGACAATGCGCTCCAGAGAAGCGCTGCTGGCGCTTTCGGCCATGGGGTCGAAGCGCATCACTTCCATGGTGACCGTCGGCAGCGGTGGAATCTCGGTAATTTCAAATCCGGGCATAGCGTCTGAAGCTTCACAAGCTCCTTAGCAGGTCGATGCCGGACAAGAACTTTTGCAGAATTCGAACTGCGTTTGCGCTAGGAGTGTGTTAGACCCGGCCCGGGCCTTAAAGTCAGATATCGGTCGTCGGCCCGAAACCCCATGGCTTCCAGAGCCGGTCGATAGCGGCTTTGGAGGGCTGCCTCTCCATTGATGCGCTCGACGCGTAGGCGCGGAAGCGGTCGAACCGCGCGACCCGTCAGCGCCTGAAAGAGGCCAGCCGCCCGGGACAACAACGAGTCCTCTGGATCACAAAGAACCGTCAGTTCGGCGCCGTGCCTCCTGGAAACCAGTATGGCCCGGCCATCGTGGAAAACCACGTGGTTGGTGTGGACACGACGGGGCAGAGGTGATTCGGTCCCGGTCAGACTCGCCGGCCAACCGCAGGGCGAAATCGGGTCACGCGCGTTCAGCCAGTAGACGCGGTCGGAGGGAAGGCCGCGGTGCAGGAGTCCAACCGCCTGGCTCCCCGCGAACTGGAGCCCTGGAATGCCTTCGACAAAGTAACCGCCACGAATCTCTCCGGCCAGTTCCATGAGGCGTAGCTCTCGAAAGACCCGCGACCAGGTCAGGCCCGGCAATTCGTGACTCAAGATCTCACGAAAAAGAATGCCGTAACGCTTCACCAGCAGACGCACGCGCTCACGCACACGCTCCGACTCTTGCAAAGGATCGCGCACCCGCTCCGGAACCGGCGTGGCGCCCCAGTAGTCCTGGCCCGCGGCCTGGCGTTGCCAGCGCCCGCGCAGTTGCCCGGGCTCCTGCTCTTCTCTTTTGAACCGCTCCCGAATGGCCTTGCGAACCGGACGAAAGCTTGAAGAATGCACGTGGCCGGTCCAGGCCAGGTTCCAGAGCAAAGAAACCGGATGGCTCCCGCCAATGCGATCGAGCAGATCGTTCTCCCGAAAGCGTGCACCCGCCTGGCCGAACAGGCGCTCGGTTTCGTCGTGCAATTGGGCGTCCTGATTTTCTGCTGCAGCAAAGAAGAGCGGCACGTCAAACTCGAAGCCGAAGGTCAGTTTACGGCGACCGCAACCAAACCAGAGCAGGCCGTTTTCGCTCATCAATTCATCGAGGTGATGCGGCCGATAGGCTCTGATTCGAGCCGGGAAAAAGTCACTCTCCCAGAGCTGCGCATCGCCCGGATATCCCAGCAAACGATCCACCACATGACGCAGTCGCTCTTCCTGAGATTCCGGCTCCGCAGGTTCCGCATGTCCAATGCCATGATAAACGGCCAGAAAATGCGGCAGGCGTTCCAGAGGTAGAGCCGGCAATTCGGACCGCGCCCGCCGGCGCCGCAGACGCAGCAGGTTCTCGAAGTTTTCCCGTTCGCAGACCAGATCTTCGCCGGGTACACCCCGCAGGGCTCCACGCACCAGAAACCCGTCTTCGACCAGGCGATCCAGGATTTCCGCATTCTCCGGGCCGGAACCGAAAACGCGCAGAACCGGCTCCGGCTCCACCGGACCGTAGTAACGGAGATAGCTCAGGACCAGGTCCGCGAGACCCATAATCCGGTCCTGGTCGATCCCCGCCTCCGCCAATAGAACGCCGTGTTTCGGACCGCCCTCCTCCTCAATGGCAAGTCCGAGGCGCTGCAGGCGATCTATCTCTTCACAAGAAACCAGAACCTCGTCCGCTCCCGGTTTGAGCCGTACGATGCGTGTTTCGCCTGCGATGCTCTCGGCCAGGTCTTCCGGTGCGCCGTCGCGGTTTGCGCAGCTCAGAAGCTTGTGGTACTCGTCGACTGGAATCAGCAGGCGTTCTTTAATCCATTCCAGAAGATCGAGACTCTGGGTTGGCGCGTAACCCGGCAAAGTGCGCTTGAGCCGCCCGTCGAACTCCTCAAGCAGTGCCGCATCCAGGTTCGGACTGCGTTCTCCAAATACGACTTCGCGCAAGAGCTCGTCATCGAGCGTGCTCGCAGCTCGTGGATGCGGGCTGTCGTCGTCGTACATGGCTTCTTCGGTTTCAGAACGTGCGATGTCTGCAGCGAAGGGTGTCGGCTCGACGGTTTTAATGTGCGAGATTCGGTATTCTCCGGCCTGGAAACGTTGCAGCTCATTTCGCAGATTTTCCAGGTCGAATTCATCGACCAGGCAGGTGCGCCAGGTTTCGAGGCGCATGGGGAAGTCCGGCAAACCCCGCACGCGTTCGAGCAACCGCCGCGCCCGTCTCCGGGAAAACCAGAGCGGCATGCGCACGCCAAAACGCGGGCGCGGCAGAAGCAACGCAAAGCCAGCAACCTCCCGGAAGCGAGCGCCGAAGTAACCGCTCTCTTCCAGTTCAGTTTCGATCAGTCCTTCCAGTGCGAGGGGATCTATTTCCCGCAAGACCTGCTCCAGATCGACATCGCCATCGTACTCGCAGCTGATGCAGTCGTTGTTGGCGTGCACGCTGACCGGTGAATCCACCCGCTGCAAAAGGGCTGCACGCAATACCAGCGTCAGGGGCCGATTCACACGGCCGCCCCAGAGTGTGTGGATGACGTGCCGCGAGAGTCCAATGCGGGCGCGGGGCTGCAGGTGTTCAAATACCAGATGACTGCGGTGCGGCAGGGAGACTCCGGACCGCGTGCGTTGCAGACGCAAAAAGCCGATCAGGGCCCGTGCACTTTCCTGGTCCAGGGCGAAGCGACGCTCCAGGTCGGCCGGTAGCCCGTACTCCTCCAGGCGTTCGTTCCACTCCTGTAGCGCGATCGAAAGCCGGCGCGAAAAATGAAAATCACGATCCAGACCCTCGGCCCGCCAGAACGGAACCGTGGCCTCTTTACTGTCACCGGGACGAACCAGCACTTCGTTGTCGGTGATGCGCTCAATGCGCCAGTAGTGGTTGGCCAGAAAAAACGTATCCCCCACGCGCCGTTCCCAGACGAATTCCTCGTCCAGCTCTCCAATGCGCGAGTTATTCTCAAGCAGGCGCAATTCAAAGTAACCGCGGTCGGGAATCGTTCCGCCCGCCAGGTAAATCAAACGGGCTGCGATGTCCCGGGCCTGAATGGTGCCCCGTCGACGATGAATGGCGATGCGTGGCCGCAGTTCACGCAAACGATCGGTCTGATAGCGGCCGGCCAGCATTTCCAGCACGAGCTCGAACTCGCGCCTTCCCAGCTCATGGTACGAATCGATGGAGCGCAGAAAATCGTACAATTCGTCAATGGGGATCTCTTTGCCGTCGGCGCCGGCGGCAATCGAGACAATGACCTGGGCCAGAACATCCAGGGCCCCGCGAATGGGCCGCATGGGTTCAATGTCGCGCTCGAGAATGGCAGACGCGAGCACCGCCATGTCGATCAGATCACGGCTATGAGCCGGGAATCCGAGGGCCTCGCTGGTGGCTCCGACCTGGTGTCCGGCGCGACCGATACGTTGCAAACTCGACGAGATGGCCGGTGGGCTCTCGACCAGAACTACCTTATCGACCGCACCAATGTCGATGCCCAGTTCCAGGGTGCTGGTCGAAACGATAGCGCGCAACTCCCCGGCCTTCAGGCGCCGTTCCACCGCATGGCGTATCTCGCGTGATAGAGAGCCGTGGTGGCAGAGCGCCAGGGGTTCGGATTCGCCGCTATTGAGCAAGTGACTGATACGTTCGGCGAGGCGACGGCTGTTCGTAAAAATCAACGTGGACCGGTGCGCGTGCACAACCGCGCGCAGTTCGGCGACCAGTTTTTCCCAAAAATCGGCGCCACGCAGTCGTGGTGGAGCGTCTTCGATGAGATCACGGGCAGTTTCGGCCGCGCCATCGTTCGGACTCTCGCCTTGTTCTTCGTCGTGCTGGCGATCTTCGGGGGGGACCACCCAGCGCACATCAAAATGAATCTTCTTTTCTCCCGGCGCCTCCAGTATTCGCACGGAGCGCTTTTCGTAGACGGCCTGCTCGTCTGCGTCGCGCACCAGACGATAACCACCCACGAAATCGGCGATGCGTTGCAGCGGGCGTACGGTTGCCGAAAGGGAAATACGTTGAATTTCGCCCGCAATCGGAACCAGCCTTTCGACGCCGCTCATCATGTGTACTCCGCGTTTGCGGGCAGCCACCGCATGCACTTCATCAAGAATGATGGTGCGCAAGCCCTCGAAGATACGCGCGCCGCGCGCCGATGTGAGCAAGATGCTCAGGCTTTCGGGAGTGGTGATCAGAATTTCGGGCGGACGCCGTAGCATACGCTGCCGTTCTGCCGATGTGCTGTCGCCGCTGCGCACCATGACGCGAATTTCCGGGAAGGTTCGCCCGGCACGTTCGAAGGCCGCACGCATTCCGGCCAGAGGTCCGTAGAGATTTTCACGAATGTCGTTGTTCAGCGCCCGGAGGGGACTGATATAAAGAACGCGCAGTCCGCCCACCGGCCAGAGCCCGGTCGCCAGTTGGTTCAGGGCAAACAAAAACGCCGAAAGGGTCTTCCCGCTTCCGGTCGGCGCTGTCAGAAGCACATGCTCGCCGCGGGCGATGGCGGGCCAGGCAAGTTGCTGGGCCGGAGTGGCCAGACCATAGGTCTTTTGAAACCACTCTCGCACGAGCGGATCGAAGGCTTCGAGGTCGATAACTGCGTTCGTTTGCATACATCTTAGTTTAACCGGCGGGTGAGACACCGCTCCGGGGCCGGGCCCGACGATCTGCGCTCCGGACAGGCCGTTCCGGCCGGCCGTATACTATTTCAGAAAACGCGGACTAAAAAGTCCAGCGCACGGAGAATCCCGCGCGCTGACCGCCGGCCGTTTCGGGGGCCAGGGAAAAATCGTAAGTGGCGGAGTCGGTCCCGGTGGCCGCATCCCCGGCACCCGGCGCAACCGCGCCCCCTGCAAAATAAGCGTCCAGCAGGTTCCAGACATAGACAATTCCGAAAAAGTAAGGCGCTTGTTCCAGATCGTTTCGCAGGCGCCGGGCGCGGCCACAACTGCTTGCGTAGCAATCGAACCGGTCCAGCTTGCCTTCGACATAATTCTTGTCAAACTGCAGCAAGAGATCGGTACTGAAATACCGGTATGCACTGTTGAATGTAAAGGTCGTTTGATAGGCCAAAAGAGCCAGAAAAAGTGCATTCTCCCGGCTTTCGGTGCGCAGACCCTGGAGCGCCTTCCGATACTCCAGAGCGCTGGAGACATAGTTGTAGCCGGTCACAAGAAAACCGGAAAAAAACAGACCCGCCCGAAGACTTTGCCCCTTGCAATACTGGCCCCAGCCGGGCAGAATCGCTGAACGCCAGAGCGCCCCCAAACGTGTACAATCACCAACCAGTTGTTCGTCCGGTTCGCCCGCTCCGGTCGACTCCAGGACAACTTCGATGGTTTGCTCGCCGCTCCCGCCGGGACGCAGGTGCAGTTCCACCGGCTTGTAAAACTCACGTCGCACGACAACATGAACGGTGCGCACTCCGTTCTCGTCTTCCGTTGTGCGAACCTGAACTTCGCTGTCGGGCGGGTCGGGGCGAATGCGAAGCACCGCCGCAGAGCCCTGAACAGCAATCAGGTAGTCCCCGTCGGAACCCTGTACCGCCACGTCACGGGTCGGGGTGCTTTGTTGTGTGTCGGCGGTGTTCTGCACGACCGGGTGTTCGCGAAGGGCGCGTGCCAGGCGACCCTGAATGGTGCCGGGCCCCTCGTTCGGAAGCCAGACCTCGATCGGCGTTGTGTTTTCTTCGACGGGCTCAAGCCGGCCGCCCGCCCGTTCCAGGAATTGCATGCGCACCATATACCCGGAACCCGAGCGAGAGAGACGCGGACGCACCAGCCACTCGCAGCGGGCCGCAAGCAGCACTTCGGCGTGGCAGGCGTCGCCGCAATTGGCCGCAACCGCCCGGGCGGCCTGGTCTTCGTCCAGATCGGACAACCGCACAACCCGATGACCGCGCTGTTGCAAAACGTTGCCCAGGGATTCTTCGACCAAACGCGCCGTTTCCTGATCTACGTCCGGGGCCAGGGGCGGGAGCAGAAGTACCGCCGGACTCTGAGCGGCGAGCGATGACCAGGCGCTCAAGAACACGATCAATCCGAACAGTCGATATTTGCCTGAATCCCAATTGTTGTCTGAAATCGTTCTTCGCACGTTGAGCATCCTCAGAACCGCCAGTGAATTCCAAGCCGCATACGCTGACCGCCATCGGGCTCCGGCGCCAGGGAGAAATCATATTCAGCCGTTTCGGCCCGCACCGACGCGTTGCCGGAATCTGCCGCGGCGCCGGACGCAAAGTAAGCATCCAGCAGGTTCCAGATGTACACCAGGCCAATCAGATACGGAGCGCGATCCCGATCATCCCGGGCCTCCTGGGCCCGATCGCAGGTCGCAAGCGGGCAATCAAAATCGAGACGCGCCTCCAGATAACTCCGATCGGCCAGGGAGAGCAGGACGTCACTTGCAGAATAGAACGCGACAGAGTATGCCGGATCGTTGACGCTTGAGACCATGCTGCTTGCGGCCACAGCGAGACTGGAACGATAGACCAGGTTTTCGGTGCGAAAGTCATCCAGGGCACTGCGATAGCGTTCTATGGAATTCTGGTAGTTATAGCTGCTCAGCAAAAAACCACCAAAGAAAAGCCCGGCGCGTAGCGTCTGCCCTTTGCAATACTGCCCCCATCCGGGCAATATCGCCGAGCGCCAGAGAGCCCCGACAGCCGTGCAACTGCTGACTGCATGCGCGTCCTCCTGGTTCGGGAGCTCCGTCAACGTAACTTCAATCGTTTGTTCCCCTGAACCGCCCGGATGCAAGAGCAGATGGGCGGACTCAAAGCCGGACCTGCGAACCGTGATATGCACGCGGGTCACGCCGCCTTCACCTCCGAATGGCTCCTGTTGTACGGCCACTTCGCTATCGGGCGGGTCGGGCACAATGCGCAGGATCGCCTCGGAACCCTGCACGGCGACGACGTAGCCGCCAGCAACGGCAACCGGCGTCGGTTGAGATTGCCGCTCTGATTCCGTCGAGGCCCGCGTTTCTGAAAGGGCCCGCGCCAGACGCCCGTGGACCGTTCCCGGGCCTTCGTTCGGCAACCAGACCACGACCGGCTCCTGGCCGTCGACGGCCACGAGGCTTTCGCCATCATCAGATGTTAGAAACTGCAGCTGAACGATATAACCCTGGCCAGATCGCGAGATACGTGGCTGAATAAGCCGATCCCCTCCGGACCGCTCTAGAAGTTGTACCAGACAAAGCCCCTGGCACTCGCCAGAGACAACCCGGGCGGATTCGTCAGAATCGAGATCGGACAGGCGCACGACGCGATCGCCCTGCTGCGTCAGAACATTTCCGAGGGACTCCTCAACAAGGCGTGCCGTTTCTGAACTCACGTCAGACGCGAGTGGCGGCAAAAGCAGCACGGTCGTTGCCTGCCCGAATACGGAACCGGGAACGAACGACAAAAGAACGATCGAAGCGGCCGCCAACCGGCTTTGCCTCGTCGTTAGGCGATGCCACAAGAAGGCTCGCGAGCTGGCAACCGGATCGCGCACTAAAACCGCCAGTGCGCGGCAAATTCATAACGCGCGCCATCTTCGATATCGGGTTGCGACTGCAGGCTGAAGACAACGTCCTGGTCCGATCGATTTTCGAGTAAATCAGCAGTCGCCGGCAAGGGCGCATCTACGATCAGTGCATCCACGAGATTCCAGACATACACGATGCCGAGTAGATACAAAGAATAGTCCCGATACTGTCGCGTGTACTTCACGCGCTCGCAGTTACCGTAGGTGCAGCTTTCCCGGGCGGTTTGCTCCATGAATTGTTCATCGTTTGAAAGAAAGATCGTAAGCAAGGCGAACGTGCTGCCCGTTTGACCACCAATGAGCAAAGCGTTACCCGTGTTGAGCGTGCGGTATTCGAGGCGATAGTCGAGTAAACTGCGTTGGTACTCGGAATCGGCCCACTTGTAGTGAAAGAAAGCGGCAAAAAAGAGCGTCATGAAAACGCCGCCCCGTACGTCGCTGCCCTTGTAGTACTGTCCCCAGCCTGGCAGGATCGCCGAACGCCAGAGAGCGCTGTAATGCAAGCCCTGGTCAGCACCCACCGCAACGGTCGTGCTCGCATCCGCGCTTCCCTGGCCGGCCTCAAGCGTGACTTCGATTGTATGCCCCTCGCCCCGACCGGGCTCAATCGCCAGTTGCGCTTCCCGGTAGCCTTCGTGCCTGACGGTTACCCGAAAGAAACGACGACCCCCTTCCCGAACCTGCCGGACGATTACCTCGCTGTCGGGCGGAATCGTGCGCAGGCGCGCTATCAGGCGATCACCATCGCCGGTTGATTCCAGAATGCGAACGCCGGGTTCGCCGGTCGGTCGGGGCGTGATGGCGACGTCCTCGGCCACCGGCGCCTCTGTGAGTGCGTCCGACTGCCGCTCCGGCTGCACACCGTTCAACGCCTGCGCCAGGCGCAGGCGAATATTCTCGGAGGCCGTGTCCGGAAGGGCGATCCAGATGGGCCGCAACTGGTCGACGGGTACGAGGGTCTCTGCCGAAGGGCGAAAGAATTCCAGGCCCAGCTGAACAGAGCCTTCCAGACGCTCCAGGCGCGCCCGGATGAAAACCTGCGCGGGCAGTTGCCTCAGTATCTCGAGACCGCAGGCATCGTCGCACGGTCCGGTCTCATACGCAGCCAGCCGCGGCTGCGCGGCAATGTCCCGGCGGCTGCGTATACGATAGGAAGGAGACAGTCCCTCAGCCACGGCCGCTTCGATACGCGTCCGCTCCTGCGGCGTGAGGTCGCCTTCCAAGGGGGCCAGAAAGGCCACGGGCAGCTCCTCGGCCTGCAGGCCCGGCAGGGAGCCCAGGGCAATCACGGCGAACAAGAACACAGACGGGTAACGTATCGGATTCATTTGCATGCTATGCCCCCACAATCGGGCCCCGTTTAGATAGTCTATTCATTATAGTATTTGCAGATGGTTAGAAATCCTCGCCTCTGGCAATCAACAGGAACAAGTGCCAGTTTTTTCAGAAAATAGTTGACCATGGCGCGTTTTTTGATAAATTGGGCTCAAATTTAGCAATCAAGGGGGCGGAGTGCTAACGCCGCCTCTGAAGAACAACGCAGATATTTCCACAAGTAGTTTGGAGGAAACAAGAGATGGCTATCAAACCATTGGCTGATCGAGTTCTGGTCAGCCCCATCGAAGAGAATCAAGAGAAGGTCGGCTCGATCATCATTCCCGACACCGCCAAAGAGAAGCCTCAAGAAGGCAAAGTCGAGGCAGTCGGTCCGGGAAAGAAAGAAAACGGACACATGATTGAGCCCACCGTAAAGGTCGGCGACCGGGTGCTGTACAGCAAATACTCCGGCACCGAAGTCAAACAGAACGGTCAGGAGTACCTGATCGTGCGCGAGAGTGATATTCTCGCAATTCTGAGCTAAGTAAGGAGAAACACAAGAAATGGCAAAGCAGCTAGAATTCAACGAAGCATCGCGTCGCCACATCCAGGCCGGTATTAACAAACTGGCAAACGCCGTAAAGGCGACTCTGGGACCGCGCGGACGCAATGTGGTCATCGACAAGAAGTTCGGTGCCCCGACAGTAACCAAAGACGGTGTAACCGTTGCCCGCGAGATTGAACTCGAAGACCCCTTCGAAAACCTCGGCGCGCAAATGGCCAAAGAAGTCGCGACCAAAACCAACGACGTTGCCGGTGACGGAACTACGACTGCAACTGTGCTTGCTCAGGCGATTGTAAACGAAGGCCTGAAAAACGTGGCGGCCGGCGCAAACCCGATGGGACTCAAGCGCGGTATCGACAAAGCGGTAGAAGCGGTTGTTGCTGAAATCAAGAAGATGTCAAAAGAAGTCGGCACCAACAAGCAGGATATCGCTTCGGTGGCTTCGATCTCGGCCAACAACGATGCCGAAATCGGCAAACTGATTGGCGATGCGATGGAAAAAGTCGGCAACGACGGCGTGATCACAGTCGAAGAAGCGAAAGGCATCGACACCACCATGGACGTGGTGGAAGGTATGCAGTTCGACCGCGGCTATCAGTCTCCGTATTTCGTAACTGATCCGGAAGGCATGATTGCGACTCACGAGAAACCGTACATCCTGATCCACGACAAGAAGATCTCCAACATGCGAGAGCTTCTGCCGGTGCTCGAAAAGGTAGCTCAGAGTGGTCGCGCGCTGATCATCATCTCAGAAGAGGTGGAAGGCGAAGCGCTGGCAACTCTGGTTGTGAACAACCTGCGCAAGACTCTGAAAGTGTGTGCGGTGAAAGCGCCTGGATTTGGCGACCGTCGCAAGGCAATGCTCGAAGACATCGCAATTCTGACCGGTGGTCAGGTGATCTCAGAAGAGCTGGGTCTGAAACTGGAAAATGCCGATCTGACGCAACTGGGTCAGGCTGAGAAGGTCGTGGTCGACAAAGAGAACACCACCATCATCGAAGGCCACGGCAAAGACGCGGACATCAAAGGCCGCATCAGCCAGATCAAAAAGCAAATCGACGACACG
Organism: Spirochaetales bacterium; assembly: GCA_024233935.1. Taxonomy (GTDB): domain Bacteria; phylum Spirochaetota; class Leptospiria; order Leptospirales; family Leptonemataceae; genus JACKOY01. The sequence continues at coordinate 1,909 of JACKOY010000013.1, read as the reverse complement.
ACCAGCGACTACGACCGCGAGAAACTCCAGGAACGCCTGGCAAAACTGAGCGGCGGGGTTGCGGTACTGAACGTTGGCGCAGCCACCGAAGTGGAAATGAAAGAGAAGAAAGCGCGTGTTGAAGACGCCCTTTCGGCTACTCGTTCCGCGGTAGAAGAAGGCACTGTGCCCGGCGGCGGTCTGGCGCTTCTGCGTGCACGTCATGTGATCGACACGCTCAAGCTGGAAGGCGACGAAGCAACCGGTTCACGGATTGTGTATCGCGCTCTGGAAGAGCCCCTGCGTATGATCGCGACCAACTGCGGCCTGGAAGGCAGCGTGATCGTTCAGGAAGCAACCAAACGTTCCGGCAACGACGGCTTTAACGCTGCAACCCTGCAGTGGGAAGACCTCGCCAAAGCGGGTGTTCTGGACCCGGCCAAAGTCGTTCGCAGCGCGCTGCAAAACGCGGCTTCGATTGGCGGCATGGTCCTCACGACCGAAGTCAGCATCACCGATCTGCCCGAGAAAGACAAAGCCCCGATGGGCGGCGGCATGGGTGGTATGGGCGGAATGGGTGGAATGGACGGCATGATGTAAGCCGACCTTTCGATCCGTTTACCGCAAGGGCGTGGCCGCAAGGCCGCGCCCTTTTTATTTGTGGAGACGCATTAAGCGGGCTTTTGCATTTCTTCCAACAACTCGTCCAGCCTTTCGAGGGTGGACGTTAAACCCTCCTGCATGCCCATCTGGATGACGGTTTCCAGGTCGGCAAGGGAGGCATATTGCACCTTTGTTTCTACGAGCGTATTTGTTTGCCTGTCCCGAAACTGCACGTGCCATTCGGCCCTGGGCAGGTCGGTATTGACGTTGCCTTCGCTGTCACTGAATGCGTCGAGAGCTCTGTAAAAATCAATCGGTTGGATGCGTGTGTATTCGGTCCAGCCCCAGTACTCTTTTCCATCCGGGTCAACCATTGCGTAATGCCAGTGGCCGCCTTCTCTGAAGTCCATGGATTTGGTTTTTGCACGAAACGGTTTGGGCGCAAACCATTGGTCCAGCAGTTCGCTTTTGGTATGACAATCCCAGACCAGCTGCCGACCGGCTTTGAATTCTTTTTTTACCGTAATCGTGCTGTTTTCTCGATCGACGATAAAATCAAACTGCAGCATGCCATTCGTTTCCATTGTGCTATTCTCCGTTGTTGAGATTCGTCAAAAGGCTATCCAGCTGGTCGTAGCGGCTCTCCCATGCGGCCCGGAGCCGCTCCAGCCAGCGGTCTATCTCCCGCAGCTTTTCAATACGTAGCGCGTAGGAGATTTGCCGACCCTCGGGCCGGGCCTGAATCAGCCGGCATTCGTTTAGAATGCGCAGGTGCCTGGAAACCGCCGGCCGGGCAATGTCGAACTGCAGGGCAAGTTCCCCCGCCGACATGGTCCGGGAGGCCAGCAAGACCAGTATAGCCCGCCGGGTCGGATCGGCGATGGCCTGAAAAGGGTCCCTTCTAAGCACCATGAGTCGCATTCCGCCAAAGTGTAGCCATTTGGTTACACTTTGGAAACATGAAACCATTTGGCTACACTTTTTTGCCTCAGGATAAGCCGGCCACGAGGAGCACGGAGGCGATCTTTGAACCGGCCACCACAACCCAAAGGGAGCGCCGGTTCACTTAGGCGCGAAGTATCCGGGCGATAGTCCCAAGACGTGCGGTGTCGAAAACCAAAGACGGCGGCAGACTAACATGCCGCCGGGACGCAACCTTCACCGCGACACGATGTCGCGCAAAAAGGCTCCCGAGGTCTGCGAGCCAGGGATGGCGAGCACACCGAGGGCGCGGGGGAGGTTGCATCTTACGCCCGCTTCCGGGTGGTCGCGGGCGGGAGTTCAGAAGTGTGCTTAAGGGCACACTTCTGGGGCCGGCGCCGGCCCC
>JACKOY010000012.1:60000-105236 GCA_024233935.1 Spirochaetales bacterium | reverse complement strand
GAACTGGGCGAGCTGTGTTCGGGGGAGTTCGAAAGCTTCGATGCCGGAGCCGCCGTAAGGCCCGAACTCCTGAACAAGGAGCAGAAGCGCAGCTGGCTCAAGGCAAATTATCAGAACCTGATGAACGCAACTCCCGTGGAGATTCAAGAAGCCGCCCGCGCCCACCGCCTGCGGCTCGATAGCTACGGACTTTCTCCCGAGCAGATGTCGATTGAAGACCGGTTGTTCGTTTCCCTGCTGGAGCAATTCGGCGACCGGGACCCCGGCATCTTTTCGGTCTTCTTTTTGAACTATGCGGAAGTGCCGGAAGGCCGGGCGCTGTTTCTGCGGGCCAACGAGCCGCACGCCTATCTGGAAGGCGACGTTCTGGAATGCATGGCCGAATCGGACAATGTGGTCCGCGCCGGACTCACGAGCAAGTTCCGGGACACAAACACGCTGATTGAAATGCTCGACTACGAGTCCGGGCCCCCACGCGTGCTGGGGCCACGAAGCCTGAACGAACACCGCGAGAGTTACCGCGTGCCCGTAAGCGACTTCGCGCTCTCGCGCCTGCAGTTTCGCACGAGCGAACCGCTGGTCCTGAAAGAGTACGATCGGCCGGGCATACTGCTGGTCTATGAGGGTGATTTGAATGTGTCGCTGACCGGCACCGATGGTTCGAGCACGCTGGAACGCGGTCACTATCCGGCTGGCTCGGTGCTGTTTTTGCCGGGCGATCTGGCGCACCGCAAACTCATTCTGCACCTGAATGCAAACACGGGCACTGTGGTTTTCGAGGCCACCGTAGGTCCGGAATTTTAGTTGCACACGCGAGTCGCATTTCGTTCCCTGACAGAGTGTCAGTGAACGGTAACGCTGACCGACGGAGTCTGCCATGCCGCCCATCAATCTGATTGTGATTGCCATTCCTTTCTTTTTGCTTTCGATCGGACTGGAGGCCTATTTTTCCGCGCGTGCCAACCGCGGCTATTACCGCCTCAACGACGCGCTGAACGACCTGTCCATGGGCATCTACTCGCAGGTCAGTGGCATGTTCCTTCGGGCTGTTGTGCTGGTGGCCTATTTCGGCCTCTATGCCTGGCTGTACGAGTCGTACCGTTTCTGGACGCCCCCGACCGATTCGCTGTGGGGTTTTGCGCTCTGGAAAATAGTGATCCCATTTTTTCTGGTGGATCACCAGTACTATTGGTTCCATCGCATTAGCCACGGAGTGTCCGTGGTCTGGGGTTCCCACGAGCCGCACCACCAGAGCGAGGAATACAATCTGGCGGTTGCCCTGCGTCAGGGTTCTTTTCAGGGAATTTTCAGCGCGCCGTTTTATTTGCCGCTGGCTCTCATCGGCATCGATCCGATTACCTTCTTGTTACACGGTCAGGTAAACACGATCTATCAATTCTGGATCCACACGCGCGCTGTTAAAAGACTGCCGGCGTTTATTGAAGCCTTTCTGAATACTCCCTCGCACCATCGCGTGCATCATGGAATCAATCCCAAGTACATCGACAAAAACCATGCCGGAGTCCTGATCATCTGGGACCGCCTGTATGGTAGCTTTCAGCCCGAAGAAGAAGAACCGGTCTACGGCACCGTAAAACCGCTGGCGAGCTTCAACCCCATGTGGGCAAACGTGCAGTACTGGGTGCATCTGGCCAAACTCAGCTGGCGCACTCCGGGCTTACTCGACAAAATCAAGGTCTGGATCATGCCGCCAGGCTGGAAGCCGGAAAGCCTGGGCGGACTGGAGCCGGTGCCCGAGGTCAGCGCCGACACCTTTCGCAAGTACGATCCGCCCTTATCCCGGGGCATGCAATCTTATGCTCTTTCCCAGTTCATTCTGGGCCTGGCGGCCCTGATCGGGCTGATTGTTGTGCAGGGGCAGGGCTCCAGCCCGGCGGAGGGTCTGGTCACACCGGAAGCATTGCTTTTGACAGCTTTTTGCCTTCTTACCCTGCTCTGTGTGGGCGCCCTGATGGACCGCAGAGTCTGGGCCGCCCGTCTGGAGGTGACCCGCCTCTGTGTTTTGCTGGGGGCCGCAATCGTCGTGCCGTATGCCTACGAAAAGCCCCTGGCCGCGATACCGGCCGCTCTGGCCGTGATTGTGCTCGGGGACTGGTTTTTGCGCCTGCGACGCAAAACAGGCGGCCAGGTCGTGGCCGCCTGATCATCGTCCTTTTGGACCTGCCACCGGTAACCTCGCGAAGCGCACGGCCTGCCCTGTTCGTTGAGCCTGTGGGCAATATGCGCATAATTTGATTGACCCTTCACAAAGACAGGTCTAATGAGACATAATTCGGCAAAGGGAACATTGAAATCCGTTGTGCATACGGAGGCATGGGCCCGGTTGGCCGGAAGCTGGCAGTTAGATCGAAATCGAGGCATATTTTAGTGGCATCAGTGGGTCTCTACAAGAACGAAAATAAGTCGCGTACACGGATCGAGGCCCATCGCCCGACCTTGAGCAAACAGGAACTGGAATCGGTCCTGGACTGTTTGATCGAAGATCGACTGGGCTCGGGCACCGTTACCCGACGCTTCGAGCGCACGTTTGCGCAGGCGTGCGGAAGTCGACATGCTCTGGCAGTCAATTCCCTCGGGGCCGCCTACCACCTGGCCTTCCTGGGTTTGGGAGCCGGACCAAACACACGTGTGCTGATGAGCGCTCTGGCGCCGGTTGCGGCCTGCGATGCGGCCCGCTACACCGGCGCCCGCGTCGAGCTGATCGACGTGGATCGCGAGAGCTTTCATCCGGCGCCGGATCTGTATCAAGAACGAGCGAAGGCCCTGCTCGCAGAAAGTGGCGACGGTGCCGAACCCGATCTGGTGTGTCTGGTCGACCACAGCTTCGGCAGCTTCTTTCGCCTGCCCGTGGAGGAGTTGCGCGCGAGAGGTGCACGCATCCTGGAAGATTTTACGGGACTGGTGGGAACTCAGGTCGAAGACAGCGAGGCTTCCGGCCGGCTGGGCCAGGTCAGCGTGTGCGGCTTTTCCGAGTACGATCTGATCACGACCGGGAATGGAGGCATGATTCTGACCGGGGACTCGCGGACCCACGGCCAAATGCAAGCGCTACGCTACGGCGGGCCGCGGGAAAAAGGATCGTTGGCCTACGATTATCGTCTGGAAGACTTTCAGGCGGCCATGGGCCTGGACCAGTTATCGCGCCTCGGTGTGACTCTGGCGCGCCGCAAGCGCATCGGAGTGAAATACCTGGAAACAGTGCGCTCCACCCGTCACGTCACGCACTTTCGAGAACCGGAAATCGATTGTTACCTTCAGTTCCCGGTCATTCTGAACAAGAACATGGACGAAGCCCTGCGGTACTTTGCGGCGCTGCAGATTGGTGTGGAACGCTCGGCCGAGATGCCGCTGCATCATCTGCTGGACCTGCCCCGACTGGAATACCCGAATGCAGAGCGATTCTATCAGCGGGCGCTGAATCTACCGATCTATCCTTCTCTGACTGCAAACAATGTGGAACGGGTGGCGAGCGCTCTGCGTGGCCTGATTTGAACTGCGCGCCGTTTCCGGCGCACCGGGTTTTAACAGGCGCACTGAAGAGCAAAGAGGTGCAGTGATGAATCGCAGGCGACATTTGTGCATGGCGATACTTCTGGCGGGACTGGTTTCCGGTGAAAGAAACGCCGGGGCCGAATCCGAATCGCGGCCCACGCCCCCGCGTCGGCCGGACAATCCCGCTACCGTACGACTGAGCAATCTCGGAAACGAGGAGAGCGCGGCACCCGAACGCGAGACGCCGGGCATCTCCCTGCGCGTTTCAATCGTGCTCGGCAACGGACGCGAGGTAACCGGAAGCACGGAACTCCGCACACCCGAGACCCTGGTCGTGCGACACACCCGTGACGGAATCCTTTACGAGAAGACGATATCGATCCGGGACATTGCTTCGATTGAGCTGAAGCGCTGGGAAGGCCGCCTGGTTGCACAGCGCAGCGAAGGAGACCTCTACCGCTTTTCGGTGCGTGACTATCAGATCGAGATGCGTGACGGCTTCCAGATGACCGTTCAGGGCAACTTCCTGCCCTTTCTGGAGCAGGTGGTTCTCGAAAACGCAAACGGAAGTGTGACGCTTTTCAGTTATTGGTTGGATCTGCTACGCCAGGACGGCACCTGGTTTACGGGGCTGAGCGGGCCCGTTGCGGGCACGCGGGTCGTCTGCCACGAGGACGTTATTAAGAAGATCCTGTTTCCACGGGAATGATTCCGTTGACAGGAGGGCGAGTTTCGCCCTATGCTGGCAGGCAGACCATGTCCGAAAAGCGCAAGTTCTCCCAACTGGATCTGATCGAAAAGCACCGCGTGCAGATCTGGTACCGCACCCGCGAGCGCCTGAAGGCTCATCTGGAGCAACTGAATGGCAAGCTGGCGGCCTACGACCTTTCCGACATGCCTCCGGAAGGGGGCGGTGAGGGCAAATTGACGGAGCTCGACAATCTGCTCAACCGCATGCAAAGCCAGACCGAGTCTTGAATCGCCCACCCGAACACAGAATCACCCTGGTCCGACATGGTCGGCCGACGGTGCGCTACAGCCACACGCCCTGGACCTGGCGTACGGCCCGGGAGATGAACGGCCTTCTGGACGACTACGACCTTTCCGGACTCGACGCCGGGTGGAATGAGCCCCGTGCTGGAAATCCCATCCACGCCTACCCCATCTCTTCCGATCTACCCCGGGCGCTGGAAACCGCGCATCTGATTGCAAGACGCCCCGACAATCTGGAAGTGAGCGCTCTATTTCGCGAGGTGCCGGTGGGTCGCATCCCCTGGCAGGGGCTACGGCTGCCAACCGTATCGTTGCTCATGATCTGCCGCCTGGGGTGGCTGACGGGACTGATTCCGGTAAGCGAGTCGCGCCGCCAGTCTCGAAGCAGAGTGCGCGCGGCCACCGACGTGCTTGAAGAACGGGTGGGAAAACACGGCGACGTGGCCTTGTTCTCCCACGGCTTCTTTCTATGGCTCGTTGGTCGCGAGCTCCGGAAACGGGGCTGGGCCAGCCCCCGGGTGGGACCGTACCGCTATCTGGAGCGAATCGAGTTTTCCCGACCGGCCCCGCTTGCCGTGCCTTCCGATCACCGGGAAGGCCGGCGTCTGGTCCGCACCTGAAAGCGCAAACCAGACCGTGCCGGCCAGAAGCGCGACGCTATCGCACGCTTAGAGGGTTACGCGTTCCTCTTCAAATTCGCCCGACATGAGGATGCGATAGGTGTACAGGATCTTCTCCCAGTAGTCTTCGTCGTAGCGTCCCCGGGCTACGTTGCCCGGTCCCATGTTGTAAGACAGGGCCGTAACCCGCACATCTCGCTGCAGGGCCATGAGGTAGTTGATGTATTCCACGCCCAGTTCGACGTTTGTGCGCGTGTCATACATAGAGCCGACCCGGCTACGGGAGCCACCAATCTGATCGAGCCAGGCCACCGTGGTGGGCTTGAGCTGCATATAACCGCGGGCATCGGAGGTGGAACGCGCGTACCGATAAAAGGACGACTCCACCCGAATGTAAGCCGCGATCAGATAAGCACGAACCACCGGGCGTCCGTCGATCCGCATGTTGGGCGGAACTTCAAGCGCGTCGGCCTGCTCCATGATCGATTCCACCAGGTTCTCGTGCTCCGCGGCTGTCATGCCCCGCGGCTGGAAGGCCTCGATATACGCTGAGATGCGCTCACGCTGATGATCCGGCGCGGTCTCCTGCAACTCGGCCCGCACCATAAAAAGGGTCAGAAGGCCGAGGGTGGGAACCAGAAAGCGCTTCTTGACCAGCATCGGCAGAGTTCTTTGAAACTCGCGCCGCATCTGATCGGTCCAGTTCGCTAGCTTGATCTGCATGGCGTCCCTCCTTTGGGGGCCTATCGGCATCCCCGGGAAAAACTTTAGTGCATCGCACTATATATGACCACTTTTTTGTGCGACGCACCACTGTCCAGCAAAAACCTGCAGACTCCGGTTGATGCGCCAGTCGGGGCCGGGTTCTTGCACGACTATCTATAGGACTGACTGGTCAGTTCTATAGATACACAAAATAGATTTCAAGTACTTCCAGAACGACTCAGTCAGTTTTAAGGTAACATGGGAAGTCGCCCGGGAGCAAAAAAACCCCCGGGTCCGGGGCCGCGCTCCAAAGAAGGGCAAAGGACAGGCCCCGCTGGTTCGTTCCGAGCCGGGAAGGACTGCCAAAAACGGCCGGGCGGCCGGGTTTGGGCTAGCTCTGGGGCAAAAGCGGCTTTAGAAACGCCTCCAGGCGGCGCTCGTAGTCGGCCGGATCGGCGTTCCAGAGGCGCGCGTGGCCGCCTTGCTCCAGAATCCAGAGCTGGTGCGGCCCCCGGTAGAGTTCGCTCAAGTCCCGGGCATGTTCCCAGGGAATCAGGGCGTCTTCTCGACTGTGCATGAAAAAGACCGGCGGACCGGTCTCAAGACCGGATAGGGCCTGAAAAGGCGAACGTTGCCGGTCAAAGCCACCCCGCAGGCCCACCATCCAGGCCAGATAATCGCGATAGAGGGTCGGGAACACAGCCGGCGCCGCAGGGGTCTCTTCCACAAAACGGGTCAGGCTGAACATCGGATTCTCCACCGCCAGGGCGACCACGCCATCGTCCATTTCGGGCAGGGCCACCAGAATCGAATTAGAGCCCACAGAGGTGCCGGCCAGGATCAGGCCCCGATAACGCGCCCGGAGCACCCGGTAGAGATTCAAGACATCCTGGTGCTCGCGGACTCCAAAACTCAGCCCCCGCTCGGGACAATCGGCCCGCCCGTGGCACACCAGGTCCGGCATGTAGTAGTCGAAGCCGTGGCGCAGAAAAAAGGCAATGAAACGATAGCCTTCCCGGCGGTCGGCGCCTCCACCGTGCACAAAGATCGCTGCGAATTGGCCCGGCGGCAGTCGAAAGCCTACCGGTCGGGCTGCCGCGCGCTCCCAGCCGGCCAGAGTCTCCGGCAGGGCCTCGCTGAATCGCCAGTGCGCGCCCAGATCGATAGGCTGAGCCGCGGGAATGTGCCAGGCCGGGGTTGCGTAGCTCCCGTCCTCGGAGGGAAAGCTCTCTTCCGTGTAACGATAGGTTTCCAGGTGTTCGATGTTTCCACAACGCGGACCCCAGGCCGGCCCCCGGGTGCCCGGACAGTCTTCCAGGCCCTCACGACCCCATTCGGGATACAGGGCCTTGCTCGAAAAGATCCAGGGAACCACCAGCAGCAACAGAACCAGGACGATGGCGCTACCAGTCGCCAGAACAATCTTTGCCGGGGAGCTCTTCATGCCGCAAACCAGCACCCGCCAGCGGTACCGGGCAAGGCATTTTGTTCACCGGTCCGGAGTCTCCAGAATTCGGCTTGCCGGGCGCCGGCTCCCTGCCTTTCCTGGCAGAAAGGTAGGAAATCAATTATGGCAATTCAACTTGGCGACATCGCCCCCGATTTCGAGGCCCAAACCACGGAAGGGCCCATTCGCTTTCACGATTGGATCGGTTCGGGCTGGGCAGTGCTCTTTTCGCATCCAGCGGACTACACTCCGGTCTGCACGACCGAGCTGGGTACCGTGGCAAAAATCAAATCTGAGTTCGATCGCCGGGGCGTGAAGGTCATTGCGCTTTCGGTCGACGGCCTGGAATCCCACAAAGGCTGGATCAGCGACATCAACGACACCCAGAAAACCACCGTGAATTACCCGATCATTGCCGACACGGACCGCAGGGTCTCGAACCTGTATGGCATGATTCATCCCAACGCAAATGACACACTCACAGTCCGGAGTGTATTTGTGATCGGTCCGGACAAGAAGGTCAAGCTGACCCTCACCTATCCGGCCTCCACGGGGCGTAACTTCGATGAAATCCTGCGCGTGATCGATTCGCTGCAACTCACCGCCAATCACCAGGTTGCCACACCGGCGAACTGGAAAGACGGAGAAGAGTGCGTGATCGTGCCGGCAGTTTCCGACGCGGATGCAAAGGCGAAGTTCCCAAAGGGCTGGAAAGCTCTGCGACCGTACCTGCGACTCACCCCGCAGCCCAACAAGTAAACCGCGGGCCCGGTCTATCCGGGCCTTGCTTTTCCAAGAATCAGGTCGATCAATCGTGCGTAGCCGGAGGCGCCCGGCCGCGTGCGGGCAAGCAAGGGGCTGAGGCTCTGTTGCCTGAGATAATCGCGCAGCGGAGTCGGGCAGTCGGGCTTTTCGAGCATAGGAACTCCCGCAGCGGCCAGGTCACGGGCGTGGGCACGGTGAAGGGGCTTTCGAGTTCCGACAACGATGGGTAACGCGCCACAATACCAGGCCTCCATCAAGGTCATTCCTGGATACGTAATCAGCGCGCGTGCCGATAACATCAGACGGTCCACCTCGCGGGCCGGCCGGCGTCGCACACCATCGAGCACGATGGGCTCAAAGTTTTGCCTTTCCAGAAAGCGCACCATCCCGGTCACCTCGGGCCTCGTGATCAGGCTTCCGGCATAGATCACCACGCACCGCGATCGGCGAGACGAAGGACCAGCCGTGAGCGAAGGACGAACGAGCAGATTCTGACAGGCGGTTTCGATTGGCAATTCCGGGTGCGGGAGCGTATCGTGGTAGATCACCGCTGATTGCGATTCCGGGCGGAACCTCGCCGGGCAACGATTGTCCAGCGCGATCACCGGACAGCCGCGACTGAAGGGTTCTGGATTCAGGTCCCGCGCGTCCACCACCGCCAGACGCCATCGTTCGCTGCCTGAAAACGAGTCCGGATCCAGAGCGCTGTTCTCGCCGGAACACCCCAGAAACTGCGTCGAAAGACCGCGCTCTGCGAGCAGCCGCGCCAGTTCGCGCATGCGGACCGTGTGACCGGTGCCGAAGCCCGGCCCGGTCCCCACGACCAGGGCGATCATCGCTTTGCGAAGACCCTTTGCTCGACGAGCGCGTTGGTCGAAAAGAGCTCCGGCTCGCGTTCGTACAGAGAAAGAATTTCACGGACGCCGAAGTCCGGTCCAAGACGCGAAAACAAAGCCCGCACCACACTCAGGTCTTCGGCCGTGTCCACCGTCACGCGCGGAGTTCCGGGGGCCAGGCGATTGCTTCCGAGCGCGTGCGTCGGATGCGAAACCCGAAAGATGTCTGCGTTGTGTTTGATGTGCAGGCTCACGTGCTCGCGGTGCTCGGGACGCGCGGCCACCAGTTCGCTCATCAGGGCCGCACTCTGAAAGACCTCTACCGCACAGCCGAGCGGTAGATTGCAAAAAGAAAAAAGATCGTACTCGCCGGATCGCATGGCCGCCACCGCCTCGCCGGCAAGCACGGGATCTACACACGGATTGTCTCCAGTGGCCCTTACAACGACATCTAGCCCGTAGTGACGGGTTGCAGCCCGATAGCGCTCCCGCACGTCCAGCTCCGAACCGACAAAATGTTCCACTCGATGAATGCGGCACCACTGAATCAAGCGCAGGTCGTTTTCCGGTACAATAAGCGAGACGATCGCAACCCCGGGCACCCGCAACATGCGCCGGTAGACGTGCTCAATTTGAGCCCGGTCGCCGTTTTCCGGCAAACCCAGGTAGATTTTTCCCGGCAAGCGGGTCGAGTTGGAGCGAGCCTGAATGAGGATTCCGATACGCGGAGCAATCATTACTTTCTATATCGTCAGGGCGGCAAACATATCAAGCGCGTGGGTCCCGAAACGAGCGGAAAAAAAGCCTGCCAGCCGGATCGACCCGTCCGGCAATGGCCGGGTAAGCGGAGCAAATAATGACCGGCTATTCATCGTATCAATTTATGCTGTTTCGCCTGGCGGTGGCCCTGCCGTTGCTGGCGAATCTCTGGCCCCTGCCTCGTAATTCGGGACCGTTGCTCTGGCTGGCCCTGCCCTGGATTCTGGGTGCGCTCCTGCTCTTGATTCTTCTGGGGGCCTTCCGACGCATCGCTTCGGTTCTCTTTCTGAGCATATTTCTCGCGCAAATCGTTCCCGGACTGCTGCGCCCGCCCATGAACCCGGACCAGTGGCTGGCCCTCCTGGGACCGGTGGCGTCGTTCTTGATCCTCGTGCTGGCCCCCGGTGGCGAGGCCCTTGCACTGCGACCGAAGCAGCGTCACGATTGGCGTCTGCCGGTCTGGCTGTATGCTTTTGGTCTTCTGGCGTTTCCCGCTTCGTTGGTTCTGTATCTTTGGCATCCCGAACTGACGGCCGTACGCTGGTCCGTGGCGCTGGGAATCTTCGCGTTGCCGCTCTGGCTTTTGTCCGGCCGGCGTAACGAAAGCAATCCGCCGATCGTCTTTTTTGACGGAGTATGCGGCCTTTGCAATAGCTCGGTCGACTTCATCCAGAGCGAAGATCACCGACACATCTTCAAGTTTTCGCCACTACAGGGCGATACGGCGCGCCGGATTCTGGCAGCCGAAACGTTGGTCGATCTGAAGAGCATCGTATACGTGGATGAAAAGGGGCAGTATGAACGTTCCAGCGCCATTCTGAGAATTGGAACGCGGCTGGGAAATCTCTGGACCGTAGCCTGGTTGGGTTTTTTGGTTCCGGCGAGCCTGCGAAACGCACTCTACGACTTTATTGCGCGCCATCGTTATCGCTGGTTCGGCAAGAAAGAAGCCTGCCGCATACCGACTGCGGAAGAACGCGCGTACTTTCTTCCGTAAGCTTCAGGCGTTGAAGGTGTACCATTCGTCGCACTCGAGACAGGGCATGGAGATGACTTCGTGTTCCCCGCGTACTGACGCCGCGTGATTTTTCTGACCCGCCGTCCAGATGGCTTCGATCGAATGTTCTCTTAAGTCCAGGCCCGAGCGTTTGGCAAAAGGATCCTGCTTGCAGACCGGCGAGCGACCATCGGCGGTGATATACAGATCCCGCGCCAGATGCCAGCAAAAGTCTCGATGGAGCGGCGTGAGGTCAGCCACCCGCCTTTGCTCCACCGCGCCCAGATAGGTATTGAACTTCTGGAGAATGGGCGTAAACGCGCTCTTCTCAAAATAGTCAAAGAACGCCCCGACCTCGTCATCGGTGTCTTTGATGCGCAGCATTTCCGCAAAGAGTTTCAGGCGGTAAGTGCCGTTCTTCAGACCTTCCACATGTTCCATGACGGCCGGAAGCATGTCCGCCCCGTGCAGGGATGCGTAGCGTTTCCGGTCCAGAGTGTTCAGGCGCACAATCACATTCAGGCGATCACTACCCCCCAGGCCATCCCAGGCCTGCACACGCCCGGAAGAAAGTCCGGAAGCGAAGGTCTCCACGTACACCTGACGCACGGCCGGCAAGCCGAGCGCTCGCTCCAGGACGTCGTCCAGGGCATCGTACAGCAGCGGCTCTCCGAGCCCGCCAAAGATAAAACTCACATCACGATAGAATGCGTTTTTCTCGACGTCTTCCAGCAGGCCTTCGAGCAGATCCGACGGCAAATCGGCGTTGCGCGCGCTTTTGGCCCCGGGCCAGTACACCGGAGTCACCGGGCTGCGGGAGGTCAGCTCGACTTCGATACAGGACGGATACGGCCGCAGGGACTCCGGGTGCGCAGAAACAAACTCCTGAAGCTGACTGTAACGAAGTTCAGGATTGTGTTGCAAGACCGATTCGACCAGGGCCCGCGAACGGCCGGTGGCGCCGCTCAAATTCAGCCTGTGCTGGCGAAGATCCGGATCAAAATACAGTAACTCCGCATCGTAGCGATCAATATTGCGAAACACAAAGGACCGCAGGTCTTCGTTAAGCTCTTCCGGTAGCTGTTCGATGAGTTCTTTCGAAATTAAATCGGGCAAAAAACCCGGCGGAACATTTTCGGAGTAACTGTACTGCGCGAGAAACTCGAAATGACGGCGGCGCGCTTCGACATACAGGGTGGGGTCCAAAAAAGCATAGTAGTCAAAACAAAGCGCGATCGAATCCTGCTCGTCCGATAGCGTGGCCCGGGCCACCGCCCGCAGTTGCTCCACAAGCCCCTTTTCTTTTAGGACCGTCGCCGCGGAACCGGCGCTTTCATCGCTCACAAAGATTGCGGCCCCCGGACAGGCTTCTTTCAGACTTCTAATTGCACGCTCGACGATTGCGGCGCCGGGCATTCCTGCGTCCGGCAGGCGGTACACAAAAGCGGCACGAACATCAGCAGCCCTCATGCTTTAACTAACGGTAACGATCGCGGTTTCCCGACGCCGCTCCTGCAACCAGCGGTCGAAAGCATCGTCCTCGTTGTCGAAGTACAATCGACGCTGTATGATTTCGCGAACCTTCTCGTAAGGGACCGGCCGCTTGCCTTCGACTTTGATTATCACGTAACGGCCGGAAGCATCGCGAAACACGCTCGATATGGTGCCCACCGGTAGCGCGTGGACCTGACGGGCAATAATAGGATCGCGATCGTGCAATTCGTGGATTCCGATGTAGGGCTGCAGACCGCCATACGCTCTCAGCAGAGAGACGTTGCCCGGGGTTGTGCGGGCAACTTCTCCAAAGGCGCCGGGATTGGAACGGAGCGAACGCCAGACTTCGTTGGCAGCGTTGGAAACACGCAGTTCTTCCTGCACCGAGTTCGAGAGGGGCGCAAAGATGATTTCACGAAAACTGACTTCAATGCCAACCTCTGCGCGGTGAGCGTTGTAGAAGCGCTGCACTTCTTCTTCGGTGGGCTGAGGCACCGTGACCGCAATCTGTATCAACTGCCGCTTGATGATCTCAAAACGAAAGGTCTTCAGCCAGAGTTCGTACGGCATCCCCGTTTCCTGGGTTACAATACGCTGAAACTCGGCGTCATCCACGATGCCCATAGCCTGCTTCCGCAGGGAAACTTCATGGGTTATGCGATCCCCGGTCACTATAATGGATTCACGCGCGGCTTCGATTTCTATCAGCGCACGCTTGATCAGCATTTCCACCGCCGCAGCTTCCGTGGCCGGCCGACGACTTTGCTGGAGTTCGGTAATGGCCCGCTGAATGTCGATCTCCGTTATGGCCTGGTTGCCCACAACATAACGCACACGATTGACAACCACGGCGTCCGCGCCGACAGCCGACTCGGGCGCCGACTGCGGGGCGGGCCCGGGGGCAGATTCACCTCCGCCACTTTCAGGGGTGCTTTCGCAACCGGCCAGCCAGGGCAAGAAAATCAGACCCAGCGAGCAAGCCCGGAGGGCCCACGGATTCCAGAATCGGGACATGCCGGATAGAGACCCGCAAGGCACCGCACGGTCAAGCAATCAGGCGGCAAATTCGTCGGTGCAGGATCGAGCCCTCCCCAGTAGCTCGCCGCAAAGGTCAGCAAATTCCGGGGCGCTCGCTGCGGTAAGCAGGGCCAGTCGATGCGCCCGCAGAAGGGTTCCGCCCGCTATATAGCGGGCGGCGTGTTTGCGAAAGAGCACGACCGCCTCGGCTTCCCCGTAGTGGGCCGCCATCGACTCGAAATGTTTGCGCATCACGCCGATTCGTTCCGCCTCGCCGATCGGACGCGCCGGGTTTTCAAAGATCCACGGATTGCCCATTGCGGCCCGACCGATCAGAACGCCGGCCAGTCCGTAAGTCCTCTGGCGCGCCCGGGCATCTTCGAAACTGCGCACGTCTCCGTTTCCAAGAACGGGCACCCGGACCCGCGCCGCAACTTCTCCGATGGCCTCCCAATCGGCCACGCCCTTGTAACCCTGCACCTTCGTGCGACCATGAACAGAAATCATGGCGGCGCCGCTCGATTCCAGGACCCGGGCCATCTCGCGGTAATTCAAATTCTGGGGGTCCCATCCGATTCGTATCTTGGCCGTCAGCGGAACCTCAAGCGCCCTCGCCAGACTTTCAAAAAGTCGTCCGGTCGCGACCGGATCACGCAGAAGGCCGGCCCCCGAACCTTTGTGCGCCACGTGCTTCACCGAACACCCCATGTTGATGTCGATCACGTCGGGACCGAGTTCTTGCGCGCGCAGAGCGGCCGCAAGCAGGCGTGCCCGATCATTTCCAAAGATTTGAAAAATGATCGGGCGTTCGTGCTCATGGAAGCGAAACAGGCTCAAGGCCTCCGGACAGCCGTGAGAAAGGGCGTGAGCACTGACGAACTCGGTAAACGAAAATCCGGCCCCGTGCTCGCGACAGAGCAAACGATAGGGACTGTCGGAGAAGCCAGCCATCGGCGAAAGAAACACGCGACCGACTACGGGAACGTCGCCAATGAAAAAGTCCGGCGCATCCGTCGGCTGGATGTCTCTGTCAGGTTGCGGTTTGCCGCCCGGCATGGTAGCGCTCGACCATTGTAAAAAAATCGTCAAACAGATAGGCCGCATCGTGGGGGCCCGGCGCAGCCTCGGGATGGTATTGCACACACATAAGCGGACGATCCGGATCGGCGAAGCCTTCCACGGTTCGGTCGTTCAGGTTTACATGTGTGATGTCGACGCTTCCGGTTTGTTGGTCGGATATGGCGAAACCGTGATTCTGGGACGTGATTTCAACGCGTCCGGTTTTGTAATTCTTGACCGGTTGGTTGCCGCCCCGATGACCGAACTTCAACTTAAAGGAAGTACGTCCCGTCGCCAGCCCGATCAGTTGATGGCCAAGACAAATGCCGAAGATCGGCTTGCCCTCGGCGATCAGGGCGCGCACCGTATCGACGGCGTAGGTCATGGGTGCCGGATCGCCGGGGCCGTTGGAAAGAAAATAACAATCGAAGTTTGCCGCCTGCAGTTCGGACGCGGGAGTCGTTGCGGGAAAGACGTGCACGTCGAAGCCCTTTTCGGAAAGCATGCGCAATATGTTGGTTTTGACTCCGAAGTCGAGCACGGCCACCCGAAAGCGTTTCCCGGCCGATTGGCCGAACTGGTAGGCCTTTTGAGCGGTGACTTCACGCGCCAGATCCAGGCCTTCCATGGATGGAAGCGCGCGGACCTGCTCGAGCATGTCGGGGCGATAGGCGGGGGCGATAAATATGCCGCCGCGCTGGGCGCCTTCCCGCCGTATTTGCAGGACCAGACGACGCGTGTCCAGGCCCTGGATACCGGGCACGCCGGCCTCCTTCAGAAAATCCCCCAGCGAAAGCTCGGAGTTGAAATTGCTGGGCTCGGGCACGTACTCTTTGACGACCAGGCCCGCGACCCGGATCTTCTCGGACTCGTTCTCCGAGCGATTCACGCCGTAGTTTCCGATCATCGGATAGGTCATGGTGACGATCTGGCGGTGATAGGAGGGGTCGGTCAGAATCTCCTGGTAGCCGGAGAGGGACGTGTTGAAGCAGACCTCCCCCAGCCCGTCGATTTCAGCTCCAAAACTCCGCCCTTCAAAGACGGCTCCGCCCTCCAGAACCAGGAAGGCCTTTGTTCCGTTCGTCAGCATCTGAGGCCACAGTCCGCAAACGAGGCGACCGGTCAAGCCAGCCCCAGACGCCCCGATGGTCCCGGATGACGATTTTTTGGTTCCCCACACAGGGCAGCATGACCGAGGCTGATACAACCATGCAGACGAATGACCTGGAACGCAGCGTATCGATCAAACAAACGCTCGAAGAAAGGGGCGAAGCGACGATGGGTTACGTACGCCTCTTTCTGGCAGGGATCTTTGCCGTAGGCACGTTTATTTCGTATCTGAACGGGAACATTCCCGACGACCAGCTACCGGCCTACATCGGTGGGATCAGCTGCTTTGTGGTGGCCTTCGTCGCGTCGCTTCTGGCCCTGCGCATGGGGTGGTATCGTCCATCCATGAAGTATGTATTTATGGGCCTCGAATACGCCGGCCTCTTTCTGGTGCTCGCCAGTCACGTGTATGTGCCCAACGCCCAGGCCGACGTCGCGGCCCGCAGCATCCCCTTAAACCTGGTCTACATAATGCTGGTTGCTGCCAGCGTGCTGCGGTTCTCGCCGCGTTTCTCGGTCGTGAGCGGCGTCATTGCGGCTGTGATCTTTGTGGCGACCTATTTTCTTTTGTGGAAGGTGCGCGATTTTTCACTTCTTCCTGGCCTGGACTACAGTCGGCCGAATGCCATCAGTATCACCGAACTGCTCGTGGCCCCGCTGTTTCTCTTGAGCGCCGGCCTGATCATGGCGGCCGCCGCGCGTTATGCCCGCGAGCTTCTGTTTCAATCGCATGCCGCGCAACAGGAAGCGCGCTCCCACTTTAACTCTCTTGAGGGTCTCTTAAGCGAAGCCAGACGTATTGCCGGCTACGTAGACACCACCGTCCAGGAACTGAACAACGTAACGATCGTAAACGATGACCTGAGCCGGGACCAGATGGCCGCCATCGAAGAAACATCTGCGACCATGGAAGAGATGAGCTCTTCGGCCCGATCGATTGCCGACCAGGCGCGCAAGCAGGACGAACTGTGCGATATCAATGGAGAGTCTGTCGAGAACCTGAACCAGCTGGCCCGCAAAATCGAATCTCTTTCTCGCGACGCCAGCGATCGTGGCTCGCAGACGGCCAACGTCGCGCAGACCGGCGAACTTGATTTGAATGAAACTGTCGAAGTTATCCGGTTGATCGACGAGCGCTCGCAGAAAGTGGCCGAAATCGTCACGGTCATTAACGAAATCGCGGACAAAACAAATCTGCTGGCCCTGAACGCTGCGATTGAAGCTGCCCGGGCCGGCGAAGAAGGTCGCGGATTCAGCGTGGTCGCCGACGAGGTCGGGAAACTCGCCGAACTTTCCAGCCACAACGCGCGGGAGATTGAAAAACTCATTCAGGATTCGAAAGAAGTTACGGAACGCGGTGTGCGCTCGGTGCGACACACCGCGGAGGCACTGAAACGCATCGTACAGGGCATCAAAGAGATCGTAACCATGATCAATGAGGTCTACGGGTTTGTGCGCGAACAAACCGAAGCATCGGACCGGGTGCGGGATCAGACCGGCAAAATTCAACTGATGGCCCGGGATATGCGCGATGCGACCCACGAGCAGTTGAAAGGTGCGGAAGAAATTCTGAGTTCCATCGATTCACTGAATCAAAGCGCGGAAAAGTTCGTACGATCTTCGGAAAAACTACGCGATACAAGCCGGGCCCTGATGGACGCCAATAAAAATCTGAACGACCATATTTCCAGCGACCAGAAAGGAGCAGACAGTTGAACTTGAGCAATATCGGCGTCAACGAAGTGCTTTTGTTCTTACTGGTCATAAGCGTGGCCCTGGTGTTCCGACAACGCTACCGGGCGCTTTTGAGTCTCGAACCCCACGAACGGGCGCGTTACCTGGAGGCGTTTCGCTTTCTGCGCATGGTGGAGATCGTCATCTATTTTCTGGTCTTGATCGTCGTCTGGAAGACGCGTGATTCCGAGGCCGATGTTTTGAATATTGCCATCGTCGCGACGTGCTTTTTGGTAATAGTCGGTTGGCTTTCGATCGGCTTTCAGATACAAAGGAAAAAGCTAAACGAACTCGAGATGCCGGACGAGTTCATAACCGCCCACATGCTGGGCCGCATGACGCTGCTTGTGATGCTGGGATTGCTCTTCTTAAACGTCATGCGTTGGATGTAAGCGCCCCTGCTTGTAGCTGCGAGCGTCTCGAAACGAAGCCCGGAGACGACAGGGCAGTCAAAAGCACACCTTCCATATTGTGCGGCTTTGCGCAGGGCTTTTTGTAACCGCAGGAGTCGAGCGGGATACCTGAGGCAGCGTTAACTACGCGCCAGACGTTACCGCGTTTCGTACCAGTGCAGCCATTGGCCGCGCGTCTGGTGGCTTTCGCCGGTAATCGCCCGCAATGCGTTCATGAGCGCCCGGGTAATGTCGCTCTCGCGTTCTTCAGCCAGAAGGTCCATCAGCATGTCCACGGACTGCTCTTCCCGTCGCTCGCCCAGGGCACGAATGGCGCTGATGCGCACGTTTTGATCTTCCGATCTTGCAAAATCCTCAAGCACGCGCCGCGCGTCATCGCCTTCGATGGAAGCGATCGATTGCACGGCCGTCACGCGAAGAGAAGAGCGGCTTTCGGCCAGATCTACGAGAGTGTCCAGGGATGCGGGATCACCGAGACCACCGAGCGCCTCGGTGGCAATCTGTGCCAGACGATTGTCGCCGCTACGGGCCGCCTCTTCCAATTGTGTGCGGGCTTCGCGCGCTTCGAGTATGCCCAAAGCCCAGGCGGCGCCGTACCGGCCTTCGCCATCGTCTTCGCGCAGCACGCGGATCAAAAGTTCGTTGCTGGCGTTGCCGCCCAGCCATCCGAGCGAACGTGCCAGACGCTCCCGGTCCTCGGTCTCGCGATTCGTAAGCAGGGTTTCGATCTTCGTCCGGGCCGGTTCGTACTTGAGCCGCCCCAGGACTTCGGAAAGCGGACCGATTGTCAGCGGGCTTTCGGCGCTCAGCATATTCAGCGCCCGGGGACCGGACTGCGGCGACGGAATACCGACGATGACATCGGCTGCTGCATACCGGGTTGCGGTACGAGTGTGGGGGATAAGAGCAAAGACCGATTCCAGAACCGCCGGATCCTTAATCTCAATCAAAGCCTCGGTCGCGTTCTCGCGCCCTTTGTCAAAATCGGCGGCGAGCGCCTGCACCAGCAACGGACCCGCCGCACGGCTCTGGATGCGACCCAACGCCAGGTAACTCGCCGCAAGCGTCGGACCCGGCGGGCTGCTGCGTGCGAGATTCAAAAGATAGGGCTCGGCGGCTCGAATGTTCAGGCGACCAAGGGCCATCGCATAAATGCGGGCGCGCTGGTTGTCGGTGTTCTGACGCGCAAGAGCAAGGATCGCCGGGCCCTGAGCGGTGGCCCCAATTTCGGCCAGCGTGTCGGCGGCCTTCAGCGCGTAGGATTCCTCCCGGTGGGCCAGAAAAGGAACCACGGCCGGACCGCCGGCCGGATCCTTCATTTGCGTGAGCGCATCGAGTAGAAAGTCGGGCGTGATCTCGGTGTCGGTTGAAAGCATGCGCGCGATGATTGGCGTTGCGCGTCGCTCCTGAAAACTGCCAAGCGCAAGGGCGGCGGTCTGACGCACGGCCGGGTGCGGATCTTCCTGTAAAAGCACCAGCAGGCGATCAATCGCCTCACGATGCTCGCCCTGCATGACCTCGACAATGGCGTTAGAACGAACCGACCACTCCGGGGATTCCAGGTCGGACGCTATTTCGGCGTACGGACGCACCGGTGTGTCTTCACTTTCGCCGGGCGGCAAATCGGGCCGGGGCGGCCCACACCATAAAAAAGTGCAGGCCAGGCCGGCCAGAACGGTGCGGAGCCATTTCATGGCCCTAAGCTGGCACGCGTGCGAGCACTTCTTCGAGTTCGGCTTTTTCCGCCTTCAGCTCCTCGAGTTGGGCCCGACCACGCGCCACCTGATCGGAGTCCACTTCCCCCTGCTCCAGGGCGTACTCAATGAGCTGGATGCGGGACTCAAGTTCCTGAATGCGGTACTGAAAAAACGTGCGCTGCTCGGCGGGAGTGACCGTCGGCTGGCCGGGAGCATTGGGTCCGGCGGCAGGCGGATCTCCGGTCACGTCAGCCCGGGAGCGGGCACGCACGCTGGCGATGCGTCCCTGCACGTCGGTGACTGTATCCAGCACGCGCAGGCGTTCGGCCCTTTCGGCTTCGCTCAGTTCCGGCTGAAACTGGGGCGGGATATAGATGTTGCTCGGATAACGGGCCGCAAACTCGCGCCACTGCTGCGCGACTTCTTCGCGGTCGGGCCGGGGTTCGAAAACGTCCGGCCAGAGATTGCGAATCTGATCCAGCTGTTCCAGGTCGTCGGCGGGATTGGGGGCGTCGGGATAGGCGTCATCGCCGCCCAGTTGTTCCCAGGGCACATCGCCGCCGCCGTCCCGCTGGCCATCGCCCTCGCCGCCAATGACGATAATCAAAACCGCAATCAGCGCCACAGCGCCCAGTATGCTTAACAGTACAATGATTTGCTTTCGAGCCATCTGAAGGTCCCCCGGTATTTTATCTCCCGGGCCCGCCGGTTTCGCAAGCAAGTTCTGTGTTCGGGCCCGGTGCGGGCAAAAAAAAGGCCGCGCAAGTGCGCGGCCTTCGCTGACTCAGAAACGATTCTGAATCAGATGAAGATATTGATGATGAAGCTGATGATCTGACCGATGATTGAGTTGCTCAGGAAACCTTTCAGGTCGACCGGGCTGCGGTTCAGCGTGTCGTAATACCAGGCCGAATACTCGTCAATCAGCGGAATGCTTACGCGGTATTTAGCGTTGATGGCTTTGATCAGCTCGTTTGCGAGCACGGCGTGTCCGTAACGGTTCGGATGCACACCATCCAGGCCAAAGATGCCGGGTTGTCCGGGCAGCGGCCAGTTGGCGCGGGCCACACCGGGGCTGTAGCCGGAAGAATGGCGAATCAGACGACCATTTTGCTTGATGTCGTCAAAGATTACCTTTGCGTCCAGAACGGCGTAGTTGTTGGCCGCGGCCTGGGCCCGGATCGTGTTGTTCAGTCCGGTCAGGAAGTTGGTGATGGTGGCCACTTCGTTGTTGTCGAGCACGTGGTCCGGGCTGCTCACAGAGGTGCGATAGAACGCCTTCAGGCCGGAGTAATTAGCGCGCCCCTGCGGATCGTTGTACGGTTCCACATAAGCGATGGCAGTTACGTTCGGCACAGTGAAGACCACACCACCGCGAACCGCGCCGATGTTACGCAGCCGACGGAAAGCTTCCGGGATGTCCCGCTGATAACGGGCTGTGTCCAGGCAGTCCAGGCTGGTCGCAAGAGCCGTGCACAGCACGTGGTTGGCGCCGACAGAACCGAATACAAACGAAGGCTGAACCTTCTCCATGATCTCAATCTGAGTTCCGGCGCTGCGCAGGCCCAGTTCATGGTACGAGTCCGGGTCCTGACAATCCTGAACCTCCACCCATTTGTAGGTGTACCAGTACCAGGTTGCCCAGTACCACTGCCGCTCCCATGTGGTGGCGCGAGTGTCCTCGCAGGTGCCGCTGGTGTAGAGAGCATTGGTGTAGTCCGCCCCGGTGATGCCGGCGTGGGTCGGCAGACTCACGGTCGAGCCGTTGCCGCCGATAATGGAACCGGCGATGCAAAACGGGCCGCAATCGCCCTTCAGTACGTCTTCCAGGTTTACATACGGTCCTTTCAGAACGTTGTAGGTGACATTGGAACCGGCCTGCTTGGAGACCAGCACCGGGTAGGCCCAGTTCTGGGTTTTCGATTCCACGGTGGCGCCGTAGAAGCCCTGAGAAAGGCTGTCTCCGATTACACCCGGTCGACGAAATAGTTCGCTCAGTGATTGGGCCTGCAGAGAACCGGTAGCGGCTACCAGAAAGCTCGCGCAGACCACGGCGGCTGTGCGCCATTGGTTTGACTTTCGCATGTTTCTTTCCTCCTGTCCCGGAAGCCTTGCAACCGGGGCAAAACATTTTCTATCTTGCTCTATATACGAGGAAACTCTTATTTTCCCCAACGGGTGCTTTTGCCCCTCCCCAAAAAATGTGGAGCGCCAACAGACCGTCAGACCACTGATACCGTGTCAGCCCTGGACGGCAAGCCTTTTCAGGGCTCCATCGGAATGGGGGTTCCAGGGCCTTCTTCTTCCCAGTTGGGCACCCAGATGGGGATATCGGGCCGCCCCGGGTCTGCCGGCTCATAGACATCCACGGAAAACAGCTCCCGCACCGCAAGACCGGTCCGACTGACCGGCGGGCGCTCGCGGTGGATGGCGATACTGCCGGGGAAACGTGCCCGGCAGGCCCGCCGAAAGCCGGGCTCCAGTTCGTCGTCGGGCAGAAGCACACCGGCCTCGCAGCGGATTTCCTCCGATTCAATCTGGCTCAGATCCAGCGGTTCCGGCGGAAGCGTACCGGCATTCCGGGCTGCAAAACGGCAGAGCACTCGGAAGTAATCGCGCCTGGGAGAGCCAGGCAGGGCCTCCAGTCGCGATAGATTGGGCGCCGAGGGAGTCTCCAGGCAACGCAGGCCGGTTCGAAGAAGCACGATTTTCGGTTCAAAGAGTTCCTGCATGGTCAGCTGGGGCTCGCTCAGCAGTTGTTCGGCGCTTTCAAAACGGCCCATGGCCAGATAAAGCAGGATCAGTTGCTCCCGCAGAACGGGATCCTTGCGGGCGTTCAACGCGGCCTGCATTTGGTCGAGCCCGGCGTACAGAGAAACGCGGCGCAGGGTCAACAAACCGCCCATGCCCGCCAGGACGCGCCCGTCGGTCGGATCTTCGTGCAAAGCCTGATGGTAGGTGGCAAGAGCCGCTTCAAAGTGACCTCCGGCACGCAACTCTTCTGCTTCTTCGACCAGCGCGCCGGTTGCATCACACGCTCCCAGCACAAGCAGGAGTCCGAGGCCTGCAAGCGCGCGTTTCATGGGCGATTCCGATAGGCACTCCAGGTGCTTTCGAGAAGAGTCTTCAGGTCCGACCGCGTGGGTTTCCAGCCCAATATTTCCCTGGCCTTCGCGGCACTGGCCACCAGGCGGGGTGGATCTCCAGGACGCCGCGGGCAATCTTTGTGTGGTATGGCATGGCCGGTCACCCGACGGGCTTCTTCAAGCACTGCTCGCACCGAAAGCCCGCTCTCCGATCCGAGATTGACGACAAGGCTCTGGTCGTGATCGAGCACGTGCTGCATGGCCAGCACATGGGCCGCGCTCAGGTCCGACACATGAATGTAATCCCGAATGCAGGTGCCGTCGGGAGTATCGTAGTCCGTCCCGAATACTTCGATGCCGGGCCGCAGTCCAACGGCGACCTCCATTAAAATCGGGATGAGATTGTTGGCGTCGTGTTCCAGACCGCGCACACGACCGGCCACATCGTAGCCGGCCGCGTTGAAGTAGCGCAGGGCCGCGAATCGAAGTCCCGCCAGTCGGCTCATCCACTCCAGATTCTCTTCGATAACCAGTTTCGTGAAACCGTAATAGTTGATTGGTCCCAGGGGATGCTTTTCATCCAGAGGCAGGTACTGCGGCTCCCCGTAAACAGCAGCCGAGGAACTGAAGACCATGGCCTTCACGTCGTGCTCCAGCATGGCCTCGATCAGCCGGAACGTGCCCCGCAGGTTGTTGGCGCTGTACTTGCCGGGCTGGAGCATGGACTCCCCGGCTGCTTTCCAGGCCGCGAAGTGAAAAATTACCTCCGGTCGGCTTTCCAGAAACTGAGACAGGCCGATTTCGGTGGTCAGGTCCGCTTCGAGAAAGTGATAGTTGCTTTCACCCTCGAAAATGTTGGCCCGGGAAGCTTTGCTCAGGTTGTCGATCACGGTCACATCGTGACCCGCATCGAGCAAGTCCCGCACCACGTGTCCGCCGATGTATCCGGCACCGCCCGTTACCCCGATTCGCATACGCTGGACCATGTCTGCCGGCCGTCGGAACGGCCCGATTATCTTTCTATTTTACTTGTAAGCGGGACACAGGCCCCGAAAAATGCATTCCCAACGGGTTTGGCGGGGTCGTCAATCAGAAGACCCACAAATGCCCGCAGGAGGAGCTGGAACAGAATGGCAGATGAAAAAGAAACGCTGATTGTTGCGAGCAAGACAAAGGCGTACATTAAATCTCAGGGTTGCATGGTCTCGTCCGATGCGCTGGACGAGTTGAACAGAAAGGTCTACGATTTGCTGGATAACGCTATCAAACGTACCAAAGACAACAAGCGATCCACCCTCCGCGCGCACGACTTCTAAAGCGCCTTGATGCGCGACCCCGGTGGATAACGATG
This sequence comes from Spirochaetales bacterium, assembly GCA_024233935.1. Classification (GTDB taxonomy): domain Bacteria; phylum Spirochaetota; class Leptospiria; order Leptospirales; family Leptonemataceae; genus JACKOY01. The sequence goes on along the minus strand of JACKOY010000012.1, from coordinate 81,640 downwards.
CCTGAAGGCGTACGGGTAATCAAGTGGCCGCATCAGATACCTCCAAGTGAGGATCTGATGCGGCGGGAAATGGAGAAACACGGCTATCAGGGCTACGATCTCCAGACCATCCCGCCCTGGTTTGAGCGCAGTCGGCACGCGCATGACTACGATGAAATCAGGGCAGCCGTGGCGGGAGTAACAACGTTTCATTTCGACGATGGCCCCGTTACCATTGAAGCGGGGGACATTTTGTTCATTCCGGCCGGGACCCCCCACGAGGTCCGCACACACAACGGCAATCCCTTCACGGCCTACAAGGGCTCGCTCAGCGGCGAGCGCAGTGTCACGGAGCTCGGCGACGGGCGCGGCAGCGTAGAGGACCTTGCCCGAAGCTGATCCGCCCCACGAAGCTCTGCTGGTTTTCATCGACCTTGATGGTACGATCGAAGATAGCCGGGCCGACATGGCCGACGCAGTCTTTCAGGTACGATACAAACTCGACCTTCCGGAGCTCCCGCTCTCGGTCATCGACCCTCACCTGAACCGGGGCATGGAACACCTGTACAGAAATTGTTTCCCGGAGCTTTTTGAGAATGCGGAGGGGAACGAGCAAAGAGCGGCGCTGGAGCGCGTGAAACAGGCTTACGAAGCGCACTACGGCGCCCATATCGCCGACCGGACCCGGATGTATGCCGGAGTGCCTGAGATGCTTGCGGGACTGGCCGGTCGGGCCCGTCTGGTCTGCTTTACGAACAAACCCGAAGCCCTGTCCAGGCTGCTACTCGAGGCCCTGGGAGTGTCGCAACACTTTGCTATGATTATGGGTGGGGACTCCTGCCCTGAGTCGAAGCCATCGACCCTGCCGATGAAGATCGCACGGGACCGACTGTACGAAGCCGGGGCAACGGTGCCGACGATCATGATTGGAGATTCGGCCGGAGACATGCGCGCCGCGCGCGACTTTGGCGCACGCGCAATCTGGGCTGCCTGGGGATATGCAAAAGCAGCGCCCGATCCTGCTCCCGATGCGGTGGCCGGGTCACCGTCCCAGGTGCTCGGTCTGCTCGGCCTCTGAAAGAAGTGAACACGCAGGGGTCGGCTCACCGCTCTCCAAAAAACTACAAGTAACTATTGACGCAAAAAATACAAGCGCTATGAAGCGTCAGTCCTTGCGCAAAGCATACGCGGTGTCGATAGGAAATAGTGTACCACCACCGATTTCGGAGGTCGTTTGATGGCGAAGAAGAAAAAGAAGAAGGCAACTAAGAAGAAAGCTGCCCGCAAAAAAGTAGCAAAGAAGAAAGCCAAAAAAAAGGCTAAAAAGAAAGTAACGAAGAAGAAAGCGAAAAAGAAGGCCAAAAAGAAGGCCGCTAAGAAAAAGAAGAAAGTAGCGAAGAAGAAGACCGCCAAAAAGAAGAAAAAGGCGGCCAAAAAGGCAAAGAAGAAGACTGCCAAAAAAGCCCCCGTGAAGAAAGCGTCTGCGGTTCGTTCGGGCGGCATGAAAGAGCCCATGGCCCCACGGCCGGCCCCAACGCCTTCGCTTTTCGGCACAGGTGGCCAGCCCGCCACGCCGGAGCGCGATAGCCAGGGTTCAGGTAGCGGAGAATTTCGACCGCCCTGGTAGGCAGGCCAAAACACGGTAAGCCCCATGGCGCAGAAGAAAAAGGTCACCAAAAAGGCGGCCAAAAAGAAAACCAGCACCAGCAAGAATCGGCGGGCCAGCGGCTCTAAAAAAACCGCTGCCCGCCGATCGGCGACTCCGACCGGTCAGGAGCCCGTCCCGCCGGCGGGCCCCGTGATGGGTTCGGTGTGCTGGACCGAACTGAATACAACCGATCCGGTTGGAGCGCGCGAGTTCTACCGGGACTTGCTCAACTGGGAAACAAACACGGTCCAGATGGGTGAGATTGGCGACTACACGATGGTCCGGCCGGGAAAAGGCCAACCAGATCTGGGCGGAATTGTGCGCAGCGCCCCCGGGATCGCAAGCCACTGGCTCTCCTATTTCTGGGTGCCCGACGTCGATGAAGCCGTGATGCGGGCCGAGGGTCTCGGAGCGCGCATCGTGCTTCCGGCAACCGACATTGCCGTCGGACGTTTTGCAATCCTGACCGATCCGACCGGCGCTCAGTTCGCTCTATTTCACAGGCGCTGAAGTCTTCGGCCGGCCCGGATCTCCATCGCAGTCAAAACCGGAATCGTTCGTCGTTACGTCGTCGGTGTCGGGCCGGAAGCGTTTGCGGCCCGGGCCATCGCTCCGGAGGAAGCCTGGCGTGCCGCGACGCCATTCATGAAAAAAACTGAAGTGCCCGTGGAGGGGATCAGTTCCAGCACATGCACATGAGATAGCCCGTGTTGGAGCCACCGTCGCAGGGTTGATTCACGGCGAAGGAAATGTGGGAAGCAGCGGTGGTGGAAATCGAACCCTGGGTCCCCGTAGAGCCCATGGTGCCGTCTGTGTTGTTCGAGCAATTCCAGGTACCCTGGTAGGTGCCGCCGGCCGCCGAGGAGCTCCAGTAAAAGGGGGTCGGCACGACGTTCGCCACCCCGGCAGCCTGAAGAGTAATCGTTGGCCCGCTCAAGAAGTTCGCCCAATCGGGCGCAATCTCCGTACCGGTCGATGACGTCAGCGCACGGGTTGTGGGCACGCTGTGGTTTACGGCCGCGCTGGCCAGGTCATCTCCGCCCGAATAGCTCATGACCGCCAGATGGCTTGTACACGGAAACGAGGCGTAGCTGACCGTCTGCATTGTCTGGCAGCTGGCCGTGGAGGCGGCGCGCGTGCCCTGCCCGCCCGTCACAAGTGCGCTATCGGTATACATATAGAAGACCGGACTTGCACCGCCGCCGGAACCCCCGCCACCGGAACCGGAACCCGTCAGTAAAGGCACCAGCAACTCGGCCGGATATTCCGTGATATCCGTCGTGCTGGTCTCGTAGCGGACGCAACGCCCCGTCAGAAAGAGCGCGAGCAGGGCCGAAACGAACAGCACCGATCGGGCGCGCCTTGCGATGGAATGACACATCGTCTTCTATAGACGGACCAAATGGCCCGATCATGCACATTTTTTTGAGGTCTTCGCAGGCGCCGAGCGGGTGCTACCGCTCAATCCTGCGACACAACGCGATCCGGGGCCCGGGCTCAGCGGGCAGAACGACTGCCTGGTTGGTGAGCGTGGTGTTTCAGGAAATCCGCGTACGCCAGTTCCAGCCCCTCCCGCAACTCGACGCTGTGCTTCCACCCCATGCTGTGCAGTTTGGAAACGTCGAGCAACTTGCGCGGCGTGCCATCGGGTTTCGTGAAATCGAAACGCAGGGTGCCCGCGTAACCGACCACGGACTGCACGGTCTCCGCCAGTTCGCGAATCGATACCTCGATGCCGGAGCCGATGTTGACCATCTGTCCGCCCTCGGGATCGTCCGAGACGTCGTACTGCTGCATGAGAAAAATGGAAGCCCGGGCCAGGTCGTCTGAATACAGAAATTCGCGCAGGGGTTTTCCGGTGCCCCAGACCACAACCTCTGGATCTTCGTTCACGCGGGCATCGTGAAAACGTCTGATCAACCCGGGGATCACATGGGAATTGTCGGGATGGTAGTTGTCGTTCGGGCCGTAGAGGTTGGTCGGCATTACGCTGACAAAGTTCGTGCCGTACTGCCGGTTGTAGCTCTGGCACATGATGATGCCCGCGATCTTTGCGACCGCGTAGGGCTGATTCGTGGGTTCCAGTTTGCCGGAAAGCAACTGAGACTCGTCCATTGGCTGCTGGGCAAACTTCGGATAGATGCAGGACGAACCCAAAAAGAGCAACTTGCGGGCGCCAAAACGATGGCAGGCCTCAATCACGTTGTTTTGAATCTGAAGATTCGAATAGATGAACTCGGCCGGAAAGGTCGAGTTGGCCCGAATGCCTCCCACCCGGGCCGCCGCCAGAAATACGTAGTCCGGCCGCTCCGATTCAAAAAATGCGTTCACGGCCTTTTGGTCGGTCAGGTCCATTTCCGCGTGGGTGCGACCGACCAGGTTTTCAAAGCCCTGCTCGCGCAGTACACGTTCCAGTGCGGAACCCACGAGGCCGCGGTGTCCTGCGATATAGATCTTTGCGTCTTTTTCCATGATGGCCGTGCATCCTGAGGGGCGTTGCCTGCGAACGGGCCCCGATTCGCGCATGCCGCGGCAGGCCCATCGTGCTTCCCCAATCTAATGCAATTTTTGGGGACGCTTCCAGCAGGAAAAGTGGAAAAACAGCCGGCGCGGCACTCTGACCCTGGCCTCCCGGCGCCGCGCGGGGTACGATCTGCGGTTCGCGCGAAGTCGCACCGGCATGTTCAGGTGTGGATCCAAATGACAAGAGCGGAGGCGCACTTTGCCGTGCCCGGTAGGCCCGCGAAAGAACACTAACCGTCCAGCGCTGGCAGATTCTCGAGCAGGCGACGATAGTACCGGATGTAGTTCAGGTAGTTCTCAACCGAGATCCGCTCATTGACCCCGTGGATCCGGGCCGTGTCTTCGGACCGCAACCAGAGTGGATGAAAACGAATGATATTATCCGACAGGTCGGCAAAATGGCGCGTATCGGAGATGGCAATAAACAGGGCCGGCGCCACCAGAACGTCCGGGAAAACTTCCCGCACACTTTTCTCGACGACCCGGTAAGCGGCTCCCTCCGGATCGGTTACGGAAGAAGGCTCGCGCGCGCCCGGCAAAACCTCGACCTGGATGCGCTCATCGTTGATGCTTTCGCGCACGTGCTCGCGCACCGCGTCGATGTTGTCGCGCGGATGGACCCGAAAATTCACGACCGCCGTGGCACGATACGGCAGCTGGTTGTCTTTCAGGCTGCCCTGAAACATGGTGGCGGCCAGGGTCGTGCGCACGCTGGCGTTGGTCTGAGGCTTTGCCTCGAGCTGCGAAAGGATCACGGGATCGAAAAGCCAGCGGTTCGCGAACACCAGCCGCTGTCCAAAAGGCATGGCCGGACCGACGCGCTCGAACATCATGCCGATTGGACCGTCCAGGGTAGCCGGCATGGGATTTTCTTCGATCTGTACGATGGCGCGGCTGAGGATGCCGACCGTCGTGTTGGGCGGGGGCATGGAGCTATGGCCGGTCTCGCCGGAAACACTCAGGCGCAGAGATCCCTCCCCTTTCTGAGCAATACCAATCAGCGCCACGGGCTTTGCAACTCCCGGCACGATACCATCGGCGATGATCATGCCTTCATCGGTCACCAGAGCAAAACGTGTGCCGCTTTGCCGAAACCGTTCGGCAATCACGCCTGCGCCTTCGGTGCCGTTGAGCTCTTCATCGTGGCCAAAGGCCAGGTAGACGGTGCGCTCCGGCACAAAGCCTTCGCGCAACAAAGACTCCACCGCTTCCAGAATGCCGAAGACCTGACTTTTGTCGTCCAGGGCGCCGCGACCCCAGATGTATCCATCGGCAATGGCGCCGGAAAAACCGGGTTGCGTCCACTCTTCAAGTCCCACCGGCACCACATCCAGATGCCCCATCAGTAAAACCGGATCGAGCTCTGCGTTGCGGCCCTGCCAGGTGTAGAGCAGACTGTATCCGTTGATTGTTTCCCGCCGCAGACTCGCGTGCACCAGGGGAAAGCTGCGCGCGATTAACGCGTGCAGGCGAAACATTTCACCGGCCGGCGGCGGCGCCTCTTGCAAAGAAACCGTGCGCAACTGAATGGCCCGGGAAAGCCGGTCGCCTGCCGCCGCGCTGTCGATCGACGCGGGGCTGACCGCCTCCGTTTGCATGGAATCGGGCGCCTGAAAGAGTATCGTTCGAAAAACCAAAAACCCCAGAAGTACGATGATACACGCGGGAATCGCAACCAGAACACGACGCATCCTGCACAATCGGAGTTGTGCCGCATGACCGCAACCAAATCGCACGGTCTGGCGGCTCTGCCGGTCCCCGTTCGTCCCGTCCGGTGGCTGGAGTTCTGCGACATAGTTCCGGCATTCGGGAAGCCGCGCGGAAAAATCGCGGCCTTCCCGGCAGGACAGATCAGCCCCGTCCGCCGAACCGGGATTGGCCGGGCCACGGCAGAGGGCTTTCGGAACACGCCGCCGGGAACTGCTTGCACTATCGGCCCGAAAGGCCACGCTATCGGTCTTTAGCCCGGGGGAGACTTCCTGTGACTGCAACAAGCTGGAAACGATACATGCTGGCCTTTTTGATCGCGTGGTTGCCGGCGACCGCGTTGATGATCGTGTTACTATTGAATTTTGGCACGAACTGGCGCGGTGTGGGTCATGCGATCGTTCCGGCGGCGATCATCGCCGCCGCTTTAACCGGAATGTTTGTATTTATCTTCTGGAGCTTCGCGTACGTGTTTGGAAATCGGGCGGGCCTGGCCAGAGCGGCCGTCAAGATTCTAGACGAAAAGTATTTCGCGGCATTTACCGACGCGGATGAATTGCAGCTCGCGCCGGCCCGAGTTTTTGCCGGCGGCGCAGTGCGCTATAGTGGCCGTCTGCGCCGGCTGGCGCTGCAAATCGATTTTTTTACGACCGCCATAACGTTCCCGCGCCATCAAGGCGACCTGTCGACTGTCAATCCCGGCCTCCAGATTCAGCTGGCCGTTCTGCGGCTTGAATTGCCCGACAACCCGACCGCACAACGAGAGACAATCGCAAAACGCGCGGAGGCCGCCGGTCGCGCATTGCAGATTGCTTTTCGCGTTCAGGGAAAGGTTCTTCTCAACTCCGGAATGGCGGTGCTTATGGATGGGAGCGGCCGTGAGCAGATCAGCCCGGAACAGTTTCGAGCCCTCCTGACCGGTTTGGCTGCGGCGATCAATGGCTGACGAATCAGTTTTCGATTCGATAATGTACGTCGAGGCGTTCGTCAACAGCAGCGTCGCATGCGAGTGCGCAGGGAAAGCCGGTCGCGGGACCGGCCCTGCGCTCAAACCGCGCTCGGGAGTCTAATGGAGAGACGGGTCAGGGCAGTATACTTTCGAAAATATTCGGCCCGGCTTCCGGATAAGTCGCGTAACTTGCAAGCACGGGGGTTTCGATGCTGAAAAGCGCACTGTCCCGCACCCGGGCGAAGCGTACGCCGGTTTCGGTGGTCTGGTACTCTTCAAACGTGGCGCGATAGCCGGGAAAAGGAATCACACTGACCCACATACGCATCGCAATCAATTCACCGCTTGCGTCCGCTTCGAAGAGGTACGTGTCGCCCGGCGTCACACCACCGCTTGAAAAGTGCAGGGCCAATTCGTGATCGGAAGGTGCGCTGATTTGCGCGCCGGGAGAAGCCACGTGCAGAAGCGGCGAAAGCCAGAAGGCGTCATTGACAAAGTACGCGTTGGCCTCATCGATTCGTGCGGCGCGTTCTTCCGAATCCGAAACCAGCTGCCCGTTTCGGCGCACTTCCCCGGCCAGATCCTCCAGGCGATAGCGCACATCGAACTGCCCATCGTCCTCCCACTGCACCTGCACCAGACGTCGGTTGCGATCCCACAAGTAACGCCGATCGGCGCCGGCGCCCTGAAATCGAAACTCAATGGCGGCCGTTTTCTGCCAGGCCTCAAAGTTCATGCGCGCCAGCATACGCTCCTTGAGTTCTTCGGCCCGCTGCTGCGCCCCCGGGTCATTCGAGAGAACCGGTCGACTGGCGCAGAAAGCAAGGGAGCACAAACACAAACAAGCAGCCAGGCAGCGGAGGCCTGCGGGTCTGAAGACCGTGATGATAGACTGTATTGTATGCTGCATGCTCGCCTCCCGGTCTGAAATACTACAGCCAGGGACCACATCGCAGCCATTCGGTCCAGAGACTTCGTGCGCTTTACAGACGTATTTGGCGCCGCGGGGCCTGCGAGTGCAAACGCGCCGCCGGCCGGGGAGAATATTTGCGCTCCGGGCCTGGACAACTCGCAAATTGATTTTCCAGCCGGACACGCTCCCGGCAATTGGGGCCCGAGGACAACTATGAGACAGATTTTCTTTCTCCGATTTTTAGGACCTGGGATTGTGATGGGAATGCTGATGGCGCCGCCGGTGGCTTTTGGGCAGGCCCGGGGCGCCTACGATGGATTTGAGCCGGCGCCGCTCACGGCGCGCATTCTCTGGGATGGAAACGTCATCGCGGGCGTGAGCTTTTTGGGCGGCCTTTCCCGCAAAACGGACGTGCTCGCCGAACGCGAGCGGGGGGCCGGAAGGCAACGCCTCAGCCCCGGGCTTACTCATGCCACGCCGCTGGTCCTTGAAAGGCCCATGGGCCCCTTTAACGAGTTCGAAACCTGGGCAGAGCAGGTTTTTAACCTGCAGGGACCGCCGGCCGCGGAATTTCGCAAGGACATCGTCATTCAATGGCTGGACCGTTCCGGGCGAATCGTACGGGCCTACATAGTGCGTCGTTGCTGGCCTGCGGAGTACAGCGCCTTTGGAGAAACCGGCACCGACGGCCGCACCATTCAGATGGAGCGCCTCGTACTGGTGAACGAAGGCTGGGAGCGGGATCGTGAAGTGCCCTGGCCACCCACCGGTCGCTGAGCCCGGCCGGCTATTTTTAGTTGCGGCCCGGTGAAGACGCACCATGCTTATTGATCGCGCCCGCCAGCAGGGTGCATTTCGCTTTTCCGAATCAAGGCATGATTACGCCCCGGACAGATTCCCGATTCCAGATCGACAGAGAGCATTTTGTTGCCGCGTACCGCCGGCTGGATGAAGCGGAACTACGGCGGCGCGCCGAGCAGGCCGTGCAGAGCCTGGAAAGCTGTCGCACCTGCCCGCGCAACTGCGAAGTCAACCGTCTGGCGGACCAGGCCGCCGTTTGTCGCACCGGGCGGTACGCCAGGGTCGCCAGTTACTTCGCGCATTTCGGTGAAGAAGACTGTCTGCGGGGACGTTATGGGAGCGGCACGATCTTTTTCGCGATGTGCAACCTGCGCTGCGTATTCTGTCAAAATCACGAAATCAGCCATCGCCCGTCCGGGAAAGAAACCAGGCCAGAAGAACTCGCAAGCATGATGCTTTCGCTCCAGGAGCGGGGTTGCCACAACATCAACTTCGTGACCCCGGAGCACGTGGTCCCACAAATCCTGGAAGCTCTTCCCTTTGCCAGAGCAGCCGGCCTGCAGCTGCCGATCGTCTACAACACCAGCGCTTACGATAGTCTGGAAAGCCTGCGACTTCTGGAGGGCATTGTGGATATCTACATGCCCGACCTGAAGATGCTCACCCACGATCACGCAAAGCGTTATCTAAAAGCGTCGGACTATGCGGACGCGGCCCGGGCGGCCATAGTCGAGATGCATCGTCAGGTCGGCGACCTCTGCTTTGACGAGCGGGGCCTTGCGAAACGAGGACTTCTGGTGCGACACCTGCTCATGCCCGATGACACCTGCGATACGGCGGCCGTAATGCGCTTTGTGGCCGGAGTCTCCCGGGACACGTACGTAAACATCATGGATCAGTACGCACCGGCGGCCCGGGTGTACAACGATATGTATAGCGAAATCAACCGACCGATTTACGAAGTCGAATACCGGCAGGCCTTCCAGGCGGCGCGTGATGCGGGGCTGCACCGCTTCGACTATCGCCGCAGTTTCCGCAGGGGGCGCCGCCTCTGAACGCGCGATTAACTCCGGGAGTCCTGGCAGTTTTGCTGCTTGTGGGCCTGGCGGGCGGGGGCTTCTGGTCGTTTTTGCGCGGTCCACAATGCGTGAGCGGCGATTGTGAAGATGGCTGCGGAGTGCGCCTGCAACCGGGGGTCTTTCGTTATGAAGGCTGCTTCCAGAACGGACGGGCCCATGGTCAGGGGGCCTTCGAACTGCTCGCCACCGGTGAGTCTTACAGCGGTCAATGGCGCCACGGAAACAAACACGGCCGCGGGATCTACGTGTATACAAACGGAACCGAATACGAGGGCGAGTGGGAAGACAACCAGCGCCAGGGACAGGGAACGCTTCGGAGCTCTGAAACGGGTGCGGTGATCTACTCCGGCCTCTGGCAGGCCGACGAGCGCCGGCCCTGATCGGGGGCCTCAGGGTGACTTCTCTAACGGCCCATCGGCGGATTCCCGGGCGCGCCCACCCCGGACAGCGTTGAAGCGGTGACCAGGAGCCCCCCGCGGCCCGGAGAGAATCATTTCGGAGGCAGAGTCTTTACAAAGGCAAGCCCCCGATCGATCCATTTTCCCAGAGCTGCCTTTGTCTTCAGGCCCGCCGGGGCCACGTACAACATTCCCTTCATGGGCTTTCCGGTGAAGTCCATGGGACGGGCATGTTTGAGTTTGATGGCGCTATCGTAGGCGTCCGGCCCCACCCGCACCATGAGTTCGTCCTGAATAATACCAACGCACATGTGGCCATCGACCATAAAGGCCAGCCCTCCAAACATGCGCTTCTCTTCGGTGCCACGTTTGCGCACCAAAATCTCTCGGACACGTTCCGCCAGGGTTTCGTCGATCGCCATCTTTCTTCGTCCTGTCGCTCCGCGATTGTGATTAGCCCGTGAGGCTGACGGCCCGCCCTCAGAAGTGATTAAAATAGCCACTCCGGGCAACGGCAGGGCACACATAGCCGTTTGCATTCGTATTGATTTTCAGAACGCGTGATTCAGTTGCCGGAAGGCCGTAGATACTGCCGTTCGGGCCGGCAACTCCACCCGTCCAATCCCCGGCGCCTGCCCCGGTGCTACTCACGAGTTCAAACGTTTCCGTATTGGGATCAATGATGAGAACGTTTGTCGTCCCACTGTTCGGAATGGCATAGATGCGCCCATCAAAACCCAGCACGCCCCCCTGATAACCACCGGCGCCAATGCTGAACGTGTGAACCGAATCGGTTGCTGGATCTATCACGAGGACATTCGTCTCGTTGCGCGGTATTCCATAGATTCTTCCGTTCGGAGCGAGCACACCTCCGGTCCAGTCGCTCGCACCACCCCCCGGTGACGCGAGAGTGTAGGTGCTGCTCGTGGCTGGCTCAATGACAAGAATGTTGGCCGCGTTACGCGGCATGGCGTAAATCCGCCCCGTGGGCGCCAAAACGCCGCCCCAGTAGTCGTCGCCCGTGGCGCCGGTGTAGGGTATGGTCGAAACCGTATTGTCCGCGGGATTTATAACCAACACGGAGGTTGTTGCGCTGTCGTTCGGAATCCCGTATATCCTGCCATTGGGAGCCAGTACGCCGCCTTTCCAATCCGAAGTTCCTGTGCCGGGTGCCGCAATTGTAGAGACAAGCTCGAAGTCGGGATCAATGACGAGCACATTAGGGTCGGACCACGGAAGGGCGTAGATGCTTCCGTTGGGAGCCAGTGCGCCACCGAGAAAGTCATTCGAGCCGTCTCCGGGCGACGGCAGCAGGGCTGTCGTATCCGTACGTGTGTTAATCTCAAGAATGTTGGATTGATTGAAAGGGAAGGCGTAGATCACACCGCGAGGGGTCAGAACCCCCCCGTTCCACTTGTCGGCGCCCACTCCCAGCGAGCCAAACGTGTCCACGGACGGCGAGGATGCCCGGCCCAGGTTCGCCTGCGCGAATAGGTGCGCCTGAACTGCGGGCCAGTTGCCGGGTTGGATGATGCTCAACGAAGTCAGGTCGCACGGACTGTTGAGCAGGAAATAGAGCAGCTCGTGGCAGCCCGCGTCCGACTTATGGCAGTGCGTACGGGCGGAGCAGTCCACCAATAAGGAGCAGAGAAACGGCGCAATCAGTGCCGGCAGAACACGGGCGGCGACCATGCATAATATCGACCGAAACGTTCGTCCCTGTCAACGGAAACGCCAACAAATTGTTCTTCCGGAAGTCTGCGGCCCGCGGCAGACACACGGGCCGACCGTGCGAAACTGATGCAGATCAGAGACGGGAGGCGCAGGGTCATTACACTCTCGCCTATGAAGCGACCCCAGGTCAACCTCCTGATCGACACGCTGGCTTTGGCTTCGTTTTTTCTCCTGGCGGCAACCGGAGTCCTGATGCACTTTGTGTTACCTCCGGGGAGCGGACGAATTTCCACGATGCTCGGTCTGAACCGGCACGAATGGGGAGGCCTGCATTTCTGGGCCGCCGTGGTGCTGTTTGCAATCCTGAGCGTGCACCTCATCTTGCACTGGCGCTGGATTCTGGCCATGGTAAAGGGTCGCGAGCAGGAAGGTTCGGGGATGCGCGTCGCGCTGGCATTTGTGGCGGTCCTGATGCTTCTCGCCCTGTTGATTTCTCCCTTCTTCCTGCCCGTCGAGCAGACAACCCGCGGATCGGAGAATGGTCGCCTAGAAGGCCGGCCGGGTGCTGGCCGCGAGCCCGGCTCACGCCACGACCGATAGTCAGCCGCCCACGCCGACAATACAAACTCTTCTTGCCCGATAGCCTTGCTGTCTTCCGGCTACCGGTGTGACCACGCCCGAACCAGAGCTCGTTCTGCGTCGAGCGGAAGCGGGGGAAAGCGGACTGCTGTCGGAGCTGGCTATGCGCGCCAAGGCCAGTCACGGCTACGAGCGCAGCTTTCTGGATGCCTGCCGGGAGGAACTCACCTACTCAAGTGAGCACCTGGAACGCTGGGCCGTTATCGTGGCTGAGTTTGATGGCGCGATCGCTGGCTTCTACGCCCTCGGCCCCGGCGAGGGGCGCGCCGTAGAACTCGAAGCCCTTTTCGTTGCGCCAGGGTTTTTTGGCCGGGGACTGGGGCGCCTGCTGATCGGCCACGCGATTGAAGAAGCCCGCCGACAGGGCGCCTTGCAGATCACAATTCAATCCGATCCGCACGCGGCGCCTTTTTACCTGGCAGTGGGCGCGCAGAGAGTCGGAACCAGAGAATCTGCGAGCATACCCGGTCGTTACCTACCGCTGCTTGAGATTGATCTTGCGAATGTCTGAGGCCTGGAGTGGAACTCGCCGTCGAAAGAATCCCGGGAGGCAAACAGCGCATTGATTTTGTTCCGACAGCGGGCCGGCAACGCCACCCGGTTTGCGAGGCATATTCGATGTCGGTGAGTGCGCACCCCTTCCATTCGGCGAACGACCTGACCTACTCGTTTCAGGCTCAATTGATGGGAAGCCCGGATCATAAACCAGGCCAGAGATTATTCGTGGCGCTTCTGCAAACCTGTGTATCGGCCGCTGGAGATGAAACGAAGGCGGGCTATTATTTGAGCGAGAACGATGGCGCGGACTGGAAGCATTGCGCGGGGAATCAAGTGCCCGAAGGCCTGCGTGTTTTCTCCACGGTTAGCGGCTAAATGAAATCGCACGGCGAAGACGCCGTGCGATTTCTCTATTTCAGTTCCCGTCCTGTTCGATCCGTCTTTTGAGGGCCTGGTTCATTAGATGGTAACCCTCTTCTATCGTATCGAGCTCCGCGAACGGGACAAACAGACCACGAAATTCCTCACGATGTACAAAAAGAACTCCGTCTTCCCGGGGCAATATTTCGAAGACATGCTCTCCGGTGAAAAGGCCCGTTATGCCGCCACCCCAGGTGAGTTCCTGGTTTTCACGCACCCGCAGCACCTCGGGTTCCAGCGATACATGATTCCCGTTGGGTTTTTCGATTTCGACCTGGATCGTTTCGCCTTCTCTCAGTTGCCCCCGCACCTGCACATGGTATGGGTTCCATTCCGGATAACGTTCCGTATCCGTAATCACTCGCCAGACCTCTTCCGGTGGCGCGGAGATGGGTAGTTCGGTATGAATCGACTTGCAGGCATTCACTCCAAGTGCGCTCAAAAAGGCCAGGGGCAGGCCCAACATCTTTCTGACCCGCCTGTTTGTATTCTTTGTGTTCATTTTGCGTTCTCCTTATTGTTCTCTTTTTCAGTCTTTGTCCGCGATGCGGGTCAGGCCAGGGCCGCAAAGAGCATGACCGCCAGGGTTACGGACATAAGCGAATAACCCAGCGGCCCGGGAATCGCCGTATTGTTGCCCCGCGAACGATACAGATAGATGGCGGTGAACAAGAGCCAGGCGAGCCAGAGCACCTGAAAGACCACGTTTGCGGGGCCGAGGATCGCAAGCGAACCGCCGAATTGCTCCAGAGAGTACAGGCCGATCAAGGCGTGAATCGGTATGCCCAGGTAGGCGAAGACCGGAGCGATGCGCTTTTCACCGAGCATGTGCACAGAGAATGCGGCGCCGGCGATTCCGTGCGCCACAAAGGCGAGGTTTTCCCCTGCCAGGATTCCGGCGTAGCGGTGAAATGCTTCCAACAAAAGGAGCGCCGACTGTTGTTCCGGGTCGTTTGTCTGTACGACGTCTGCAATCCAGGGCACGAGAAATACCCAGCGCCCGAATCCGAGGGCCTGCAGCAAGCCTGCGAGCACTGCGAAGGTTCGTCCAACTTCCGCAAGCGGCCCACGGTTTTCGAATCCTGAATACAAAAAGAGGTGCATCAAGATAAATGTAAAACCGGTGAGTGTGAAGACGTAGTAGGCGAAGCGATTGATGTCCAGCTGGCGCGTGTAAGCTGCCAGCATGTCCACGGTCGGCGCCCGGAGTATCTCCGGAAACTGAAACGTGTCGACCAGAATGAAATAGGCGACATGCATCAGGACGATGTGGACCAGGCTTGCGACCAGAAAGAGCACGATGGAAGTGCGCACGACCTGGTTTGTTGGTTCGTTAGTTGCGTTCATTTTGTTTCCTCCTTGTTCAGTTAGTGCGGGATTCACGGTTGGGCCTCGATAATGCGCCGCGCCAATCGTGGGGAGACACGGTGAATTGCGTGCAGGATGCGGGCCTTGCCGGGCCGTACGATCCGGCGGTTTCGCCCCAGGGAGGAGACGAACTCGGCCGCAACCTGATCCGGATTCATTTTGCCCCGGGCAGGACGGTGCGCATTGAGCGGCGTCTCGGTGAGTGGCGGGACCAGTTCCATGACCCGCAGATTTGTGTCTTTCAGCTGTACGCCGAGGGCGGTGGCAAACGCCGAGAGCCCGGCCTTGCTGGCGGCATAGACCGGGAAGCTGGACTTCGGCACTTCGCCAAGCGCGGAGGTCGTGTAGACCACGGCCGCCTCAGGAGACTGCAGAAGCAGCGGCAAGAGCGCCAGGGTAAGTCGAATGGGCGCTTCGAGGTTGACCCGACATTCCGGCTGAACACGATTCAGGGCCTGGGAATCCTCAAGGAAACTATGTTCGAATTGCAGCCCCGCGTTGTTGATCAGCAGGTTCAGTTCCGGCAGGTCCGATTGAATGCTGGTCGCCAACTCCAGCACGCTTTCCGGGCGGATGAGGTCGATAGCGTAGCCGATCCATTCGGGATTCTCCCCCAGGATTCGCTTTAGCTTGTCGGGGTCACGCCCGGTAATGGCGACCCGGTTGCCCTTCGCGGATAGCGCCCGCGCCAGAGCCAGGCCGATACCCGACGTGCCCCCGGTGATCAGGATTGTGTTGCCGGTGATCTTCATTTGTTTTCTCCTCGCAGGCAACGCGGGATGGATGTCGCCAGGACCTGCGCTTGATTTCAGGAGAAAGTCTGCCACATCGGGCGGGGTGGGGCATTAACCGGGGTTAATGCCCTGAAAAAAATTCCCAAACTCAGGGGAATGCGGGCCACAGAAGGCAGCGCTATCGTGCGAAGCCATGCGCTCCAGCTTCGCCGCAAACCGGTCGGAAAATTCCCGTGCAGAATGGTCAGAAGAAACGTGTCGGCGGCGCGAAAAGTACCCGGATGCTTACGGGCCGGAGGAAGGTCGGCCTTCCGGGACACCGGCCCGGTCGCGCTTGCGGGCCCGAATGCGACTCAAGGCCACCGGAGTAATTCCCAGATAAGAGGCAATGTGATACCAGGGGATGCGCGCCTCGAGGCCGCGATGCTCTTCCAGGAAAATATCGTACCGCTCTTCGGCGGACAATGTGACCATGCGGATTTCGCGGACTTCCTTTTTGACCCACTCCATCTGGATGACGCGGCGGGCCATCTCGGCCAGTGGGTGATGTCGCCTGTAGAGCTCCTCGACCCGGGTATAGTCGGCCACGAGCAGCTCCAGAGGTTCCAGAGCCTGTAGCGATATCGGGCTCGGGCCGCCGGTGGTCAGGGCAGCCAGCGGAGCGACAAACACACCTTCTTCAAAGATGGTCTTCGTGTACTCGCTGCCTTCGGGAGAGGAATGGTAGGCGCGCATGATTCCACGACACACAAAACCCAATCGATTCGACTTCTCCCCAACGACGGCAAAATGCTCACCTTTCCCGCAGGACCACGGAAAAAAAGCGGCCAGCATATCTTTGATCGCGGCATCGATGGCTTCTTTTGAAAAACCCTGAAGCAGCGGGCGAAGTAAGTTCTCAAGCCGGCGATGGCAGTCGCTCCCGGTCATGGGTTTGATTCTCTGTCGCCCTGTCCCTGGAATCAAGTCACATTCCAGGCGGGACCTGTAGGAACTCCATCCTGTAGGAACTCCATCCTGTAGGAACTCCATCCTGTCGGAACTCCAGCCGGTAGGAACTCCATCCTGTAGGAACTCCATCCTGTCGGAACTCCAGCCGGTAGGAACTCCAGCCGGTAGGAACTCCATCCTGTCGGAACTCCATCCTGTCGGAACTCCATCCTGTGGGAACTCCATCCTGTGGGAACTCCATCCTGTAGGAACTCCATCCTGTAGGAACTCCGTCCTGTAGCGCGGGCTGATTCTCGGGTGAGGCCTGGATGGCGCCCGGACAGACGTCAACGCTCAGGTCTTGCGGCGAAACACACCGCCGACCGATTTCCAGGCCCGGCTGAGCGCGTTTCGGGCCCGGTTGCGACTCTTGATTCCGATCAGAGAAGCGCGACCGGCGATATCATCCGGCGGGCGTACGCCCTCCACGTCGATGGCAATCAGAGCAATGTCATCCGGAATGCTGTCCTCTCCGCCGCTCCAGCGCACGACCGTATTGACCAAGCGATGCACGAACAAGTCGACCGGAAGGTGACTGTAACGATCCAGAAACGCACGAAAGCGATCCACACCGTATTGCTCCCCTTCTTCATTCGGGGATTCGAACAGGCCGTCGGTGTACATCAGGATTCGGTCGCCGATCTGAATTTCGGCCCGTTCCACTTCGAAGACCGGCTCTTCGAACATGCCAAGCAGACGACCCACCGGACGCAATTCCAAAAGCTCGCGCCGCCCTTTCCTCCAGAGCAGCACCGGAGGATGGCCGGCGTTCGTGACCGAAACCTCCATCGCCCGCGGATCAATGAGAACATAGGCTCCGGTCACGAACTCGACACCGGTATTACCCAGAAGCAGGCGGTTCATGGCCGGAAACAGGGTGCCCGGTTGGGGCGTTCGATCCTTGTCCTGCCAGAAAGCCAACTTGAGCATGGATACGATCAGTGCCGCCGGTATGCCATGACCGGATACGTCGGCGATCAGAGCTCCAACAGTTCGGCCGTCCGAGCGAAAATCATAAAAGTCTCCGCCAACAATCTGCATGGCACGATAGTGCGCCGCAATGTGCAGCCCGGGTACCGTGGGCGGGCTTTCTGGTATCAGGGACTGCTGAAACGTGCGGGCGGCATCGAGTTCGGCGTGCAGATTTGTCAGATCACCATGGACGTCCAGACGCCGGTCAAGTTTTCGCGAAAGTGATTCAAGCGATCCGTGGGATAAGGCCGAACGATGGGCCAGCAGCATGGCCAGCGCCCCGCAGAATAAGAATGCGACCGGCCGATCAAATATGGGACTCCCCTGAAACCTTGCGAAAAGACCATAGATCATAACAGCCAGAAACAGTGCAACGCTCGCAAAAAGAGTGCGCGCCCCAATGCGACGCACGCGCATCGGTCGGATCAGAATAAACAGTACGTAGAGTCCCGCCAGCAAGAGCGCCAATCGAAACGTGTCAGACAAAGCCTCCAGAACGAAAGGGGGCGCGATCAGTACAATCGATACGAAAACGCCGGAAATTCCGTAAACCAACCGCAAAGACCAGGCACGATCAGCGCGCGGGTACAACTCCAGCACGAAGTGCACGAACAGGGCGGCCGGCGGAATTACACTACAGTACACGACCCGGGTGACCAGTTGTCCATGTACGGTTGCGAATCCGGGTAGCTGATAGACAATCCCTTCGCCGGTAAGCAGAGCTGCGACTGCCAGAAAAAGACACATCAAACCGAAAAGAAGTGGGGCCGGTTCGTTGCGGCGCCAGAGAAACAGGGCAAGATGATAAAGAGCGCCCACAAAGAAACCAGCGACTATGAAGACGTCGAAACCAATTCTGCGGGCGTAGAAGCCGGTCAATTGTTCGGCCGTGCCCAGCAAAGGTGGTTCCGGGAAAGCGCCTCTTCGATCGGGGCCGGAAACTTCGAGCACGAGTCGATCGAGATGCGCCGTCCGTTCAAGCGCCACGAGTTGCGATCGGTAGAGCGGATGCGTGGTTGCTACATCACGGCCGATCACGAGCTGTTGGATCAACAACCTATCTCCACACCAGAGCCGGTAGGAGCTACGCGGCGCCGGCAAATAGAGCATCATCGGAGCGTCGCTATTTTCGGAAGCAATGATTTCCAGCACGTAGGTGCCGAATTCCGCGTCCACCATGGGCGTGGCCGGATTCCCGTGGTTTCCGGTGCCGGAATGCATCGACTCCTCGCCACCGGATTCGCGCAATTGTCGTGGGTAGAGCAACCACTCTCCGCGAAGAGCGACCGGGCCGCCCGCCTCGAAATCCCAATGGGAAAGGTCGATTCGACCGTCGACCGCCTGTGGCGCTTCGGAATCGTCGCTGCAGGCGCTTGTAAGCGTAAGCGCAAGTAGCATGAGTACAATGGCAAGGGCACGCGATCGAAACGAAGGGCACGGCATAACGCAGGTTAATGCGCATACGATTATGCGACAATCACGTTCTGGAATCTTTTGGTGAACAATACGACTTCGGCGGCATCGCCTTTCACGGGAGGTGAACTGTTTCAGCAGTGTGGCCGGTCCGATTTGACACGTGAACGTGACCGTCGCTAATCCAGAACGGGGCCCTCCGGACCAATCGGGTATGCGGATTCGAAAGTGCTCGCGCAAAACTCCCAGACTAAAGCCATCATGTTTGCCGTGTAGATGATAGAAAGTCGCTTCGAAGGGAAATTCCGCGGGCAAAGTAACCTCAGTGCGGTCCCCCGCATCACTCCACGCCCATGTCCAGCCCTTCTTAACGAACTCGCGATAGTTGCGTTGCGCATCTTTCTTCAAGACAAAGATCTCGATTTTCACATCCAGGAGCTTTGACCCTTTTTCGCGCAGGGGCGGCCGATCGCCCGGCCCCTGGTCGATGATTGGTCCGGGTCGGTAGCACAGGTACTGCACCAGGAAACTAAGCTCACCCCGGCGTTCTTGCTTCGCAACCTGGCTGACCTGGTTTCTTCGTATGCATTGAACTACAGGACCCGCGAAATGATTTCAGAAATGCGCGGGAACCAGCTGACGACCCAGAACACAATGATTGCCAGCCTGAGAACCAGAACAACTGACTCGCCACCCGGCCGGCTTTGCATGTGTTTGTTATCCCTGAAGACTGGCATCCATGAGAGCTTGAGTTGAAGCGTCGCGATCAGGATGTCGAATAGACTCGTAAGGATCAGGATCCCAAGCCAGACTGCGCCATAGTCCGCGTGCCGATAGGCCACGAAATACGCGGAAAGAACCGGCAGGCTGGAGATGATATTCCAGAACCGGACCTGGTATCCGTACAGCCAGAACGTCCGGCGTCGACGCCGCCTATTACACGAAAACGGAAATAAACGAGGCACAACAAAGATCAGATAAGCAAAAATGACGAAGTCAATAGTGGCCGCCATGCCGGAAAATGCGGCGATGCCCAGCGCCAGGACGATCATCGTCACAAGATATATTTTGATCTTTGCGCCGGGCTCGCGCTCGGGCGTGGACGGAGCCCATTTCCACTTGGTCTTCCAACCGGTTTCGCCGCTGACAAAGTCATCGAAGATCTGCGCCAGATCCGTCTCGGTGGCGCTCCTTAGAATGATGCGGTAGCTGCGAGCAGCGCTTGAGTCCCGAATCCAGATCTGGGTTTCGTCCGGCAGATGGAAGGCTTTGAGTCCGCTGAAGCGCCCAGCAGACTTGCGGATTTCCACGACGCGCACTTCCGGTTGGAGCACGGACAGGAATCTTACACGCGCGAAAGGAACTGAGCCCGCTCCCTCGCCCGGTGCCTGATCCACGGGGCGCCTGTTTACGGAGATCTTCATCGACCAGAGGGCCAGCTGCCCGCTTATCGCCAGGCACAAACAGACCACGCGACTGTCCAGCAACTGTCCATCGCGGTCAGGCAGGAGGTCTGGAGGTCAGGGGCCGCGAATAGAGAATATCAGCGCGGATAACAAAAAACCCGCGGGCTTACGCACGCGGGTCTTTGCTGAAACGTTCAGCGATCAAGATATCGTATTTTAGATTCTGGCGGTAATTCAAATTGGGCCTTTTCCTGTTGGAAAAGTAATATGGTCAAGCCTCACGACAGATTAGTACCGCTCGGCTGAACGCATTACTGCGCTTACACCTGCGGCCTATCAACCTGGTAGTCTTCCAGGTGTCTTCAGGGACCGAAGTCCAGGGAGATCTAATCTCGAGATGGGCTTCCCGCTTAGATGCTTTCAGCGGTTATCCCGTCCGAACATAGCTACCCAGCGATGCCGTTGGCACGACAACTGGTGCACTAGAGGTTCGTCCATCCCGGTCCTCTCGTACTAGGGACAGCATCTCTCAAATCTCCAACGCCTGCAGCGGATAGGGACCGAACTGTCTCACGACGTTCTGAACCCAGCTCGCGTACCGCTTTAATTGGCGAACAGCCAAACCCTTGGGACCTGCTCCAGCCCCAGGATGCGACGAGCCGACATCGAGGTGCCAAACCGCGCCGTCGATATGAACTCTTGGGCGCGATAAGCCTGTTATCCCCGGAGTACCTTTTATCCGTTGAGCGATGGCCCTTCCACACAGAACCACCGGATCACTAAGCCCTACTTTCGTACCTGCTCGACTTGTGGGTCTCGCAGTTAAGCTCCCTTGTGCCTTTACACTCTACGCGCGATTTCCGGCCGCGCTGAGGGAACCTTTGGGCGCCTCCGTTACTCTTTAGGAGGCGACCGCCCCAGTCAAACTGCCCGCCTGACATTGTCTCGTAAGTTCTTGCTTACGGTTAGAACTCCGGTCCAACAAGGGTGGTATTTCAAGGTTGACTCCACCAGGACTGGCGTCCCGGTTTCAAAGTCTCCCACCTATCCTACACATGCTGAACCAAAGTTCAGTGCCAGGTTACAGTAAAGGTTCACGGGGTCTTTCCGTCCAGCTGCAGGTACCCTGCATCTTCACAGGGACTACAATTTCGCTGAGTCTCTTGCTGAGACAGTGGGGAAGTCGTTACACCATTCGTGCGGGTCGGAACTTACCCGACAAGGAATTTCGCTCTGTTTGTTACTACGAGCCTCGCTCCGCAACGCAGGGAAACCCCGCTTGCTTCGCTTCGGTTCGCGGGCCGATCATTTCTGTCGACCTCCTTGCGTCGCCGCAAGGTACGGACTCTATCTTCACGTGCTACCAGAAAGTCGCATCACGTGTCTGGCGTATAGTCTCTGAGGATCCCGAAGGTTCATGCCTTCGGTTTCCTGCTGATTGTCTGCACCTGTCGCATTGTCACCCGACGTCATTGCCATTGAAGGCCGACGCCTGGTAGCGCAGGATACTCAGAGTTTCCAGCATACAG
>JACKOY010000012.1:0-55000 GCA_024233935.1 Spirochaetales bacterium | reverse complement strand
TTGGGTTAGGAGTAGCTTTCGTAGTCGATCTGGTAGGCACGCAATGTGTCGGGTGCGCGTTCGGCAAGTGCAAGGAAGCGCAAGGCGTGACATTCTCACAAAGGGTAGGCCGCGGCAGGGCGCCGGCAACAAGAATCGCCACCGGAGTTTGCCTTTTGCGCTACGCGACGATCCCGGCGCTATTTCGCGTGCGGTAAAATGATGCGGGCTTCGAGATAGGCGAGGCCCAGCACAAACAGCGCTTCAAATGCCAGGATCCCGAGGCCGAGCACGGTCGCGCTTTCCTGTCGCCACCAGACCTGGGTCAAACACTGCCCGGCCCAGAGACTGTTTTCAAGCACGAGTGCTATGATCGCCGAACGGGCCAGCATCTGCCTTTTGCGAAACAGAATCGCAAGGACACCGGAGTAGCAACCGTAGCCGATGTTCACCCAACCCACGAACAAAACGAAAGCCATCGGCCAGCCGTACCAGTGCGCCAGTATCGACGAGAGTGAAAGCGTTACTATGCCGGCCGACAAACCGGCCAGAGAATCAATCGAAAGCAACATACCGGCGTTCTTCATATTGTTCCAGGGATTGAACACGGCGCGATTCGATCCAGGCAAAAACCGTGCTGTGCATTGCCGGGTTTTCGGAGCGCGACATCCCGTGATGCGGGACCGTTGCCCATCTTTCGACGCTTCAATCCTGCACAGGAGCCGGCATCGGTAGATTCCAGCTTTTCCAGATCGCAGCCGGATCTGCGGGCTGAGTGTGCCAGCGGCGATGAATCCAGTAGTAGTCGCCAGGGTGCAGGCGGATCTTTTCTTCGAGCAACTTTACCCAGGAAATCGTAAACGCGCGGTCCCAGGCTTCAGGATCCGCGCGCGGATCCAGGTTTGGTCGTGGAAACTCCTGAAGTTCGTACACCAGACGACGCTTCTCGTCATGGTACGACCACAGAAAGTAGAGCGGTACGTCCGCTTTACGTGCGAAGAGGGCCGGCCCCTGGTAGGTCGATGCCAGGCGCCCCAGGAAAGGCACAAACTCGCCACTCTTGCCGGCATCCTGATCGGAAATAAAACCGATCAGAGCTTTTTCTTTCAGAAGGCGGAAGATGGCGCGCGGGCTTTCATCGGTGTACAGGAGTTTGATATTCTGTTTCCCGCGCGTGTCTTCAATCCATTTGTTGGACCAGAAATTTCCCTGACGCTTGGCCAGGACATACAGGTCACGCGAACCGGTCCGGGTGATGGCGACTCCTTTCCACTCCCAGTTGCCCAAATGCCCGAGCACGAGAATTCCGCCGCCATCATAACACCGCTTATGGGTCTTTGCATCGGGCTTGAGCACGAACCACTTCTTAAAGAAACGATCATTGATGCGCGGCCCCTGCAAAAACTCAGCCGCCATACGCCCCAGATTCAGGAAGTTCTGCCGCGCGATCTGCTCGTGCCATTCCGTGGACTTCTCTGGAAAGGCCTGCTTGATATTCTGTGCAACGCGAGTGCGCGCATTGCTTGAGAGGCGCCCCAGTATCAAAGCCAGGCGCTCAAGTAAAAACGCGCGCAGGCGAAATGGAATCAGAAGCAGACCGAAAGCCACGAAACGCAAGAATACGTACTCGGTAAACTTGCCGGGCGATCTGGAAGAGCGCTTTCGAGCCATCGCACATGGCCGACACTGCGTTCGCTCCTGTCAAGCAGGACAGCGGCATGAGAGCCGACTGGAGCACCGAACGGATTCAAACTAACAGCGATTCAGATCACAGTATGCAGAGCTGCGGCACGGCAATGTTATATTTCAGCGAAAGGTAGCATTCCAGGCCGCGCCGCTCCGTATCGGTCAAAGCGTTTGCAAACCAGGCGACCATGGCTATGTCACCAACAAAGAAACGACCGGCTTCCGCGCTGCGCTTGCTCTGTCCGCCAATCGTCACGGGGCCGTACGAAAAATTGCCTCCCGAGCAGGTCGTGCCGGACGGCGGCAGGGGTAATGCACTGCCACCACCGCGGGTCGGGGAGCGGCAAATCTCATCCGATGTAATTTGCGTCAGGCTCACCGATCCCTGAGCCACCGGAGAGCCGTTCAGATACAAAGTCTGCCCACTCTCGGAAGCCGGCTGCCACTTAACCACCATCATAAAAATGGAACTCGCGCTGGTACTGATCTGCGCGGCTGTTGATGTGGAAGCGCCACCCGCGTCCACCGGGGTGTAGCCCACCAGATTCACGTTTACTCCATCGCTATTTGATGAGTACATCATTCCGTAGCCCCCCATGCCATTCTTCCCGAAGTCCAGGAGGTATTTCACGTTGGAGTCCTCGGTATCGCTACGCGCGACGCCGACGATAGTCATTCCTTCCGCATTGCTGAAAAGGTAGTTGGAACCTAAAATCAAGTTGGTACCGGGATCGGCCGCGTTGTTGAATGTGACACCGCCACGACTGCCAAAGAGCGTCGCATTGTACGTTGGCTGCTCGGCCATGGTTGGCTGAGTGGCGTCAAATCCGTTGCTCGAAAGGTCCGGCCAGTTCGAAACCAGAGACCCGTCTGGAAGTGAAAGGCGGTCCCCTTCAATCCAGAAACCCAGTCCGTCGATTCTATCTGGCGGTCTTGAGAAATCGTGGTACAGCAAGACTGTGAGCGAGAGATCGCAAGCGCCATCGCCCGTAGCGCAGGGCGCATCCTGGCAGTTCGGGAGCCAGACGATCGCAAGCATGATTATTCGGCAAAATCGGGCAGCGGTGCGCGTGCCATATACGTATGGTCCTGAGAGCGCCACCTATCTGCCGCAACAGGGCGCCCTTCTTTGGGGATCGGCGACAAACTCCTACGAGGAGCGGGGCGTGCCCTGTGAGCTGGAGCCAAATTCCCGGCGGACAACCCGCTTGCAGAACATTTCTGATGCCTCGTTGAGCATCAGTCAAGTATTTATAGCACCGTGCGATGACGACGGGCTCTGGATGCGGATGCCCCTATTTGCCTTGAATCGGCTGAACACCCGCAGACACGCAGTTCCGACGGCTTCAGCGCAGTTCTTTGTGCCGATACCGATTCCAGTTCTCGGCCGATATGCCGTTTCCCGAGATGATCTGCGAGTAGAGTGCGGCACTGGGCCTGGGCTTGCGGGCAAAATTGTTTCGGTAATCAATCTCGATCAGCCCGAATTTTGGCTCGAAGCCTTCGGCCCATTCGAAGTTGTCCATCGTAGACCAGTGCATGTAGCCGCGGATGTCTGCGTCGCCGCGACGCATGGCAAGCCACATCTCGTAAAGGTGCGTGACCAAAAATTGCTGACGCCTGCGGTCATTGGCTTCGCCGTCAGCGATGCCGTTCTCAAGCACAAAGATCGGTTTACGATAGCGCCGCGCGGCTTCGGTCAATACATGATAGAATCCGTGCGGATAGATAGCCCACTCTAAATCGCTTTTCACCTCTGAACGATCGTCCGGGTCGTGCATGTGAATGGTGGGCGATGCCGGGTTCAGCAGATTGAACTGAACATAAAAGCGGCCGTAGTAGTTGATCCCGACGTAGTCCTGCTTGCCGCGCAGGCCGGGGACATGGCGCGAGAAGAAGATCGCCGGAATATTTAGAATCCCGGTGTGTATCGCATCGAGAAAGGCCCACAGGAAAGTCGCTTCGGTCAACGCAGCCAGGTGGCGATCGGGCAAAGACCAGTTGTGCAGCGGTTCAAACGCGCGTGTGTGCTTTGTGATGCCCACCATTGTTTGCTGGCCACGCCGACGTGCGTCCTCGTGCAAAATATCGTAAGCGAGGGCGTGCGCTTTCAGAAGGGCCACCATCGGCTCAATGATTTCGGGCAAACCGGAACGACGTTCCAGGGGCGGAAAGATGCCTTCGATATAGCCATTAAACAAATACACGAACGGTTCGTTCAGAGTGCACCAGTCCTGTACCTGGCCGCCAAATTCTCTGGCGATGACTCCTACAAAGCGTCCCCAGTGCTCCATGGCGTCGCTGCGTTCCCAACCGCGTTTGCCGTCCTTTACTTCCCAGAACCATTGCGGGGTCGCGAAATGAAACAGCGTGCCGAAGGGCGTAAGCCCATTCTCCTGCATGGATTTGAGCACTGCGTGATAGAACTCAATGCCGGCCGCGTCGGGTGTATTGGAAGGCTCCGGGAAAATGCGGGCCCAATCGAAAGAAAACCGAAAACTGTTGTGACCCATTTCCCGCAGCAGCGCAAAATCGGACGCATACTGCCTGTCAAAGTCGGTCTTTTTTGTGCGGATGTCTTCCGGCCAGGCGGTCCAGTTCCGAATGTGCCCTGGTTCAGCGGTGCCCGGTTTGCCACGACTCAGGTTCTCACGCGCCGCCCGCTGCTCAAACGCCGTCCAGTCACTGGGCTGGTTGTGTTCCACGTGCTGGGCCGCGACCGCGCTGCCCCAATGAAAGCCGGACGGGAACAGAAACGGTGGCTCGTCATCGGAGGGTGTGGTCCACAATGCGGTCCGCTCGTTGCCCAGCAAATGAAAGCCGAAAATATTCAGATCCATCGGGTCAAAAAACCTGCCGGCGCAAGAGCGCAATTAGAATCCGAATCAGTCAGGAAAGGCTGAGCGCATCGTCATGGCACCGGCGCGAAAGTGCCCCCGGAACCTTGCCTGTACTCGACTCCGTCGATCATGATGCGCGGGAACGGGTATTCAGAAACGACATCAAACCCCCCGTGAAATGGTATCGCCGGAAGCGCAGCACCCCGAGTGAATCCGGAGTCGGTCCGCGTCGCGCGAAACACACGCAGCAGGCCGTCACGCGCATGAGGCTCGAAAAGCGTGCATGTCCCGGCCACGCAAACCACATGCCGGAGCACGTACGTTGGCGGCGTCGCATCCTCGCCGCAGGTGTCGACGCTATCCCACGACCAGAGCAGCTGGAAGTCAGATCTTCCTATTTGGTAGCTCCTGTGCTCGAGGGTCGATCCGCCGCAATCACCCACTTCGTACGTCGCCAGGATCGCTTTGTCGTCAATCCAGCGTATGGGCAACGACTCTCGAAACTGGCCGCGTAGCACGCCGGCCGCATCAAAGATCAAAGTATAACAGAATACCTGACCATACGAATCGACACACTCGCGGGTGGGCTCTGTGAAGTACAAACTGCGATCGGCATTGTAGTGGCGGGATGCAGTGGCGTCGTACGGATACATCAACTCCGGACCGTAGATGGTCCAGCCGGACTCGCCCTCATTGGAAACGACGCGCACCCAGGCTGCCGCGCCCGGCGTGCGCCGATCCTCAACAATGCGCAGGCGAGTTCCGTAAGCCAACCAGCGCAGAACTGGCCGTTCAAAATCGGGAGCGACCCGGAGCCAGTGTCCCCGTTCGCGAACAACAATCAGCTGCCCCGATTCCGCCCCGGGGCTCAGGGCCATAAGAACAAGAGCGAGACCTACGACACTCAGGAGTGCGAACCGATTCTTTCTATTATAGTGCACGTCGGAACGATCGATCATATTGGCCATGGATCCTGGCAGCAACCGAACTTTGTTTTTGGAGAGCGACTCCCTACAAGGGAACGTTGGTTAGACGGGCCCTCCGCTTGCGAAGGTCGCTGGAAATGTTGGACATACGGAAAAGACTCGCGCGAACCCTTCGAAAGAGGAAAACGACCGGATGGACGCCGAACTTCCCTTGCAGCGTAAGTGGAGCTTTCGGGCCCACGGCGAACGTCTGGTACTCGTGAAGCGGCGCTTCGAAAAGGCCGAACACGTCTGGATGAAGGCTTTGCTCTGGGCGTTGTTCCGACCGCAGTATCCTCACCTGCGCGTTGAAGTTTCGGTCCGGGAACGGTATCGGCCCGACCTGGTGGCGCGCGAGGAAAATGGCGAAATCGTTTTCTGGGCAGAAGCCGGGCAGGTACGCACCAAAAAAATTATCGAGGTGGCCCTGCGCCATCGTGGCGCCCATCTGGTGATCGCAAAGTGGGCCCGACCCGCGCACACGCTGAAGACCGACGTCGAACGGCGGTTAGGTGGAGTCCGGCGCAAGGCCCCGGTCGAATTTTTGTGTTTCCCCGCCGACGCGGCCAGTCGCTTTATTGCAACCGACGGCACCCTCTCGATTGAGCGTAACAGCGTTGGCCTGAACTGGGCCTGAGAAGCCTGGCCCGTGCGGGCGCCGGCATTTAGAACTGATCCAGCCAGGCGTCCGCAAAACGCCGTCCGATTTCGGCCTGGGCGACAGCCGTAAAGTGCACGCCATCGCGCAGGGGCAGGCCGGCAGTTTCAATGCGCGCGCTGAATTCCAGACGCAAAGCGCGCTGGCTTTCCTGGACTTCAGCCCAGCGGGTAAACTTCACCGGGTTGGCATGATCGCCCAGCACTCCAAATACAATCGGTAACGCGGGCTGACCCAGGTCGGATCGAAAATCGTTTGCGAAGCGAACGAAGTAGTCGCCCCAGTCGGACGCGTGGGTAAAGCCGGCAAAGGGTGTGCCCGCCAGCTGATCCGGGTCAAGCCCATCCCATTCACCCTGATAGAAAAGCAACAGCGCGGGACGGCCGGCGGTGCTCGCGGCCCGCACGCGCTTCAGACAGGAACCGTACAGCGTGTCGTCGCTCGGATTGCGCTGCCATTCCGCAATCAAAGAAGCCCCGCGCGCACAGGGTACAAGACCAAACCTCCGGTCCGGTTCTCGTTCCAGGGCATGCGCCGCAAAATAGAGCGCCGGACCGACCGCCGCATCCGGGTCCACGGATACCATGTCGACCTGTCCGCGCGGACTATCGACCGGCTCCCGGGCTTCCTGCCAGCGGTAGTTGTTGCCAAAGATAAACACCCGCCCCCGCAGGTCCTGGGTTATGGGCGGCGCCACTCCCGCACTGCCCCGACCGGACATGTTCGATTGGCCGGCCAGGATCACCAGATCCAGACGACCGAATTGCTGGAGCGGAAGCGCTCCGGGTCGCAAACTGAGCGTTTCCTCACGCGGTACGGAAAGCGCGATCAGATAGCCGCAGACCGCGCCGGCCAGCAGAGTCAAGGCGGGGACGAGCGCTCCGCGCACAGCACTTTTGATGTCAGCCAGATTGGCCTCCGTTTCGGGAAAGCAGGGCCCGCGGCCCTTCGCTTTCAGGTGCGTGCCACAATGCTAAGGCCCCTGATGCTGAAAGGGGCGCAGTTCGGGCAGGCCCTTTAAGACCACGCCATCGGGCTCGCCTTTTTCCGGCAACCCTCGCGGCAGATCCGAAGCGGCGGCGTCGACCTCGAAACCGGCCTGTTCAATCATCTGCACCGTGGTAGCCGCATCCGAGCCGCGCACGTTTAGATAGCCCGAAACAAAAAGAGAATTCGCTGCTAAAAGCGCCCGGGGCTGGCTTGCTCCGATGTGCATTTCGCGGCCGGCCGCCATGCGCACTTCCGCTTCCGGATTCGCAAGCCGGAACATGGCCAGAACCCGCAGGCAATAGTCGGCGGTTAGAGTGTGTGCCTCGTTGATGGCGTGCCCGGGCACCGGCAGAAAAAAATTCACGGGAATGGAGGCGGTTTGCTCGGCACGCAGGGTCATCGCCAGATCCGCCAGGTCCTGTGGGCTTTCCCCCATGCCCACGATCACACCGCTGCACAATTCCACACCGGCAGAACGCAGGGTAGACAGCGTCGCCCGTCGGTCAGCATATTCGTGGGTGGAGCAAATCTCACCGTAGTGATTTTCGGACGTGTTCAGGTTGTGATTGTAACGGTCCAGGCCGGCCTCCGCCAGTTCCTGCGCCAGTCCCGGGTCTTTCAGTATGCCGGCGCTCAAGCAGACCTCCAGCGGATACCGTTCTTTGATAAGCCGAATGATGCTGGCGTAACGGGCAATGCCGGCCCGTCCGGGCCCGCGACCGGCCGATACCAGGCAATATCGGAAGGCGCCGTTCTTGCAGGCTTCTTTGGCTTCTGCCAGGATTTCCTCAACGCTTTTGTCCACGTAGTCCGCGATGGAACCCGGCGCCGCCGTCTTGCGTTGGGCGCAGTAGCCGCAGTCTTCCGGACAGTGACCGTTGCGCACGTTGTTCAGTACGTGTAGACGAACGCGGCGACCGTAGTGCTTTTCACGGGGAATTCGGGCCAATTCCAGCAGGGAGTCCGTCGACAGATCGGGGGCCGACAGAGCGCTTGCGGCATCTTCCAGAGAGAGATCTCGTTCTTGCCGCGCGGCGGCCTCAAGGCGCGAAAACAAATGCATGCATCCAGTTCGACCGGGCGCGCGATTTTGGGCAAGGCCAATATCAGTCGCCGGGGGCCGGAATTATCTCGACCCGATTGCGTCCGCCCCGTTTGGCCTCGTAGAGCATGCCGTCGGCCCTGGCCAGAAGGTCCCGCGCAGAATGTGTATCAACAGACGCGGTAGACGCTCCCCCGACCGACACGGTGATCACCGACGGCGGCGGCGCCGACAGGTGCTTGATTCCGAGTTCCTGGACCGCCCGCCGAATGCACGCGCGGAGTTCGCATCTGGTCCATCGTGAGCTCGCCGGCGGGGTCTTCCAGAAGGGAGAGCTCCGCGCTCCCCGGAACGCCGGACGGGGACGCCAGAGGCCCAGCTTGTGCGCAGGCGAGTGGGAGAACGAAGAGGAGCAGGCCGAAACCGCGCTGCCACCGCAAGGGGACCGGCCACGATAGTGGTAGACTGAGCAGAAAGCGCATGCGATTAGACCGTCGCTGGCAGGGCCGGCGGGGGGCTGTCATATCTAATGGACGCAGGCAATTCAAACTATACCGACTATGTGCGCGACAAGTACAATCAATATGGTGGACCGAAAGACCCCTGGCATCGTTACGCCCAGGAACGCATCGATCACTTCACGGGCCAGCTGGTTCGGGAGGCGGGCCTGCCAGAGAATGCCTATCTCCTGAATGCCGGCTCTTCGGGCAACGACCATGGCCTGACCGAATTCCGACAGATGCACGTCGATCTGGCGGAAGCCACCATACAGCACTTGCCGGAGCACATCCAGGGCAGCGTGGAGTCCATTCCGCTACCCGACCAAACCTTTGACGCCTGTGTGTGCGTGGGCTCCGTTTTGAACTATGCCGACGGCATGAAAACCATTCGAGAACTGACGCGCCTGTTGAAGCCGGGCGGCATTCTGGTGATCGAATTTGAAATCTCAAACAGCGCCGAATACCTGTTTACAAAACATGGCGGCGCCGATCAGGCCTTTGTGAGCACTTTTCTGAACTACGAAGAAGAACGCATCAACGTGTACTCGCGTTCGGCAATTTTTTCGCTGCTCGACGAGCTGGGCCTGCGGCGTGAACGGGTGGTTGCCTTTCACGTGCTTTCGCCGTGGGTCTACCGCCTGACCGGAAGCATCAATTTTGCGGCGCGCTTTGCGGCTCTCGACCCACTCGTGCGCTGGAGCTGGCTCTCCCGGCGGGCTGGAAATTTAATCCTGCGTTGCCGAAAATCCTGAAGCAGTCTGCAACCGACCCGATGAAGCACACGCAAACCTGCACAGAGGCGCATAGCTTATGAAGCGATGCGGATGGTTGATTGAGCGCTTCCGATTCGGACCTACTTCGGATCAATCCTGAGTCGAATCCGCTCCGGAAGCCGCTGAAGAAGCCCGCGCCCGTCGCACCATTTCGAACAGTACACCCGCCAGCACGACTGCCCCACCGACAATCGTGCGCGGTTCCGGAATTTCGTCGAGATAGAGCGCCGCAAGTAGAACACCGAAGACGGGCCCGGTGCACGAAAGCAACGCCACCGTCGTGGCCCGCAAATGGCGCATGCCGTTGATCCACAGGGTATGGGCGATGGCGGTGACGATCACGCCCAGCACGGCCAGACCCAGAAGGTGGCGCCAGTCGAGGACCGCTGTGTAGTCCGGAACGAAGGGCACAAGCACCACGAAGGCGATCGCAAGTTGATTCAGAAGCAGGCGCGCCCCGGAAGCCCGGGCCAGCAAACGTTTGGAAAGCACGTTGCGCAACGCAAACAGGCCCGCCGAAAAAAGGCCGATCAAGAGGCCCTGAAACGTGGCGTCGTTCAGATCCCAGGCCGGCGCCATGAGCGCGATGCCTGCCAGAATCCAGGCCAGAAGCGGCAGGTCCAGCCAGTCAAAGCGGGTCCGCAAAATGATCGGTTCCAAGATGGAAGTCATGATCGGAAACGTATACAGCGACACCATACCGATGGCGACCGAAGAGATGCGAATGCTGTAAAAGTAGCTCACCCAGTGAACGGCCAGGACCACACCGATCGGCGCCTGGCGCAAAAAGCCGCTCCATGTTTCCGGTTCCTCCGAACCACCCCGCAAACGCAGATAGACGAACAACGCAATCGCCCCAAAGAAACAGCGACCCAATATGATCAGGGTGGGTGAGATGGGCAGGAGCTTTGCAAAAAGCGGAGCGTGGGCCAGAAGAATCAGAGCTGCATGCACGCTCCCGAAGCCGTGGCCCGATTGGCCTTTCATTGGGCTGGAGGCGCCGCGAGCGCCTCCAGCAGACCGGGAATCAAACTGGCCTGAATGTAACCGCGCTGTCGCAGAAGTTCGAGGGCCATCGGCTGACAGCTCTCGGGGATGTGGCGCAGCAGCCCCACACATTGCTTGAGCGAAAGCGATCCGTCGGGTTCGAGCAGGCCGGCGGCGTCGTCGGCCATGGTGCGCGCGATGCGAATCTGAATCATAAACAAGGTGAAATCGTCGAGAAAACTGACATACTCGTCGTCTTTCAGGTCCGAGGCCAGCCGATAGATGAAGTCATAGAGATCGGCGTTTTCTTTGATGAGCTCCTGAATGCCGGTCCCCAGGTCCTTGAAGAAACGCAGCATGGCCGGGGTTTGAAACTCGCTGCGTTGCTGAAGAAAGACCAGCGAATCCGTATCCATATTTCGCAGAAGCAGAAGTGCTCCGGTTTCATTGCTTTTCCCGCTTTGCAGCAGGTGCCGAAAGAGTTCGGTCAGCCGGGCCCGGCGCACGGCCTTCCAGTACGACTCCAGCAAAGAGGCATAGTCCTCCGGATGCTCGGACCGAAACATGGTCGCCCGGTAATACCGGATCATCTGGCAATTGAATAACTCCACGGCCGCATACAGATCAAAGTTGGGCGCCGAGACGACCGTGCCACCGATGCGCGGCGGCAACAGACGGAAATAGTAGTCGATGATAAAGACCAGGGCCGGCTGATGCAGGATCATGTCGGCGACGATGGCCGGATCGCATGCCTCAAAGGCGCGTTCCAGACGCTGCAACGGCGGGATGGCTTCATCGAGCAGATGATAGAGTTCCGTATTCTGGTAATCCGCCACAGGCAAATTTAGAGCGCCCGGTGAAGTCGGCGCAAGAACTTTCGCGGGTTTGCGGCCAGCAACTGCTTGACCGGGCATCAATTGCCCTCAGCCTGCCCCTCCCGGAGAAGACACGCTATGGACCAGATGCAGAATGTTTACCAGACCCCCACCGGCCAGATTCAACAGGGCTCCCAGGGCGCGATTGTCCGGGGCGCGGGTTGGTCAAAGTTCATCGGCATCCTGTATATCATTGGTGGCGCCTTGTATTCAATCACGATCTTCTATGCCCCGATCGGCGTCCCGATGGTGTTCGCAGGCCTTCGCATCATGAAAGGTGGCGAACAGGCCGAGATGTACGCGCGTAGCGGGGACCCCAATCAGGCGGTCCAGGCAATGCACGAGTACGTGGCCGGCATGCGCATTCTGGGAATTATGGCCGTCATTGGTTTTGCAGTCGGCTTTGTGATTCTCGCCGTCGTGATCGCTCTTGCCGCGACCGGCAACCTCGACAATTAGGCGCACGGGACAGCGACGCCAGGGCGTTTGGGTCGCTGGCGGCAGCAACGGCCGCGCTATCGTTCGGAGCGATAGACCGGTTTTGATTCGGCGAGGCCGCCCGGGAGACGGGCTTTCAGGCCGGGACGCGCGCCCCAAGCACCGCCAGGACGCTGGACTCCATCACTTCGTAGGCGCGCGCCAGCTCCCCGGGTTCTATCACAAAAGGCGGCGTAAGATAGACCGACGGCCCCAGCGGACGCAGCAACACACCCTGGCTCAGGGCCGCTTCGTGCACCCGCCAGCCGAACTCGCTGGTATAGTCGCCTTCGAGGGCCAGTTCCACAACACCGACCGAACCCATATAACGCACCTCTTTGATGTGGGAACCGAGCGGGCCCGCCTGAAGCCGCGCCAGATGCTCCGCGTGAGAACGTTCGAGTTCGCGCACGCGATCGAGCACGGCCTCTTCTTCGAAAACATCGAGACTGGCATGGGCGGCGGCGCAACCCAGGGGACTGCCGGTCATGCTGTGCCCATGAAACAGAGTCCGGCGACGGTCCGTTCCCAGAAAGGACTCATAGATTTCCTCCGTCGCCAGCGTGACCGCGAAGGGCAGGTAACCACCGGAAAGGCCCTTGCTCAGGGCCAGGATGTCGGGCTGAACGCCGGCGCGCCCGGTGGCAAAGAAGTGGCCCGTGCGTCCGGCGCCGGTGAAAACCTCATCGGCGATCAAAAGCACATTATGCCGATCACAAAGCGCGCGAACCTGTCGCAGGTATTCTGCCGGATAGATATTAAAGCCGGCCGAGGCGCCCTGAATGAGCGGTTCCAGAATCAGGGCACAAATGCGTTCGCCGCGCGTCTCGAAGAGCTCTGCCAGTTTCGCAATCGGTGCGGCAATCGCACTCGATACCAGGTCGGGATCGGTCTGATTTCGAAACTCGACTCTGGGGGCGGGAACCTGATGGGCGTCGAACAACAGCGGAGCAAAAGCCTCGTGAAACACGCTGCGGGCGCCGACGGACATGGCGCCGATGGTGTCTCCATGATAGCCGCCGCTCAGGCATACAAATTCCGATTTCTCGGGCCGACCGGTATTCAGGAAGTACTGAAAGGCCATCTTCAGACCGATTTCGACGGCGGTGCTCCCGTTGTCGGAAAAGAAACAACGCGGCAAATGGTGATTCGTAAGCGCACTCAGTCGGTGGCCGAGGCGCAGGGCCGGTTCGTGGGTCATGCCGGCATAGATCACGTGCTCCAGACGATCAAGCTGGTCTTTGATGGCGGCGTTAATACGCGGATGGGAGTGCCCGTGAATGGTCACCCACCAGGAACCGATCGCATCGATAATTTCACGGCCGTCGCGGGTGCGCAGATAGACGCCCTGGCCGCTCTCAATGATCGGCGGGTTGCCGAGTAGCTGCATCTGGGTGAACGGCATCCAGGCGTGGTTTCGATGCCATTCGTAAAGTTCTTCAGTTGGATTTTGCATGGGCGGTATTTGCGAAGCTTGATGATGACAGTTTGGCTCACGCGCGCTGTCTGTCGAGAAAAATGAAATCAGGTCTTCTGGCGAACCTCCCGGTCTTTGAAAATCTGCAGGCATTCCGGGGAGCAGAAGTAGTACTGCTGCCCGCCGAAACTGAACACGTTACGCGTCAGCAGGCGGTTCACGGTCATGCCACAAACCGGATCGAGCACCAGATTTTCGCGTTGGTACATGGGATGGGTTTCGATCGCCAGATAGTAATGCAGAAACTCGAGAATGCGATCCTCCACCCAGTGCACCATCGGTCGAAAAGACTCCGGCTCGAGTGGGAAACGCTGGAACGCGTGCTGGGGAAACTCCATGAGAACCGGAATGATGCGGATGCGACAGTGCAACTCCACGGCCTGGTAGTCCTCGATCGGGATGGCATAAAACTCCAGGCGCGCGGTGGCCGGAAAACGCTTCGTGTGCTCCAGCTGTAAAATGCTGTGGTAGTCGGCAATGCCGTCGGCGTCCGTCAGATGCGCCTGCTGAAAGCGTTCCGCGATCTCACGCAAACGCGGGTCCAGTACTTCGGTTTGCACTCTGCCTGCCAGGGACTCGAAACGCTCGACGCGTTCCTTCCAGACGGCCATGCGCTTTTCGGTCTCCTGAAAACCGCGCTCGATGCGGGCCTGGTGATTGTCGAGCAGTTGCTCAATGCGCCGCTCGAATGCCTCCGGTTCTGCCATACTCCTGGGTCGCCCCCCGGATAGCTTGCGGCAAGTCTTTTCAGGCCCGGGGAAGCAATTGACCCGCCCCGGGACCCGGGCGAAGGTGAACCATGGCATCGATTTTTGCGCGCATTCTGGCCGGTGAGTTGCCGGCTTATTCTGTGGCGGAGGACGCCGATCACTTTGCGTTTCTCGACGTGAAGCCCCTCAAACGCGGACATACCCTGGTCATACCACGCGCAGAGATCGATTATCTATTCGATATGTCGGAAGAAGCCTATGGCCGGCTCTTCGCCTTCGCCCGCAAAGTTGCGATTGGTCTGAAGAAGGCCGTGCCCTGCCGGAAAGTGGGAGTGGCGGTCGTGGGTCTGGAAGTTGCCCACACCCACATCCATCTGGTGCCCATGGACGACATCGCAGATTTGAATTTTAAGAAACCGCGTTTGCGTTTTACCGACAGCGAATACGCCGAAATCGCCGCCAGCATTCAAAAGCATTTGCAGTAGCAGGTCTTTTGGCTCTTCTTGCCCGCTTTCGGGAAAATGGGCTTGCAACGCTTCGCAAGAGCATCCATCGTTGGGGGCTCTAAACACGCGGAGGCAATACACAATGGTTGTTCTTATACTTTATATTCTGGGCCTGCTCTGTCTGGTTGCAGCACTGATCGGCGGCGTTATGATTCTCATCGCGGCTTTTCAGGAAGACACGACCCAGGGCATCCTGTGTCTCTTAATTCCGGCATATATTTGGTACTACGCGATTGCACGGCTGCGCGGAGAAAAGCGTAACCTCATTCTGGCGCTGTACTTCGGCGGGTTGATTCTGGCGATGGGATTGTTTGTGATCGCCGCCAACACGAACCCGGGGGCGTGACCGTACGGCGTGCGCCGTGCTTTGTTCTTAAAACGAGTGGGCGTACTTTCACCGGCAGGGCTGGCTGACCAGGTGGCGAAAGGGTGTGACTGAGGGCTTCCGGAAAAAGGCCGTGGCCGTTCTGGGCGGCGCGCTGCTTCTCGGTAGCGGTGCGGCGGCGTTTCTGGTGCAACGAAGCAATCCGGCGCCGCCAGTGCATGTGCTGGCGCGGGTCAACAACGCCGACACACTTTTTTACATAGAACTGTACGATAGCGTAGTCGAAGCCGGCGTGCCGCTCACGGCCTGGTCGTTTCCACCGGCGCCCTGCTGGTTTCCGGACCTCACGATTGTTTTTGCGGCCCGCGCCGCCGGTCTGAGCCCGGACGCCTGCCTGATGCTGTACTGGATCTTCGTGGTTTCGTGCGCCGCCTTCGCGGCCCGCTTGCTGGCGTTGCAACTCTTTGAAAATGCCCCGCCGGGATGGTTTGCGCTGGCGGGCGCATTCTGGTTTGTGATCGCGACCAGCACCGACAACAGCATGTCGGTGTTTGTGCGAACGTTGCTGCCCGGACACCACGGTGGGGCTGCGGCCAGCGGGCTTTTGTTTCAGGCCTGCGCACTTTTATGGCAAAAGACCGGCGCCCGTCGGTACCTGGTTTTCGGAAGCCTGCTCGGAGTGCTCACCCTCATGGGCGATTTGTATTTTCTGATCACCGGCATTCTGCCGGTCGGTCTGTGGGCCCTCTTTTATAAGACGCGCCGCGGGCCCTTGCTGGCATCGGTAGCGCTGGTGTGTGTGCTCGGCCCGGGCTTTTCGGAACTGGCCCGGCAGTGGCTTTCGATTGCGGCCGCACCGGGCCTGGACCCCGTGGTTGCGGCCACACGCCTGCTCGATCCGGGGGCCTACCGGGAATTCTACTACTATGCGCTTCCGGTTTTTGGCCGGGCCGATCGCCTGCTGACGCTCGTGTTTTTCGGAATCGTTTTTTATGCTCTGGTCTGGCGCCGCGGTCGAGTAAGCGGGGAACGCGCCCTGGCAACGGTCTCGGTCCTTGTGGTCGTCGCCAACCTGGTTTCGATTTTTGCGCTGGGGTACTGGACCCAGCGTTATCTCAGCGGCGCCGCCCTGATGGCCTGGGCGTGCGTCTCAATTCTGGTCCCGATCTGTTTTGCGAAACTGACATCCCGGCCGGCAATGACGATCGCGCTATCGTTCGTGTTTTTGGTGCTGGTGTTCCAGCTTGCGCTTCGAAAAGAGACCCTGGCCCTGAACACACCCGCGCCCTATATTGACTGCCTCCAAAAAGAACTGGGGCCCGGCATTCCGGTGGGTTACGCCGACTACTGGCGCGCGAGAGAGGTCCGCATGTACTCGGACCTGGTTGTGCTGGATTTGAGTCGCCCACAGTGGATGACCGCCGCCCTCCCCCCGCACGATCCGAAGCTTCCCACTTTCGTGGTGACCGACGGACTCGAAGCCGAAACTGTCGCGGCTATCGGAACTCCCATTCGTACATTTACGTGTGAGCACGAAACAATTCTGGTTCTTGCGCCAGGCACGCGCGTCAACCTTCCAAGGTAGATCGTGGGTAGATCGTGCAACGCGAGACTACACGGGCGCAAGAAGAGGAAGCGGCGAAGGTTTGCTGGTCGCCAATACGTGACGGCCGTGTGCAGCGCTCTATGGAAAAGCCATCCCGGGCGCCCGGTCGTACTCCTGAAGTATGGGCGAGGGTCGAAAGCCCCGAACCAGAACAAAGATCGTGAGCGAAAGTTCCCAGGCAATCTCAAAGGCTGTGAGCGCGAACAAGGCCGCACTCAGCGGCTGGATTACGTCGAACAAAACCAGAACCCCGCCGACAAAGGCCAGCGGTCCGCCAACGAGACCAAGCAGGGCCATGGGTCGCGGCACCAGGCCCGAGCGAAACATCAGATAGCCGAGCAAAAGTCCGGTTCCACCCGCGCAAAACTGCGGTCCCAACAAGAAGGTCCAGTCATGAAAGGCCAGAAGTGACCTGGACGCCAGAATCAAAGCCGCCGGGTCATCACCCGGAACCGCGTTCGCCCGCAGAGTCACAATGGACATGAGACTCATCACACCGGTCAAAATGATTACAGCCTCCACGGTGCGGGAAGCGACGAAGCCGAGCGCAACGGACTCACTTGTGCGCCGGGCCAGCGGGAAGATCACGACCGCGGTTGCGATGTTACAAATCGCCGTCAGGATCTCAAAGAGCGCCCCGGTGGAGATACGCGCATCGAAGACGCCTCCAAGAACGTAATCGCCGTTCTTAAAGAGAGGATCGTAAAACAGGAGCGCCGGTATGGAAAACACAAAGGTGCTGGCGAAAAAGGCGCCAAAGATAAGGGATGTTTTTCTGGATCTGGTCATAGGGCGCCCTGCCGGGCAGATTCTTTGAGCTGTTTTGCCAGGTCTCGATCCCCGATCAGACCCGTAGCAGCATCTTTATTCGGCCTGCAAAAACGCCGGCCACGCGCGCTGACAATTCTTTTTCGCTTTTCGGGGATGGTCTTGTGTCAGCGAACCAATCCAGATTCGCAGGTCCGCCCCATAAAAGAGATCAACGGATTTCCGAAAGAACTGCATCTAATCTGATTGAGTCAAAATATTGGTCGGGACCAAGGTCTATTCCTTCAAAATCAACATAGTCAAGGTTTTCCTCAGCGAAGGTGCTGTTAATATTTGAAATGAATGCCTCCCGATCAGTTGTCGATTTCTCAGGATCGCCTAACAAGTCTTCCATCCATTTAAGAACTCCTTCTTTTGGGATCGCGAATACACAGAATACTAATACGAATCTCTTATCCCCCGCAATCGGCCTACTTCGGCCAGCAAAGCGTCAAGATCATGCGCGGCCATGATGGTCCAGAGTCGCGTTACAAGGCCGGCGTCTGAAGCACGGAAGCGAAGTTCCGACATCAGTTCTTCGTAATCGTGGTCAGCGTACTCGCTGTAAATAACCAATCCCGATTCGTAAGCGTCTACGTTATACATACGACCCGAAGCGCTGAAAAGTTCCATCCAGGCGTTGGCATGCTCCGGATCGGCGATAGCTAAGAGCTCCTGGGAGGCAGCGGCGATCTGCTCCGCCGTTGGATCTCGCAAAGAGTCGCCGTAGCGAGTTGTCAGTATAACGGAATACATCGCACACAGTTTCGGCCGCA
Organism: Spirochaetales bacterium; assembly: GCA_024233935.1. Lineage (GTDB taxonomy): Bacteria > Spirochaetota > Leptospiria > Leptospirales > Leptonemataceae > JACKOY01. Next base: position 37,021 of record JACKOY010000012.1, on the reverse strand, counting down.
GCCCGGAATACTAAACACTGCGACCCTGAACGTGCTTTCTGACAAAAGTCTCGAGAGGCAAGTACAGCCCCTTTCGTCGCAGCCTGATCCTTCTATGGTGCACATAATTCTCCAGGAGATCAAATGTGCTTTTCATTCTACCTCCCAGGTGAAGAACGATCATGTTTTTATCAATGACGCCCCGAAATGCGGTGTCCGCGACCAAATCATAGTAGTCGAGCAATTTGATAACGATATTGTCTTCTTCCTCCAGGAGTTCATCATTCTCGAAAACTCGAGCCTGTCGCGCCCACCCCGCAAATTTCACATGCGCTTCGTGTATGGGCCCTTCTCCTTCAATGACTTTCAGCAGAAACTCCAGGGTGCGTTGCCTCCGGTCGGAGGAGCGGCGCTCCATGAAGCCAAAGAGGAATGTGATTAGGACTGCAGCCACGGACAGCAGCGTTACAAGGGATTCAATATTCATCGATAGGTTCCTGAGTATACTGCAATGTTGGCGCAATCATCTTAGCGGTTTGCGTAGCTCGTCGTATATGTGCGTCCACACCGTAATTGAGAGGCGGAAGGCGGTGTAAAACCGTACTCGTTAAAAATCGGCGCGATCTGCCCATACAGGTTCCCGAGTTTAAAAAACGCGGACTCGGCTGCGACAAGGATCCCCTTGCGCTCTGTGGCGGACAGCGGGTTCGAGGAGCAAACGGCCGGGGCCGAAGGTCACTCCTCGAATGCCTTTCCAATACTAAACATACGTGCGGCGTTTGCTTGACTTTCGTTCGCCGCACCCTGAAATGACATAATATGGGACGCTCTGAGCAACTTAGATTAGTGAAGCCAGGTCAGTTCGATTGCGCACCCTTTTTCAAGGAGCCAATCAAACCCAGCTTCTCGACTCACCTGGGCGCTCTGTTCGCAACGGATTGCATGAAAGTACTTCCACGCCTTAGGGAAGAGTCAATTGACACCGTTTTTGCTGACCCGCCCTTCAATATTGGAAAGGTTTACGGAAAGGGCACGAACGATAATCGACCAAATCCGCAGTACGTAGAATGGTGCAAAGACTGGCTCCGTGAATGTGTTCGCATCCTGAAGCCTGGTGGTGCGCTTTTCCTTTATAACCTACCGAAATGGAATATCCTGTTTGGTGCATTTCTCTATGAAATGGGCCTGGACTTTCGGCACTGGATAGCTCTTGAGATCAATCTGCTGCTTCCAATTCAAGGGCGCCTCTATCCCAGTCACTACAGCCTTCTATATTTTACAAAGGGCAAGCCCCGCGTATTCAGGAAAATACGGACGCCAATCGAACTCTGTCGCCACTGCCACGGCGAAATCAAGGACTATGGCGGTCATCGAAAAGCCATGAACCCAAATGGAGTTAACTTGAAGGATGTCTGGACAGACATTCCACCGGTCAGGCATGCCAAGTTCAAGTCTAAGAACCGAACCGCGAACGCGCTTTCGACGAAGATCACGGACCGCGTAATCGAGATGTCCACGATCCCCGGCGATATAGTCCTCGATCCCTTCGGGGGAAGCGGAACAACGTACGTTTCGTGCGAATACAAGCATCGACACTGGATCGGAACTGAGATAGATTATGCCAGCGATATCGCCGAGCGACTATTGTCTGACGAAGTAAAACCGCACAAGAACGGAGACTATGTCGAGGACTAAGAAATCTGAAAATAGCTCACGTTGAAACACTGATCAGTAAGGGGAAGTATGCGCGGTCAGCGACTTGGGCCGAGCTCCGGGCTTCCATCTTGGACGACATACGGCAGATTGATTGGCCCCCCGGTTCCGGAATGTTTACCATCTACCCACAGAGTGGAAAGAAGCGAGGTGAGGGGAATGGTGTTGCGAGAATCAAGGATGGTTTCATCGAGAGATTGATCGCCAAGGGCTGGGAAAAGGAGCTGCCTTTGGACCTGGCAACTCGCCGGCGTCCGGGGAAGCTGGATGTAGTCAATCGTGTTGGGACTATCACGATCGCTCTCGAATGGGAAACCGGAAATATTTCCTCCAGTCACCGGGCGCTGAATAAGATGGCACTGGGGATTCTGAAGGGAGCGCTACAAGTAGGACTCCTCGTGGTCCCCTCAAGAAATCTGTACAGGTTCCTAACCGACCGAGTCGGAAACTTTGATGAATTGGAACCGTACACCGATCTATGGAAATCTCTAAGAATAGCAGAAGGCGTCTTGGAGATCATAGTCGTGGAGCAAGATGCCGAAAGCACGTCGGTGCCTCGAATTCCGAAGGGCACAGACGGCCGCGCGCGGCAATAAAATAAGCCTCGCAGATTCTTTGACCACAGTTTGATTTTCCGCGCTGACCTGACCCCTGATCTTGTACCAGTGCCTCCGTTACCATTAGCAACAGTTGACAACGCGCAGCGGCCGGCGCAGCCCGAGTGTGTAACCTCTATTATGCGCTGGAAGCGGCCCTCAGGAACGGCCCAAAGTCTGAGCCAGAATGCTTTTTGTAATCTCCCAAAATGGACCAGCATCTGCAGTCAAAAGCGTCGCGACGCCACACGGGCACACTTTGCAGCGCCTTACCAGAGAGAAGGACCCGTTTTTCGTGCGGCGCAAGAATATAATAAATTTTAGGATGCCTCGTCGCACAAGTAGGCACGAGCGTAATATCAAAACGGCGCGCAAATCCCGATGGTGATGCGCCCTATATTCGCCTTATATATAGAAGAAGCCGCGAACTATCCAGGCTCGCCAGATTATGTCGCATAACGGCGGCTAAGTTATCCACAGATCATCCACCATAAAACCCACCGCCCCAAACCAAATTACTTTACAGATGATGGCTATACAAATAACGTCCACTTGTGTGGAGAGGAAAACAGAACGCCCTTTTGCCCGGCGCCTTCTTTCGGGCGCTGGATTGCTGGGAGCCGCAAAAGCCCGGCATGCTTTTGGGCGAGTCCGGGGTTTTCAGCCTGGCGCTGAGCTGGCAGGTCCGCATGTTCCTGCGCGGATTTCGCATCCACAACATCGACTGCGCCCTGCGTTTCAACGCCTTCGCCCTGGTCGACGAGGCCTATCGCAACAATCTGCAACCCGAACTGGTCCTCATGCAGACCAAAATCCAGCGGGCCTTCACACCCTATCAGTTGCTCGACGTGATTGGTCGACTGGCCCGGCTCCGGGCGCCGACCGCCCCGGGAGACGTCTTCTTTCTACTCGCCCCCCTGAAGCAATTTTTTGATCGGGATGTCGGCGAGCAGGAAGGCGCCTACCTGCTGGAGCGTCTGTTTCGCATGCTCACTGCTCTGCGCGATCGTCGGGTTCCGCTGTTTATCGTAGAAGCAAATCACTACGAACACGCCAACCACGGCCGGGCCCTTGAACATCTGCAGTCTCTGGCGCCCCTCTACTGGGAACTGCAAAACCGGCCCACCGCCGGGGGCGAAGTCCAACCGACCCTGCGCATCCGGCGTTCGGCTGCAGAATCTATACAGGGGCAACGCTCCCTTGCTTTAAGCGACAATCGTTACAACACAAATTCCGGCGGGGGGATCCTACAAGATGGGCCGAACACTGCTTCCTTATTCCATGCAGATCCAGTTGGTCGAAGAACGTCTGAAGCAATTCAGAAACGGACTGCGTAAGCCCGACCAGGAACTCTTCGATCGCCTCATGCGTTTTGCAAAACAGCAACTGCAGTCCGGCGTCATGGCCTCCAGCCCGAATCCCTTCGACTCAATGGCCTGCGCCATGCTGATTGAATTGCAACGCCAGATTCAGGAACTCAGCGCGCGCATAGATCGCCTGCAGACCCTGCTTGACGCTCATGTCTCCGAACGATAGCGCAGCCGGTCCCTGCCCCAACGAACGCTGATATGCCGTCTGCCCGGGTTTTTGAAGGCCACCTCTTCGATGTCTACAATCTCGAACACGAGATGCACCTGTGGGTTCTGGACTCCACGGGCCGGGCCCGGCTTTTTAAAGACGTCTACTATCCGACCATCTATGCCCACGGACCATCCGACCTTCTCAAAAAACTGGTCGCCCGCCTGGAAGAACTCGACGCCCTCTACCGGCCGCCCCGCTTCGTGCATCGCAAGCATTTCTATCGCAACACCCGCCTGGAAGTTCTGGAACTCGTACTTTCCCGTCCTTCGGTTCTGAATAAAATCCGACGCCGGCTCTACGCGCTCTACGGCCGTCTGGATATTTTTCACAGCGACATCGAAATCCCGACCGCCTATCTCTACTCCCGGGGCATCTATCCGCTGGCCCGGGTTCGGTTTTATTGCCAGCACGAACGGATCTTCAACCGCATCACCCGCATCGAACTGCTTTCGGAACGCCATCAATCCGAAGCCGGCCTCGAAGCGCGGGTCTTCGACTACGAGTTGCCGCGCCTGCGCATCCTGTCCATGGCCCTGCGCGGCAGCCATCGCCTCGGCCTTTCTGAAAGAAATCCGCTCTTAATCGAAGTTGAAGATCGGCGTTATGAGCTCAGCCCGGTTCCCCCTTTGAATTTTCTGAAAGAACTGAACCGCATCCTGGCAATCGAAGATCCCGACGTGGTGCTCAGCGCTTTTGGCGACCAGACCATTATGCCGGCCGTCTTCTCTCTTTCCCAGAAACACAATGTGCCGCTGGGTTTTGACCGCGACCTGAGTCCGCGCACCCTGCGAAACATCGTGCGGCGTGGCACCAGCTACAACACCTACGGTAGCTGGATCTATGTGGCCCCTTCCTATCCTTTCTTCGGGCGCTGGCATATCGACTCGGCCAACTCCTTCGTCTACAAGGAGGCCGACCTGGCAGGCATTGTCGAACTGGCCCGCCTCAGTCGCATCCCGGTTCAAAAACTGGCCCGCTCGTCGACCGGGACCGCCCTGACATCCATCGAAACCGATGTGGCCCTCAATATGGGTTACCTGGTTCCCTGGCAAAAATCGGCCATCGAAGCGCCCAAGACAGCCTACGAACTCCTGATCGCCGACAAAGGCGGCCTGGTGTTTCTGCCCGAAACCCGCGACTCAAACGTATTCGAGCAGGTCGCCCAGATCGACTTCGGCCAGATGTATCCGAGCATCATGGTTCAGCACAACATTTCGCCCGAGTGCGTAAACTGCGAGTGTTGCGCCAGCGATCCCGACGCACCCCGGGTGCCCGAAACCGGCTATCACGTATGCCGCCGTCGGCGGGGTGTGGTCTCCGAGGCCCTGCGTCACGTGCTGGAGCGGCGGCGCTTCTACAAACAACGCAAACTGGAAACCACCGGCGCCGAACGCGAAATCTATGACGCCCGCCAGAACAGCTTAAAGTGGATGCTGGTCACTTCGTTTGGGTACCTGGGTTATCGTAATGCGAAGTTTGGTCGCATCGAAAGCCATGAAAGCGTCACCGCGATTGGCCGCAAGGTTCTCTTACAGGCGAAAGATATTTCCGAGGCCGCCGGTTATCACGTTTGTCATGCGATCACCGACTGCCTGTTTCTTCGAAGAACCGTAGAGAAACACATAGACAAAGAACACCTTTTGAACCTGTGCGAACGCATTGGTCGGGAAACCGGAATCGAGATGAAGATCGAGGGAATTTACGATTGGGTGATTTTTCCGCGCTCCCGGGTGGACCCCGAAATCGGCGTCGTGAATCGCTACGCCGGTCGTTTTACAGACGGCAGCATCAAATATCGGGGTATCGCGGCCCGGCGCAAAGACACGCCACCGTTTATCCATCAGGCGCAGATGGCGCTGCTCGAACTCATGAGCACCGCCACCACGATAGCAGAATTACAAGCGCTCCATTCCCGCGTGCACGGGTTGTTCCAACAGTTCGATCAAAAGATCCAGAGCGCCCGGATACCCTGGCGAGAGTTGCTTTTGCGGCGTAAAATCTCCAGAGAACTCGACCAGTACCGGGTCCGAAACGCAGCCTACAGCGGGCTTCGCCAGCTGGCCGAGCGCGGCATGGAGGTGCAGCCCGGCGAACGACTGCGATTTCTGGTGCGCAATCACAAACATCCGGCCAGCGAAAAGCGCGTGATCGCCGAAGAGCTGGCCGAATTCGGACCGGAGGTGATCGGCTACGACCGGCCACTGTACCGACGCCTGCTGCGGGAAGCGTTTGAGGAGTTGTGGCAATACTTTGCGCCCGAAAACTATTTTCGAAATCTGGGAGACCCGCAACCGCGCCTGTTCGACTGAATGCGCTAAAATCCGGGACATCAGAAATCAGGACCAATGCGGGTTCGTTCGGCCCCGCTATCGTCCGGTACATTCGCAAAATCCACGCCGCCAGCCCTCGTTAAAGCAGACCCGCCCGCGCTGCACGACGAACTCAGAGCGCGCGAGCAATCGCCCATTTGCCGCAAACAAAAACCAGCGAAGGCCCTTTTGGCAGTCGGCTAGAACAACAACACGTAGGCGGTCACGCCGACGCCCACCATCACCAGGACCGAAACAAGCACCGCTATGATCTTCTTTTCGAGGCTCGCAGCAGATTCGGAATCGCTTTCGTCCCGGGGTTGATAGCCAGGCGCCAGCTTCACCATGACTGTGGGTTCCTCTTCGAGCACGTAGCCTGGCCGACCATCCTCCAGCCGAACCAGAACCTGGATTTCTTTCATGCCCGGTGGTCGCGACATGGATTCGACAGTGGCCTCGATGTCTCCAGCGCGACCGGCCTCCACAAAGCGGCAGACGATTTCATCACCGGTCCGCAAACGACTGAGTGGTTTGCCCCGGGCGGCCGAAAGCGCAAACGTCACTCGCTCTCGATTGGACAGGTCGGACTCATCTGTGGGCCTCGCGCCCAACTTCGCGGGCTTCGTTTCGGACAGCTCCGGAGTCTTAAAGTCACTCACGGCGAGCAGCGCGAACTCCAAATCCGCGCGCCCCACACCGAGGGCCGATCGCAGATCGGGTACCATGTCAAACTCGAGTTTGGTGGTGTCGCCTTTTTGAATTGCGGACAGCAGATCTTTTAGAAAATCGCTGCGCATGCTCAGGCGTTCCAGATAACGCAGAAAGTCCGATGTTTTGGATTTGTCGAAGGCGTTATCCAGCTGCAGCCCTTGCTTCCATTTTAAGAAACTGGCGAAGGGCTCCCGCAACGGCCGTTTTGTGATGTCGGAAGAAGCACCGGCGATCGCCTCCCGCCGCTTTACCGTGGTGGCGTTCGGCTCCAGCACCAAAGAGCCCAGATAGTGCACACCGTCGCCGGTCTTTACCCGAATCTTGATCTCCCGAAACTGGCCGCTCATCTACAGGTCGTGCGGGACGCGCCGTCCGGCGCCTCAAGGCGCCGGCCGGCGTGCAACCATGGTCATTGCAGAAGCCGCCCCGTCTCGGTCAATCATTGTCCCCGGCGCACGGACCGCACGTCGGATTTCGGATACACCAGAGTTCGCCCGTCGCGCGTCGTGACAATCACCGAATCCGGCGTCACGGCCACTTTTACGTTGTTCAGAACCTGGCCGTTTCGCAGCACCACGGTGTCGTTAAATCCGGTGATCTGCTGTTGTTGCTGTCCGGGCCCCGGCGTAGGTCGCGGCGGCTCCGGAGCCCCACCTTCGACACCCGTCACGACCACGCAACTCTGGGAGTAGATGAAAAACGGAATACTGAGATTACGCCGGTTGACCGTGTGGATCGTATTGATACCGGATGCGCGCGTAGCGTCTTCTATGCTGCCCTTGCCAAAAGCGTACAGACCGAAGATATTGTGCACACAACTCGTGCCCTTTTTCAGAGTGCCCTGGCTGGCTTCCGGGCTACCACTGAGACCATAGTGATAGTAAGAGAACAAAGCCCCTGACGGCCCGCTGCCCATCGGCGGGCCCAGGTTAAAGCAGGACAACAGGAGTGTGCCGGCCGTCAGGAAGAAACAGATAGATGTTCTCATCTCAGTAGCCCCTCACGACAACGCAGTACACCTGGGCGATTCCAATATACCCGGCCACACGGTGCGACACGCTCATCACCTTCGTGATATTGCCGCGCTGGCAGGCCGCATTGATTGAGGCGTCTCCGGCGGCAAACCAACCCAGCCAGCTGGTCACGCAGGCTTCACTGGATCGATAGTTGCCGCTTTCAAAGTCCCCGCTCATACCGACGTAGTCACCGGTGATAACTATGCCGCTGGGTACGTTGCCGACGGCTGCGAAGCACGAGAGACAGAGCGAAGCAAAAAGCACAAGGCCAATCAGGAGGCGCGACATATCAGTCCCCCCTCACAACCGTGCACAGGCGAGCGTAGAAGAAGAGTATACTGAAAGATTCCAGGTCGATCGACTTGATGGTGGAAACACCGCCGTTGGCGGCCGCCGTTTCAATGCTGCCGTCCCCCAGCGCTATCAATCCCAGAATGGAGAACGCGCAGGAGGTGCCATACTTGCTGCCGGCATTTTCGGTCGCGTAGATGCCCACCTTGGTGCTGGTCACCAGGGAACCCTGGGGACCAAACCCGGAGCAGCTCAGAAACAGCGCCGCAAGGGCAACCGCTGCCAATATCTGCCTTCCGAAAGAAATCAGGTGAGACATCATCGCTTTTTGTGTGGACATCCTGAGAACACCATCCTTTGCACTACACTGCCCGGCCCGGCAAAATCTGTCAAAATCTTCCACAAAAGAAACTGACTAAAATGACGTTGGGAATAGTCGCCGGCAACCGTCCAAAAGTACGAGTATGTCCTCCGAAACGAACGCAGGCGTAGAAGCAGCCGGCGCAGGGGCACGGATTGCGCGCAAGCAACGTCCCGCAATCGCCGATCTGCAACGATCTGCACGCCCCGGCTTGCTGATGCGGCTTTTCGGAACCCCTCTGGCCCTCTGGGGGGCGAAGAACCGCACGCTCGAGTCCGGCCTTTGGGGGCGACATCCGAAACTATCGGCAGCGGCTCGTTCTTTGCTCGCCCGGCAGAGTCCGGAGGATGCGGTGCTCACCGCGAGCGCTCTGAAATTCGCCGTCGTTCATGGCTGGAAGGAACTGGAACCCCCGACCTACAATTGCATTGTCGCCGCCCACCGACTCTTCATGCAGTATCTGAACGGTCCGCAACTCGTCCACGCTTCGGACGACCCGGCGCGTCTGGCCACCCTGCTTGCGCCCTTCTCAGAAAGTTACCTGGCCGTGCGTCAATTTCCGAACCCGCGCTCGATTCTTTTGAGCAAGATGATGGAGTTCCTGCGCGGCCAGGAGGGCAAACTACGCACGGGTTGTCTGCCCGCAGTCGAGGAGGCAATGCGCATCTTGTGCGGAGAGACGGACTCCCGGCCAGATCTGGGAGAAGTCATTCTGGCCCTGCACTGCATCGCCGGCATTGAGTTGCGGACTATGGAAGATCTTCAATTGCGGTACCGGCCCGCGGCCCCCGAACTCAAACGTTTTGCAGCGCCGGAACCAGTCGCCGGAGAAATCCGGACTCACGTGTCGGGACTCCGATCGTCGCTGCAAAAGGATACGGAAGAACTGCGACGGCTGGATCGCATTGAGCAAAAATATCTGCCGCGCGGTGATAATGACAAACTCGACCTTAGCTGGCTCGAACGAACCCTCAGCGACATTCGGGACACCCTGCCCGGCATCAAAGCCGACGACCCCGCTTCGCTGGCCAGTTATCTCAGCAGCCCTCCGCGCCTGCTACTGCTCGCCATTCGCGATCTGGAAAGCAGCCTGGAGGCCTTTGCCGGGGGCATGGTGCCGACCATGAGCGGCCAGCGTCGCGAAGAGGTCTGGCTCTTTCGACGGGATTTGTTCTCCCGTCAACTTGACCTCTTGCGAAAGGCGGCCCTGCGGGCGGAGCAACTCGCGCGGCCCGAACCGGACCCTACGCTCAGCCTGGAGAATTTTCACAAACGGCGGCCCGAAAGTACGGGCGGTGGGCAGGATCGCTTCGAGGTTGCGCTCTTTCAAACCGTGGACTTTACGTTGCAGGTCGTCCGGGACCTGCGCGAAAGTTTCGAACGCATTCTGGAAAACGACGAACGTGCTCGTTCCCTGGACACGGGCGCTGCTACCGGACCCGCGACCCCGGAGGCCACGGCCATCGAGACAATCAACCAGGCTGCCCGACACCTGCCCTACGCCGAACGCAGCCTGGTCATGAAGAATCGCTTTGGAGAACTGACTGTGCGCGATGCCCTCGTGAGTCTCTTGCGCAACATGTTCGCCTACGGCTTCTTGCTCGGAGATCGGGACCTGTTGGAGCTGCTCCGTTCGCGCCCGACCCTTGAGGAGCGCCGTCGGGAGATTAGAGAGCAACTCACGGCCATTGGAGAGAACGAGTAGTTATCCCGAATAATTCAGCAGGGCCGGCAGGTCTCTCTCCGGACAAGGTTTGCCTATGAGAAAACCCTGCACGTAATCGCAGTTCAGTTCCGTCAGGAGGTCAAGCTGTGCGCGGGTTTCTACACCCTCGGCCACGACTTCCAGTTCCAGGCTGTGTGCAAGCGCCACTATGGCGCGCACGATCGCCGCGTTTCGGCCCGCATCCGCCATGGCGCCGACAAAGCTGCGATCGATTTTCAGACAATCCACCGGGAAACGACTCAGATAGGCCAGGGATGAATACCCGGTGCCGAAATCATCGATCGCGATTGTCAACCCGGCTGATTTCAGTTCCCGCATACGTTCCAGCATCTCCGCGCCCTGCCCCATGAGAGTGCTTTCGGTAATCTCCAGCTCGATGGCGTCCGGCTTCAGTCCGCTGGATTCAAGCGCCATGCGCAGGGTCTGACTCAGATCCCGGCGGGCGAACTGAAGCGGCGAAAGATTTATCGCGGCCCGTAGTTCCGGCTGCCCGGCTGCCCGTAGACGCGCCAGGCCCTCGCAGGCGCGTCGGATGATCCAATCGCCAAGCGGATGAATCAGTTCCGTTTCCTCCGCAAGGGGAACAAAATCCGTCGGCGCCACCCAACCACGGAGAGCATGCTTCCAGCGAATCAAACATTCGAGGCGTTGCACGCGCTTCGTGGCCACGTGCAGAATGGGCTGGAAAAAAATCTCAAACTCATTCTCTTCGATGGCGCGACGGAGGTCGCTTTCCATCTCCATGCGAGAACGAAAGCTCTCGCGCATTCGTTCTTCGTAGATGACTGTGCGGCTGCGACCACCCGCCTCGGCCTGCAGCAACGCCGCCTCGGCGCCACGCAGGGCTTCGGTCAGCTGGTCGCCGGCGCCGGGGTGACCCACGTAAATTCCAGAACTGACAGTCAAATACAGTTCGCGCCCCCCAATAATGTACGGTCTCTCCAGGTTCCGAATGATGGCCTCGGTTCGGTCAAGCGCCGCGAGCGGGTCTTTCACTTCGCGCAGCAGAACCGCGAAGCGGAATTCGCCCCAACGGGCCACGCTATCGGCACGCGCCACGGCGTTGCGCAAACGGTCCGCAGCCGCTGAAAGCACGCGTTCCCCGTGCCCCTGACCCAGACTCTGATTCATGATCTCGAATCGGTCGAGGCTCAACAGGGTCACCGCGAATGCGGCGGGGCCACCGTCGCCCATGCGATGCGCGAGTGTGTCCCTGAATAGGGTCTGGTTGGGTAGGCCGGTCAGGTCGTCGTAGGCAATGCGTGCTGTGATATCGCGGATCACGCCTTCGGCATGCAGGTCTTCGCCGCTATCGACCGACCAACGGTTTTCGACCCAGATCACGTCGCCATTCTTTCGCACCCAACGCGTCACGAAGGGGGGACTGGCCGAAAAAACCATGTCTCCGATGCCCGCCGACCCGGGCAGCCGGCGATCGATTACCATGTCCGGATTGCGCATGAACTCCTCCGGCTCGTAGCCAAGGATTGTGCGAACAGCGGGGCTCACGTACTCCAGCCCTTTAATGGGAGAAAATCGATAGATGATATCGACCGCGTTTTCGGCCAGATGGCGAAAGCGCTCTTCATTGCGTTTGATCTCCAGATTGGCGCGTCGGAGCTCCAGCTGTACGCGAATGCGCGCGTACAGTACTGGCGGTTCGAGTGGCTTGGAAACAAAGTCGTTCGCACCGGCGCCGAGCATCTCAACGACGGCGAGGCCTTCATCCACCGTTGTGATAACGATTACTGGCAACTCCGCCGCGGAAAACTTTTCGCGAATCTGATGCAATGTCTCCAGGCCATTCGGAGAAGGCATCAGATAATCCAGAAGAATCAAATCCGGGCGCCGGGTCTCCAGATACTTGAGACCGGCAGCTCCGCTCTCAACAACGTCCACATCAAAACCGCGGCGACCGAGCGAATACGATATGAGATCACGACTGCTCTGGTCGTCATCCACTACAAGTATGCTGGCCTGTTCTTCCATCGTCGGGCCCGGAGCGATCGGTCACTCACCGCACGCCACAATACCAGGTTCACCGCCTTGCATTTGCGGCTCCGCTCGTGAAGCGCATCACTTTTTTCATCTGCTGCCGCAAAAATCGAAGTCGGTGCGGGGCAAAGTCGACAGAATCTGCTTGTGCATTGAACTGCATTAGAGACACTTCGGAGCGTGGATTCCCGGGATGAATGGCTCCGACCCTGAAAGGCAAAGGTTGCTCGCGCAGATTCAAGCGCTGGAAGCAGAACTCGGGCGACTCCGGGACCCGGCCCCGGAACGCCAGTTGCGACAGATCATTGATCTCGTGCCGCACATGCTGTTTGCCAAGAATGAAAAAGGCGAGTTCTTGCTGGCTAATGCCGCGCTGGCGAACGCCTACGGCACTACAGTGGAAGCCATTACGGGTCAATCTCAATCGGCCCTGCACACAAACAGCGATGAAGTTGAGCGCATGCTTGAACAGGACCGGTCCGTAATCCAGACCGGAGAACCGTTGCAGATATCCGAAGAGCAGTTCACAGACGTGCAAGGCCGTCGACGCATCATACAGACCACGAAGATCCCTTTTGAACAAACCGGGACACGTCGGCCGGCAATACTGGGTGTCGCGGTCGATATCACAGATGTGCATACCGCACGCGCGGCCCTGGCCGATTCCCTGGAGCGACACCGTCATCTGGTGATGAATACGGAAGACATGGTATTTACGCTCGACGGCAAGAATCAGCTCGAGTCAGTCAGCCCGTCCTTTCAAGATCACCTGGGTATTCGTGTCGAGGATTTGTCGGGGCGTTCTTTCGTGGAGTTACTGTTCGAAAATCACCGTTTGCGCGAGCGGAAACGGAACTTTCTGAACCATATAGTGCAGACCCGCAGTAGCGGCAAAGCCTCCAGGTTCGTCACCGAGTTTCGCACACGGAACCGGGAACCATACGAGGTCCTTGTACGTCTCGAAGCCGCCGGAGACGTTCAACCAGGTCTGGTGTTCGGGAAAGCCACGCGCATTCCAGAAGACGTACTCGCACATTACAGTGAACGTGAATCGCTCCGTTTCGTGATTCCGGCGCTGCTGACGCTCTGCGAACTCTTGAGCCGCCGCCTGACTCTGGGACTGGCCGAGATACTTGGCGATGGCGCTGCCTTCGACATACGCATGGGGCTCTGGGAGATTTTGATCAATGCAGTCGAACACGGGAGTCTCGAGATATCTTTTGAAGAGAAGACCCGGGCCACCGAGCAGGGCTGCCTGCCGGAACTGATTCAGGAACGGCAACGTGACGCCCGCTTTCAAGACCGCCGGATTTGCGTGGAATACGACCGTACGAATACCGAATTGCGCTATCTGATCCGCGACGAAGGTCCCGGCTTTGATCCAGGCTCCCGGGCAAAGCCGGGACTGGACCTGGCCCACGGCCGGGGTATCGACCTGGCCCGATCGGCCTTCGACCGCGTCGAATTCAACGCCTGTGGAAACGAAGTGACCCTGATTCGGGACCTAACTCGCCCTCCCGACTGATGCGCATCATAGTAATCCTTCCAATGGCTGGACCAGAATGGGCGCGGAAGGTGCTCATGGGTGCAGCGGCGAACGTTTTGATACTTGGCGGCGGTTTTGCGGGAATCGAGAGTGCTACCTACCTGCGCCGGCAGCTACCAGACGCGCAGCTTACGGTAGTCTCTGATCGGGACTACTTTCTGTTTAAGCCCAACAGCATTTATATACCGTTCGGGCTGGATCCCGAGCGGCTTAAAGTGCAGTTGCCGCGGGCCTTGAAAAAGAAGAACATCCGGCTCGTTTCGGGCTACGCCCGGGAGGTTGATCCCGAGCGCAAGCGCGTGCGCGGAACCAATCTCGACTTGCAGTACGATTACCTGGTTGTCGCCACCGGCGCCACCATGCGCGCCGACGAGGTGCCGGGCATGACCGAACATGCCGCAACCATATGGACCACGGATGCCATGCTGGATCTGCGTCGACAGCTGGCCGACTCCGTAACGCGGGCGAAGGGAGGACGCACGGAAAGGGTGCTTTTTCTGGTGCCCCCGAACAACAAGTGCTCCGGCCCACTCTATGAAATGGTCTTCATGCTCGACACTTACCTGCGACGGGAACGCGTGCGGAGCAATTTCGACCTTTCCTGGACTACCTACGAGACCGGGTACATCCAGGCCTTTGGTCCCCGCCTGCACGAGTATACCGCTGGCGAGTTTGAACGGCGCGGCATCAAGCACTACAACAGCATGGTCGTGCAATCAATCTCCTCCGATCATGTGCGCTATGCAAACGGCACTCAACTTCCCTTTGATCTGTTGATTAGCTTTCCGCCCTATGCGGCGGCGATTGCCTACCCGGGCCTGCCCGCAGACGAACGCGGTTTTATAAAGGCGAATCTCACGACCCGTCAGGTGAGCGGACTCGATGATGTTTTCGTGGCCGGAGATGCGGGAGATTTTCCGGTAAAGCAGGCCTTTCTGGCTTTTCTGCAGGCGGATGCGGCCGGCGAACAGATCGCCGCGCGCATCCTGGGCCAGGAACCGCGCCTGGGTTTCGATCCGGTAAGCATGTGTGTCATGGAACAATTTGACCGCGCCACTTTTGCGCAGGTGCCCCTGGAACTCACCGGCAACGCCGACAGCCCCGTACGCGTGCGCCCGGGCTCGGCGGCGGATTACCGTCTGGGTACCGGTAAGATCTGGCGGCTCGGGAAAAAGCTTCTTGGTGCCTATCTTCCGTGGCGCTTCCGGGCCGCCCGACCGTTTCACGCGGGCCTTCCCTGGAAGGCGATGGATCTGGGCTTGCGCATAATGTCCAGGCTTCTCGCCACCCCCGATCGATCGCAAAAGTAGGAACTTGTTTTCCCGCGGATTCAAAAATGAAAGCGGTCATGACCTAAGTCAGGGACTACTGCCGGAAGCCTGACTAGCCTTGGGCAGACTGATTCCAGAACACGAGCAAGCCCGGGGGAAAAATGAAGAAGGCACTCACCTTTCTCCTTATTTGTGTGATCTGCATCGGGGTGGTCACGGCCATTGTTTTGTTTTCCCAATGGCTTACGGATAGCCCGGAATCGAGCCCAACGGGGCGGAGTACGGAATCAATTGAGGAGCAGTAGCATGAGATTAAACATGGGAATTGTAGATCGTATCGTACGGGTGCTGGTCGCGGTGGGCATAGGCGCGCTGTACCTGACCAATCAGATTTCCGGAACTCTGGCCATCGTGCTGGGAGTCCTGGCAGTAGTCTTCGTGGTGACCAGCCTCGTGGGTTCCTGTCCGCTCTACTGGCCGTTCGGGTTCTCGACAAGAAAATCGAATACCTGAAGCAAGCAAACGTCCATTCGCCTTTTTTTTAAGGGTTCCGCGTACGAAACGCCTGATCCGATCCCGGGCTCCCGTTTGAGCTTCGGGGTCGGTTCTCCGATACAGGTAGTATGGACGGATATTCGGAAAGCGAGAATCCGCTGCAGGAAACGCACAAGATGCTTCGAGCTTCTTTTGGCAGGAACCCGTTTACGGCCTCCGAGGCGCGCAATCGCCTGGCCGGGTTAACCCGCGCAGAACTTGAGCAGTTGGTGCATCACGGCTGGATCTATCCGCTGAACTCAGTTGTCTTCATGATGCCGGGCGCCGACTAGGCCAGGCCAGGGCCAGAACTCACGCGCTACAGGCGCGGAGTATAAATAGAAGCGCAGCAATGCGCCGGTCCTTGCTAAACCGGCGTCGAAGGGCCCATCAACTTCAGCCCCCGCTCTGCTTTCGAAAAAACGGTTAACCGGCCTGAGGACGAAAACCCAGACGCACCAGCACGTTCGCCATAATGCAAAAGCCGGTGAATGCGAAGATCAGCAGGTTTACTCCGACCAGCGCCGTCAAAATCAGCCAGTAAGGGCTGACAAGAACGCTCAGGCTCACAGAAACCAGCGTGATTGTCCCGGCCACCAGCCAGATGACGCGCTCCAGGTACCAGTGCCCGGTTTGCGCGATATACAACCCTTTGCCTGCCTGTGTACTTTCCATGATGACTTTCTCCCGTCGGATCGCGTCCGATTGTCAATATACCATATACCCTATTATATATTCAACCATAAGGCAAGCGATTTTTGGCATGCTGATGGCGGCCATCCGGCCTTGAGGCATGCTTGCATGCGGGATCCGGGGCCGGAGCAGAAAGAAGGGGGCATTCAAATCAGTTTCAGAAGCGGGGGCGTCTCAAATACCCGGGCCAGTTTTTCCAGAAATTCGGACCGACTGACCTCCCGACCGCCAAAGCTCCCGACGACCGGCGACATGACCTGCACATCCAGCCAGCTCAAACCATCCGACTGCAGATCCTGCATCAAAGTTGCCAGCAGCATTTTGGAAGCGTTGGAACGCAGGTGAAACATGCTTTCGGCCGAAGCGTAGTGGCCGAAGCGCACACCAAATAGGCCGCCGACGAGCCTGTTTTCAAGCCAGGCCTCGTACGAATAAGCGTACCCGCTGCGGTGCAGTTGACAGTAGCCCTGGACCAGTTCCTCCGTCACCCAGGTGCCCTCCCCTTCACGCGTGCGGATCTCACCGCACAACCGGACGACACGTTCGAAGGCGGTGTTATGACGAATGTCAAAAGTTTGCCGGCGCAAAAGACGACGCAGGCTGCGTGATAGGTGCACGCTCTCGAATTCGATCAGCGCCCGGGGATCGGGACTGAACCAATAGACGGGATCTTCCGGACGATCGGGCCACGGGAAGATTCCACGAGAGTAAGCTGCTGCCAGAGTCGACTCGTTTATGGGCCCACCGATCGCGCACATGCCGGCATCCCCGAGGATTTCGCGCATGTCCGGAGGCAGCCGCTCGAAGTTCCGTACCGCCAGATCCCACTGGAAGTCGTTGTGATACATCCCGAGCCAGATCGGACACCGCAGGGCAGCGAACTGCAAGCAAAATCCGGCTCTCCCAGTCTCAATCGTCGTCGTGCTCGATAGCGCGGCTGTCGGCGCCCGCTCGGTCGGGAGCGGACAGTGCGTTTTCCAGTTCCGGATGCCGAATCAAACCCCCGAGATGCGCCGTATAGGCCATGTCGCCAAATACCAGAAGCGCAAAACCCAAACCCAGAAATAAGTGCACCCGTCGGGGCGCCAGGTGGGACCGCTCCAGCCAGAGGCCCGCCAGCCCCGGCACGGCCGCAAACAAGCCCAGTATGAAAGCCAGCTCGGCGGCCTCCTCATGGGCTTCGATAACCTGCTCTTGCACGGCCGGGTAGTCTTCAACGACTTCCTCCGCTTCTTCACCGCTGAAATAGGCGCCGGCGCTGAACAGGGCGACCACCAGCAGGCCGGCGAAGCCAGCCCGGGCCAGATCCCGGGAACCGGCCAGCAGAGCCCAGAGCAGAAGCAGAGCAGCCCCAAGGGCACCCAGAACCGGGACATGATTTAAGACCAAATGCAGTTGCGCGCCATTCATAGTTTGAAATCCTCCGGGTTCTACCAAAGCCAAAGCGTATTGATCGCGCTATGACTGAAATCATAGGCCTGGCCGCAAAACCCTCGCCGAAATCATCCACCGGGGGCTTTATTCCATTCATAGCAGACCGTGACGAAGGGAGTGTTTTTTGTGACCGAGAAACACAGCAATACTGTTAGACCGCTAACCCGCATTGTGGATGGGATTGCCGTCCAGGACGGAGCGGGCGTGAAGCTGCTGCGGATCATTGGCAACCAGGAACTTCCGGAGCTGGACCCATTCCTCTTGCTCGATCAGTTCAAGAGCGAAAACCGCGATGACTATGTCGCCGGCTTCCCGCCACACCCGCACCGCGGTTTCGAAACCGTGACCTACATGAAAAATGGCTCATTCACGCACGAAGACTCCCACGGCAATGTCGGGCATTTGAAATCGGGCGGGGTCCAGTGGATGACGGCCGGTCGCGGCATCATCCACAGCGAAATGCCGGCCATGCAGGAGGGGCTGCTCTGGGGATACCAGTTATGGGTGAACCTGCCGGCGCGACTGAAAATGACAGAACCCGCATATCAGGACCTGCAGGCCCATGACCTACCGGAGCACCAGGAACCGGGCGCCCGGATTCGTGTGCTTGCCGGTGCGCGCGGAGTAGCGACCAGTCCGGCTCGAACAAACATCGCGTTTCAGTACCTGGATATCGCCCTTGAAGACGGCCATCGCTTTGAACAAGAAACACCTGCCAACCATAACGTGTTTGTGTTCGTTCATTCCGGCCAACTCCAGTGTACGGACGCGACCGGGGAACTGAAGACCGTAACGTCAGGACAGCTCGCCCTGTTTGGCGCGGGCGAGCGCGTCAGCCTGGCGGCCGCTACTCCGAATGGGGCCGGCTTTCTGTTCGCGAGTGCCGAACGCATTGAAGAACCGATCGTGCGCTACGGGCCTTTTGTCATGAACACCGAAGCCGAAATTCATGCGGCGATTCGCGATTACCAGATGGGTGTGCTGCACCGCTGAAATATGTCGGGCCCGCCGCCATCTTAACACCGCATTCAGAATCGGCATCGGAATTCAGTACGGGGACGTGATTGTCGGCGAACCTGGTCACCGCAGCCATCGCATGTTCACATTGATTGGGGATGCCGTCACTACGGCGGCCCGCGTCGAATCAATGACCAACAAAGCTCAGGCGTCGCTCCTGGTAAGTGAACCGGTTTACGAGCACGTCCGCGACCTGGTCTCGGTCGGACGCAGATTCCGCACGCCGCTCAAGGGAAAGACTGGACGTTTTCTGCTCTACGAAGTTGTTGGCGCCCACGCGATGAAAGACACTTCTGCAGAGGCTTCCAAACGAATCGCAACCAATGCATTTCATTGCCTTGCGATACTTTTTTTCAATCCGCTTCTCTGTCTGGCGCCGTCAGAAATGACGGGTCTCGCCCCGGACGAATCTGCGATACTCTTTCCAACGTACGGCCGGCCCATTGAAGATGGTGCAGCCATTGATTTGCATAGCTGGATCTTTGAACCGGAATTTGATTCCGCCCGGCGACGCGCCGTTCTGGCGCTGCTTGACGAGACGCTTGAGGACGAGTCGGCGCAAGTAGCTGACAGCGCTTTGTTTGAGGAACGAGCTCGCTGGTTTTTTGTCGACAGCGAATCGGGAAAGCCGCTGCGCGTGCAGGTCGGTGAAACACACGCAATGATGCCCGCGTCGGACGATGACGGGCACAGTCACCGGGAAGTCCTCATTTCGGGCGCGCGCGCTCTCGGCGAGGGCAGTGTTGCCCGTGTCCTGCGTGCGGACGGAAGCCTGGTAACCGAAATTACAGTGCCCACCATAGCGCCTACCGGAACGTCTGTCATATCGGACATAGATGATACAATCAAGATCAGCGACGTCAACGACCGCTCGGAGCTTATCCAGAACACCTTCTTTCGCCGCTTTCAACCGGTCCCGGGCATGGCCGGCTTCTATGGCGAGCTCGCTCAATCTGGCTGTGTCTTTCATTACGTATCCGGAAGCCCCTGGCAACTGTACCCCGTCCTTCAACCGTTCCTGAGAGACAACGGCTTTCCAGAAGGCAGCATGCACATGCGCCGATTCCATCCGGGAGATCGCAGCTTTTTTGATTTCTTGCGCATGGATCAGCAGAGCTACAAAAGCGCAGCCATCGACAGCATCATGGACGACTTCCCGGACCGCAGCTTTGTTCTGATCGGCGATTCGGGCGAAAGCGACCCCGAAATATACTTTGGGATTGCGCGAAGCCGGGGCGAACAGGTGCGGGCCATTCTGATTCGCGACGTGACTGGCGAAACAGCGGTCTCGGAACGTTATCAACAACTACTCGCTTCGTTGCCTGTGGGCTCTCAGGTCAGCTTGCGCGTGTTCCTGACGGGACGAGAACTCATGACCGCAGTGGATGGGCTGCGGTGAAACGAATTGCTTTAATTTTTCGGTTTGATGTAGACCCGACAGGTGTGGCCGCCGTTTTCGGCCTGGGATTCAAGGACTTCCAACCGCCCGCCGATTCCGGAGGCCAGGGTTCGGTCGTAGGTCATGAGACGCTGACAGGCCGCACGATCTCCGGACCCGCGCAGAGGGCAGTCGATATGAATGTCCATGACGATTCCATCGTCCCGCAACTCCTCAATTCGGTACATGCCGCGATCCGGAAACATGCGCTGCAGCTCGGCGCCGATGTCGCCGGGGTCTTTGAAGGTTCGCGCACCCTTCTGGCGAAGCACACTGCTGGCCATGTGGCGCAGTCGCAGCGGTGCAAACCATCGGAGAAACGGATGCCGCACCTTACGGCCAACTTCGGTCCACCAGGATGCAAAAACCTCCTTACTGGAACCGATAGAGTCCGGCCGGTGTGCTGGCGTCATCGTACACAATATCTGATGCAGGCCGGACTGTTGTCTTGTGAAAAATGAGTTTTATTATCACTTCCTGAACCAAAGTCTCGATCAGATTCTTGACGGAAGCGCCGGCAAGTAGAGACCTTTCCGAAACCGATGGCCGAGAGCGCTCCAGCACCGGAACCGGCCGCCAACGCGGCCATGGCTGCGCCGGCTTTCATCGACATCTACAATCTGCACGCCCGCCTTTTCATGCGCTGGGCGGCTCTGGCCGCCCTTGCTGCCTGGCTCTCCCTGCTCTTGCTCATCGCCTGGATCGCACCGGAGTCTGCGATCCAGGCGACATTTCTGGTCGCAACTACCATCGTGCCGTGCCTGCTCTTGCTTTTATGGTCCACCCGTGGACTCAGGTGGCTTCGTTACCACCAGCCTCTGGGAGCGTTTTCCATCCTCGTGGCCTACGTGGTCGTGGCACGTATTTCGGTGTATCTTCCCGCCGCTGCGGCCTTCCGGACCGCCGGAAGTCTGGTCCTTACTTTTTACGCGATCGTTCCTATGCGCTTGCGCTTCGGGTACGCGGCGCTGGCAACCGGAATCGGAACAGCTTTCTCACAAGCGTACCTGGTGTTGCACGCGCCGGCCACGGGGGGCAAGCTGGCGGTGTTTTCGTTCCTGCTCTGGTTAACCGAATGCCTGGCGCTTTACGCCGCCTACATGCTCGAAGCCTTCAGCCGACGCATGTTTGCACAAAATCGATTGATGATTGAACGACATGATAGCCTGCGTCGTTACTTTTCCCGGGATGTCATCGACCAGATCTTTGCGGGCCAGCTGGACGCGAAGCCAGGCGGAAGTTATGCCGACGCGACCGTAATGTTCGTGGATGTGCGAGACTCCACTCCGATTGCGGAATTGCTGGGGCCGCAACTTTTTGCGCGCTTCATGAGCAACATTCTGGAGCGCATTACAGACATCGTGTTTGAACACAAAGGCACCGTCATACGCACCACCGGAGACGGCGTACTGGCAACTTTCGGGGTGCCGCGCTCTCACGGTCAGGACGCGCTCAACTCTGTATCGGCGGCGCAGGCGATTACTGAATACTTCAAGACCTACAACGAGCGCGAAGAGAAACTCCTGGAACAACCGGTGCGTTCTGGAATCGGAATCGCCACTGGTAGGATCTTCGCGGGAAATCTGGGCTCCGGGAAAAGGCTGGAGTACAACGTGCTGGGCGAGGCGGTCAATCGGGCCGCGCGCCTGCAGGAACAGACCCGGGACGCAGGTTCGGACATTCTGATAGACGAGGGCACCCGGAGCGCCCTCGGGCTGGACTCCGTTCTGGGTCCCGAGCGCTCCTTTCAGCTCAGGGGATTGGCCGAGCAAACGACAGCCTGGCCGGTAGTCGGACCCATTAAACCGTAACGAATCCATCCGGAAAGCTCGCAACTACTTGCCTTTTTATCGGCGGCAACGGAAGCTCGCCGGGGGCGGTCCGGCATGGAAGACAAAGAAGTCGATGAGGCGTTTGTATTGCACGTGGCCGACGCCGATTCCCGCCACCGCATTCGAGAAAGCTTTACGGACCTGGAAAAACGCCTCGGGATCGACGGTTTGGGCGACGTACTCTCCTCGGCCACCATGGAGTTGATTGAGAACGCCGTGAAGGCGAATCTGAAGCGGGCTTTCTTTCTACGTCACGGTCTGAATCTGGAAGAACGCGACTCTTATGCGGAAGGTGTGCGGCAGTTCATTCGGTCGTACGGGAAAATAAAGGGCGAAGAGTACGTTTCCGCTCTGCGCGAGCTCGAACTGGTAGTCACCCTGGCAGTGAACCAGACCCGGGATCGTTTATTGGTCCAGGTTGCGAACAATACGATTCTTCTGGCCACCGAAGAAGAACGCATTCGTCACCAACTGGCCCGGGCCATGCAGGCGGACGAGTTCATTGAATTCTACTTGAGCTACGGCGACGAGACGGAAGGCAGTGGGCTGGGCCTGGCGATGATCGTTTTTTTGATGCGCAATATTGGATTTAACCCGGAGCACTTTCGCATCTTTCATTCGGCTGGTCGCACAACCGCCCGGCTGGAATTTCCGTTGAGCAGCCAGTATGTGCCCCTCCGGGAACGCTGGAAACGGGAAACAAGCACCTGAAGCAGCAAACCCGGGCCCGGTTCAGACGTCCAATGACAAGCACGATAGCGTTTCGACCTCCCCCAGGGCCGCGGCCGTGATGCATGTCATGGTCACGGTGACGCCCGGCGGGTCTGATATCACCAGGAGAACCCCATGAACACACGAAATAAGAAATGGTTAGCG
Organism: Spirochaetales bacterium; assembly: GCA_024233935.1. Classification (GTDB taxonomy): domain Bacteria; phylum Spirochaetota; class Leptospiria; order Leptospirales; family Leptonemataceae; genus JACKOY01. The sequence continues at coordinate 14,102 of JACKOY010000012.1, read as the reverse complement.
ACGACATTGGCTGCCGGTGTTTTTGCGGTGGTCGGCTGGATTCTTGCCGCCCCGTTATCGGGCCAGCCAGGGCCCAACAATCCCGGTCAGCAGGCCTGCCGGGCAGATGTGGAACGTCTTTGTTCAAACGTAGAGCGCGGCGATCGCCCGGCCATGCACGCCTGCCTGCGTGAGCATCGCGAGGAGCTTTCCGAGCCGTGTCGAAACTTCATCACCCAACGCATGGAGCAGTTTCAAAACGCCTGCGGCAATGACATGCGACAGTTCTGCTCGGAACATCGTGGCAATCCTCAGGCCATGCGCCAGTGTATGCGCGAGCATCGCGACCAGCTGTCTCAGGGCTGTCGAAACCATCTGCAGCAGAACCGAGGGAACCGCCCGAACAGTAACCAGAACTGATCTTTCTCGATCGGGCTTTTGGACGGATGGTAGATCAAGGGGCGCCGCTCACATTACGCGCTGCGCCAGTCGGCCATCCGTCCGCGCTGTCTCAAACGGAACTCCGCCGCCGGCTGGTTGACAGCCAGCCGCCGCGCCGGAGTGCTTCCTCATGGACATGCCGAAACGCCCGCTGGGAAAAACCGACCTGGAGGTCAGCCTGATTTGCCTGGGCACCATGACCTGGGGCGAACAGAACACCGAGACCGAAGCCCACGAGCAGCTGGATTATGCCCTGAGCCAGGGCGTGAATTTCATCGATACCGCCGAGATGTATCCGGTGCCGCCCCAGGCGCCGACCCAGGGCCGCACCGAATCCTACATCGGTAGCTGGCTTGCGGCCCGCAAGAACCGCGACCAGGTGATCCTCGCGACCAAGGCCGCCGGGCCTGGCGACTGGATAAAATATCTTCGAGGCGGCCCGCGCTTTTCGAAAGAAAGCCTGACCCAGGCGATCGAGCTGAGTCTCAAGCGCCTCAAGACCGACTACATCGATCTGTATCAGTTGCACTGGCCGGAGCGCGTGACCAACTTTTTTGGGAAACTCGGTTACGTGCATGTGGCAGGAAAAGATGGCATCCCCATTGCTGAGACGCTGGCTGCGCTGGGAGACCTGGTGCAGGCGGGTAAGATTCGGCAGATCGGCCTTTCCAACGAGACCCCCTGGGGATTGATGCAATTTCTTCGCGCTTCTGAAAACGCCAATCTGCCGCGGGTCGTTAGCATTCAAAATCCGTACAGCCTCTTGAATCGTACGTTCGAAATTGGTCTGGCCGAGATGGCCATTCGCGAACAGGTCGGTCTGCTGGCCTACTCCCCGCTCGCCTTTGGCATGCTGACGGGCAAGTACGCTGGTGGCGCGCGACCTGAGGGCGCCCGCCTGACACTCTACAAACGTTTCAGTCGCTACACAAATCCTCAGGCCGAAAGCGCGACCGACCGGTACGTTGCACTCGCAAAAGAGCACGGTTTGGAGCCGGCGCAAATGGCGCTGGCCTATATCAACTCGCGCGACTTCGTGACTTCCAACATCATCGGGGCAACAACCATCGAACAACTCCGAACGAACATTGCCAGCGCAGCGATCACGCTTTCTAAAGAAATCCTGGCCGCCATCGAAAGTATTCACGCCGGCCAACCGAACCCGGCCCCCTGAGGAGAGAGGCATGAAGTCTGCAAAGAAAAAGGCAATACTATGGCTCGGGCTCGGCCTGCCGTCCGTTGCCGCGATCGCGCTGGCCGTTATCTATTTTGCTTTTCCCATGGTCGCTCTGCAGGGCCTGTACGGGCTTTATCTAAGTCGCGCCGATCTAACCGAAGCGAGCGCGGACATTGATGGCTACACGGTGCCCTACTACACCGGGGGCAATGGTCCGGCGGTGCTCCTCATTCACGGTTTCGGAGATAGCAAGATTTCTTTCGTCCAGGCTGCGACGGGCCTTGCGGATCGTTATCGATTGGTCCTTCCGGACGTGCCGGGCTTTGGGGAAACCGCTCAACTACCAGAACGGAGTTACGGCATTGCCGACCAGTCCCGGGTCATGAAGCTATTGCTCGACCAACTCGGCGTAGAACGCGCCTACATCGTGGGAAATTCCATGGGCGGTCACATTGCGGCTTCGTTTGCGCTTCGGTATCCGGAGCGCGTGATTGCACTCGTACTTCTTGATCCGGCCGGCTTGCTCGTCGACGATCCCATCCCTTACAAACCCGCGGAACATCCGCTACGCGACGAGGCCGACTTCGATGCCTATTTGGAAAAAGCTTTTGTGGAGCGGCCCTGGGTGCCGGCGCCCTTTCGCGCGCGTTTCATTGCGAAGTCTCAGGAAAATTTCGAATGGTTGAATCGTATTCGCGCGGACATCCGGAACGGGGACGACTACATCTTAAACCAGAGGATTGGTCGGATCAGCGCGCCGACATTAATCATCTGGGGCGACGGGGACGGAATCATAAACGCCGTGCACGCGCCCGTTTGGCAGGCCGGCATACCCGGAGCGGAACTCTTAATTCTCGAAGATTGCGGCCATGCCCCGCACTATGAACGCCCCGAACAAATACGAACAATCCTGACTGATTTTTTTGACGCCCATCCGGACGCGCCACGCACTTGACATTGGCCCGGTCCCGGGCTACACTCGCCCGGCGGCCCGGCCCCCAAAGAAAAGGACCGGCCGGGAACACGCAGACCAGGGCGCATCCGAACTCAGTCGGACCATCTCGCTGTTCGACGTCGGCTATCATCAAAAGCAAAACGAGGAGACGGGGGGCGACGCTCTGGTCTTCTGGCGAAAGACGGATGACCGGCATGCCCTCTGCAAAACCAAGATTCTCGCATCAACTGGTTGTGGCTTTGCCCGGGCTGGAGTATCGTAATGTCCACTAATCCCGGGCGCGTACTCTTTGCCTTTGGCCTGAGCACCACCGGCCTTTCCCTTTTACGCATCGCGGCCCGGATCGCGCCACTCGGAAAACTGGAGGCGTTGCACTTCCTGGACGCCCGGACGATGGCCACCGGGGAAAGCACGTTTCATATGGCGGAAAGTTTTGAAGCCATCAAGGGGCTGGCTCAAGAACTTCAGGTTTCGATTACGTTTACGTATCGGGAGGCAAGTGACATCACCGCGGCCATCCTGAATCAGTCCGACGTATTCCGGGCCGAACTACTGCTGGTGGGCCCCGGTATGGGGCGGCCCAGCGATCCTCTGGGCGGCCGGGTTGGTGAACTCATTCGCAAATCCTCGACGCCGGTTGCCGTTTGCACACGGCCGATCGTAGAGCTCAAGTCCGTGGTCGTGATCTCGGAGTCAGACGCGCCCGGCAATCCCGGAGTCTTGTTCCAACCTGGCCCGGACCTCAAAGTCAGTCACCAGAAACCGCCGCGCCTCGACGTGGATCCGGAAAATGCCAGGTCCGATAGCGATACCGCACGGGCCGAAATGGAACGCGAAGCCTCCCTCGTCGTAACCGACCTCACCACCTGGCGCACAGCGGACCTTGATCCCACCACGCCGACGCTCATTTTGTGCGGAGCACGCGCCCGAAAATAGGCGCTTGCCGGGAGGGTCCTGGTCCAATACCCCGGGCTATGAATGCAAGCGACGCGCAGCTTGCCACCCTGCTGGCCTTCCTTGCCCCTCTCCTGTTTGCGCTTCCCACGACATGTGCACCCGCCGGAGAGCGCTTTCCGTACCCTGCCCGCATCGCAAAGCTGGACGGTGCCGGTTTGAGGGCAAACGACTCCTATCCATTTGGAGAAGATCACATTCTCACGTTCAATACGCCCGTCCTCGTGGTGGAGCAGCGCAATCACCTCCTGCGCGTCCAGGCCAATGACAGGGTCGGCTACGTCCTCGCGCGGGATGTGCTGCGCGCCAAGGATGCGCTGCGAATAGATCGCTATGTGAATGCTCTGGAAGGGGTTGAACTACGGGCCTCGCCTGGCGGTATTTCTCAAGCATTGCTACCGCACAGTTCTTCGGTTACATGTCTGAATGCGCGCAGCATTCCAGACCCTCGCAATGCCGAATGGCCGCCGGAAACCTGGATCGAAGTGCGAAACGGAGCGCTCAGCGGTTGGGTGCCAGCATCCCGGCTGACGCATTTGCCGGTTGTGCATTTCTTTGGCGTGACAGCGCGCTCAGGACTGAACCTGCGCAGCGCACCCTCTCTGGAAGCACCCATTATGCAGGCCATGCCAAGGGGGACAATCGGCAGCGCGCTCATGAGAAGGCGGGACATCTTCGAAGTCGAGGGCATACCCGGTGCATGGCTGCAGGTCGCCCTTGGCGAGACAATCGGCTGGGTATTCTCGGGCTTCGTCGTGATCACAACCAATCGCGAAAATCTGCAGAGCGCTCTGGATTCCATCGAACAGTTTCGTTCAAGGAATGTGACCGGAACCACTATCGAGCCGGCTGAAGTTCCGTGGCAGCCAGGTTTCGCCGATCGAGTGCAAAGCGAGCGGAGGATTGGCGGGTACACAATCTATGATGTTCTCAGCGCGCGACCGGATGATGACTGCACTCCAGATCGCCCTCGCCGCTCAATCGTTGTCCAGCAAGACCAGCAAGGGCGCTACTACCACTTCCAGCCGGAGGACACAGTTGTAGAAGTTGAGTTTGACAGGCCACTTCCTGGAACGGTCTTTCTGAAACAGAGCCATTGCTCATGCTGCTGCCCCTATATCACTCACACGCTCCTTTTTTTGACCCCGGACGCTGTGATTGCCCTGAGCTACAGAAACCGGGATATTGCCGGCGGCGGTGTTTGTTTGAGCGGCCCCATACATGGTATCGTTTACGGCCAGGAAACACGACGTTCCGGTTCGCAGATATGGCTCCGCCTGCGCTATCCAACGTGCCCGCCGGAGGAAAGCCCCGGGGGTGGAGAAACGCTGTCCGACCAGTTTGTGGCCGAACGCTTCGTTCGTTTTCATTTCGACGGCGGAGCACTAGAGCTTGAGACTCTGGGCTCAACCGCAGACCTCAATGAGGACGACGCACGGATGTGGGCCAACGCAGAGCCAGTCAATGCGCAGACCGAACATTCATCTTACATTTATTAGCCGAAAATAGGCGCGTCAGCTGTGGAATTTCTTTTTGTCTTCGATGAGCTTTTCGACCACCGATGGGTCAGCCAGCGTGGAGATATCGCCCAGGGACTCGAACTGACCCTCGGCAATCTTTCTTAAGATCCGACGCATGATTTTTCCGGAACGCGTTTTTGGCAGACCGGGCGCCCAGTGAATGACATCGGGCCGGGCGATTTTCCCGATTTTTTCGGCCACGATGGCAATCAGGTCCTGCTTGAGCTGATCGTTGCTGGTCACACCGCTCTTCAGGGTCACGTAGGCATAAATGCCCTGCCCTTTTAGATCGTGCGGGAAGGCAACCACCGCCGATTCGGCCACGGACTTGTGTTCGACCAACGCGCTTTCGACTTCCGCGCTTCCTATGCGGTGGCCGGACACGTTGAGCACATCGTCCACGCGTCCGGTAATCCAGAAAAATCCATCGGCATCGCGCGTGGCGCCGTCACCGGTAAAATAGTAACCCTTAAAATGCGAAAAGTAGGTCTGATAAAAGCGATCGTCGTCGCCGTAAACCGTACGCATCATCGAAGGCCAGGGAAACTCGATGCACAGGTTGCCCTGGCTTTCTTCGCCTGGCTTGTGGGGAATTTTGTGGCCGCGACCGTCAAGCAGCACCGGCCGCACTCCAAAGAACGGCAGGGTCGCCGAGCCGGGTTTCAGGTCGGCGGCGCCCGGAAGCGGCGTAATCATGATGCCGCCGGTTTCGGTCTGCCACCAGGTGTCCACAATCGGACAGCGACTTTTGCCGACGACCTTGAAGTACCACTCCCAGGCTTCGGGGTTGATGGGTTCCCCAACCGTTCCCAGAAGACGCAGTGACTTCAGCGAACGCTTTTCTACCGGCCCGCTGCCCTCCTTCATGAGCGCACGAATTGCCGTCGGCGCCGTGTAGAAGACGTTTACCTGATACTTATCGACGACGTCCCAGAAGCGTCCGGCGTCGGGGTAAGTCGGCACACCTTCGAACATAAGCGAGGTGGCGCCGTTGGCGAGCGGCCCGTAGAGAATGTAGCTGTGCCCCGTAATCCAGCCGATATCGGCGGTGCACCAGTAGGTGTCCTCGGGTTTGTGATCAAACACGTAGTGATGCGTCAGACTCGCGCCCAGAAGATACCCGCCGGTCGTATGGAGAACACCCTTGGGCTTTCCGGTGGATCCGGACGTGTAGAGAATGAAGAGCGGCGCCTCGGCACTCATGTGCTCGGCCGGGCAGTCGGCCGTGATGCGCTCATCCTGCATCAGCAGGTGCCACCAATGATCGCGGCCATCGGTCCAGGCCGTATAATGGTGGTTGCCGACCCGCTCCACGACGATGACACCCTCCACTTCTCCCGAGGAGCGCTTGAGGGCTTCATCGACGTTCTTTTTCATCTCGATGATCTTCCCACCCCGAAATCCGGCGTCGGACGTAATGATGAGGCGCGGCTTGCAATCCTGGACCCGGTCCAGTATTGCGTCCGGAGAAAATCCTCCGAAGACCACCGAGTGAACCGCGCCAATCCGAGTGCAGGCCAGGCAGGCGATGGCCAGTTCCGGAATCATGGGCAAATAGATGAGCACACGATCGCCGGGCTGGACACCGCGGTATTTCAGTACGTTGGCAAACCGGCAGACTTCCCGGTGCAGTTCCTGGTAGGTGAACGTGCGCGACTCATTCGGATTGTCCCCCTCCCAGATAATGGCGGCCTTGTTTTTCAGAGGCGTGCTGAGATGGCGATCCAGGCAGTTGTAGCTGACGTTGAGCTCGGCCCCTTCGAACCAGCGCACATTGGCGTCGGCGAAGTCATCGACCAATACCCGGTCCCAGCGCTTGAACCAATGCAGCCGCTCGGCCTGGGCCGCCCAGAAGGCCTCCGGATTCTCGACCGATTCGCGGTACAGCTCGCGGTACTTTTCCAGGGAAATATTCGCCCGTGACGTAAACTCAGCCAGATCTCCGGTCTGTGAAATTACACGACTTGCCACCATCTGTTCCCGCTCCTGATTGCCCGAATAGACTCCGCTTTTCGGGGGACTGGTCAACCTCGACCCCGCACCCGTGCTTCTGTAAAGCAAGTATTGGTAGCGCCCGACCGGTTCCCAAAATGCTGGACCTCTGGCGCGAGGCAGCCACCATTGAGCGGTTCGGGAATCTGCGTGAACATTGACCCGAACAAGGCAGTCTACTTCTACATGCGATACTCTCTATTAATACTGGTGTTTTCTGTACTTTGTGTGCCGGCCTATGCGCAGCAGTCGCCGCTGATGGGGCTGGCGCTGGACGTGCGTGGCCCGGCTCACTTCACTCACAATGGCGAGCGCAAGCCGCTGGTGCGGGATACCCTTTTATACGCCGGCGACCGCGTGGAGACCGGCGCCGGGGGCACGGTTGTGCTGCAGCTTTCGCCGCACCTGGTCTGCAGCGTCGGCGAGCGAAGCCAGGTAACCATGGAGGAGCTGCAACGGGCCACCGCGGGCAACGGCCAGATCACGAGGCTGAATGTGAGCCAGGGAAGTGTGGCCGCTCAGGTAGATCCCGGCACCGGACAGGATGTGACCGTGCATACACCGACCGCGGTCGCGGCCGTACGGGGCACGGAATTCATTGTGGAGGCCGACGAGGATAGCGCGGCCGTACTGGTCAACGAAGGGAGCGTAGCGGTTGAAAACGAGGCCGGGGACACGGCCGAGGTTGAAGCCGGTAACAAAATAGTCTCCGATGCCGAGGGTCTGCATCAATCCATTCTTGAGGCGTTCGAACAGCAGAAGTTTGAAATCATCGCGCAGTTCCGTGAATTGCGTCGGGCAAACTTTGAGCATTACACCGAACAACTGAGGCGCAATCAAGAACTCATGGATCAGTTTCGTCGGGATCAACCCTGATCAACAGCCGGGCACCGCGGCGGCCGGATCGGTGGCCCGAACCCAGGCCTCGAAGTCCGCGATGAGCGCCGCCCGCGCCGTCAGATTTGAGCCAACCATGAGCATATCAAAGCTCGAACCCGGCTCCTGCTGGTAGCGTCGCAGGGTGTCCCCTAACAACTGGCGCTTCCAGAGAAACAGGGTGAAGTAGGCGCTTACCAGCAGAGCTTCGCTGCCATAGATCGTCTGCTGGTCGGCGTCGAAAATTGCGGTCGTGTTCAACTGTTCGCGCGCGCGCAGTGCGCTCAAACCCGGATAGAGCATTGCCGGCAGGCGCACGACGGGCCGGGACGAACAGGCCAGGGAACCGCGCAGGTCCGACTCCATGACCAGGAAGGCCAGCCCCTCATGCAGCCAGTAGGGCGAGTTGGCGCGAACCTGCTCCAGAAGTGCGTGAGCCAGCTCGTGCCGCCAGGTTCCGGAGGGCGCCTTGAGCGTGATGTGTATACGATTCTCGGCGCGCTCGTAGTGGGCCAGGGTATCGAGATGGAAGTGCGCGTTGCTGCGGTACGATTGCGCTGTGGCGTAGATGACCAGTCCAATCGTGTGGCCGGCTGCAGCCGGAAAGAAGGCGGCTTCAATTTCGGTCCGCCAGTCGGCCGCCCGATCGAGAGTATCCTGCACGGTTTGCGGGCTGAGACCCGGCTCCTCCACGACCCGAAATCCACGGTAGGTTCGTTCGGTTGCCGCGGGCCAGGGAATGCGATTGGAGCTCCGGCATCCAGAAAAAACCAGGAGCGCAAGCAGGGTAAAAAGGAAAACGAGCGGTCGGGTGGCCTTGCGTACCACCCGCCGCCGGCTAGCGGTCGGAGTCGCGAAGCCGAACGTCGGCCATTTTGTGTATTTCGAGTAGTTCAAGGATTGCATTGACCCTTCGGTCCACGTTCAGCAGCCGCATTTGAACCGGATGCAGGCTGGCTTCACTAAAAAGGCGCTTCAGGGTCACCAGTTCCGTGATGCCCAACGAGTTGATGTATTCCACCGATTCAAGGTCAATCTCCACCAGTTCAATGGTGCTTTTCATGTAGTCGCCGGCTCGAACCTCGGCCAAAAGCACACTGGCGCCGTCCAGACGATCCTGCAGAACGCGGATGAAAATGGCTTTTTCGCCTTCGGCCAGGTTTATTTCTGTCATTGAGGTCAGGATAGCCTCCCATCGGGCTGACCTTTCGGGCCCAACGGCCGCGTCGCCCTTTGGCCTCACCATGAGACAGAGCACCCAGAACGATCGCTACAGCTATTCTCGGACTCCAGCGGGAATCCTGCGAGCAACATTTCCATGGATACGCCAGGTCCTCATCCGCGCGCCGTGGTTGCCCTTGCTTTTGCTCGCGGCTGCTTTTTATATCTACCGGGCCTCGTACCTGCCCTGGTTCTGGCTTTTGCCTCTAACCGGAGTCGTAATCGCAATCAACGCACTTTTGCTCTGGCTGGGCACTCGCATTGTACGCCGCCGTCTCGCACGGCCGGCGCTGCAACTCCGGGCGGAGCTGGCGGTGGCGACCGGAATCGCTCTTTTCTTTTTTGTGTTCGATTTCGCGCAACTGGCCTGGCCCATGTCGATGCTTCCGCTTTTGGTACTGGCCTGGTTGCTGCTCGAAGCTCTGGTCCTTCGGCGACCAGGCGTATTTTACGCAGGCTTTGTGGGCCTGGTCCTGTTCTTTCTTGCAGTCAGTTCGTACCGTACGATTCGCGGCGGCAGCTACTTGATCGGTCTTGCGCTGCAGTACCAGGCGCGTCGCGAAGCCCGCGAACAACTGCCGGAGAACGCCTGGGAAACCCGGGTGATCCATGGAGAGCCGTACCGGGTGTTGCGGCGCGGCAACGAAGACCTGATTCGACTACCGCTCCCGACCGACATGCACTTCTTTGACGCGCGGGTCGTAAGCATGTCTGCCGATCTGATCCCGCCCGGTTTTCCGATTTGCTACGTAAGTTCCAGCCCCACCGATCCGTTTGCTTCGCCGGCCTTCTTCCTGTTTCGTATACCCGGTCGCATCGCGGCCGCCGAAGTGGGGCGCAAGAGCGTTGAACAGAGCCTGCGTCAGCGCATGGACGCCGGAGAGTTGACATCGCTTGCACCGGAAGGCGCCATTCAATTGGAAAGTCCTCCGGCGGCCGTACCGCTCTCGGGCTTTGGATGGCGATTTCGGGACCTGGTCTTTGAGGAAGACGCGCGTATGCGTCTTTTGCTAACGCAGCAGATCAGCGGTGGCACGTTCGCGATCGTTCTTTACGAACCCGAGGTCTCGGGCTTCCGCATGCACCCACGCCTGGCGCGCATCCTGGCGGGCCTGGAATTTCCGACTGCCGATCAAACGAACAGGCGCACCGAACCCAATCGGTGACGTGCGATCGAAACGAAACGATGGCGCACCCGACCCGGTTCAAAAACAATCCGACGGTTTCGGGCCTCAATCGGGACACAAGAAAGGACGATGGCGTCTCGCACTGGTTCGCAAAACCGCCCGCGTAACGCGACGCGAGCGGTCCGGCGCCGCGTTCAATCCCGGACGGGCAGGACAAGCATGGAGAGCGGGTCCGCCGAGATGCCACGCACGTAGACTGAAATGTGCAGGTGCGGGCCGGTCACCATGCCCGTGGCGCCGGTGCGTCCAATCAACTGGCCGGCTTCTACATGCTCTCCAGGCTGGACCAGAAGTTCGCTTTGATGCATGTAAACCGAGAAGATTCCCTGCCCGTGATCAATGACGGTCAGGTTTCCTTCGAAGAACATGTTCTCGGCCAGAGCAATTGTACCGTCGGCCAGAGCAAAAATCGGCGCCCCGGTCAGTCCACGCAGGTCCAGGCCCTGATGAACATTGCGGGTCGGCTCCAGCGCCTGGCGAACGCCGTTACGCACGCGGTAGCGCTCCACAAAACGAGTCGAATAGAACGGCGACGTCACGCGATGTTCGTCGCGGGGATGCGAGAAACGCCCCACCAGCGCCAGCGCAGTGCGCCGCCCGAACGCGGCCGCCTTATGCGCCGAGCAGGTCCGAATGAAAGCCAGCTGTTCGGGTGTGTAGGTCCGGGTCTGATCGGAAAAACTGCCCAGGTCCAGTTGCGAACGATAGACCGGGAAATCCGTGGCCTGCACGCTCAATTCGTGGGTCTGGCGGCTATCGCCCCGCACGAGAATCATGTTGTGGGTCCCGGCCGGCAGAGTGGGCGCCAGAGCAAACAAGCCGCGCATTCCAAACGAACTGGGTTCGAGGGGGACTGGAAGCGCATCCAGAAACAACTGGCTTTCTTCTATAGAAGAGTCTCCGACGGCTGTCAGCTCCACATAGACCAACTCACCCTGAGCAAAGCGGCTGGAGTAGAGCTTCAGGTTGTATTCTTCGGTTGCAAACGTGACTTCCCGGGCCTGACCGGGCACGTAACCGGCCGGCACCGCCACCCGGGCCGTGCCGCGCGCAAGCCAGGACCGGGGTTCGGCCCCGATGCGGCTCCAGGCGAGAAAGAGCAGCCCCGGCAAGAGAATCAGCAGCCTGCGTCGGCAAAAAAGATTCACAGCACGGTTGTAGTTCGGGCCCGCCGCGCCCGCAAGTTCTTTCCGGTCCGGCCGACCCCGGGAACAACGAAGTCGCCCCGCCGACCGATAATGCATAGTATGATGCGTATGTCTGCCCGAATCATGAGCACACTCTGCCTGGGGCTGGTCCTGTGGGGCGCCGATAGCGCTGCCGGGCAAGGGCCGACCATCACCATCACTCTGCCGGATGAGGAGCGGGTTCTGCGCTTTACGGAGGTGAACCAGCCCGCCCTGGCCGTGCGTGTTTCCGAGTCCACCGGTGCGCAGTTCTCCCACATACAGGAGCCGCTTGCCGGGGCGCTGGTCCGTTTACGAGCCCTCTTCGGAAACCCGCCGGCCGAACGGGGCCTGACAGTCTGGATGGTGAGCAGTGCGCCGGAAATGCAGCTACTGCTTGCAGAGCAAACCGGCGAAAAACTCGAACCCGAACAGATCGCGATGGTGCGTGTGCACGAAGACAACCTGTATCTGATGGTCCACGAAGGTGTGCCGCCGCTGGAGACGCTCCGCCTGGTCCTACAAGAAGAATCCATGCGTTTGATTCGGCGGGTCGGTTACCAGGAACGCGAGCAGGGCGTCGGTTGGTTCTACACCGGCATGGCGGGTTACCTCTCCTGGTATGTGGCGGCCACCGAGTTGGGACAGAACCGCACGGGAATTGAACGGCGCATGCAGGCCCACTATGCCCGTAGTTTTAATTCCGAAAACGCTATCGATCTGGCGATGCTGGAGCGCTGGAAGGACTGGACCGAACAACTGGTGAACAATCCTGGTCCGGTCTACGCCCAGGCTGTGCTGGCATATCTTTTTCTGGCGCAGAAGACACAACCAACGATTGGCGTGACTGTGCTCCGGGTCAGTGAGGCCCCGGACGATTTTCAGTTCGCTTTTGAGCGCGCCACCGGCATGCGACTGTACCAGTTCGAGATGGCCCTGCGGGACGAACTGTATCCAACCCTGCGACCGACACCCCAGGAAAACGCCGCCCCCGCAGAAGGCGGGCCGTAACCGGACTCACCGGGCAACGTCGTACGTGCGTATGGACTTCGAACCACGAGGACGTCAATTCTGGATCGCGGCCGGTCTTGCGGCGCTGAGCTCGCTGGCGCTCTTGATTGTGACTCAGGCCTGGCTGGAAACCGGACCGGTGTTCTATCGCATCTACCGATGGGAGAGCGCCCTGGCCTTTGGCAGTCTGATTGCGGGCGGAACACTCTGGCTCATCGTTTCGATCGCCCGACGCTATCGGAGGCCCCGGCGGACCATTGCGGGCATTGGCCGCGGGACGGCCCTGGGTCTGCTGTTCTTCGCAGCCACTTCTATGGGCATTGCACGCCCGCAACCGGTCAGCTGGGATGCGGTGCCGGGAAGCCCGGACTTTTTGCCGGAACGCGAACAGGCGGCATTCGCAATGGCGGACCAAAGCCATCGACCGATTCTGTTTTACTTTCATGCCGACTGGTGCGCGTCCTGCGAAGACTTTGAGCGTTATGTTCTGGGAAACCCTGAAATCGCAGCCGACCTTGAGCCGTACCTCAAAGTGAGGATCGACGCGACCGATACGCATCGCTGGGGCGCCTATCTTGAGCACCGCTTCCGGGTGACGGCCATTCCAGCCGTCGTTGTGCGGGACCGCGCCGGAAGCTTGCTTACGGAGCTGCGGCTGCACGGAGAACACGTGCCCATCGAATCCCTGCGCGATCTGCTTCAGCAGGCGGCCGCCATCGAACCTGCGCTTTGAGTTGCTCTGTCGGCGGCGCCTGCAAAAAGGAACCGTGTCGATCTTTGTTTGCGGAACCGATACCGATGTGGGCAAGACCGTTTATTCGGCGGCCCTCATGGCGCGCTACAGCTCGATCGCTGACGTGCGCTACTGGAAACCTGTTCAAACCGGCGCCGACGATGACGACCGCGCCAACGTGCTGCAACTCAGCGGGCTTGAACCCGAACGATTTGAAAGCACGTCTCTCCATTTTTCTCAACCCCTGAGTCCCCATCGTGCGGCCGAACTGGATGATTCGCGCATTGAACCGAAACAAATACTCACGCAACTGGCCCGACTGCGGGAACGCGGTCCGCTGATTGTGGAAGGAGCCGGCGGCCTTCTGGTTCCCCTGACCCGAAACTATACCTGGCTTGATTTCTTAAAGGAGTCGGGACTCCCGATCGCGGTCGTCGCGCGAAGCGGCCTCGGGACCATCAACCATAGCCTGCTTACGCTGGAGACTCTCAGGCGGCACAATCTGATCGTGCGTGGCATTGCCTTTCTGGGTCCGTCTCTGCCGGACAATTCGCGCACCGTGTCGGAATTTTCCGGTGTTCCGGTGCTCGCTTCTTTTGATCTGCCGGACCCCGCCCGAACAAAACCCTGGTCGCCGCCCGACCCCGACCCGGCCGGCCTCCTAAAACCTGACCTCACGCGCGCCTGACGGAGTTCCGACAACGACCGAGTTCCGACACCGATGGAGTTCCTACACCGGTGGAGTTCCTCCACCGGTGGAGTTCCTACACCGGTGGAGTTCCTACACCGATGGAGTTCCTACACCGATGGAGTTCCTACGCCGATGAAGTTCCGACACCGGTGGAGTTCCGACACCGGTGGAGTTCCTACACCGATGGAGTTCCTACACC
>JACKOY010000011.1 GCA_024233935.1 Spirochaetales bacterium | reverse complement strand
GGCGCAGATTCTTTCTTCGGTGAAGCAACCGATGGTAGCCGCAGGGAGCGCATTGCTGGCGGCCGGGATCGCGGGTTCGTGGACCGGTGTAGGAGCGCTGTTGATCCCGCTCGGAATGGCGCTGAATGCGGTGGGCAACTCGATCAATGTGAATCCCACGAGCGGCGAACGTTCGGTGAAGATGGACGACCGCGCTGCAATTTCTACTGCGGTGGCAACGGTGGGTGCGTTTGCGGGCGGAGCCCTCAGCGGTCTGGGCGAATTTTACGGGGCATCGGCCAGCACAATAGGGGCGCTTTCGGCGGCCGGGAGCGGTACGGCGAATGTAATCGGAGCGGGATTCCAGTACGATAACCGCGGAAGGTCGAGCGGTTGGTCGCTTGGTGGTCGAAACCGGGACGGGGCGGTTCTGGACCTGGCGACCAGCGTGGCGGCCGGGGCAGTGACGGCCGGTTACGTGCAGGGAACCGAAGCCGGTAGCGGGAGCAGTCTGCGAAGCGCGCTGGTGAGCGAAGGGATCAGTACACCGTTTAACGTTGCAGGCGAGTATTACAAGTATCGGGCCTGGGGAACGGAATACTCGAACTACACGGGAATGATGAACGCCGGGCTGTTCGAACGGGTCGGTGCGGTCGGCGGAGCGTACGTGGGCAACGAAACACGCGCACTGGCGGCGCGAACGATCGGAAGGCAGACCGCAAATCCCGACTCGGATTGGGAAGCCGCTCAGGCGCGCGCCGAACTGGAGCGAGCGCGGGAGTTGATGAAGAGGGGAATGCGTCACGAAGCGGCGATGGTGTTTGCCGGGTTGGGCGTGGCCGAAGGGCGACGGGAAGATTTGCTGGATGAACTTGAGGAACAATACTCCGCAGATCTCAGTGCAGGGGAGGCAGACTATCTTGCGCGGGCTATCATCCCGCAACTTGTCGATCTTCGGGATGGAGTGCATGGCGCGAAAGTCTTCAAGTCGCTGCAGGCACGCCTACGCGAAATGGGTCCGGGGCCGTATTCCCGGGCGCAGGTAGAAGATGCGGTCCGGGAGCTAACCGGGGACAGCAGCACCAGTATTGACTGGGGGCAGGCGAGCGGAAACGCACGGTACCTACGAGGCTACGACAGCGAAATTCAGGCCAGGTCTGTTGCAAGCCAGGGCGCTAGCCTGGAAGCCAGTCTTGATACGTACCCAACGACAACCCCCCGCGCAGGTGGGGGAGGGTTGCCCGTAGCTACGGCTCTCCCCGGGTTGTTCTTGTTTGAGTATCTGAATCGAGTTTTGCGTTCAACTGTGGCAGCAGAGGGTGGCGAAAAGCGCGGAGCGGAAGACGTTCGCCAGCGAGGTCTCGCTGCGAGCGGGATTCAGGGTCGCTTAGAACACCTTGCGGAGGCCTCCTCGCGGTTCAAAGCCGAAGGAGTCAATGCAGGGCTCGCGGTCCTTTCCTGGAGAAAGGCGATTGGAGGAATGTACTCGCGCTTCTCAAGTGCCGAGAGCAACTATAGAAGTGACCTCCAGGATTACCGGCGTGAGGGATCGAGCCCATGGGCAGGCGGTGAACGATTCTCGACGTACCGGCGTGGACCAATGCCTAACGAAGGGACTTACCTTCAACGGGCAGGTTTCGACGAAAGCCAGCGCGCACTGATTGCTGAAGGGCGTGCAGATCTGGCTGCCTGGGGCGGATTTCTCGACGGAGCCTTGGAACAGTGGTCTGGATTTGGCGACAGCATTTCGGTTCTCAGGAACTATCTAGAATACGGGTGGTGGGATCGAGAGGGCCTCGAAAACGCAAACGGGGCTGTTGCGGAGAGTGCAATGCAGCGGCGGGCCGAGAGTTTGCTACCGGTCATCGAATATCTGCGGGACAAGCCACTCGAGTATCAGGTCGGCTTCCTATCCGAGTTAGAATCAAATAATCGGTACGGCCAGGCAGGTGCATTCCTGGCTACTGAACTGGCCGCCTATTTTGCAACTGAAGGGTTGGCATCCGGGTTGTCGCGGGTCCGCTCGACTGCTGCGTTCAGAAATATAGATTGGTCCCGCGCGATGCTGGACGAATCTGTCTTGACCCGAGGCCTGAGACGGGCTGAGGTGGGGTCGGTCAGTGCGAGTCCGGGGCCGATTGGGCGGTTCGCGACAGCCCACGATTTCGCGGCGGAAGCATTCTCGCGCTATCAGCGTTATGTCGATGAGGGTTATGAGGTTGCTCTGCGAGCCGAGGCTCGGGGACGGTTGCGGATTCCTGAAGGTGTACCGCGCAACACCGTTTTGGGTCAGCGGACAGATAGCTACGCTCGGTTTCAGATGCACGAATGGTTGAAGGCCGAAGGAATCGCAGAAGGGCCGGGCCGTGCCATCCAGCTTAACCGGCGGCTTCGGAATCCAGCAGGAGAAGGCTATCGAATCCCGGACGTTAGACTACCGAATGGCAATCTGATTATGGACGCGACGCTCGGTTACAAGACGGCGGCCACGCGGCAAGTGATGGATTTCGCTCGCTTCTCCGGCGGGAACAGAGTTACCATAGTCAGACCAACGCAGCTCGGTGGTTCGTACAGTGTGTTGCTTTGGTGAAGAGAGGACAGTCGTTGTGACCGCAGAACGAGACATAGGCGAGTACTTGGACCTTCTGTCCTACGTGATCCTGTGCGCACCGGACGATTTCCCCCACGACGACTTTCGAGCTGCAGATGAACAGATGAGCTTGGATCGTGCTTTTGCGCGGCTCCGGGATGGGCTTGCCGGTCTCGTATCTTACGCGCCGGAAATGGTAATGACGGACCTGAAGACCACGCTAGATGCCGCGTTTGACGAGTACCGTGGCAGCAACGACGTAAAAGGCGCGCATCTGCTACAAGATTTGGAGGAGAAACTGAAAAAGACTATTGCGTGAATAGCGATGGCGGCCCTGAGGGCGCCACTGCGGCGCCGGTCAGTGCGGGTTCTTCCACTGAATTCCTGGTTTTCAGGCCATCAACGCGTTGTGAGCGGCACCTGAACTTCCAAAAAACCAATGCGCGAAAACGCCACAGGAGTTGCGCCGTCGTAAATCTCCCGTGGTACTCCCCAAAAACCAATCCCTTAGCACGTCGCCAGAAACGTCGCCGCGCGAACGGCATCCGAACTGCTTTTCAGTCCCACAAATAGTAGTGATGCAGGCCGCCGAAGACCGGAATGGAGCGGATGCGGGATGTCGGTGAAGGTCTGGACACAGTACGCCTGTGTTCGGGCGCGCCAATGAGTCTGGCACTCGTCTAAATATCTCCGGACGCCGACACGGACGTCGGCGAAAGATCGTCGCGACCGCGAGCCCGGATGGCGAGCGCCTCGCGACCGTTTTCTTTGCAGCCCTTTCTTTCACGTGAAAGAAAGGGCGAACCCTGTGGGAAGCGCAGTTCATTTCTGCGGGTAAAGGCATGCTGAATGCAGCGGCCGCGGCCGTGGGTACAATCCCGATCTTTGGAGCGCCGATCGCGGCTTCGATTCGATACATCGAGGCCTCGATGGAGGTGGATGTAACTACCGGCAAGCGTCTGTTCCGGGCCGGAGACAAGGCCGCGGTGGCAGCCGCGGCCACGCTGGCCGCGTCTTTCATTCCTGGTGGGGAAATAGTTTCCGTGGTTGCGAATAGCGCGCTGGCGGCGGCAAGCGCGGGGTTGCAGTACAACGACGATGGTCGGATCAACGGGTATCAGTTCGACGAGAATGCGGCGATGGCGACCGGGATGTCACTGGCCGGAGCAGCCGTAACGAATGGGGTCGATGGACTGAAGGTGCACAAGTTCGAGCGATCGGTCGTGAGCGGCGGGATCACGGATCTGATTTCGACCGGAAGCGGAGTCGGACTGCAGTACTACAAACAACAGGCGGGGCACGAAAACTCGTACGCGGCCTACCAGAACACCGGTGCGGACCGATTGGGTTATCTGGCCGGTACAGCGATCATGACGGCCGGCGGGGATACCATCCGGTCGATAGCTTCGGACCTGGGACGCCAGCAGAAGATAGCACGAGGCCAGGCGGCGGAGCAGGCGTTTGCGAGTCGGGAAGCGCTGGAACTGGAGCGGGCGCGACGTGCCATGCAGAACGGCATGAAGCATGAAGCGGCGAGCATACTGCAGGGACTGGCGGTGCTTGCCGGACGCAGAGAAGAATTCGGAGTGTTGCTTGGTTCGGAAACATCGGAATCGGAGGCGCGGAGGCGCGCAGGAAACGAAGGTCAGACCGATGTACGGAGGGGCGCTTATGAGGTAACCGCGCTTGCGATCGAGCAGGGTGTGGAGTACGGAGAGGAAAGCGCGGCAGTCTATGCGCAGGCGGCAGCAAGACTGCAGGCCCGTGCAGCTGCAAACGGCGGTGTGGTGACGAACGAAGACAAACTCGCGGTACTTGATGAACTGCAGCTATCGGTTCCGGCGAACTCGGTGAACTGGAATGGCGTGGGTGAACTGGCGGATGGTCTGGTGCGGGGAGACATTGATCTGCAGGAAAGGAGGCAGCAGGAGGCGGAATTCGAGCAGATGCGGATCGATCTGGAGGAATTGAATCGTCGTTACGCAGCTGCGCATGATCCGGCGTGGGGCGGTCAACAGGTTCAACATACGAATCATGCGTACTACAGTGATTATGAGGCCGCAATGGTGGAGCGGTATGGACAGGAGAATATCCAGCGCTTCCTGGGGGCTCTGCGCCAGTCGCGCGAGAACCTGCAAGGGAGTGAGCTTCTGCAGGAAAGCGAGTACATGCGGGAAGCTTACGTTGATCTGGTCGCGCAGCAAAACGATCCGTTCAAGTATCTCGGGGCCGCCTACGGCGTCAATACACCGATACTCCCGGTGCGCGAAATTCTGTCGATCATGGTGGGCTTTACGCCAGTCGTCGGTACGGGGCAGGCGGTCGCCGAATTGGTTGCGGGCTACGATTATATCGCGGATCATGAAGTGAGTCGCACCTGGGCGGCAGTTGGCCTGGCATTAAGCATGGTACCCGGCGGGAAGGGTGGCTCAAGGTTATTCAAGCTTCTAAGGGCAACCCGCAGACCTGCCGTGGCGCTCGCGCGTTTCGCGCGCAGGTCTCGGGTACTTCGGTTCGCACGTTCAATGTCGAGAAGCTCCTGGTCCCGGGCGATGCTGGATGAATCCGTGTTGACGAGAGGCATGAGACGGGCTGAGGTGGGGTCGCTAAGGGGAGTAGCCGATAGTGCGAGCACAACGAGGGGAGCGGTCTCGACTCAGTTTCTGGTATCTTCAGGGCGCGTCGCTCGCTACCAAAACCATCTTCGCCGACTACAAACGTCGGGATACGCCAACACTGAGCGTCTCGCTGAATTCAGTGGGCGGGTTCAAATGATGGAACGCGGCTACCTTCGCTTGGGGTCGGGTAAGCTTCCGGGAAGCCTAGCGACTCCAGGCCGTGGGGCTGGGCGGCATGGAATCGATGCTGTGTACTACAAACATGGCGATCCCACAAATCTGGCAGTTCTCGAATCGAAATTCCGGGCTGCTTGGAGTGCTGGACGCGATCCCCTGTCTCTCTTGCACCAAACTGCTCGGAGCGGGCGGCAGATGAGTCCGCGCTGGATTGACTCGAATGTAAACCGACTGCTCGAGGCCCGGCATGGAGTTCAAGCTAACCACATTGGCGAGCAGCTTACCCTGCATGGATATCAGAATCGTTTTTTGAACGTTCTCGAAGGAAGGGGCGGCCGCTACTTTGATGACCTTGCGGAATTAGGACTCTGGTAAGGAGCTTAGGTGATGAAAGTAGATACCCACCCCCATATCGTAGCGGCGGACATTGACAGATGGAAGTCCAATACCGAAAAGTTCCTCCCGGTTTTCATAGCGGATATCAAAGCTGGAAAAACGCAAGGCGGCCGGCGCTACTTTCAGCTCTTCGAAGAATACAGGAAGCAAGCCTGCGTCCAATACCTCGAGGGCGCGGAGCCTGAAGATGTATTGCGCATGCTCCTCAAGGCGGCGAAGGCTTTCCAGCGCATGTTGACATCTCCGGATTTGAGTCCGGGATACGTGACGTTCGTCGACTATGAGGTGCTCTTGTATCCGGTTCTGGCCGGTGATATGGATACGGCACGGCAATTGGCTGCTGACTATGCGCCACGCGCGCCTGGGGCGAATGACTCAAAGTATCATGTTGCAAAAAGCCAAGCTCTGAAATCTGCGCTTCTCGGAAATCAACCGGCGGCAGTCGCTGCCCTGGATCAGCTGTCGCAGGAAGACGAGTTCCCTGGTACTAGGGCATCGACTGAATTGATGCGTTTGGTATTGGCTGGCGCCGCGGATATCGATGGTGCCGTTCGTGCGGCTACAGAAGAGTTTCATAAGCTGTGCGCGGGCGAGCTGGCAGGCATGCCCCAATCAGCGCTTTTCATCGAAGGCTTGGGCCTTGTGCGCCTTTACGGTTTGCTCCATGGTGCGGAGGCAAGTCTGACGTTTGAAGATTCGGTCTTGCCTGTTGAGCTGCTTGAGCCTGCAAGAGCGGTGAAGGTCGATCTCGGACTATGAGTACCCGTTTCGTCAATTGACGTTAGACGAAAGACACCGGCCTGTACTCCCCAAAAACCAATCCCTTAGCACGTCGCCAGAAACATCGCCGCGCGAACGGAATCCGAACTGCTTTTCAGTCCCACAAATAGTAGTGATGCAGGCCGCCAAGCACCGGAATTGAGCGGATGCGGGATGTGGGCGAAGGTCTGGACACAGTACGCCTGTGTTCGGGCGCGCCAATGAGTCTGGCACTCGTCTAAATATCTCCAGACGCCGACATGGACGTCGGCGAAAAATTGTCGCGACCGTGAGCCCGGATGGCGAGCGCCTCGCGACCGTTTTCTTTGCAGCCCTTTCTTTCACGTGAAAGAAAGGGCGAACCCTGTGGAAGCGCAGTTTCTATCGGCGGTGAAGACGCCGATGGTGGCGACCGGTTCGTTTTTGACGATGACCGGTATAGCTTCCGCAGAAACCGGAATTGGCCTTCTGATTGCGGGAGTGGGAATCGCCCTTACGGCGCTCGGAAACTCTCTGAATGTAAACACAACCACGGGCGAACGTTCGGTGCGAATGGATGACCGGGCGGCGATAGCAACGGCGATCACGAGCGCGACGGCGATGTTCGGGGGCCTTGTACTCCCCAATAACCAATCCTTGAACACGTCGCCGACTTTTCCCCACGCCGCGAGGGACGACAGTGGGTTTCAGCCCAACAAACAAATAGTTGTACTCCCCAAAAACCAATCCTTGAACACGTCGCCGGAAATTTTGCAGCACGGGACGGCCGCGTCGCGCTTTTCAGTCCCACAAATAGTAGTGATGCAGGCCGCCAAGCACCGGAATGGAGCGGATGCGGGATGTGGGCGAAGGTCTGGACACAGTACGCCCGTGTTCGGGTGCATCTTTGTTTAAGGCGCGATGGGTCCGGGTCTGGTTGTAATAGAGAACGAATTCGCCGAGCTTGCGGCGCAGATGGTTTTCGTTCAGGAGCAGGATCCGATCCAGGCATTCCTGGCGACAGGTGCGGACCCAGCGCTCGGCATATCCGTTCTGCCAGGGAGAGCGGGGGCCGATCAGTTTCGGTTCGATGCCGGAATCGCGGATAAACTGCGTGACGGGCCCTGAAAAGAGAATGTCGCGATCATAGATCAGGAATCGGGTTGGCGGAGCTTCCGAGTCGAAGGTCTGGCGAAGCTGGCTCTTGACCCAGTCGCGGGTGGGATGTTCGGTCACGTTTGTGTGCAGGATGCGTCGGGTTTCCAGATGAATCACGAACAGCACATAGAACAGCTGCCGGAAGTTTGCCGATCGACAGATCAGAAAATCCATGGCGCAGGTTTCATGGCGGTGGTTCGAAAGAAAAGTCCGCCAGGATTGCCGGTGCTTCGGAGACGGTCTTCGTCGCGGCATGTATTTGCGCACCGTCTCTTCGCAAATACCGAAGCCCAGTTTCAGGATTTCGCCGTGTACTTTGCCCGTGCCCCAGTGCGGGTTTTCCTTTGCGATCCGGCGTATGGCCTTAATCAGTTCCCAATCCGTTTCCGGGCGACCGACTCGCCGTGAGAGCAGTGCCCAGAACTTCCGGAACTGCATGCGGTTCCAGCGCAGTACGGTCTCGGGTTCGACGATGATCAGATGTTCTCGCCAGTCGGGCCAGAATCGGGAGAACAGGATCCAGATGAGTCGGCTTTTCTGCGACGGTACAATCCGTGGTTTCTTTCGCTTCAGTTCGATGAGCTGGCTGCGCAGGCTGATGTTTGAGAGAACAAGCAAACGCGATACGATTGCGGCAAAGCCGAGATGGGACAGCAGAAGCAGGAGCGCCACCCGATGGATTTCGGCAGGGATTGGTGTGCTTCGTTAGCTCTATGCCAGTCCCTGAGCCTCTTTTGCGCGATCCAGACAGGAAGTGCGACCGAATGCGAAATCATCCGGAGAAGCAATTCATCTAGAAAAACGATGGACGGCCATGCTTAACATATATTTCAATTATGGGGGGCAGTAAAGATGGGCGAAGCAGAAGCTACGGCAGAGGTCTTCATTACGGCTTTCAAAGCATTGCCGCAGGAGTCACGCGATCGTTTCCTAGCGTACCTGGCGCAAGATCCTGAGCTCCTGGAGGACCTGATGGATCTTGCGGTGATCGAGCAGCGTCGATCGGAGCCTTCGCGCCCGCTACGTGAAGTGCTTGGCGATTGATGGCGTTCGACGTCCAGATCAAACGGTCTGCCGAAAAAGAATTCCGCGCTCTTCCAGAGCAGTTGCGGTCACGCATTGGATCGGCCTTACAATCACTTGCAGCAGAACCATTCCCGACCGGCGCGAAAAAGCTCCGCAATCGGAATGACTTTCGCATCCGCGTGGGAGATTACCGCATTCTCTACACTGTGGATGAAGTAGCGCAGCAAATCTTTGTTGTGGCAATAGGCCATCGCAAGGATATCTATCGATGATTCCCCGCAGTCTCCCGAAACGGATTCGCAAGAACCCGAGAACGGACGGCGTCTTTGCAGCCCGGTTCTTTGCTTCCTGAATTCCCGGAAAGCAGCGCGGGTCGCATAGAGGTGAATTGTGCCCTCCTGCGTGAGCGATGTCCAGGTGCTCGCGCCAGTCTCGCGCGGCGAGACCGACGCGACTGCGGGCGGCTCAAGGGTCCCTCCGCGGAACTCCGCGGCACACGCACATCCTCTGCTGAGCCCGGAGAAGCGCGACCACTCACCGAACCTACTTGCTTTTCACTGCCGCGAGTCCAGGTTTTGACCATGGGCACTTTTCTGAGAGATCAACCAATTGAGTATCTTTTGCGCGCGGTTCTTGCCGCCCTCTTACTGGTCGGCATCACGGACTGTCGCCAGCGAGAGCCCATCGGGGAAGCCTACGTGATTGGCGATCGGGTCCCGATTCTGGAAGAACCCCGGGACGATTCCGATGTCGTTCTGGTCGCCCCCCAGAACGATCGTCTGGATATCCTTGAGCGCCGCATCCCCGCCGCCGACCGTCGCAATCTCTTCTACTATCTGGTTCGCAACAGCGGCCAGGAAGGCTACGTCTCCTACGAAGAGGAAGCGGTCCGGAAGAACGTGATCAGCTTTTACACCATGAGCGGCGACCAGGGCGGCCTGGTCCAGGCCAGCGGTCTGAACCTGCGCAGCGAACCGGGCATCACGGCGGCCGTGCTTGAAGTGCTTCCGAAGAACACTGTGGTCCGCGTACTCATGCAGGGTTCCATCCGTCAGACCCTCCGGGGCCGCGAGGACACCTGGGTCAAAGTAGAGACCGATAGCGGTGCCGTTGGTTTTTGCTTCGCGGCGCACCTGCAGCGCGGACCGATCGAACAGCTGCGCGAATATTTTTCCCGTGGTATGGAGCCCATCGAGGGCTATGTTTACATCACTGCGGAGGATCCGGAGTTTTACAGCGATCCGGTGGAGCGGACCGCTTCGAGCAGCAGCGACCCGGCGCCCGGCGGCCAGAACATGCTCGATCGATTGCCGGGTCAGGGGGAGTACGCCATGGTCGATGCCCGCCAGCAGGTAGAAGGCGTCACCTACTTTCACATTGAGGAAGAGATCTGCGATCTTTTTGAATGCGGCGGCGGCATCAGCGCCTGGGTTAGCCAGGACCAGGCCACCCTGGTAAACGATTACCTCACTCACAGTCTCGAAGGGGCCACGAACTCTGAGAATCGTGCCGTCCTGGCGGCTGCCCAGCAGGCCAGTAACTTCAGCGCCCGCAACGCACGTGTTTCCGTGATTTCCGAGCAGGCCCCGAACGTGCGCTACTATCACGTGGCCACAACCTTCGGCCATCGCGACGGAGGCGAACTCAACGTCATCGTCATGCGGGAAGGCGATAGCTATTCGGCTCTGGGGCAGTATGGATCGGCGCAGTTTGCGGATCTCGATCAAGACGGCAACGTGGAAGTCATTTCGGAATATGCGGAACGCGGCACCAGCACCCTTGCGGTGTATTCCCTGCGCAATCGCGGCCGGGTTCAGTTGCTCGAAGTCGCTACCAGTGGCGGCTACGAGATCGACGGCGACCAAATCGTCTTAACAGTTCTGGGCGAACTGCCCGATGGCTCCTACGGTGAAATCCCCACCGTCTACGTAATGCGCGACGGCCAGCTGCAGCGGGTTGTACGCGAGACAGCGGAGTAGCAAGTCCTGGCACGCTGCGGGTTGGCTATCGTTCTCGCTTTGGCTTCTGCGCTTGCCACCTGCGGGCCGGAGAAGCCGATCGGCGAAGCCAACGTAATTGCCGATCGTCTCGCTCTGCTGGATGGCCCGAGCGCGAGTGCGCGCGTCGTCGCGGTCGTGAAACAGAACACGCGCCTTGAATTGCTGGAGCCGGCGTTCGTGCTGCCCTGCTTTTCGAAAACGGACACATGCGCGAAGTGGACCCGGCAAGCGTTCCGGACCCGTGATGCTCTATAAACGGTTGCCGTATTGTCGCACATGCTCCGGAACTTCGATGCCGGGCCGTAGGGCCGGATCGGGTACCGGAATACCAGGGGTCTGTCGAAGCGGTAATTCACCGGCCCACACGTCGAGGCCGTAGTCTTCACGATCATCGACCGGCGGCCCGGTTCGAACCTTGGCGGAGACCTCATTGATCGGCAGTTCCAGGACGGTGGTTAATTTGAGTTCTTTTTCGGTTGGGCCGCGCACTTCGGCCCATCGGCCGGGAATGACGTGCTCCGTGAACACGCGCAAGGCTTCCAGCTTTTCGGCCTCATCCGAAACCACGCTGGCCGTTCCGAGGATCACAACCGATCGATAGTTTATGGAATGATGAAAGGCCGAGCGAGCGAGTACCAGTCCATCCAGAATGGTCACAGTCACCGAAATCGAAAGGCCCCCGCTCAGGTTTTGCATCATGCGGGTCATGGCCGCTCCATGAATGATAAGCCGGTCCTCTTTGCGCCCGTAGGCCGTTGGTATTACGAATACCTGGCCAGCGTGCTCGAAGCCCACGTGGCAAACCAGTGCCTCATCGAGAATCGCGTAGACCGCCTCGCGATCAAAGACCGCGCGATCCTTGCGGCGCGGCATTGTCCGGGCCGTGGGCTGAAACGCAGCGTCATCTTGCACAATAATAATTCTCCCGCTCCATCACCGGCGGATAGTTTACGTACAGGCAGGCGGCCCTTCCATCAGAAATCTCCGAAATATCCTGCATGAGCATTCCCGGAGAGCGCGAATCGGCCGCCTGCAGGGCCGCCCGCAGATTGTCCGGTACTGGCAAATAAAGGCCCAGCTGCGTTATGGTTCCGCGCATCACTTCGCATCCGTACGGGAGCCCGATCCGAACTGCCACGCGATCGCCATCGAGATGATGAAAGGCAAAGTGCTCGAGCATGTCGGGGTCAAAGCGATACGCGCAGGTCGATTCCGGCGGTCCTTCGGAATTCCAGCGTTCCAGGGTCGCCATCAGTTCATCAAGATTTCTGATGGGCTCGGCCTGAATTTGTCGGAGGGAACGCTGCACAATGGTGTCGGCATGCAGGGCTTCAAAGATCGCCTGCTCGGGAAAGATTTCGGTCAGAGAAACAGATCGGGGCCTATCTCCGGAAAGATCCAGCACCTGAAACTCGTTTGTTTCGTACGGATGCGCCTGAAAGCAAAAACCCGCACGAAAATTCTGGTACGACAGATACGGTCCGACCAGCGACAGGAGCGTGGCTGCGCGCGCGTCCGTACAGGTCGCGGCCGGCATGACCTCGTGCAGCTCGCTGTAGTTTTCGGCCGCCATCGGAAACCATTCGCGTTCAAACTCGCGACGGTAGTCTTCGCGAACGGAGAACATAACCGTCTCCCCCGCCCGAACACGAAGGTCGGTCGTGGTCCATTCAATTTGCCTTCCGGAACTGGTTCCGCTCCAGATGGGTTCGTCCTCCAGAAGGCTCAAGGCGAAGTCGGGTTGCAGGCCAATCAGTGTTTGGGGGTCGGGGGGCGAAAGCGGCGCCTCGTTCGTAATGCCCGGATTCTGACCGGGTTGAAACAGTGCCCCGGAATCGGCGTCGCTATCCGGATCAGCGTGGCAGCTCACAAACAGAAATGCGGCCCAAACTAAAACCAATACACTGAAAAGACCTGACGATTGCTTTGCTATCTCTTTCATGTTGGAGCTCTGGTTGTGGTTCGATTGCTCTGCCCTTCGAAATCCCCGCTGCGCGATCGCCCAGACGGTCCATTTCGCCCGCATGCCTTCCCGGGCACAATTGTTTCCGGCCGTGCCGCGCCTCAGTCGGCTTCGGCCTGCTGCCGGGACTCGCGTTGGAATCGGCGCTTCCACACCAGAAAGGGTGACTCAATAAACACGTACGATAGCGTGGCCGCGAGTGCCGTCATGCCCAGACCCCGCAGCGCGCCCATCCAGGGCGGCTGGCCCGCCGCCAACGCCGTTCCAACCGCCGATCCACTTAGCAATATATGCCATAGATACATCGCGTAGCTCAGTCGCGCAATCGGAACCAGAGCTCGCTGTGAAAGCAGGCCCGAGAAAAGGCCGGCGCCTTCAATTGCCAGGTACAGCATCCAGGCGAAACCAAGATTCAAAAAGTTGAACTTCAAAGCCCAGAGCAAGAACGGCGAATCCATCCATAGGTCATAATGCGCGAGCGCCAGCATCGGCACCGCAAGCAAAGCCGTTATTGCGATCCGGACCGCCGGTAGCAGACGCATCCCGGAATCCTGTAGCTCGTATACCAGAACTCCCGCCAGCAACGCGTCGGCCCGGGTATGAAAGGCGTGACCGATGAACCGCACGAATTCCACCTGCGCTTCCTCCGCCAGCACCGGTTCGGCCATCACATGCAAACCACGCAGCACTCCCGGAGCGGCATAAAGCGCGACCAGGGCCAAAAGGCGGGCGCGTGGCTGAGAGCGCGAAAGTAAAAGCACAAGCCACGGGAAAACCAGATAGAACTGCTCTTCGATCGCCAGGGACCAGGTATGCAGATGAAACCCATGCACGTAGTTGCTGAGATACACCGCATCCCAAAACGTCTCCGGCAGACGCGCCGAAAGTTGCTCATAGTAATCTCTCGCAAGCCCGTTCAGCAGTTCGGGGTCGGGCATTTCGCCGAGTTGCGCGCGGGCCTGAAAGAAAGCCCAGGCCAGAAAAAAATAGTAGGCCGGGAAAATACGCAGTACGCGTTTTAGATAGAACGAACCGAGAGCGATATCGCCGGTCTTTTTGTACTCGCCACGCAGGATGCGATAGATCAGGTACCCGCTTAATACGAAGAAAAGATCTACGCCCGACCAGAGGTTCGAGCAGACAACCGCGACCGGCTCCGGAAGATCTAGAGCCACCGCAACGTGAAACAGGTAGACCGCAAGAATGGCAAACGCCCGCAGCCCATTCAGAGCCCTGATTTCGTGGGGCGCCGCGGTCCACAAAAGCCGGATTTGTCTTATATACTCAAGCATATCCCCGGCCGCTCACACACTTGAGACGGCTTGGCAAGCACAGCGACGCCCTGTCCCGGCGGCCAGCAGAAACCAACTCATGACCAAGCCGACAAACCGCGGGCGGCCCACCGCGGATTGCTGTAGTAAATGAAGTTGGTTAAATTCACACAGATTTCCAGCGTGACCCGCATGGGATGTCGAACCCGTCACGAAGGCGAGCGGCCGCGCTTCAAGCGACCGAAGATGCTCGTTGCCATAGCCTGGGTCTACATACTCGCCACTCCGATCAATATTCTACTCGTCGCTTTTAATTTCGACGCTGGAGACGTATACGGGCTCCTGCTCCATTTTTCACTCACGGGCTGGCTTTTATTGCTTACGGCGCCAATCATCGGCATCGGGCTGCTCGCGTTGAGGCGGGTCGCGTATTTCTCGTTCCTTATCCATGCGGCTTGTCTCGTGGCATACAATCTATTTCTGGCAATGGACCTGAGCGGGCCTTACTACACGGGAGGCCTGGTGCGGTCCGTCCTCGGACTCTTCGCTCTGGCGTACTTCCTTCGGCGCGAGGTATCGTCGCCGTATCTGAATCTCGTCCCGCGCGGATGGAGGCACCACAGGCGCGAGCACATCCGAACGGGGATCCATATTGGTGACAGCCGCTTCGTCACCTCGGACCTTTCGTCAGCCGGTTGCTTCGTTCCTGCGTTGAGTGGATCAGCTCCCGGGGACCGCGTGAACCTGAAGCTGGAGACCGACGTTGGGCAGATTGCAGGTATTGGTCTCGCGACACGGGTGGACTCGGGCGGCACCGGCATTCAGTTTGTTTCCTTCAGTCACCGGCAGCGGCTGATCATTTCGACGATGGTTCGAATTCGGTATCCGCTTCGGTATGCTCTGAATCTCTCGGTTTGCCTCAAGCAAGGTGGGAAAGAGTGGAACGGGCAAACGTCAAACATATCGCGGAGGGGCTTCTTCTTGCCAATGCTGAACGGGGAACGTCCGCAAGCGGGTCCGATTGATTTTAGCATAGCAATCGATTCAGCGGAGTTCGGCGGAACCGGAGCCGTGGTATGGGTTAGCGAGATTTCGCAGCTGGGCAAGGACCCCGGCATAGGAATTCGGATTGCACGAATTGAGAACTCATGGCACTTTCGGCAGAGGTTGAAGAAGCTGAGCCGCAACGCGAGCACTGTGAGATGAAAAGGAGAACCTGCTACCTCGTTTTCGTTGCCGGGTTGCTTGTTCTCTTTACTGGCTGTATCCCGGGTGCTACTCCAGAGGAGAATGACGACACGCAGGCCCTCTTGAGTCTGATCATGGCCACTCTGCCGATCGATTCGCCCCCCGTTGAGGTGGTCCCGCTCCACATTCTGGACACGTTGTTTCCGGCAAGGTCCATACGCCCTCGATCCAGTCGAGCGCACGCAGCTCGAAATCGGCACGCTTCAACGGTACGAGCTGGGCTTCTATGAACCGGGGGCCGCCGAGATGGTCGCGCAGACCTTCACGGAGGTGCTGGAACTGGCAAAAGAAGAAGACGGCCTGACCTACGATGACATTCAGGAGGAGCTCATGCGCGATGCGCGGGCCGGCTTGAGTCGTATGCCCGATGAGGCTCTATGGGGAGTCCGCGGTATGGCCGGAAACAGCATCGTTGTCTCTGAGGAGACGCTGGCGCGCCCGGAATTCGCCGAAGCCGGCATGGACACAAGTATCCTCGTGCGGTCGATTGAGCGGATGCACGAGCTGCGCCAGTTGATGATCGATGAAATGAGTCGTCGGGGAGTGGACTGATGCTTCACAGCTCGAAAGATACGTGTCAACGGTTGCTTACGAGGCACTATTCCGCACTGTTCCCATGCCTCGTCCTGCTGATTGTCGTGCTTTTGGTTTCCGCTTGCGGAGACGACTGTGACGGGTTATGCCTCACGGAGCAGGAGAAGACCCTGATCCTTTTGCAGGCAATCGTTGGACTGTCAGACGCGTGTGAGCGGGCGACCGGGACTTCCGCGCAGATTCTTAGTGAAAGCGTCTCGTCGAGTACGTTCGGAAACCATCAGTGTTTTGCCATTACGACCACGGCAGCGCGAACAGTTATGGTCACGACCTCTGGCACGACGACTGCGCAAATAAATTCGTACAACTATTCCATTGCTCAGGTGGAATCGGACGATCCGAGCACGACGATACCGAGCGCTCTCAGCAACGTTCGATTCAGCATCAACCCTGGTGGTGGAACGTACACCGTGCTCGTGAACTAGGGAATGGAGGCCAATAGTATGCTCGATTTTCAACGCGTTCTTGCCATGGCTATAGGCCTGGCGGCGTTTTTCGTGCGGAGTTTGGGTGCCCAGACGTTCTACGATACAGCTTTGCGCTGGCAAAATACCTGCGATTGGGGGCCATACAATCAGCGACCTGGTCTTTCGCAAGAGCAGCAGCACCACATGATGATGCTCGGCGACTCGAACGGAGCTCTGCTATTTGCCGACCCTCTGTTCGGGGCGAACGCGTGGGAGAAGTACCTGTATCGCCCCGGGCAAACCGCCATCCCTCATGACGGGAGCTCGTGGCGTGTCCTGCATATGGCAGTTCCATCTTGGAGGTCTGACGACCTCCTCACCGGCCTGAACAATTGTCTGAATACGACGCTCACGCGTCGAAGCGCATTCTTGAATACAACGCCGAAACGCGCCTGGATTCAGATTGGCGGCAATGACATCCTGTTGTTCGATAAGTGGGTGACGATTGAATACATGCCACACCTCGCCCACTACGAGATCAACAGGATCCTGAATAACGTGGGCAAGATCGTCGAATTGCTGCAGGCCAATGGGCGCACTGTTTTGCTGGTCAGCTACTTTCCGCTCGCATCATCTTTTGTACGCGAAGGCCAGGCGCCCCTGAATCCGTACACCCACCTGTGCGGTGGTAGCCCACGATCCGAGGAGCGCCAGGTACTCGATCCGTGGCATTGTGACAACGAGGTCGCAGAGAACTTGGGCAAGCTCAAAACCTGGTTCGAAGCTCGCCTGAACCTGCGGCTTGACGACTACCTCGATATGCGCTTTGGAATGCGAGACATCGACATGCGGGTCGGTACGGCTCTCGGCCTGGACACCTCTTTGACCGGCCTTTTCAAGAATCCGGCCAAAGTGATTCAGAGCAAATACGACTCGATCCGCGGCCGCCGACCGGCCCATAGCGCGGATCCGTGGCAGGTTTGGGATTGGATTACACACAGCCCCCGCGGAGTCGTCGGCTGGGAGCTGGCGCAGGCGGGAGACAATCGTCCGCTCATGAACAGCATAGCGGTCTATCGGACGGGCCAGCGATTTGCAGAGATCTACAACGCCCAGGGTACACATATTGCTGGCTATCGAGGCACGGTTAGCTATCTGGATATCGCCCCCTTTTTCATGAACCCGTTTCAGGCCTACGGTGGTCGCAATGAACTGTATTACGACGAAAAGCACCTGAACAACGACGGTTTCATGATCTACGGCGAGAAAGTGGCCGAATTCATGTCTCTCGCGGAATACGATATCTACTTCAGCGATGAGGATTACGTGCTGGCACACCAGAGGCCGGCTGTCGTTTACGATACGAATCCCTGGGACGATGACGTGGCGCTTCTGATGCTTTGCTTCTTTTTCGGAGTCTGCAAAATCTAGACCCTAAGCCGACATTCCGACGGTAAGCCGACGATTTCACCCGTCGTAGTTCAGGACCGGCCGTAACCAGCGTTCCATTTCTTTGAGGTCCAGCCCCTTGCGACGGGCATAGTCCTCGACCTGATCGCGGGCTATTTGGCCCAGACCGAAATAACGCGCCTCCGGATGAGCAAAGTAGATTCCGCAGACCGAGGCCGCCGGATGCATGGCTTTGCTTTCGGTCAGGTCGATGCCGGTATGCTTGCTCGCATCGAGTAGCGCAAACAAGGTGTCCTTTTCGGTGTGATCGGGTTGCGCCGGATAGCCAGGAGCGGGCCGAATACCCTGATAACGTTCCCGTATCAATTCTTCATTCGAGAGAGTTTCCTCTTTCGCATATCCCCAGTGATGCTTACGAACCTGCAGGTGCAGATATTCCGCAAACGCTTCGGCCAGGCGATCGGCAAGCGCCTTGGTCATGATGGCGCCGTAGTCGTCGTGATCGGCCTTAAAACGTTGGGCGAGTTCCTCTACACCGTGTCCGGTGGTCACCGCGAATAGACCGATATGGTCGGTCACGCGCAGCTCTGCGGGCGCCACGTAGTCGGCCAGCGCCCGGTTCGGTTCTCCGGTACGCTTCTCAGTTTGCTGGCGCAGCGTATGCAGTCGCGCAATCACCTTACTTTTCCCTTCGTCGGAGTACAGTTCGATATCGTCTCCGTTCGAAGCGGCACAGAAGATGCCATACACGCCGCGCGCTTCAAAGAGCTTTTCTTCGATGATGCGATCCAGCAGTCGATTGGCATCGTCGAAGAGTTTGCGTGCCTCCGTTCCGTACTTCGCATCCTCCAGGATTGCCGGATACTTACCGGTCATCCCCCAGGATATAAAGAAGGGACCCCAATCAATGTATTCGCGCAGGGTCCCAGGCTCGATCGCGACCGGGTGCACGCCGGTCTCCTTCGGCGCCGGGGGGATGCCTTTTGACCAATCGATAGCAGTCCGGTTATTCCGGGCCTGTTCCAGACTGAGAAACTTCTTGTTCTGCTTGCGATTTGCGTGCTTTTCGCGAACTTCGGCGTACTGCTCGACAATCTTTGCCGCAAAGGCTTCGCGCTGTTCGTCTGAGACCAGACTCTGAACAACGGGCACGCTGCGCGAGGCATCCAGAACATGAATGGTGGGTCCGCTGTAGTTCGGGGCGATCTTTACCGCAGTGTGAATCTGTGATGTGGTCGCCCCGCCGATCAGCAGCGGTTTTTTCATGCCCCGTCTTTCCATCTCGGCGGCAAAACCAACCATCTCGTCCAGGGAGGGCGTAATTAAACCCGAAAGGCCAATGATGTCGGCGTTTTCTTTCTCGGCTTCGCTCAGGATCCTGTCGGCCGGTACCATGACTCCCAGATCCACCACGTCGAAATTGTTGCAGGCCAGGACGACGCCCACGATATTCTTGCCGATGTCGTGCACGTCACCCTTGACTGTTGCGAGCAGGACCTTGCCCCGGGCACGGGCGCCCTCTTTCTTTTCGGCTTCGATATACGGAATCAGATAAGCAACCGACTTCTTCATGACCCGGGCGCTCTTGACCACCTGGGGCAGGAACATCTTCCCGGAACCAAACAGATCGCCCACCACGTTCATGCCGTCCATCAGTGGGCCTTCAATCACCTCGATCGGGTGCTCAAAATTCTGGCGGCATTCTTCGGTGTCTTCCTCGATAAAATCAACAATGCCCTTGACCAGCGCATGCGTCAGGCGTTCCCCCACGGGCAGGTCTCTCCAGGCATCGCGTTTCTCGACCTTTTCGCCGCTGTCTTCGGCTTTAATCTTTTCGGCCAGGTCGATCAAAAGCTCGGTGGCGTCGGCCCGGCGGTTCAAAAGCACGTCCTCGACCAGTTCCAGTAGCTCCGGCGAAATGTCCGCGTAGACCGTCAACTGGGCCGCATTCACAATACCCATGTCCAGACCGGCTTTGATCGCGTGATAGAGAAACGCGGAGTGCATGGCTTCACGAACGGTCTCGTTGCCGCGAAAAGAAAAAGAGATGTTGCTGACCCCGCCACTGACATGCGCGTGGGGCAGGTTCTTCTTGATCCATTCGGTGGCCCGAATGAAGTCCACCGCGTAGTTGTTGTGCTCTTCCATGCCGGTGGCCACGGTCAGGATGTTCGGGTCAAAGATGATGTCCCACGGTGCAAAGCCGACCTCGTTCACCAGAATGTTGTAGGCCCGCTCGCAAATCTGGATGCGTCGCTCGTAGCTGTCGGCCTGACCGGTTTCGTCAAAGGCCATGACGACCACCGCCGCCCCATATTCCTGAACACGTCGGGCCTGCTTGCGGAAAGTGTCCTCACCCTCTTTCAGCGAGATGGAATTGACGATGCATTTTCCCTGCACGCACTTCAGTCCGGTTTCAATCACCGACCAGCGCGATGAATCGATCATAACGGGGACTTTTGAAATGTCCGGCTCGGAACCAATCAGCTTGAGGAAATACTCCATCGCTTTCTCGGAATCGAGCATGCCCTCATCCATGTTCACGTCGATGACCTGGGCTCCGTTTTCCACCTGTTCGCGGGCAATCTGCAGCGCCGTTTCGAAGTCGCCCTCTTTGATGAGGCGGGCGAATTTCCTGGAACCGGCAACATTGGTTCGCTCGCCGATATTCACGAAGTTTGTTTCCGGCGTTACCACCAGGGCCTCAAGACCGCTGAGCTGCAGAAGCTCCCGGCGGGCCGGAATCTCTCTTGGCGAAACACCTGCGACTGCTTCGGCGATTGCACGAATATGGTTCGGGGTTGTGCCGCAACAACCGCCGACCATGTTCACGAGACCTTCCTGCGCATACGCCCGCAGTTGCTCCTGCATGAATTCAGGCGTCTCATCGTATTCGCCCATTTCGTTCGGCAGGCCGGCATTGGGATACAAACTCACCCGACAGGTGGCTACCCGCGATATCTCACGAATAAAGGGCCGCATCTCAGCAGAACCGAGCGAACAGTTCAAACCGATGCTCAGTAGATTGGGTACGTGCGACACAGAAATCCAGAAGGCTTCGGCGGTTTGCCCCGACAGAGTGCGGCCGCTCTGGTCCACGATTGTTCCGGAGATCATCACGGGCAGATCCAGTCCGTTCTTTTGCTGAAATTCCTGAACCGCAAAGAGCGCCGCTTTACAGTTGAGTGTGTCGAACACGGTCTCGATCAACAGAGTATCGACCCCGCCATCGACCAGACCGCGAATCTGATCTGCGTAGGCGGAAACTACTTCATCGAAACTCACTGCCCGAAAACCCGGATCGTTCACATCCGGAGAAAGCGAGAGGGTCTTGTTCAAAGGACCAATCGCGCCGGCCACGAAGCGCGGCTTTTCCGGCTGCAGCTCGGAGTATTCGTCTGCGGCTTCGCGGGCCAGTCGGGCTGCCGCCACGTTGAGCTCGTAGACCAACTCGCTACTCAGCTGATAATCGGCCTGAGCGATCGAAGTCGAAGAAAACGTGTTCGTCTCAACGATATCGGACCCGGCTGCGTAGTACGCTCGGTGAATATCCCGAATAATGTCCGGTTGTGTGAGACAGAGAATATCGTTGTTGCCCTTCAGTTCTTGCTTAATATCCCCAAAACGCTCTCCACGAAAATCCAGTTCGGTCAGGCGGTGTTCCTGGATCATCGTGCCCATGGCGCCATCCAGTACCAGAATTCTCGTCTCCAGTTCTTTCTTGATGTCTGCTCGGGATATCGTTGTTGCGAGGGCTTCGGGCATATTGCTCACCTGGAAATCCAGTTTGTTACCGGATATAATGCATATATTGGTATACACTGACACTTTTTTTCTGAAACCCGACCGCACAAGTGCTTTTGAAGGGGCGTTGCGGGGCCTAAAATCGCTGGACCGCAGAGGGGATTGGTAGCATACCCGGCCCGATGGTACGGAAAAAAGGTCTTACAGCAATTATGATTTCGGGGCTGACCCTGCTCAGCCTTAACTGCGCGATGCTCCTCGGCGCCAAAGGGGTCCCGTTGGACATCGATGGGAAACTGGAAGTTGGCGACCCGGAGATCCAGGACGACAAGTTCTCCGATTGGTATGATATCAGTGTCGATGAAAACCAGAAGTTGGCCATTTGGGTCAACTCGGGCGATTTCGATACATATCTTTATGTGCAGCCGCCATTTACTGCGGAGTCCTCAAACGACGACACCGGCCAGGACAACAAGAACTCGAGCCTGGTCCTGACCAATCGGCATGCGGGTATCATGCGCGTTGGCGTTACATCTTACGAAGACAAAGAAACCGGGTCCTACGACCTGCACATACGCGATATTTCCGCCGCCCAGGTTGTGTTTGATCAGGCCGGCGTGCTTGGGCCGGACGGTTCGGACTCCAAACCGGACGGTGAGGAAGGGGCCAAATTCGAAATCCCGTTTGAGGTCGATGTGCAGGCGAACCAACTTGTGCTGGTGGAACTTCAATCCGCAGAGTTTGACACGTTTTTGATTGTGGAAATGCCTAACGGACAGCGTCTCGAAAACGATGATCTGAACGGTAGTCTGGACGAGTCCATGATCTTTGCAACCACTCAGGCCGCTGGAAAGATCAAGATCATCGTCACCTCTTACGATGTAAATGAGACCGGAAATTTTACGCTGAAAGTCAGCGTGGTCGAATAATCTAAAAGGAAGGGTGGGCTGCCCCCGCGGCCCACTTTGCCTGCGTCCCGCGCCAAAAAAGCGCGCAACAAATCAGAAACCGGCGACCTCTTCAGGGTTATGGAAGACCATAACCGTCATTGGAGAACCGAAGCTGTGGAGCCAGGCAAGCCCGCCTGCACGTTTCTGGTTCCGGCCGGCCTTGAGCCATATTTGCGAAAGCGTCGGGATCAGCATCGCTGGGTCATCACATACCTCGAATACCTGATCGGGCAGGCGGCCCGGTATCGGATCGAAGGTCGTCTGCCCAACGTGGAGCGGGTGACCCGCAAGTATCAGGCCGATGACCCGACGATCCAGCGATGGCACGTCCGGGTTCCCGGTGAACTCTGGACCGAGCTGCGATGTCTGGCCGGCGCCTGCGGAGTCACCATGTCGCATATGTTCGTGATTCTCATTCGCCTGGACAAAGAGGACCAAAGGACCCGCCGACGCGTCGGAGCTTCGCCGCGCCTTTTTGGGTATAGAATCACTTTTTTGCAATCTGTGGGCCTGGACGACGGAATTACCGAAAGAAAAGTTCTTTTTCGGATATCTGCCGATCCACCGGCACGGAATTGCCTGCCGGAGACGTACCAGGTTACCGGCGAATAGGGTCGGGCGAATTTATCCGGAATTTGCTTGCATGGGGCCGGGATTGGTGTTTCTTTGCGGGTCCGGGCGACCTTCGCCCCGATTCAATTTCTGGAGCCGAATGAATGTCTGCAACCGTACAACAATCCCTGGGTGAGTTCAAGTCCGACGACCTGACGGTGAAGCTACTGGCCGGACTGTATTCGGTGGTCCCGTTCTCCCCCAACTGGGTCTTCTACAATAACATTCAGGGTGCTGCCCAGCGCCTGGGCGCCGGGCCCGACGTGGTCTCCCGCGCGGAAGCGATTGCGGCCAGCGAAGACGTGGGCAAGGCCATGTGGATGGCCGGCATGCTTGACACGAGCGACAAACTCATCGCCGGCTATGCGGGCGTAAAAAATCTATTATCCTTCTTTTCTTCCTCTTCCGGCGGCAACCGGCGCACATTCGAAGCCGATCCACAGCAGGCGCTGGACGCCGGTCTCAAGGCAACCGGTCTGGCCTACATGACCTATCGTCTGTTTCCCGGTTCAGTGGGCGACAAGGTAAAGCAGTTTCGAGAATTGGATGCGGGCAAGGAAGCCGCGATCTACTTCGCGGTTGGCGAGATTGCGTTGCCTTTTGCCGACAACCTGGCCGAGGAAGGTGCCGAGCTGGTTCAAAAGCTCATGAACCGCAACGAAGGCGAGATCGCCAAAAAGTTTGCAGAGTTCTCCGATCAGGCTTCTTTCAAGCAGGCCAGCGAAATGTTCGGACAGATGGTCGGGCCGCTCGGTCAGTACGTCGAGCAGGCCAAAGGTCATGTAAATCCCATCGCCGACAAGATTAAGGGCTTTTTGCCTTCTGGCGCAACACTCATGAACGTGGCCGATAGCGCTACCGGTGTGGCCGCGACCGGCGCCGACCTCATGCCGGTCTGGACATTGTTGGGGGCGCGCCTTGCGGCCGAGGCCTGCGTTAAGCGAGCCATGAATGGCGAATAGCGGGCCCTTCAGTGCTTGGACAGTCGGCTCAGCATGAGGGCCGGGTTGGGTCGTTTCCCCGTTTTTTTGAATTCTATATAGTCGTCGAGAATCTGGCGATGGTCGAAGGCCAGGCCAACGGAGCGATCGTCCGGTTGCGCCACACGCAGCGCGCCGGCGTCGTCGCCGGCGGCCGGTATTCCAGAACCGGTTCCGACGTAGACCGCGGTTACTGTGGGCCCCCGGGGATCGCGGGCGGGATCGGAATAAATGCCAAGCAGGGCAGTCAGTTCCACGGAGAGTCCCGTCTCTTCGCGGGCTTCGCGCATGGCGGCCTGTTCCAGACTTTCCCCCATGTCCACAAAGCCTCCCGGAATCGCCCAGCCTTTCGGCGGGTTACGTCGCTCAATCAGAACTACACCTCCGCTCACTTCAATGATCACGTCGGCGGTAATCGGAGGTGTGACCGGTTTACTCATAACAGAACGATAGCGTTGCCTCCAGAGTCCCCGGACGCAGGCCGGACACTCTTTCAGCTCATGTTTCTGGCAGTCACGTGCAAAATCCACGTCCGGGCTTGTTGCTTTCCTTCTCGCGCCGGATGCATGCCGGCGTCTGCTTGCCCCTGGCAGTCGCAAAGAATGCAAGCTTTGTACTGGTGTTGTTCCGGAAGAGGGCGCCTCTCGACGGCGATGGAGTTTCGACTGGTCCCGCGTTGACAGCTCCGGTTCATTTTTTTGAAATGACCCGCGGTAAAAACCATGCGTGAACTTTATCCGCCCATCGAACCATTCCGACGTCACACGATCGCAGTGTCGGACCTGCACTCGATCTACGTCGAGGAGTGTGGCAACGCCGAAGCGCGAAAGATCCTGTTCCTGCACGGGGGACCGGGGGGCGGCATCCAGGCCGACTACCGACGATTCTTTGATCCCGCCCGCTGGCATGTGATTCTTTTCGATCAGCGTGGGTGTGGCCGCAGCACGCCCTGCGCGGAGTTGCGCGAGAATACAACCTGGGACCTGGTCTCGGACATAGAGACGATTCGAACGCAGCTGGAAATCGAACGCTGGACTGTGTTCGGAGGCAGCTGGGGCAGCACCCTGGCGCTGGCTTACGCCGAAACCCACCCCGAGCGGGTTGCAGCTCTGATATTGCGTGGTGTCTTTCTCGGTCGGCGGCTCGAGGTCGACTGGCTTTACCAGAACGGGGCTTCGCGGATTTTTCCCGATGTATGGGAACAGTTTATTGCTCCGATTCCGCCCGAAGAGCGCCAGGACATGCTATCGGCCTACTTTCGTCAGCTCACCTCCGACGACCAGGAAACCCAGATTCGGGCGGCCCGCGCCTGGAGCATGTGGGAGGGCATGGTCAGCACGCTGTTACCCGATCCGGCCAGAGCGCGTGCATACGGCGAAGAACAGTTTGCCCGGGCCTTTGCGCGGCTGGAGTGCCACTACTTTGTGAACAATTGCTTTTTGAGTCCCGAAGACCAACTCCTGAAAAACGCGGACCGCCTGCGAAACATACCCGGCATCATTCTACACGGTCGTTACGACATTGTCTGTCCGGCTGAGAACGCCTGGGAGTTGCAACGTGTCTGGCCGGAGGCGCGCCTGGAAATTCTCGATGCAACCGGTCATAGCGCCATGGAGCCCGCCCTGCGAGCCCGTTTAGTTGAAGTTACGGACGAGTTTGCCTCCCGTTGAGTACGGGACGGGGTTTCGGGCCTGCCGGGAAACGCGATTCCGAAGATCGGCTGCTTTGCGTTTGTGACTGGCGTTGAGGTGTACTGCTCCCTGAACGCGTTTCAGACGCCCGCGATGCTTTCGACTTCGTGCCAGAATCGCAAACTCTGCCATTCGTCGATTGCGGGGTCGTCGGGTGGAAAACGACACAGTCCGCGTGTATTCAGATAGTAGCCGCCCTTTACAATGTCGGTCCGGGTTGCGCAGTACAGCGGCATCTGACTGCCCGCGACCGGTGGGATCATCAAAAGCGATTTGAGCTTTCTTCCCACGCGGCCGGACCCGCCCAGGTTCGTGGCGACCACGCCCGGGTGAACCGCCACCACGGTGTACTCCGGACGATGGCGTTGCAGCTCGCGTGCGATCCAGATGTTGCCGAGTTTAGACCGACTGTAGGCGCGCATGCCTCCCAGAGGACCGCGGTAGCGATAATGGAGCGTACACTCCCGGGCGCTCGCGTAGATATCTCC
Source organism: Spirochaetales bacterium (assembly GCA_024233935.1). Taxonomy (GTDB): domain Bacteria; phylum Spirochaetota; class Leptospiria; order Leptospirales; family Leptonemataceae; genus JACKOY01. The sequence goes on along the minus strand of JACKOY010000011.1, from coordinate 98,638 downwards.
GGTCAGAATCACAATGCGGGCCGCAGTCGCCAGAAGACCGGCGCGTTCGAGTCCGCTTCGTAGCGCAAAATGCCCGAGCACGTTCGTCCCGACCGCGATCTCAAAGCCCTGTTGTGTCTCAGAATATCGTCGCGGCCAGACTCCGGCATTCTCCAGCAATACCTCAATGTTTTGACTTCCGATCATTTGTTCGATCGCGGTCACTCCGGCGGCCACCGACTCCAGGTCGGAAAGATCAAAGGCCACCGTGCGGATCAGGCTTTTTTCGATCCCGCGTTCACAGAACTCCTGTCTGACAGCTTCCAGTTTTTCAGGACTGCGGCCGGCAAGTATGGTGCCAATGCCGCGCTCCAGAAGGCCGCTTGCGATTTCGCGCCCAATGCCCGACGTGGCTCCCGTAACCAGGGCCAGTTTTGCTCCGATCTGGTTATCGTGGGGGCACTGAATATTGCGCCTCGCCTGGTTGGTAAGGCACAGTTTCAGGCGCGCTACGGTCGACGATGGGAGCAGGGTGGCATCCACCGGGGCAGGAACGACGGCCCTTCAGCCGTCTTTGCTCAGGCGTGCGAGTTGACCAAGAGCGAGCCCGCCTCCGCTGAGCAAAATGGCGCTGGCGATCAGCCCGGCCCCGCCCACCAGGTAGTCGAGTTCGTTTCGAAAAACCAGCAGGGTTGCCAGACTGAGTGCCATTCCGGCCGCACCGAGGCCGAGCAACGCAAACGTACAAAGGCTAAAAAGACCGCGTAGGGTGGAAGACATAGTTACTCCTGTATTGGATTCGCCTCGACCAGCAAGAGGTCCGGAACTCTGGATTTGTTTTCAATCGAGCAAAGGCTACGGTAACGGGCCGGGGCCGCAACCGAAATGCCTTCTGGCCGTTTACGCCCGCACGTCTTCGATGACGCGCAGGTAGGCCTGCACGGTGGGCCCCAGACCGCGAAAGATGGCTTCGGCAATGAGTGCATGACCGATCGACACTTCGCTTATGGCCGGGATCGCTTCTAAGAGCGGTCCCAGGTTTTCCAGATTCAGATCGTGACCCGCGTTGATCTGAAAGCCGGCCTCCTGCGCAACCCGGGCGGCTACTTGAAACTCTTCCAGCACCGAGAGTCGGCGCGAAGTTTCAAAGGCGGCGGCGTACGGTTCTGTATACAGTTCGATGGCGTCCGCTCCCAGGCCCACCGCTTCGGAAATCGCGCGGGAGTCAGCATCCATAAAGAGACTTACGCGGCATCCCAGAGATCTCAGTTCGGCGATGACCGGCTTGAGGCGTGGGCCATCGTTTTGCGGCTGCCAGCCTTGATCGGAAGTGAAGGCCGTTGGACTGTCGGGCACCAGGGTGCACTGAGCCGGACGCACTTCGCGCACGAAGGTCAGATAGCTGCCTTCGAAGGGATTGCCTTCGATGTTCAGTTCTACTCCGGGGTATTCGTCTTTCAGCATGCCCGCCAGATCGTAAACGTCCTGGCCGCGGATGTGCCGTTCGTCCGGGCGGGGATGCACGGTGATACCGCCGGCCCCGGCGTCGAGGCTCACCCGGGCCGCGCGCAGGACCCCCGGAATGTTCAGGTGGCGCGTGTTTCGCAGGTGCGCAACCTTGTTCACGTTGACGCTCAGTCGAGTCACTCTCCCAACAACCGCTCCGGCTACTCTCGCGCGACCCTTTTTTGCGAAACCCGGCCCTCGGTCTTTTGGTCTTTTGATTGCTGCGTGCACGTTGTGCCATTAAGTCGTGCCATGCATCTGGAATTTTATGGAGCGGCAGGCGGCGTCACCGGCTCTTTACATCGCCTCTCGGTAAACGAAACGGATCTCTTGCTCGACTGCGGGCTCTTCCAGGGTCACCGTGAAGAATCCAATCGACTGAACCGTGACCTGCCCGATTGGACTACCCGGGCCACGAATCTGGTTTTGAGTCACGCACACCTCGATCACTCGGGCAGCATTCCGACTCTGGTCAAACGTGGGTTTGAAGGCAACGTCTTCTGCACACCGCCCACCCGCGACCTCTGTAGCGTGATGTTGCGCGACGCCGCCATGATCCAGGAGCAGGATGCGCGCTACCTGAACAAGAAGAAGAAAGGCAGCGACGACAAGGTGGAGCCACTCTACACCATTGAAGACGCTCAAAGGTCGGTGGCCCGCATGATTTCGCTGCCGCTGCACAGAGAACTGCTGGTGGGTTCAGGCGCGACGCTCAGCTTTTTTAACTCCGGTCACGTGCTGGGTTCTGCGCTGGTCTGCCTGGATCTCAAAGAGCAGGGCCGCAAACACCGCCTGGTCTTTACCGGTGATCTAGGGCGCGAGGAACTGCCCCTGCTCGAAACACCGGAGATCGTACCGGACGTCGATACGTTGATCATGGAAAGCACGTACGGGGATCGCCTGCACCCCAACTTTGACACCATCGACGATCAACTGGCCGATATCGTAAACTCCACGATTGAGCGCGGCGGCCGGGTTTACATCCCGACCTTCGCCCTGGAACGCGCCCAGGAAGTGCTCTACGCCCTGGAGCGCCTGAACGAGAAAGGCAAAGTCCCCCGGGTGCCAATCTTTATCGACAGTCCCCTGGCCATCGCAATTACCGAGATTTACAAGCTGCACCCCGAAAGTCTGGCAGAGGATGTTCGCAAGCGCATTCTGGAGCGCAACGATCCTTTTTCGCCGCCCGGCATGCGCTACGTTTCCGATATCGCTTCTTCCCGCGCTCTGCAGGAGAGCGGCGAACCCTGCATCGTGATCGCCGGTTCGGGCATGTGCGAAGGCGGCCGCATTTTGTTTCATTTTCAACGCGGCCTCGCCTTGAAGAAAAACAGTGTGGTCATCGTTGGTTTTATGGCCGAGCACACCCTGGGTCGCAAGTTAGTCGAAGGCTATCACAAAGTTCGGGTCTATGGGGAAGACGTGGATGTACACGCAAAGATTCATATCTTAAACGGGCTCTCGGCCCACGCCGATCAAGACGATCTGATCCAGTTCGCCCGTGCGATCGCAAAGGCGGGCAATCTACGTCGCGTGGTTCTGGTTCACGGCGAAGATAAAAGTCGCGAAGTTCTGGCCGAAAAACTCAAAGAGGTCGGCATTCAACACGTGACCCTGGCGCGCCGCGGTGAAAAGCTGGAACTTTAGAGTCCGGGATAGTGGGCGTGTGGGCACGCCCGGTCGCCGCTATCGTTCTGGCTGCAGGTCCTCAGATCGGGGTTTTTGACAACGGTTTGTTTTCACGGCGCGAGCGGCACGCCCCGCGCGAACCGGTCGGCCCGCCGTTCCGGCAGAGACCGGCGGGCCTGAACCTCAGGGCGCGGGATCGAAAGGCGGGAAAGGCTCGTGTTCTACGGGCGGATAGATCGGCGTGTAAATCGCGGCCCCGCCATCGACCCGCAGGGTTTCGCCGGTAATGTAACTTGCCGCGGGCGAAAGCAAAAACAAAGTCGCGGCCGCGATTTCGGCTTCGGTGCCCAGACGATTCGCCTGATTGAAGCGACCCATAGATCGCACAAAAGTCTGAAACTCCGAAGCGTACGTATCGATGCCGCTCGACTGAATAATGCCGGGGGCGATGCAGTTGACACGCACCTTGAACCGGCCCCATTCGTTGGCCAGAGAGCGGGTCAAATTCTCGACACCTGCCCGGGCCGCGCCGGTATGCGCCATCATGGGAAAGCCATGGCTCACCTCGGCGATGATGTTTACGATGGCTCCGCCGTGTTTTTCAAGAGCGGCCCGGAATGCCGCCCGCGAAACCTGAAAGGTTCCGGTCAGATTGGTCTCGATGACCGCGTCCCAGCCCTTTCGTTTGATCTCTGCCGCGGGCGACGGAAACTGTCCGCCGGCATTGTTTACGAGCAGGTCCAGTTTGCCGGCTTCGCGAACAATATGCGCGATGGCCGAGTCCACTTCGGCTTCGTCGCGAATATTCATACGCACCGATTGCGCGGCCTGCTCCGGCCCAAAGCTACTCAAAGCACTTGCGAGACGCTCTTCGTTGCGTCCCGCAATGAAGACCCTCGCGCCCAGGCTCGCGAGCTCCCTGGCGATGCGCAGGCCAATGCCCGATCCACCGCCGGTTACCAGGGCCACCTGCCCCTGAAAAAGACCGCTCCGAAAGATGCTCTCCATAATAGGAGCGAGGACCGCCGTCCTGCGATCGTCAGCCTTTTTTCTGTGAACTCACGCTGAGTTTTTGTCACGCAGAGGCGCAAAGATCGCAGAGCAAAGCAAACGGCGATGTGCGTCGCCGAGAGACAACCGTTTGCACGTCGCCCTCAAGCAGCAGTGGATTCGAGAAGTTTGCCCGCCAACCATAGGCAGACGGCGTCCACACCGGATGTACCGCTGCCTTGAAGCAGCGGTGACAAGAAAATTCCCCCCCGTAAGCCAAACGCCGTCGGCACCCATACCTCAGCGTCTCTGCGGCTTTGCGCGCGAATCGGAGTCCGCCTATTTGCGCAAATGCTGAGTCGTTCCGGACTTCTCGCCAAAAGCAGTGTCGCGCAGAGGCGCAAAGATCGCAGAGCAAAGCAAACGGCGATGTGTGCCGCCGAGAGACAACCGCTTGCATGGTCGCCCTCAAGCAGCAGTGGATTCGAGAAGTTTGCCCGCCAACCATAGGCAGACGGCGCCCACACCGGCCTTGCCCCTGCGTGAACCTACACGAGCACCGGTTCCGGTGCGCGTTCGGCGATCTCACGTTTCAGAGCGGTGATAAGATCATCGATTTTGCGTTCACCAAGTACCTGGCCGCCTCGCGTGCGCACGTTGACGGTTGTATTCTCCAGCTCCTGGTCGCCCACTACGAGAATGTAGTTTACCTGCTCCACCTGGGCGCTCCGCACTTTCTTGGGAATGGACTCGGCGCTTTCGTCGGCGTCAGCACGCAGGCCCGCCGCAAAGAGTTTTGCTCGAATCTCTTCGGCATAGTCGTGATGGCGTTCGGCCACCGAAAGCACCCGCACCTGCACCGGAGAGCACCAGAGCGGGAAACGTCCCACATAATGCTCGATCAGGATGCCCAGAAAACGTTCCAGAGAACCGTAGATGGCACGGTGAATCATGATCGGTCGCGCCTTGCCGCCGTCTTTGGTGTCGTAGTACAGATCAAAGCGTTCTGGAAGTGCCATATCCAGCTGGATGGTTCCGCATTGCCAGGTCCTTCCGATTGCATCTTTAATATGCATGTCGATCTTGGGACCGTAGAACGCGCCATCGCCCTCGTTGATGCGGTACTCGCGACCGCTGGCATCAAGGGCTTCGCGCAGGCCCCGGGTGGCCACTTCCCACTGTTCGTCGCTACCGATCGATTTTTCCGGCCGTGTCGACAGCTCCAGGTGATATTCCAGACCGAAGGTGCTGTACAGACGATCGGTCAACGCCAGCACTCCCAAAATCTCCGGCTTGATATCCTCCGGTTTCATGAAGATATGCGTGTCGTCCTGATGAAAGCTGCGTACCCGAAAAAGGCCTGAGAGCGCGCCACTCATTTCATGCCGATGCACGTTCCCGATTTCGGCCACACGCAGGGGCAACTGCCGGTAGCTGTACTGCCCGCTTCGAAAGAATAACATACAACCCGGGCAGTTCATTGGTTTGATCGCAAACTCCCGGCCTTCCACTTCGGAAGTGTACATGTTTTCGCGGTAGTTTTCCCAGTGACCGGAGGTTTCCCATAGCTGACGGGAAAGCATAACGGGCGTTTTGATTTCCACGTAGCCTGCTTCCCGATGCAACTCGCGAATGAAGGCCAGCAGTTCGTTCCAGAGCACAACTCCACGCGGATGAAAGAACGGCATGCCAGGACCTTCTTCGTGAAACGAAAACAGATCCAGTCGCTTGCCCACCACACGATGATCGCGCTTTTTTGCCTCTTCAATGCGGTGCAGGTACGCTGACAGCTGCTTCTTGTCCGGAAACGATATGCCATATACCCGCGTCAGCTGCTCGTTTTCCGGATTGCCACGCCAGTAGGCCCCCGAAGTTTTCAGGACCTTGAAGGCCTGCACGATGGAAGTGTTCGGAATGTGGGGGCCCGTGCACAGATCCACAAAGTCCCCCTGTCGGTATGCGCTCAGGGTTTCTTCTTTATTAGATATGATTTCCATCTTAAACGGGTTGTTTCCGAACTCACCGCGCGCTTCGGCTTCTCCCTGAAACTCGATCCGTTCGGGCACAATACGTTCGCGTACGATCTTCTGGACTTCTTGCTCTACGCGCGGAAAGTCCTCTTCGCTGATATGAAGATTCGCGAAGTCGTAAAAGAAACCCTCCTCGATGGCAGGACCGATGGTCGGCAGGGCCTCCGGATACAGGCGTTTGATGGCCTGGGCCAGGAGATGGGCCGAACTGTGCCAGAAAGTGTGACGGCCTTCCGGGTCTTCGAAAGTCAGGATCTCGACTTCATCGTTGGGGGCTAACACGCTGGTTAAGTCACGCAGGGTTCCGTTGATGCGGGCTACGACCGGCGCACCCTTCAGGTCTTTTTTGATTTTCTTTGCCAGATCACTCGCGCGGGCGCCGGGCTCCAACTCCACGGTCGCGCCGCCGGGCACATGGACCTGCATGTTACTTTTGACGCTCATAAGATTTTCCGTTCGGCCGCTGCTGGTCTGAAAAAACCAGGGCGCATCGGCCGCCAAATACAAGAACGATTGCGCCGGCCCGGTGACCAATGTTTTTTTGCTCTTCGCAGCAGGCGTGACCGGGTTTGCCGGTCCGGGCCCGCTTTCGTGACGCCCATGAAAGAGCCGCAGAAAGAATCGGGCCCGGGAACACAGTTCGATCGCGTCTGCTGGTTGTGCTTCGGGTTGGGGCTGTTGTTTGCCCTGCAGGGTTTGAGCTGGGTCCTTCTGGGCGCCTTCGATCCCTTTGGCTTTTACGAGACGCTTCTGGCCCGGAGCCTTTTTGGCGTCGAAAGTCTGAGCCCGGAAGCTCGCCGGGTGTTTGCCTTTGCCCTGATTCCCTTCGGGGCTACGGATTGTGCTTATTTTTTGCTTTTTACGTGGGTCGTCCACGAACCGGTCCGCCGCATGGATTTCCGGGCAAGTCGCGCTTTGCTCGTTTCGCTTCTCGTTTGGTTTGCGATCGATAGCGGGGCCTGTCTTCTCCACGAGGTGTACTTCAACATTCTGATCGTGAATTTGCCGTGCCTGGTTCTATTGCTTCCGGCCCTTTCTTATCTGCACCTCCGGGCGCGCACCCACCGCGCGGGGCAGGTCACGGAATGACTTGCGGTCCTGGCCTCGGGCCCCGAGCCTGGGTGCGTGCCGCAGCGAAGATCCGACTTCATGAGTTCTGGCGTGCGGGTGGCGGGTTTGCTCTCAACGCCGTCGCGCCGACCAAAGGGCGTGGGCCTGCCGGCAATTGTCATGGCCCACGGCTTCGGTGCGCAAATGGATTTCCGGCTGCCGGCTTTTGCGGCAGAGTTCGTCAAACGCGGGTTTGCGGTCTACCGGTTTGACTATCGTAGCTTTGGGCTGAGCGAAGGCGAACCGCGCAACTATGTGCATCCCGGTCGTCATAAGCAGGACTGGATGCGCGCGATTGAGCATGTGCGCGAGCAACCGGAAGTAGACCCCGAGCGCCTGGCTTTATGGGGCACTTCTTTTAGTGGCGGTCACGTGCTCGCCTGTGCTGCCCGCGACCCTCGTTTGCGGGCGGTGTCTGTGCTCGTGCCGTTCGTAAGTGGCCCCGCGACGGTGCTCCATCTGGGACCGGCCTATGCGCTACGGGCCACGTCCCATGCCCTGCTTGATCTGGCCCGCGCCGCTCTTGGTCTTGGGCCCCATCGTGTTCCCATCGTATCACCTCCGGACCGTTTCGGGCTCATGAACCGGCCCGACTCGGAGCCCGGCTATCTTGCCATGATACCGACCGACAGCACCTGGGAGAATTCCTGCCCGGCCCGCATTGCGCTTCTGGCAACCGCCTACCGACCCGGATCTGCCGCAAAAAAGATCGGCTGCCCGGTTCTCGTGATCCTGGCCACAAAGGACAGCCTGATTCCCGCGGGGGCCGTGCGACGTGTGGCGCGCCGCATTGCGCGTTCGGAGATCCTGGAATTGCCGATCGGGCATTTCGACCCGTATGGGGGCGATTTCTTTCGTCAAACAGTACAGGCCCAGTGTCACTTTCTTACAAAAAATGTACTGGAGTCTTGAGGCGAAGCGGGTTTTACCGTTCTGATTCACAAACAGACGTATGAGCAAGAGCACCATAGCACTGATTGAAGACGATCACGACATCACCTCGCTGGTGCGCCGGACCCTGGAGCGCGAGGGTTTCGAAGTGAACGCCTACAGCAGCGGGGAGGCGGCCCTTCCTGCCATTCGTACGACACGGCCCGGATTGATTATCCTGGATTTGATCCTGCCCGGCAAGGACGGGCTCGACATCTGCAAGGAACTCAAACGCGACCAGGAACTCTCGGCACTGCCGATTCTGATGCTGACTTCGCGGCAGGAGGAGGCCGACATCGTAACGGGCCTTGAGCTGGGCGCCGACGACTACGTCACAAAGCCCTTCAGTCCGCGGGTATTGCTGGCCCGGGTGCGCGCGGTCTTACGACGCGTTAATCAGAGCGGGACCAGCGACGAAGAGTCCGTCGTACGTTACGAAGAGTTTACCATCGATCCGCGCCGCTTCGAGGTAAAGCGCGGGGAGGAAGTCATTCCGCTCACCAAGAGCGAGTTTCGCATCTTTCATCTCTTTTGCCGCAAACCCGGATGGGTCTTTACCCGCAATCAGATCGTGGAAGCGGTTCACGGGGAAATGACTCCCGTTACCGTTCGTTCGGTGGACGTCCTGATTGTGGGTCTGCGCCAGAAACTGGGCAAACAGGGAAAACTGATCGAAACCGTACGCGGTATCGGGTATCGCATCAAGGATTGAGCGCGCCGGTCTCTACGATCACTTTGACGCTTTTTTCGCTGTCCGCGGCCACATCAAAGGCTTCTGCAATGTTCGAAAGAGCAAAGCGGTGCGTGATCAGGTTTTCCTCAAGGGCCCGCGTAATCTCCGGGTTTTTTTCGAGTATTTCCAGCGCCCGGTGAAAATCACCGCAGCGCGAGGTGTGGATCTCAAGGCCGCGCTCGACAATGGCATGAGCCAGGGCCGATTCCCCCGAATCGGCCGCGAGCAGAATCGCGCCGCGGGCCCGAACCAACGATAGCTCTTCTTCGGCCCTGGGGCGAATGACCTGATCGGCCTCGGCCAGACTGCTCACAATCGCCAGATCGAAGCGTGGATAGGGTGAGCCCTGGGGAAAAAAGATCTGTTCCCGGGCATCTTTGATGATCGCCTCCCGCGCGGCTTCGATCGGAATCCGGTGCACACGCCGATCGCCGGGAATGGAGATTTTCTCCAGGGCGGCGTCGCTTACCCCCGGTGCGACGTAGATATTCGGGTTGGTGCGTGGCACAGATTCCGAAGGCCAGCCAAAATTCAGGTATTTCGAGGTGGCCGGAACGAGGGCGATCTCATCTACCACCATGTCGGTCAGGTGCGCAAGCCCCAGCACCGGCATTCCGTTTGTGGATTTCACATGCACTACCCGGCGCGCCAATTTCAGCGCCAGTTCGAAGCCCCGGGGATTTCCGGTAGTATCAAACACAATGTCGTACGTTTCTTTCAGACCTTCGGGTTCGCTTACGTCGACGCCATCGTCCGCGCCCAGGCGTTGTGCCAGATCGAGTAGCTTTTTGTGACGGGCCAGGGCGGTAATCTGAAAGTTCAGTCCTTCGCGCGCCCGAAAACCAGCCAGAGCAGCGATGACCAGCGAACCCAGGCGTCGGGGCCCCAACACGGCCACGCTATCGTTCTGTTTCGGATGCGTGGCTTCCACGCCCTGCAAAGCCGCCGCAAAGGGCTCGGTCAGGGAAGCCACCAGCGGACCCACTGATTCCGGAACGGGAACAATAGCGTTGAGCGGCGCCAGCACATAAGGGGAAAAACCTCCGGGCAACTGATTGATTCCGAGCGTAATGCGTTCCGGATCGTGGGTGTGCATGGAGCCGTGTGCATAGGCATACGTTTCGGGCGCCACACCGCGGGCGTCGAGGGAGGCGTTGATCTCAACCACTACCGGTCGTCCGTCCTGCTCGGCTACGACCTCATGACCGATGACCTGCGGTAGCGGGTAGGGCAGATGCATACGGGCCAGATCGGTCGAACAAACGCCGCAGTAGCGTGAGCGCACTGCCGTGTAACCCGGTCCCAACCGGAGCACTTCAGATCCGTCGCGGGAGATGGACCAACCGGCGGTTTCATCGCCTTCATAGACGAACTCATGCTCCTCAAAAGAGCCGTCGGCCTGGTATTCTGGAGCTCTAAAACGAAGGCTGGTCATAGTAAACCCGCCTCTAACTTACTTCTTTTCGGGTTCGGTGACCTTCAGAGATTTCTTGGTCTTCCACTGGCGATAGGGAGCCAGGGCCTGCATGCGTTCCTCGGGAACGTAGAAGATACGTTCGCCGTACTTTACAATGATACCGTGATAGTGCGCGTATTTCGTTCGGTGGTTGATCAGCCCGATTTCTTTGACGTCGTTCCAGTTTTCACAGGTCTTCAGGGTTGGAACGTGTCGCAGGTGCAACTCGCGAATTTCGCCCTCGTTAACGGCGTCTCTTAGAATTCTTTCCCATTGCATAACCGGTCAACCTCAGACTGGCGAGCTTACGTCGCACTGTAAAGTAAATAATCGGATCGCGCGGGCTCCGATCGCACCGTGAATCGTCCCTTTTTTCAGCCCAGGCTCTCCAGGTAGGCGCCGTAAGCGGCCGCATCCAGGAGGCCATCCACCTCGGATTTATCAAAACCGCTGAGTTTTACAAGCCAGTGTTCGTACGGGGCCTGGTTGATCTTCTCGGGCGCCGACTTAAGCTCTTCGTTCGTTTCGGCGATGGTGCCGGCCACCGGCGCATACAGGTCCTCGGCCGCTTTTACGGATTCAATGGCACCAAAACTGGCGTCTTTGTCCAGTTCGGTTCCGCTGGCGCCCACATCCACGTAGACTATATCGCCCAGCGCTTCCTGCGCGTAGTCGGTAATGCCGACTACCAGCAGCTCGCCTTCGACGCGAGCCCACTCGTGTTGTTTGGTATAACGCAGATCCGCCGGTATCTTCTGTGCCATTTGAGTTCCTGTAGGCGTCAGCTTCGAGGTCGCCAAAACGGGGCGGTTCTCGGCCCCGGACCAGGGTGTAGGCCCGGGGACTCCTGTAAATCATTGTTCCCGTTGTCAGGTGGCCTTGCCCGCCGAGCCCCGGACAAACGGCCCGCTCAGGACCCTGGCGGGCAAGGCCCGACCCCGGACTTCGATTTTGAGGGAGGTGCCGGCGGCGCTTTCTCCGATCGGTACATAGGTGGTTCCAATGCCCTTTTTGAGCGTCGGAGAATGCGTGCCGGAAAGGACCTGGCCCAGGGCCTTGCCATTGGCATCCAGAACGGGAAATCCGTCCCGGGGTACGCCGGCGGTTTCCAGCGTGAATCCAACCACGCGCCCTGGCGCCCCGGACCGCTTATGGGCAAGGATACGTTCGCTGCCCAGAAAGCCTGCTTTTTTTTCGCGCACAATAAATCCGATGCCGCTTTCCACCGGAGTCCAGGTCTCGTTCAGTTCGTGACCATACAGGGGATAACGGGCTTCGAGACGTAATGTGTCCCGTGCGCCCAAACCGCAGGGTTTGATTCCGACTGTGCCGTTGGCCAGCAGGCGTCTCCAGAGTTTCACGCCGGTCTCGATTTCGGAATAGATTTCAAAGCCGTCTTCACCGGTGTATCCCGTACGGCTGATGCGTAAACGTTCTCCCTCGTGCTCCACATCTTCAAAAGAGAAGTATTGTAGATGTTCGCAGTCGAGACCGGTGGCCTGTTTCAGGACTTCTGCCGACTTCGGTCCCTGCAGAGCCAGCTGATGCCAATCCTCGCTGCGATTCGTGATATCGACTTCGTAGCTGGCTTTGTTTTCGAGAAAGTGCTTTGTGACCGCCTCATGGTTCGAAGCGTTGGCCACGACAAAGAATTCTGTGGCTGAAAGACAGTAAATCGTGATATCGTCTACGAGGCCTCCGCCATTATTGGTCACAGCATTGTACTGCACGCGTCCCGGTTCGAGTGCGGCCACCTCGTTGCATGTGACAGAATCCAGAAAACGGGCAGAATCAGCGCCAGAAACGACGATTTCTCCCATGTGACTTACGTCAAACAGGCCAGCATGGTTGCGTACGGCGTGATGTTCTTCTATTATTGAAGTGTACTGGACCGGCATTTCGTAGCCGGCAAACGGAACCATACGTGCACCCAGGTCTCTGTGCAGATCGTAGAGCGGAGTGCGTCGGGTCACCATCGGTCCATTTTTGAAAGCGCCCATTTGATGAAATAAAAAAACACGGCGCGATCAAAAAAGAAATCACACCCTTTCCAGGCGGATTTCACAACGGGGTGTGGATAAAGAAGCGGTGCTGAATAACTGTGCAACCGGACTGTGACGGACTTGAACCAAAAAAATTTCAAAAGTGTTCCATCCTGGGGATTTTGTTTTGACTGTTCGTCACGATGGATTTTCCTTCGCCATCCCGTGCGGGACCAGAAAAGACAGGAACCGAAGCCCGGCTTCTAATGTTCCTGAAAATTATCCACCGCTGTGGAAAAAAAGATAAATCTTATATAGCTGATGATGAGTTTGAGTACAAGCGTACAGTTGAAGACGCAATCCGATGTGGCCTTTCTTCACAGCGGGCAGGAATCTTACACAATTCAAAGAGCGGTTGAGCGGGTGCAGATGAAGGGTTTTGCTCTGATGGGGAACACAGATGCAGAGATAGTGGATCAAATGAAGTGCCGCGTGTGCGGCGAGCAGGTTCGGCAGCTCTACCAGCAGCAGACCTGCAAGAAATGCCTTGTGCAGTCATTCCAGAAATTAGTGCGTGTCATTGATCATTTTCGTTCCGGAGCCGCCGGAGATCCCCCGGGGGAGTAGCACGGTTTGAAATTGTGCGCGCGCCGGAGCGTCGGCAGCTGTCTTTTGCTGGGTCTGGTGTGGATGGGTTGCGGGCAGCGGGCGTACCAGCTGCCCGCGCGCGGTCTTGAGTTTTCGGAACCCGACCATCGACTGGTATGGACGCTGAATGCGGCGGTGCTTCTGGATCGGGACTACAACGCCGTTGATGCTCAAACGGCCAGAGGTCTTTTTCAGGCCAGCAGCCAGCGTCTGGAGCAACTCCTTCCTGGTGTAGTTTTGCGTGCCGTGTTCGATCAACCCCAGGACGCACCCTTTCTCATGCAACGTACTGCAACCCAGCCGGGCGTGCATGCTCCGGAGCGGGGTCCGCTGATTGTGCCCGGCACGGCCTTCCGTGCCCGCAATCGCGAGATTTTGCTGGAGGCGGGTCGGCCGGTAGCCGGGGTCGATCAAGAACTACAACGGCTCGACCGTTTTCTGGAGCGGGAGGGCCTGCCCGATCTGGTTTCTCGTCCCAGCGCCGTTGAGAGCTCCTGGTCCGTCTATTTGGAAGAACAGTCGCGTTACGACCTCGTGCTGACGAACGCGGCCATCTGGCCCGACGATCCTTCGGCCATTGCGGGCGTGCGTTCTCCGGACGGAAATCTACGCTGGAACACCCATCCGGCCCCGGGCCGCACAGCCATGGAGGGGCGCGGCGCCTATGTTTCGCTCTGGAATGAGTCCGATCCCGGGCAGGAACTCACGGCCGCCCTGTTTGCTCTGGTTTTTGCGGCGCCACCGGCGTGGTCTGCCAGCGCTCTGGCCCACGATGGCGCTTCTGTGGGCTCCGACCCGATGGGACTTGCGGCCCGGATGGAACGCGACGGCGGCTGCGGCTCCTGCGTGGATTACTGGGCCGTGCGCCTGGATCTTTTGGGTGTGTACGCGCGTATTCAGGGCCACGATCATGCCGCCTGTGAGGCGTTGCCGGCCGCGGCTCTCGCCTACTTCGCAGCCGCGCGCCGATTGGGTTTTTCCGGGACCGAGGGCTTTGATGCCGTGGCGGGCAGCGTAGAGCGCTACGGCTGGCTTTGTGATCTTCCCGTGCCCGTGGACTCCGGTCCAAAAAAGAAGTGACACTGCCCATCGCAGCGTTGCTCTGACTGTGCCATGCCTTCCGAACTTACCGACAATCCCGCCCGAAAGCAGGCCTTGCTCGAACTACGTTACGCTCTGATCGCGACGGCCATTACGCTGGTTGGAGCAACCGCGTTATATCTCGTTGTGCCGCGTATGCAGGAAGCCATGCGGGAGCTGGACGAGTCTCTGGAGCACGAGCGGCTTTTCGAGAAGACGGCCACCGGTGGCAACATTGAATACCAGGTTCAGGAAAGGCCGGACATCAGTGCCGAGGACCAGCTGACCGCCTACACGCACGATTTGGAGATTCTGTCGCGGCGTTTTAAGAGCGGTCGATTCGAAATGGTAAACATTCCGGGCATGACCACCACCGAAGAGTACGCCGGCATGGTCCGCGTTCGGGACACCCTGCGTTATCGTGTGTACCAGAAAAACGATGCCGCTGTTCTTGAAATTCGCGTGCAGAATCCGGGAGCGCTTCCGGCAGTGCATGCCTACCTGGATTATCTGGCCCAGCGCTGGCGCTTCAAGCGTACCGGTTAAGTTTTACTTCCCGTCTTCGAGGTTACGTGCCTTTTCCAGCACGGAGTCGCGCTGCTGATCCATCTGAGCCTGGACGCGCTTCAGGATCTCCGGTTGTCCCGCTCCCAGAATGCGCGCCGCCAGAAGGCCGGCGTTGCGGGCCTGGTTCAGTGCAACGGTAGCCACCGGAATGCCGGAAGGCATCTGTAAGATGCTGAGAATGGAATCCCAACCATCGATGGAGTTGCTGGACTTTACCGGCACACCAATCACAGGCAGGGGCGTCAGTGAAGCGACCATGCCCGGTAGATGGGCCGCGCCCCCCGCACCGGCGATGATGACCCGAACGCCCCGTCCGGCCGCATCGCGCGCGAACTGGAACATGCGGTCCGGGGTTCGGTGTGCCGACACAATGCGCGTTTCGCTTTCTATTTCGAAGCCGCTCAATACTTCGGCTGCGGCCGCCATGACGGGCAGGTCGGAATCGCTGCCCATGATAATGGATACCTGCGGTGTTTTTTTCATCCCGGACCTGTGGCGGATATTCCGTTGCCGATTTGTCTACGAATTTCGCGTGCGGTTTTGAGGGCCTGTTCCAGGTTCGCGTCGGTTACCGTGATGTGGCCCATCTTGCGAAACGGGCGGCTCTCCCGCTTGCCATAGAGGTGTAAGTGCACGCCGGGCCTGGCAAGGAGTTTTCTCACCTGCGCGGTTTTCGCTTCAAAGCTCGCGGCTGATCCGGATTCACCCAGCAGGTTGATCATCACGGCCGGTTGCACAAGACGCGGATCTCCTGGCGGCAGATTCAGGATCGCACGCAGGTGTTGTTCAAATTGCGATGTGACACAGGCTTCGATGGTGTGGTGCCCACTGTTGTGCGGCCTGGGCGCAATTTCATTTATCAGGAGCCGTTCTTCATGCACAAACATCTCAACCGCCAGCAGGCCTTCGATCCCCAGAGTGTTCGCCAGATCGCAGGCGAGTTCCCGGGCCCGTTTCTGAAGTGTGTCCGATAGCCGGGCCGGTGCAAACAGTAGCTCGACTAGATTCTGTTCCGGATGAAACTCCATTTCGACCGCATCGTAGCAGGCGATCTCTCCGCTGGCGTTCCGAGAAACCAATACAGCGATCTCTCGCTCAAAAGGAACAAGGTGCTCAAGCAGGGCCGGTTGCTCGAAGGCCTGGTCAAAATCGGCTTCGCTCTTCAGCACGCGCACGCCGCGCCCATCATAACCTGCCCGCCGCAGTTTCAGAACCCCCGGCAGGCGATCCCGCAGTCCGACCAGATCGTTGGCGCGGTCCACCGGCACGAAGTCCGCCGTCGGGAAACCCCGTTCGCGCAGGAAACGCTTCTGAACCAGCTTGTCCTGAACCAGTTCAATCACTTCGGGCGCCGGTCTGACCACCACGCCCCTGTCGCGTAGCGCTCTGAGTGCGGACGTGCTTACGTTCTCGATCTCAACGGTCAGCAGATCGAGGTTTTCTGCAAAGGAGCAAACACGGTCGTGATCGGTGAGCGCGCCCTGCAGGAACTGACCGGGAGGGCATAGATCGAAGCACGGGGCGCGCGGGTCGGGATCCAGCACGGAAAAACGCTGTTGAAATCGAAACCCGGCGGCCAGTAACATGCGGCCCAGCTGCCCGCCCCCCAGAAGGCCCGGGTGGAAGTCCGGATCAAGGAATGCTCGCATCGGGTTGGACCGGACCGGAATGCGTGGGTGGGAGCGGGAAAGTCGGGTTGTTGGCGCGCTGGTAACGGCTGACAAAAACATTGAGCGCAATCATGGCCGCAGTAATCAGCACAAAGGCGAGCACGATGTTGCGGCGTTTCCAGAAGGCGCCCCGGGCGTCCGGACTGCCGTGGCTTTCTTCGTTCATTGGTTGCATGGTGGACCCGGATCAATGCGCCCGGGGCCGTCCTGTAGCGCAACCAAAGGAGCGCGGTCTCCTTCACAAAAGAAGAACTACCTGGCTCCGGCGCGCCCCGGGCGTGGGCACCCTGGCCGCCGGCCTATTGTTCCTGCTGGTGGCCTGCTTCAATGGCGAAGCCCCACCTGATCACCTGAGCGTGCTGAGCTGGAACGTAGAGAACCTGTTTGATGCCGTCGACGACGAGCACGAACACGACGACGAATTGCGGGCACGCTGGAGCGGCGACGACTACGACGCCAAACTGGCCGCGCTGGCGAGGGTACTGAATGCGGCGGGCCCACCGGACATCATCGCGCTTTCTGAAATAGAAAATGAAAACGTGCTCAACGATCTGCGGGACCGCCTGACCGATGGGAGCCAGTATTCGGTGCACTATGAGCCGTGGCCGACCCGCACAGAAGTGGCCCTGCTTTCCCGGTGGCCGGTCCTGGATATGCAGTCCTTCGAGCTGCGTCCTGGTGGTCGGCCGGCTCTGCAGGGCACGTTTCTGATTCGGGGAGAAAAGCTGGTCGTTTTTGTCGTGCACTGGAAATCCCGTCGCGGAGGCGAAGATGCGACCCGGGCTCTGCGGGTGCGCGAGGCCCGGACTCTGGCCCGGATCGTCGAGGCGCTTCTCCGGGATTACCCCGAACTGAAGCTGCTGGTGCTGGGTGACTTTAACGATACGGCTCGCGATGTTTCGTTGCGTCTGCTTGCCTCGCCCGACGGAGAATCCGGAGACGATCTCCTGCGTCATTGCATCGCCGATGAGCCCGGGAGTTATGTGTATCGCGGAGAGTGGTTCATGCTCGACCACATTCTGATCTCCCCCGGTGTGTTCAACCATGCGGACGGCGCGCTCGGATTGGTGGACTGCGGACTCTTTCTACCCTTCGGGGACATGATCGAGGGCGACGCGCCGGCCCGCTTTCAAAATCGGTCCGGCTATTCCGACCACCTGCCGCTTCGGATTCGACTCCGTCTCAACTGATTTACGAGGCGCCCGCCTGCAGGCTTTGTACGAGGGCCAGCCGTTCCCTGCGGGACATGCGTTTGATTTCATGTTCGCGTCGCAGAGCGTGCCCGTGGTCCGGCGCGGCCTCCAGATAGACGATGCTTTCGGGCGGGTCCATGCGAAAGAAGCGCGCTCCGGCCCGACCGGAGCGATGTTCTGTGAAGCGCCGCAGGGGATCGGTGCTGATGCCCGTATAGAGAGCGCCGGAGCGAGCCCGCACAATGTAGATCAACCAGCTCTTCACCGCGGTCTTGCTCTTTCGAGCGCGCGACTCGCAAGCAGGCGCATGGGGAAAGCGAGCTGCTGCGCCATCGTGCTGTTTTTTTCCGGAGGCACCGGGGGGATGTGAATGAAAAAGACCGGCCGCTCCTGGGCGAGGGCCAGATAGTAGGTTGCATTGCAGACGTAAACGCCGCAGCTTTTTTCATCGCCGATTTCGAGGTCGGTGAGATCCCGAAGACTTTCTTCAAGCCAGGTGTTCTTGCGCAGGCGGTCTGGCGCGCTTCCTTTCTCCAGCAAATCCTGAATCCCGGCGTCCGAAGAGCAATAGCGGTTCCGTGCGTAAAGCTCCAGGCGCGGACCGGTGGCCTTGCGGTCCACCCCCAGAGCAAAATACACGTCCCAATTGCGGACCGAAACCGTCGTGGCAAAGACATCGGGACGCACGGGAAGTTCAGACAAAAACTCCCAGCGGTACTCGGGCTCACCGGCAGCAAGCAGGCGTTCCAGCTCCGGCAGAAGAGCGCTGGAGGGGTTTGTGACAACGTCGGCGAAGGCGCCAAAGCCGCTTACCAGGATTTTTTTCGTAGATGACGGCATGGTCGGTTTTTGCCAGCTTATCAACGAATGATCTGTTTCGGGCAAACCGGCAAGCCAATTCGTCGAAATTTTTGTGTGGCTTTAGATGTCCGTTGTTTCAGGAGCGCTTCATGAGTGAGATTCGCGTCGCTTTGATCCAGAGCACAGCCAGCGCCGATCCGGAAAGGAATCGAAGCAGAACTCTGGAGCGCATTCGCGAGGCCGCCGCCGGTGGCGCCCGGGTGGTCTGCACCCAGGAACTCTATGCCTCCCGCTATTTCTGTCAGAGCGAAGAGAGCGCGAACTTTGATCTGGCGGAATCGATTCCGGGCCCGACCACCGAAGCGCTGGGTGCACTGGCGGCGGAGCTCTCGATTGTGATTATCGCAAGTCTCTTCGAACGTCGACTGGCAGGTTTGTACCACAACACGGCGGTCGTCATCGACGCCGACGGATCCTTGATGGGTTCCTATCGTAAGATGCACATACCCGACGATCCGGGGTACTACGAAAAATACTACTTTTCTCCTGGAGATCTAGGCTTTCGTGTGTGGGACACGCGTCATGGGCGGCTGGCCGTTTTGATTTGCTGGGACCAGTGGTTTCCGGAAGCGGCCCGCGCCGCAGCTCTGGCCGGCGCCGAGGTGCTCTTCTATCCGACCGCGATTGGCTGGCAGGATGACGAACGGGAGGCGTTGGGAGACGCCCAGCACGACGCCTGGGAAACCGTACAACGCGGCCACGCCATTGCCAACGGCGTGTTTGTGTGCGCGACGAACCGGGTTGGGCGGGAAGATGGCATTACCTTCTTCGGGCGTTCCTTTGTTTGTGATCCTTTTGGGCGCGTGCTCTACCGCGCGGGGGAAGCAGAGGAGATCGTGTTCAGCAATCTGGACCTGCGTCTTGTGGAAGAAACGCGTCGGGCCTGGCCTTTTCTGCGCGACCGACGGGTGGAAAGCTACGAAGGACTCCAAAAGAAAGCGTTGGTCTGAAAGAGGCCGCACCGGGCCGGCAAAAACGCCTGCGTCAGTTCAGATTGCCTGTAAAACGCTGGCAGGTGATTTGTTCGGGCGGATCTCCGAGGTCCCGGGTCACAAGTTGCTCGTCGGTCAGCTGTAAAATTTCGCTCTGGATTGTGGAGTCCCCGTAGTTCTGATCCCGGAACTCAAAAACGATGCGGTTGTCCTGAACTGCATAGGTGGCGCTATCACTGGGGTCGTCGGTCCAGCGTCCCTGGGCCATGAAGTATTCCACGTAGCGCCCGCCTTCGCCGAACTCTTCAATGTGCTGCACGGGCTGGCCGTCCACAACCTGATTGCAGAGCCAGCGCGTGTTCGGTAGCATTTGATCGGGTCGAAGTTGTCCCGCGCACCGCACGAACAGTATGGATCCGGCGAGCAGGGCGACTAGTGAGGAAAGCCGGATTGTGGCCGAAAGCATACACCAGGCTCGTCCGCGGGGAGGGACTGTCATCCGTTTTTTGGACTTTGGTCCTCCTCCCAATCCCAGAAGAAGTCTTTGTTCGTCAGTTCCTCTTGCGGCTGCCCGGCGCGCTCCGTACTTTCGTCCGCACCTGCGCGTCCGAACCGACGCAGCTCCTGTTCCAGGTCCAGGGTTTCCTGTTCCCAGTATTCTTCGGTCCCGAACTGCGGGAAGGCTTCCGGGAAGGCGGGATCTTCCCAGCGTCGCGCGATCCAGGCCGCGTAGCGAATGTAACGCAGCGCACGAAGCGGCGCAATCAGCTGTAACCAGTGGTCTTCAAAGGGTCGGAATTGCCGGTAGGCTTCCAGCAACAGTTCGCGTTCGTAGCGGCCGCGATCGTCGGTGGCGGGAGCCAGCATCCAGATGTCCTGGACCGCCGGGCCAACGCAGAAATCGTCAAAGTCCAGAAAAAACCAACCGTCGTTTCCCGAAAGCAAGTTCCCGATGTGGCAATCGGCGTGTATGCGATGCACCGGAACATCTTCGGCGAGTCGCTCGAAGTTACGGGCGACCTCTTCAACCGCTGCACGATAGCGTGTTTGCAGACCGGCCGGCAGCATCGCACTTTCTTCGAGGTAGGCCAGGCAGTCCAGGCCGTAAGTGCGCCCGTTCAAAGGCGGTCGCTCGCTTTGTGTTCGGGTGTCGCCGACGTTGTGGATGCGCGCCAGAAGCCGACCCAGAATCTGAAAATGTTCGTCGGTGAATTCGTCGACGCTGCGGCCGCCGGTACGGGGCCAGATCGCGTAATGGATTTCTTGCACCTGATCGATCGTATGGCCATTCAAGAGCGCTACCGGCGCGCAGACTGGAATGCCTGCCGTTACAAGCTCCCCGAGAAAGTCATGTTCTTCCTGAATCTGCCTCTGGCTCCAGCGTCCCGGACGATAAAACTTTGCCACAACGTGCTCGCCCCCTTCGAGGCGCACGTCGAAGACCCGGTTCTCCAGACTGTTCAGAGGCGTACAATGCCCGCTGGGCTCGAAGCCCGCGGATTCCACTGCCTCCAGTACGCGCTCGGGCGTGAGCTGGAAAAAAAACTCGCCGGGCTGCATGCGAATGGGATCTTTCAGCGTCCCTTGAATTGTGCGGCTCGTTTTTCCACGAACGAGCGTACGCCTTCTTCGGCGTCTTCCGTATCCATCAGCTCGGTCGTGATTTTGAGCAGTCGTTCGGCGGCGGCCGCGAGGCCCTCACGGGCCCCCAGGCGAGCGTTGGCCAGGGTGGCCTGCACGGCGAGGGGCGCCTGGGCCGCCACGCGACCGGCCAGCTCGAGAGCCCTTTCACGCAGTCGATCCTGTTCGACAATTTCCTGAACAAGGCCGAGGCGAAGCGCCTCCTCGGCGCTGAAGACGTCGCCGGTCAAGAGGTAGCGCATGGCGTTGCCCCAACCGAACTCGCGCGGCATGCGTATGGTGGCGCCGCCAAAGGGCATGATGCCCCGTTGCACTTCCATCTGCGCGAAGCGGGTGCTTGGCGCTGCCAGGCGGATTTCGCTCGCAAGCATCAGTTCGATGCCGAGGGTAAAACAAAAACCGTGGGCGGCCACAATCACCGGTTTCTTTCGTTCTCTACCCACGATCGCCCAGGGATCGACAATGTTTTCGCCGTGGATGGGATACGAGCGGTGTTTGCGCATGTGGGCGGCCACGTCTTCCAGGTCGAGGCCCAGCGTGAAGTGTTTTCCAGCCGCCAGGATGACCGCCACGCGCAACTCCGGGTTGTCTTCAAGTTGCGTAAATGCATTCGCAAGCTGCTGCAGCATCTCCACGTTGAAGGCATTGCGTTCTTTGGGGCGATCAAAGGTGATCTCCAGGGTGTGCTGGTGGATTTCGGTGCGGATCAATTCGGCCATGGTGTAGACAAATGCTCCACAGGCCTCACGCGGCAATCGGTTTTGTGGGGCTTTTAGCTTTCGCTTTCGGAGGCGACGCTGATCTGGAATCGGTGCAGAAGCTCATCCACGGGGATTCGTGTGTGGCTGTGGGCGTGATAGTCTTCATGCACGATCTGTCCATCCCAGACCGTGATATCAAGGTCGATGGTCCGGGGGCCGGACCGGATGGGGCCGCGCACCCGCCCCAGGCGCTGCTCGACCTCTTTCAGGTAGGCTTTCAGGGCAACGGGGTCGAGATCGGTTTCGATTAAAAAAGCGCCGTTTAGAAAGTCGGCCTGATCCGTGAAACCGACCGGCGTCGTACGACGAAAAGCGCTGCGGCCGATCAGTCTTTGTTCGGCTTCGAGAATTCGACCCGCTTCGGACACGTGTCGTTCCGGTTCAATATTGGATCCGACCGCAATGATGACCTGATGCTTCTTCATGGCTGCCGATCAGGGTGACCGGGATAGTTGCCCGCGTGACGGCCCGGTCGCAGTACTGATTCACCGCCATCGACCCGAAGGATCTGGCCATTGACAAACTCGTTTTCTATCAGAAAACGCAGCGCGCTCAGTATGTGGGCAACCTCGCCGGTTCGGCCAATCGGAATTCCGTCCGCCCGCCATCGAATGTATTCCTCGTTGCGTCTTTCGGGGGGCAGGATGACCCCGGGCGCAATACCGTTCACGCGAATGCCGGGGCCGAGTTCGGCGGCCGCCATTTCGGTCAGGTGCGCCAGCGCATGCTTCGAGAGCAAGTAGGCCGCGTAGTCGGGCTGGACAAACGCGGTTTTGTTGTCAATGAAGTTTACGACCATGCCGGCATTGGTCTGATCCGCGAAGGCCCGGATGAGTTGAAACGGCGCAATCAGATTTGCCTCGAACTCGCGGCGTAGCAATTCCGTGTCCGTTTCGCGGATTGGCGCCTGGTCATAGGCCGACGCGCAATTTACGAGAAGTGTAATCGTCCCCAGCGCCTGGCCGGCCTGCTGCATCAGCCCGGCGCAATTGCGCGCGTCTGCAAAATCGCATGGAAAAGATTCCGCGTGTCCGCCTCGCTCCTGAATTTCGCGTACCGTGGACGCGGCGCCCTCAGTGGACGTGTTGTAGTGCACCGCGATGACATAGTCGAGCCCGGCAAGGAAAAGCGCGACCGCCCGACCGAGGCGCGTCCCTGCCCCGGTGACGAGCGCAACACCGCCTTCACGCTTTGAGTGCACGGCCGATTGAATGTCCGACAATCAAAGGCTGCCGACGTAACTGATTTTAGGATCGCCCCCCGACTCGGGAAAGAACACCACGATTGGCGCCGGCAAACCCGCTACACCTTCCCGCTTTGCGACCCAGTATTTTCGCTCGCGGCCCCGTTCGTACGTGCCCACTGACGGGTGTCCAATCTCGGAGGTGTTGAGCTGCTGGATGCGGGTTACTACGACCGGAATACGGTAGAAGCCGGCATTGCTGTGGGCCTTCTTGAACTGATAGTTCAGCTCGTCCTGACCCAGGTTGTTTCGATCACGATTCATAAGACTGCTGTGCACGAAGGGCAGGACGGCGATTGCGGCTGCCTGCAGATCGGCGTTGGCGGTTGTCGCCTGCATGAAGGCGTTGATGACTTCGACTGCACGACGATCGTCGGCGTCCATGGTTACGCTGGTTTGTGCCGGCATGGGCGTTGTGGCGAGACAGATCATCGCCGTTGCGACCAGAATCTGAATACGAACAATAGTTTGAGAATGCATCGTGTCCTCCAGGAAGGCAATGGAGCCCGGTTTCCAGTAGACTGGTCGCTCGTGACTCAGGGTCAACCGTTTCCTGAGCGCTATTGTTGCGTCGCTACGAGAAAGTTCTTGCTCCGATCCGTCCGTTGCTTAGTTTCCCTGAGACGGTGAGTTCATGCTGAAAGTTGGCGAAATACTCAAGCGCGGGCCACGTTTGCGGGTGGTCTGGGACCTGTTCATGGTGCTTGTGGCGGTTGTGAACCTGCTGTTGATCGCCTTTGACTGGACCTACTTTATTGCGCGACCGTACTATCGTTTGTACATGCCCGCATTGACGCGCGTCTACGATCCGGTAAAGGGCATCGTGCCGCATCGGGTGACCGGCCGCTACCTGGATGTCAGCGAACGGTGGCTCGACTATCTGGCTACCAGAGGGCCGGGCCCCGTCGAAGTAGAACCTTTTCGAAGCGAGCTGCTCCGGCTGGCCGCCAAAATGGAAGGGGAAAATCCGTTCGATGGCGCCGGCCTCTCAGGTCGGTACTTTGCTCTGGAAGATGCCCTGGCAGAGCGATTGGTGCAGGACGGGCAGTTGCAGAGCGACCAGATGCCGGGATTCCAGGCTCTCACGGAGCGGTTCTATTTTGGTTTTGACCCGGACAACGACGCGGCTTTGCGCGGACGAAGAGCCACTCAGGCCGATTTGCTGCGTCCCCTGTTGCTTGTAAACTTTGAGCGTGAGGTGGATCGCTACGGGCGCTTTGTGGACTGGTACTTTCTTCTGGATGGGCCGTTCTTGACCTTGTTTTTGATTGAGTTTCTCGTGCGCTGGGTGATCGCGGTGCGCCGCCGGACCGTGCTGCGCTGGTTCCTTTTTCCTTTGTATAATTGGTACGACGTGCTGGGGCTCCTGCCACTGACCGAGTTTCGTTTCTTTCGATTATTTCGGATCGCTTCCATTTACATGCGACTACACCGCAGTGAATTCACGAATGTGGGCGATGACATTATCAGCCGGACGATTAAGCGCTATCGAGACATTATTACGGAAGAGATCTCGGATCTGGTCGCCATTCGAATTCTCAAAGAGATGCAGGATGAAGTGCGTTCGGGCACATCCGTTGATATTTTCGTTTCGGCGCTGGAGCCCAGGCGGGAAGAGATCAAGCGCCTGGTTGCCGAAAGTGTGGCGCGGTTTGCGGCCGGGCAGCCGGGCCGTCCCCAGATGGAGCGGATGCTCAGCCGTAGCCTCGAGGACGCCGCTCGACGTGTGCCGTCCCTGACAGTGGTCCCGGGCTTCATTAAAGAGCGACTGACCCGCGAGATCGGGGTGGCTGTTTATCAGGCCATAAGTGACACGCTGGCCCAGAACCTCCAGGGAGACCGGGGTCGTGAAACAATCGACGATGTCGTGGACTTCCTGCTCGACGATATGATCGAACGCGGTCGGGAAAGTGAAATCAACGTCCTCTTCCAGGACGTGACCGTGGCCGTGCTTGAGAATATGAAAAAGACCGTCGCCGTGAAAAAGTGGGCCCTGGACGATCGACGTGCTACGGCACATGACGACTGAGTCTTGTTTGCTTGCGGATCGGATCTAGTTTTGCGAGGCGGCCCGGGCCTGTTCCAGCTGATTGCAGAGCCGTTGCAGGGCTTCGTTTTCGGGCTCCCGGGACAGGGCGTGCTCCGCCATCTGTTGCGCTCTTTTGGGGTTGCCCAGACGAACATAACATCGCGCCAGGTTCATCAAGTTGGGCACATGATCGGGTTCGCGTAATCGCACCCGCTCACCATAGTCGGCAGCTTCGCCGATCCGACCCAGCTTGCGAAGCGAGTAGGACAACAAAAACAAAAACTCCGTGTCGCCCGGTCTCAGGGCGGCGTACTCGGTTCCGTAGCGGGCCGCTTTCTCATAATCGCGAATACGCGCGGCCGTGCCGGCAAGGGTGCGCAGCACATCGGGTGTGGAACCCTCGCGCGAAGCGGCGTCTTCCAGAAGCGCCACCGATTCGGCGCCTTTCTCCTCCCGGAAAAGCTCCCGTGCCTTTTGGTACAAATCCCGCACATCCTGTGACATGCCGATTTCCGCCGGCGGGGCGTCTTCGCGATATGCCAGGCGCAGAAGAGATAGGTCGTCGGTGAGTTCCCCGCGACTCTCCAGGTGCTTGACGATTCGACCGAGCAAACCGTCTGCGATCTCTACCGCGCGCAAAAACTCAGTTTCGTCGTCGGCTATATAAGTATTGCCATCGTCACTCTTGATGCGAATGTCATCGCGTCCGTCGGACCCGGCAATCAGCACGTCTCCGGGCTCGAGCTGGTAGGTTCGAATGTACATTGAGCCCTTCAGCCCCGGAGTTCCCAGCTTACGAAATTCCGTAACCTCTTCCAGAAAACGTGCCTGCCCACCGCGGTAGATGACGGTAAACGGATGCTCGGCATTGATCGAATAGAGCAGGCCGGTATCATCCTCAATGAGGCCGACGGCAAGAGAAACGAGCATGCTGCCATCGAAGCTCTCAAAAACTTTGTGCAGCTCAATGAAAGCATACTTAAGCCAGCGCTCCGGAAATTGACGCTGGGCCTCGCCCGAGAGTTGCGTGCGTTCGATCAGGGCTTCAAAGACGGCGCCCAGAACCAGGGCCCCGCCGGCCCCCTGCATGGACTTACCCATGGCGTCCGCATTCAGAAAAACCGTGTGTTTCTTTCCGCGTAGTTCAATCGTATCGGCCATGCAGATGTCGCCGCCGATTTCCTCTTCCCACTTCCGGAACTTGAATCTCTTTTTCTGGCGTACGAGAAAATCGACCGAGACCGTTTCGCTATGGGACCGGTCTGCTCCCAGAGGCCGAATCAGAAGCGAGGTCAGGAAGTAATCGCCGTCCTGTTGTTGCTTGAGTTCCTGAACTTTGCCCAGAGTGGAGCGGAGTTCCTCCGTTCGCTCGCGCACTTTTTCCTCAAGGTTGTCAGCGTAATCCTGAAGTTTGCGTTTGGCTTCGCGAATAGAAGCGACCATCCCGTTAAAGGAGTGCGAAAGAAAACCGATTTCGTCCTCGACCTTGATGGGCACTTCGACCGAAAGATCGCCCTCGTTGACCTGCCGTACGCCACCGAGCAGGACGTTGAGCGGCGTGATGAGTGCGCCGCGAAAGAACAGGCGAAAACCCAGCACGACAATGAAAACGAGGGCACACAGCATCATCGTGAGATGAAGGGCGCTCAGGTGCAGGTATTCGCGAAACGCTCTATAGGAGAAACCGGTTTCCAGAATCGTGCCGGCTTCGGAGTCTACCTGGAAGTACGTCACATAGTGGCGCTCATTCTCTTCGGATTGACCGGCATCCGATCTGTAGCGCCGGCTGTTCGGTGCCGGCATACCGGCCAGAAACCGTAGCGCGTAGGCGCGGAGGGCTTCGCCTTCAAGGGATGTTGACAGAACAGCAGCACTCATGGCGGAAACAAACGGAGCAAATTCCGGACCCTGCTCTGCCGACAGCAGCGCCTGTAATTGTGCGCCCACTTCTGCCGCCGGCGCATGGCGAATTTCGTAGGTCATTTTCGCCATGGCGCGTTCGTGACGACTGACTGCCTGAATCAGATCATCGCCCGACGCAGCACCGCGCCCGGCGGCGCCACGCAAAAGGGCTTCGTACCCCTTTGCGAAATCGGGAGCGTTCTGAAAGACGCGATCCAGAGTTGGTCCCACGGTAGCAGGATCGAAACCAATCCCCTCAATTTCGCTTCGGACCCAGGCGAAGTAAACTTCGGGCTGGTGTTCGTGAAAATCAATGTTTACGGATTCTCGCTCAAAGGTGTTGGTCCCCGCATCGAGTGGATTGGAGTACTCCCGAATATAGCGGATGTTGTCGGGACGAAAATCCGGACGCAATCGGGCGATCTCTTGTTCATAGCGCCGATCTGAATCGTGGCCTGATTCGGTGTCGCGGAGCGTGAAATAGCTAATTCCCTGAAACACCAGCAGCAGAGTCAAAAGACTGATACCAATCAACCGGGCCATAAAGCTGGTCCGGTCACGTGTATTGTTCAGGTAGATGACTGCGATCAGAAAGAACCCGATTACGATGCTCAAACTGTAGGCCGTCTGGTAGACGCCGCGATCCAGATAACCCGTCCGGCTCATGATGTTCGTGATCGTTTGCAGCATGCCCGCCAGAAAAAAGGAAAGCCAGGTCCCAAAGCTGGAGAGACGTTCTCGTCCGCGCAGGGTGATGGTCCGCCACAACCCGACAATCGTCCAGGAAAGCGAATTGACCATGATCGTGAGGGCGACGAGTCGAGTGGCCTGATCGGAATCCAGATCCCAGTAGTGGCCGCTGAAGTGGAAAACCTGTCCGGCCTTGATCGCGCTATACGTGAAGAACAAGGAAACCGCCGTGTTCAGGCTGAACAGAAATACGAAATAAGTCATTGCGACCCGCGGATGAGAGTTGCGGGGATAGTGGAAAAAGAACGCCGTAATAAATAAGCCCAGATAGCAGCCGCCCCAGACCGTGAACAGTCGATGGTAAGCGGCCAGGGGATGATACAACGTGGAGCCAAAAAAATACCCCACGTTCATAAGCGGGATCATCGCAAAGGCGAAAGCCAGATAGATCGTGGCTTTTGACTTTTGTGGAACGGCGAACAAAAAAACCGTGAGCACAATCGACATGGAAAACGCGATCAAGGAGCCAACCGAGTAGTAGTCGAGAAAGAGCAGACCTGACCATTCCATAGGCGGTTCGATAATCCCGGCCATCGGACATATCTCAAGGCATTTTTGTGAATTGCGCCCGGTTTGGTGCTTTAATCTGTGGAAACTGCTGGTAACGAGACTTACAAAGCTACGCGTTTGGAAACACCCGGGTCATAAGGTCCCGTGCTGCCCGCCTGATTTCAGCGCGATCGACTGTGCGAAAGCGCCGCGGATCGAACAAGGAGCCTCCTACGGCCAGAAAGTCCGCGCCGGCTTCCAAAAAGAGCCTCGCGTTCTCCGCGCGAACGCCCCCGGAGACGAGGACACGCAACTCCTGCATGGGTTCTTTAAGCATTCGAATGTAGGTCGGTCCATGCAGGGAGGCTGGAAAGAGTTTTACCAGGGCGGCCCCGGCCAGCAGGGCGCGATCCGCTTCGCCAGGGGTCAGGATCCCGGGCACGAAACACAGTCCCTGTTGTCGGGCACGAGCCAGCAACTCGGGATTCAAACCGGGCGAAAGGCAGAAGTCCAGGCCCAGACTGATTGCCAGGTCCAGATCGGTATGCGAGCGGACCGTTCCGGCTCCCAGCTGCAGATCGGGCGGCAGTTCGGGCCGCATTGCCAGCAGCGCTTCCAGGCATTCCCGGGCTTCGGGCGTATTCAGGGCGACTTCTATGTGACGAAAACCGGCCTCGCAGGCCAGGCGGGCCACGTCACCGACCTCGGCGGGCTGGAAACCGCGAAAGATAGCAAGCACGCCCGGCCGTGCGAAAGGATCCGAATTCATACCGTGCATTCGTACCATCGGCAAGCCGACAGTGCTCATTCAATCCGGCCAACCCAATTGTCTTGCGAAGCGCGGCAGGCCGACGGGGATCGGTTCGGTGTTTCCCGGGGGAACTGGACCGGGGATTCGGCTCAAGGTCGGCGGGCCCCGCCATCTTCGGCGCGAATTGTGGGGGCAACCGTACGGACTCTATTTGCTAGAAAGCACGCTAATGCCGTCCCAATGGGGCGGGGGTTCCAGGATGAATTTGCGACAGCGACGGTACAGGAAGCGAGCTGCCCCATCGGCCGGATCGTTCTTAATAAGAGTTTTTAAAAGCAATTGCGCCTCACGGAACTCGCCGGTTCGATAATGGTTTGAAGCGCGCGAGAAATCCTCAAGCCCGAGCAGACGTTTTTCCAGCATTTCTTCTGGTAGCGCCCGCAATACTTCAAAGATGCGCACGGACTGGCGTTTGCCTTTCACGCGCACGGTATCGAGCTGGCGCAGGCCGTATTCGCCGGGACTCTGGAGCGAATCCACGATGGCGTCGCTCAGAAGCACGGCCGCTCCGTAGATGCGGGTTAGCCCCTCAATGCGGGAAGCCAGATTTACGTCGTCGGAGATCACCGTTCCGTCCATGCGGTCATCGGTCCCGATGGTTCCCAGCATGAGTTTGCCGCGATGCAGGCCGACACCTGTTTCGACCGCGCCCAGGCCGTGTTTGGACCGACCGACGTTCCAGTCGCGCACGGTGCGTTGCATCTCGATCGCGGCCCGGACGGCATCGTCCGAGCTTTCAGAAAACAGCGCCATGATGGCGTCGCCGATAAACTTGTCTATGAAGCCGCCGTGGGCCTGAACCACAGGCGCCATGCGACGCATATAAGAGTTGATAAAGTCAAAATTTTCTTTGGGTGTCATACCTTCTGAAAGCGTTGTAAAAGAACGGATGTCAGAAAAAAGAATCGTCATCTCGCGTTGAACCTGGTCTCCCAGGCCCACATCCGAAATGCTGCCCTTTTCGAGAATGCGCAAGAATTCGAAGGGAACGAAGCGGCGGGAGGCCGCGTTAAAACGCGCCAGTTCAAGGTTCAGTGATTCGGTAGCCTGGTAAAGCCGCACAAACTGACTCGCCAGGATGATTGCCATGCTGAGCACGAAGAAGTTGGAGGCATAAGTATTCAGACTGGGCACGTTGATTAGCGCCCAACCCGCCAGTATGTCCAGGACCAGCGCAATCACCAGGATTGCGGCGCTGATCGACATCAATATGCCGTCGAGATTCTTTTTGATGGCTTCGCGGCCCATAATGTAGGCCGACCCCACCACATAAACCAGCCAGTTGGGCTGCACGATGCGATTGTTCGTCCAGTCCCAGAGCGTGACATCGTCGGTAAGCAGGATTACGGCAGCGCCGTAGAGCATAACACCATTCGCGCCCAGATGAAACACAAAGTCAACGGCACGGGGCCAGGGGCGGTTGCTTCCAGAAGCGCGGAAGAACGAGCGCACGAAATAGTAGAACGAAGGAAAGGTCGAGTAGAGCGCCAGATATTGAAAGCGCTTGGTCTCAAAGAGCTCCAGGTCGAGTTCGTATTTCAGTTGCGTTCGCAAAAAGCTGTAGATGAGAAGCGCAAACAGAAACAGCGAGAAGTACAGGTACTGGCGTTCTCGAATGCGGGCAAAATAGAATAAAAGAAAATACGTGGCGACGGTGCCGTAGATGACAATCGATGCGATCTGGAATCCGTTCTCAAAATAGAACTGGCGCAGCATTTCGCGAGAGCGGCCGATTGATGTCTCGTCCCGATAGATACCCAGTTCCGCTGGGAAGAATCCCCGCACGTCGACTTCGATGATGTTGACCAGACCGGGCCGCAGCACTTCGGCCGGCACGGTGTAGATTCGCTGTCGGTCGTAGGCCTGAGGCCGTTCGGCCTCCCAGACGCCGGTTTCGCCAATCAGCGTACCGTTTACATAGGTTCGATCGCGGTCACTGATCTCTCCGATGCGAAGCATCAGACTTCCGCTGAAGTCGGCCGGCAAAAAGAGCGCCTTGCGGTAGCGAACGGTTTCCGTACCCTCGGGAAGCTGTTCGGGTACCAGGTTGTCGGGCACCTGGACCGGCTTCCAGCCGGGGCCGGGTTCGTCGGCCTCCTGAGGCTCGGCGGGCCCGGGCGGGGGTCCCTCTGAGGTCGATATCCACCAGGTGTGATTCGCTCCGGTGTTGGTATCCAGGGTCGTGATCTGTCCGCTTTCGATGGTCTGGATTTGATACGGTTGCGCGAGCACCGGGCCGGCGAACAGCCCAATGGCCAGGGCGAAAAGGATCGATCTAGTGCTGCGCATTTTCCAGAATGAAATCACCGGCCACCGGCGAAATCGGGTCACCGCCGGTTCCAATCTTCAGGACCATGTCGGCATGTTCGAGGTTCGCTATCGTTCGGAAAGATATGGAGAGCGAGCGGCTCTGCAACGTCGGTATGCCTTCCGCGCACTGTTCCTGAATATACTCGTAGTCTTCTCCACCGACGAGCACCAGAATGGGCGGCGCGCCGCTATCGAGAAGGCTTACAGGCGAAAAGTCCGCGCGCGCCGAGGCCCCGGTTCCAAAGAGCGGGACCGTGAGCTCGCGATTGAACTCTTCCGTCTGATGGCGCGCCATATGGTCAATATCAAGAATCGGCGAGAGGGCTACCACGCCGTGTACGGGCACGGGAAAGGCAGCGCGCAATCGTGCGTCTGCGATTGCCAACAGCGCCAGATGGCCGCCGGCCGAATGCCCCATGAGAAATATCGACTCGGCTCCGGCGAGCCGGGCGGTTGTCCTTGCGGCGGCCCGGATGTCCGCCAATTGATCCTCGATCGAAGCCTCCGGCGCCAGCCGATAGCTCATGACAGCCGTTGTTATGCCCCGCCTGGCCAGAGCCAGCCCAACATTAGAGTAGAGTCCGGTGAAAGGTCGAAAGTAACGGCGGTCCTGGTTGCGCCAGTAACCACCGTGAATAAAAAGGACCGTCGCCCGGGTCGATCCGGACGGTCTGAACAGGTCCATTCGATGTTTCTCGGTCTGGTCCAGGCTCGAATAGGGGATGTCTGTTTCGATCTGTACGTCGCGACTCAGGACCAGATCGAAGGCCGAACAACGCAAGAGCGCCAGGGTCGAGAGCAGCAACCAGGGCTTCATTCAGGGCCGACGCTGCGGAAGTCCTCCATTTTAGTAAAGCATCGTTTTGGCGGCTTCTGAGGGCCGGCGCGAGCGGCTGGACCTTCGAGCGGATCTTACCGGCTGCATGGAGCTAAACGTGTTGGCCGGTTCCTGCGGAGTCTCTGCAAATCAGCTCTTTATTGAGCTTCTGCAGCTGCGTCTCTGTGACGACCGAAAGTCGATGCAGATCCGCTTTTCCACGGCGCTGCTCGAATTCCATGAGCGGCTGAATCACAAGGCGGGCAGGCTGATTCGCCCGGGCACAGCATGCGAACTTACAAGCCCCGGCCACCCCCGCGCTGAAGTCCCGGCCAGCAGTCCGAATTCAATGGGTCATGTTGTGCGCGACATAAGACAAGTCCACTTCTCGGGTTTGGACTTCCTGACCCAGACGTCGCGCAATCTCCGATGCGGAAAGGAGCCCGCGCACAATCTGCTGTCCGCGGGAGTCCTTTTCGACGACGATCCCATGTTGTCGTCTGGCCTCTTTAAGTGTTTCAACCAGGTGTCCCACCTTTGCATGTGCGACCTCTTCCATGGGCAGCACTTCAATCCTCTCTCTAGGGGTCATCAGGTCCTTAACCAGAATCTCATCTCGAACCCCGCCGAAGACCTGTAGGTGTTTGAAAGGCTTTTCGCTCAAAATGTCCGTCGCTGTTATCAAGCCGACGATATTCTCCTGGGAATCTACAACCAGGAGCATGCGAATCCCGCGGAAGAACATCTTTTGATTGGCCGTCGCGATCGAATCGCGGGGCCCGATGGTGACTGCAGAAACACGCGTGAGGTCTGTCATCACGGTCTCGGCCGGGTCGTCAAGAGTGACGAGCTTGTCCGGGCGATCCGGTCGATGATAAGTCACGTCCCCGGATAGGTGGTGGGAGTGGAGCGGCTGGTAGGTCATGCATTTTCTTTGAAACCTGTGCGAAGGCTTTCAATCTTTTTCTTCCGGGATTTGGAAAATCGCGACGCGTTTTCGGCAATCCGTTGCTGTTGTTACTCAATCCTTTTTCGTCACTGCCTGGATTTCTGCTGGCCTTTCGTCAGCTGGTGCGCTTTGCTGGGGGCCGTAAGCCGACCGCGCTTCCCGATGCTTCGCCCGGCCGGCGGGAGATCCTGTGAGCAGGTGTATCGGGAAAGTTGCCGATGGGCACGGCGTAATCCTCGTAGACGAGGCGCCGCCGATTCGCTCACTCCGGTTCGACAGTGGCGCGAGGCAGTCCGCTATAGATTTGCGCTTTCCCTGGAGACCGTATCTGGCGAGCGCGCGTCGGCTTGTCTCCGGCCTTCTCATCCATCCCGCGCCGCGTCGGATCCTGTTGCTGGGGCTGGGCGGCGGCACCCTGGCACGATTCTTCTTGATGAATCGCCACTGCACCGTTGATGTTGTGGAGAATCGGCAAGCCGTAGTTGCGGTCGCGCACAGGTACTTTGGATTACCGGCAGGCCGACGTCTCCGGATCTTCGTCCGGGATGCCCGGGAACACATTTTCGGGGAGCCGTTCAATCGCGCTTCCTACGACCTTATAATAGCGGATGTTTTTGGCGCGCACGGCATTGCCCCCGTGGCGGCAGATCCTGATTTTTACCATCGACTTCATCAGGGACTGGTTCCGGGAGGGGTGCTGACCGCCAACTTCTGGATTCGGCAATTGCAGGCCGACAACTCCGGCGGTAGCTTACTCAAAACTGCGTTCGGAGATTCCTTCCGATCGGTGATGACTCGCACCGGCAATCTCGTAGTCATCCATTCCGGGGTCAGAGGCTGGCCAACGAAGCCGCTTCTGGTTGCCCGGGCGAAAAAGCTCGAGCCGGCTTATGACTTCGATTTCGATTTTCTGGTCCGGGAATTGAGCGCCGCGCCCGCTGGAATTCCGCCTGCCCTGGCCTAAGATTCTCGCTGCCACGGCTCGAAAGATAGAACAGGGGATCTGCGCCCGGACCGTACTGTGATAGAGCTGCCTGGATACGAACTAACCGGATCGGTATTTGAGGGCGAGGGCGAATCGCTGTTCCGCGCTGTTCGTGAACCGGATGGCCTACCGGTCCT
Source organism: Spirochaetales bacterium (assembly GCA_024233935.1). Taxonomy (GTDB): domain Bacteria; phylum Spirochaetota; class Leptospiria; order Leptospirales; family Leptonemataceae; genus JACKOY01. The sequence goes on along the minus strand of JACKOY010000011.1, from coordinate 64,518 downwards.
CGTTAGATTCAGTCAACCGGATCCCGAGGCCTACTACCGAACTGCGATCCGGCTACGGCGCTACTACGAAGCCGGAGCCCGTTTGAAGCTGGAGCGCACTCTGCGCCCTCTGGGTTATGAAAGTAGTCGGGCGGAGATAGCCCTTATTATAGAGGACTTCGGTGGGATTCCGCTTCCAGACTACCGAAAGAAGAGCGCGCCGGGCCTGTCGGGAACGCTTGAGGTCGTTACCGGGGCGGCCAGGGCGCTTGCCGAACTGCATAGCCGGGGTCATCTGCATCTGGAACTGGCCGCCCCGGCGGTTTTTGTCAGGCCAGAGGATGGCAAAGTGAAACTGGCCCACGTCGGGCGCGCATGCCAGAGCGACCGAAGCCCGGCTTCCGTTTGCAAGCCGACAAACCTGCCGGCGGACTGGACCACGAGGGCGCCTGAGGAACTGGGTTGTGTTGCCGATCCGGTTGGGTACTACTCTGACCTGTATTCCTTTGGTCTGCTGGCCTTCGAGCTGATCACAGGACAGGCGCCCTTCAGGCAGAAGGAGCCCGTCGAGCTTCTGGCCGCGATGCTGAAGGGAGCGCCGGCGGCGCGGACCATTCTACCGGAAGTTCCTGCGGCTCTGGAAACGCTTCTGGCGCGCCTGCTGGCGCCGCATCCGGCCGACCGCTACTGGAACGCGGGCGATCTCGCCCTTGATTTGCAGCAGTGCCTTCAGCAAATCAAAGATTCAGGGCTGGTTGGGCAGTTGGTTCTGCAGTCGGCAACTACGCCAGCGCCGGTCGAGTTGAAGAGCCTGGCCGGTCGTGCCGATCTTGTGCAGGCCCTGCGCGAGGTTATTGTCGATTGCGCGACTGGTTCCGTCCGGACCGTCCTGGTCCGCGCCGGGGCCGGGCAGGGGGCTCTGGCGGTCGCCCACGCCATTGTGCCGGATGTGATCCGTCAACGCGGCCTTTTTCTGCGTTCCGCCTGCAATGAATCGGCCGGCCCGGCCGGGCCGTTTCTGGATTTTTTACGGCAGGCATTCTATTCCATACAGTCGTGCGGCAACGACGAGCGACTGGTCTGGAAGCGACGCGTCAGCCAGCTGCTTGGTTCGCATGCCTCCGTCGCCGTTGACCTGGTGCCGGAGCTCGAATCGCTGTTGGGCCCGCAATCGCTGCAAACGGCCCTTCCTCCGCGCGAGCGGGCAAATCGATTCGTTGAGGTCGTTCGACTCTTATTCCGGGCACTGGCGGAAGGTCGCAGACCGATCGTGCTCGTTTTTGAAGACATCAGCCGCCTGGATGAATCCACTCGCCGACTGCTCGATGACATCTTGCTGGAACCACTCTTGAGCGGTGTGGCAGTAATACTCTGCGAGGAGGGTTCCGATGGAGACGTCGTCCTGCCCCTGCAAGATCGTGCGAACCAGAATGTTCTCTCTATTGAAGCGCTCCCTGTTCCAGAAGATGTGCTGCGAAAGTACGTGCAGCAACGCTTCGCTTACTCCGCTTCAGAATCGGAGGAACTCGTTCTCTGGCTGAACGAACGTGCCGACGGAAACGCGCTCCAGTTGACTCTGATGCTGGAAGAGCTCGAAAGGGCGACGCTTTTGGGCCGCGGTATCACACGCCATTTGCAGTGGCGCTTTGATAAAGTCCGATCGCCGGACCTGCCGGTAGGACTCCCGGCGCACGTGCGCCGCGCCATTGCCTCGTTTGACGCGCCGGACAGGGAGGTTCTGACCTGTGCGGCGCTTCTGGGCTTCGAGTTTGATGCACGTTCCCTCGCGCTTGCCGCTGGCTTCGACCCCGTCGCCCTGGCCGGCGCTCTGGCGCGTTTGAGTGCCGCAAAACTCATCCATGCGTTCGGGGACTCGGGACTGTTGTTTTTGACCGACAACGCCGAGTTGCTCAAGGGCTTGCTGACAGGAAAGAGCCCCCTGCAGTTTCGTTTTGCCGATCGCGCCTTTCAAAGTGTGACCCTGGAACAGCTGGCCCGGGAAGACATTGACGCGCAACATCTGGAGATAGGCCGCATGCTGCTGGCCGGGACGGCGGAACCCGATCGGGAGGAGCACCTTTTTCAGCTCGTGTTCCATTTTCTTTCGGCCCGGGAGCAGATAACGATTCCGGACGAAAGGGTGGAGTTTGCCCGCCTCTGTCTTTCCGGCGCCCGTCGCGCTCTGGACCTGGCCGCCCCGGGCATGGCCCGGGACTACCTGGAGACCGGCATTGAGTTTTTACCGGACGGCAACTGGGGTCGCGAACACAATCTGACACGCGGTCTTTATGAACTGGCCTGCGAAAGCGAGGAACTGCTTGGAAATACCGAACGCGCTCGCGAACTTTTCCGGGCTCTGCTCGGCGAGCTCGATGACCGTGTTGAAAGGGCTCATGCCTGCGTGCGTCGCGGGCAGGCATTGCTTGCCAACAATCGGCCCGATGAAGCGCTGCGGGTGTTCCGTCGCGGACTGAAGTTTGTGGGCGTGCGCCCGGGACGCCCCTCTCTGCGCCTGGCCTTGCGCTGGCATGGATTGCGTACCCGGATCGCCATGCGCGGTCGGGCGATTGAGGCAACCGCCGAAGGGGCCCGGATGAAGGATCCGCGTTTGCTGGCGATTATGCGTCTTATCCACGCCGCCATCCCTGCAGCGTCGGCCGTGGACCCGGATTGGTTGCGATTGCTGGCCCTGATTGGCGTGCGTCTTTCGCTCCGACGCGGGCAGTCACGTTACAGCGCTCTCTGTTATGGAACGATTGCGCTTTCTGCTCTTGACCGACAGGAGCACAAGTCGGCGTACGAACTCGGCCGCCTGATGATTCGTTTGCTGGATCATTCTCCGGACCGCTATCTGAAGGGCCGTGCACAGTTCTTTTTCGCCTCGCGAATCAGTTTCTTCAGTCGCCCGTACCATACGTCTCACGAGCACGCAGACCTGGCCCGGCGTTACGCCAGCGACACCGGCAATCTGCCGTTGCTTGCGCGGATCTATCACTTTGGCATACGTTTGCGATTTGTTCAGGGAGAGTCCCTGGTGCGCATTCGCGAAATCATTGAACAGCAGCACCTTGCGGTTTTGCGAACCGCGGACCGGGACGGAATTGCTCTATGGCGTTCCCTGCGTCACCTGGTACTGGAACTCGAAAACCAGAGCGACGCTGCGCCTGAAATTCCGGCCGACCTCAGTCCCGCCGCGCGGGCGACCTGGTTTCTCGATCGTGCTTTCGCGGCAGTCCTGGGCCGTCGTCACTCCGAGGCTATCGCTTTCTTAGAGGATGCGGTCGTTGAGAAGCACGCGCGGGCGTCCCTGGATGAGGTTCTCTTTCGCACACTCTGGGTTCTGGCCTCTGGCGACGCTGCCCTGGAGAACCCCGGACGTCGAAATCGCATTCTGAGACAAATCGAAATTCATGCCGCCCACCTGGCCAGTTGGTCGGCTTCCTGTGCGCTCAACTTCGAGCATTTCTATCATCTGATTCTGGCCCAGCGGGCGCGTTTGCAGGGCGATGCGGACGAAGCGATGGTGCAATTTCGGGATGCGGGTCGCGCTGCCAGGCGGGCCGGCAATCCGGGTCTCGAAGCCCTGATCAGCGAACGCTTCGCCGATTTTCTCGAGGAACGCGGATTTGATGAGCTGGCGCGCGTTCAGCGTTTCCAGGCCCGCGAAGCGTACCAGGCCTGGGGCGCCGGCGGGCGTGTCAAAGTGATCGATGGCAATGAATCTGCTGCGGGTGGTCGGGCCTCCGTTGGTCCCGTTGCCGTCGAAGCTGTCCCGGTTCCGGACGATAGCGCGGACCTTGGGGCCCACGGGCAGTTTGCGTTGCATCAGGCCTGCCGCATTCTGGCGGACATAGCCGACCGCGGCCCGATGCTGGACCGCCTGACCGAATACGCTCTCCAACACAGCGGCGCCCGGCGCGCTTATCTGGTCATGCGCAGCGCTGGCCCCCGTGGACCGGACTACTTTCTGGAAGCAGAGATAGATCTGGACAACGGAAATCGCACGGTCCTGCAACACGTTTCGATTTACGATCATCCGGTTGTCATTCCGGTTGTGATCGAACACGTTGTGCAAACCGGTGCGCCGCTTCTGGCGAGGGATCTGGCGATCGAAGGAATTTTCGTGGCCGATCCGGTCGTCTCGCGCAATCGCCCCCGCTCGGTTCTTTGTGTGCCAATGGCCTACCGCGGCGAGTCGGTGGGATGGTTGTATCTGGAAAACAATGAGGCCGCGGCGGTTTTCGACGGCGATCTGCTGCCCGGTCTGGAAGCGTTGCTGTCCCAGGGCGCTGTAGCGCTGGCCCGCCTGAATGAGCTCGATCGCATCCGGTCGGAGCGCCAGGTGCTGGCCGAGAAAGCCTACCGGGCCGAGGAGCGCTCCCGGGACCTGGCGAGCCGGGTGCTGCCGACGCCGGCCGTGGAGGGTTATTTGGTCGAAGGGCAGGTGGGTCGGGCGCGCTATCGTGAAGTTGCCTACCTGGCGCTTCAGTTTTGCGGACTGGAAGGCAAAGCCGGTCTGACGGAAGAATTCGTTGGGGACCTGGTGCGCCTCAAACGGAGCCTGGCCGACATTGCCGAACTGCACCAGGCGCTCTGGATTCAAACCCAGGACGGGGCCTGGGCGTGGGCAGCAGGGCTCGACCACCCTTCGCGGGCCGATCCGATCCGCATCTGCCAGATGGCGCTGGTTCTCCGACGGTTGAGTGCAACCCTGCCCGCTTTGCAGGTCTCTCCGTTTGAAAAGGTGCCGATTGCCCTTAAGGCCGCGATTCATTGCGGAGACCTGGAATGGGGCACCTTCGAGCATGATCGGAGTCCCCTTGAGCTCTGGGGCTCTGCCCGGGGTGGCGCGGAATGGCTTTTGACCCAAGCTGCGCCGGGTGATGTGGTCGTGTCCGAAGAAACCCGGCGGCGTGTGCAGGAGTTCTTCGAGTCAGCCCCGATGGGGGTCGAGACCAGGCGACGTGACCTCGTTCCGCACCGTTTGCTCCGTCTCAACGAACGTTACGCCACGGACGAGGAGGGGCTCTTGCCCGGAGCGGCCTTTGAAAGGCGCATTCGGGATCTTTCCGAAACCAGCTACCTCCTGCGCCGCTGAAAGCAAAAACCGTTGCTCCAGTCTGGCCGAAAATCACTCTGACCGGCGGTGAGTGTGTTGAAGTCTTTCCAAAAGCGTCGGGATGCCCGGGTTGCGCGTTATCTCGCCCGGCAGATTCTGGACGGACCCGCGAACTTATACGTATTTCGGCCGGCCCCTGCCTGGCTTTGCGCGCGCCTCGCGATTTCCCTGATCTTGCTCTGGCTGTTTGTCCGGCTGAGCGAACCACTGGCCGGTTTTTTCGATGTGTTCTTCGCCTTCTTTCGACTGGCCGAAATCTTTCGTTTTGATGCGCCCGATCACGATTTCTTCTATCTCGCGGCTTTTCTTGTTCTGGCTTTGTTGGGTGGCTACCACTGGCTGACCTGGGCCGGCCCCATGACGATGCGCTCTCTGCAAACTCTGGTCGTAGATCGGACCACACGCCGACTCTATATTCTACGACACCGCGTTGTGCTTCGCGAGATCGAAGTAGTGCCTCTCAGCGAAATCGTTTCGACGCGGATTCGCCGATTCTGGCCTGCGGCCTGGTTCGGCCTCTCGGAGTTGGAGATTCGCACTTCGGAAAGACGGTCCCTGGTTTTCCCCGGCGTGCCCGGTGCGCCAAAAGTTGCCCGGTTGCTTTCGAAGACGTAAACGCTCCGGTTCCCCATGCAGAAGCCCCGTTACCTTGCCTGGTTGATCGCCTCTTTGCTTTCGGTTTGTTATGGCCTGTTTCATCTTCATTTTCTGCAGCGTGCTCTGGACCACGATCAGGTCGTCTATCTGGTCAACATGCTTGTGTTTCGTCCGGAGCGACCCTTTTTCAATCCGCACCACCTCGCCTTTGAATCGAGCGGCTATTGGTTTATTGGCGTTGTGCGCGATCTGCTGCCTGCGCCTTTTTCATCCGACGTGACTTTTATTCTGCGCTTGCGTTCCTTGTTGATCGCCTGCTTTGGTCTGTTCTGCGCCTGCATGTATGTCGAAAGGCTGACCGGCCGTCTGCGCTGGGCAGTTGTGATTTCGATCGGATTGGGTCTTTTGCACGGAACCCTGTACCACGCGACCAAGATCGATACGGGTATTTTTCCTCTGGCCTGGTGCTTCCCGATGCTCTGGGCCGGGCAGGCCGTCAGACGGGCGCGCACCAGACGACGCCTGTTATTCCAGAGCGTCTGGGCCGGCCTGATTTTTTTCGTTGGCATTCTCTTGCATCAGTACCTGTCGCTACTGGCGACGGCGATCGCTCTGGCTCTTTTGTTGCCGCTTCCCGGCCTGCGCTCTTCGATGCATGGGTCACCCGTCTGGCGTTGGCCGGCCGTGGCCCTGATGACAGCGGTTACGATTCTGCCGACTGCCGGAGCCTACTATTACGCCGGCCACATAAACTATCGATTGCGCTTCGACAAACCAGATCCCGGGGCCGCAGTTGGAGTCTGGCGCCATCGCACTTTTCAGGAGTGGCTATTTGCCTATCAGGTTGACGGCCACTGGGGCAAAGGCTTTTCGGAATTTCGGCCGGAAGCAAACGTGCGCGGCATTGTGGACGTTTTCGTTTCTCAGCGTCGGTTGCGCCCCAAGTACGGTGAAAACTATACATTTGAATTCGAACTGGCCCGGCCTTTCGCCCTGGAGCCCCTGGCTTTTAATGCGGTCGCCTATTTCTTCCTGGGAACTCTGACCCTGCTGCTTTTGGAGTTCCCGCGCCTGGTTCGCCGACTGGATGCGGACCTCTTTGCGCTGGTCTTTGGCATTCTATTTTTGGGTGCGCTGGGGGCCTACTTTGAGCCTTTCTATTTCGAGTTCTGGCTGGTTCCGGTGTCGATGTTCTTCTTGCTGGGAGGGCTGCTGCTGGCCACGTTGCTGGACCGCTGGTCCGGCTGGATGGCCGACAGCGCGCACAGTCTCGCTGCGGCTTTGTTTCTTGCTCTGGCTTTTTTTTGGGGCGCCCATAATCTGCGCTACTACCTGGACTCCTACTCGCGGCTGATCCTGCTGGAAGGCATGGCGGAATGGGAACCCGAGTACTATGAACGTTTCCAGAGTCGCGCTATCTACCGAAACCCGGTCGATCCGCGGGCCCACGCTGGACCCTGATTTTATGGTGGGAAAATAGCGTCCCGTCCGAAACGTGGCAAGCTCCACAAGCGGTGATCGACCATGTCTCTTAAAGCCCATCTGAATCCAGCCGAAAATTGCAGTACCACTCGACTCCCCATGAGCCGACCTCTCCGGGTCGCGGTCATTTTGTGGGCCCTTTTTTTTGCTTTCGGGGCCTGCAACACAAACGGCGAAGCGGAGATTGTCAATGACCCCGCGGCCGAATACGATCGTTACTGGAACGACGCCTCTCGCTATCTGGCCGGACTGGAAGCGGAAGCCGGCAGTGTGATGGCGCCGTTCGAGGCCGAATCTCACTACGCGGGCCATCGACGTTACTGGCAGGAGACCTGGCCCCCGGTTAATGAACGACTGGAGAAGATGTCGAACTGGGCCGCCACGGAGCTCGCCGACGCCAATCAGACCGATCGCGTGGTTTTCTATCCATTCAGTGGCCCCGATTTTCTGAACGCCTTCACGTTTTTTTCGAACGGATCGGACTATGTGTTGTTTGGTCTGGAACCCGCCGGCCTGCCCCCGCGACTCGATACCATGTCCGAACGAGAGCGCGCCGCTTATCTGGAAAAAGCCCGTGGCAGTCTGGATTCTATATTCCGGTACTCCTTCTTCCGGACCAACAGCATGCGTGTGGATTACCAGAACCCGACCATGGAAGGTCTCATCGCAACCCTGATGCTCTTCGTGGCCCGCAAGGGCAACCGGTTGCTGATTGCCGAACCGATCATGATCGACAAAGACGGAAAGCTGTACGTGCAGGATTCGGCTCAGGCCCTGGAAACGATTGGCGAGTACGCACGTTCCGATGCTTCCCAGCGTTCGGACCTCATTCCCGGAGTGCGCATCAAGTTCCTAAAACCCGGTGAGAACATCGTTCGGACCCTGGTCTATCTCTCGGTGGACGTCTCCAACGAGAATTTCTCGCGCAAGCCCTGGTTTTCCGAATACATTCGCTCCCTGGGACCCACGACAACGTACCTGAAGGCCGCTTCTTATCTGTTGCACTACGACAGTTTCGCACGGGTTCGCGAGTTGATTTTCGATGTCAGCCAGATGATTGTGCAGGACGATTCGGGTTCGCCGTTGCGCTATTTTCGCGAGGGGCCCTGGGATCTGTCTTTCTACGGCAATTATACCCAGCCCATTCCGCTGTTCCGGGCCCGCCACCAAACCGATCTGCGGGCGGTCTATGCGCGGCCGGCCGAGAACGGCGTCCGGCCACTGCCCTTCGGAACGGGCTACGTCTACTTCGAGGGGCAGTCCAATCTGATGGTTGCCCGCCGAAGCTCTCAGCGGTCGAGCGCCTCTGTGGAGAACTGAGGCAACTGCCCCCGCTTTGGGGATCGAGGATAGCTGAGGCAACTGCCTCCACTTCGGGGGATTGTGGGCAACTGAGGCAACTGCCCCCGCTTTGGGGAATCGTGGATAGCTGAGGCAACTGCCCCCGCTTTGGGGATCGTGGATAGCTGAGGCAACTGCCCCCACTTCGGGGATCGTGGATAGCTGAGGCAACTGCCTCCACTTCGGGGGATTGTGGGCAACTGAGGCAACTGCCCCCACTTCGGGGAATCGTGGATAGCTGAGGCAACTGCCTCCACTTCGGGGAATCGTGGATAGCTGAGGCAACTGCCCCCGCTTTGGGGATCGAGGATAGCTGAGGCAACTGCCCCCGCTTGGGTGAGGGGACTCCATAACAAACAGCGTTCGGAAAATAGTGGTCTCCCGGACCGAGAATCACAACCTGGTCTCATGTCCAGGCTTGAGGCAATTGCCCCGGAGAGAAGCAGCCTGGCCGCCGTGGCGGCCGTCATTCCCCGGGAGCTGGCCAGGCCGTCCACCGGCCGGGCCATGGCCTGCCTGCTACTGGCGCTTGCGGAGTCGGGTCTGGCAGTCGCTTTTGGGGTCTGGGTCTGGCGCGAACAATACCAGCTGCTTTACCCGCTGGCCTGGTTTCTGGGTGGGTTCGCGCTCACGGCCTTCTTTGTGATCGGTCACGACTGCGGACATTACTCGTTTCTGAAGAACCGGCCGGTTATGGTGGCGCTCGGCCATCTGTTGTTTTTGCCGTTGTTGTATCCCTTCTATGCCTGGAAGTTTTCCCACGACGCTCATCACAAGTTCACGAATCGACTGCACCGCACCGCCGACATCTACTTTGACAACGCCTGGATTCCGGAGACCGTAGCCGACCATAAACGTGAGCGCCAGAACCGGCCTTTGCTGGCTGCGCTTTACCGCATCGCGCGGCGCATACCTCCGCTGGGTTCTCTGATGCATCTGATTGCGTATCTTTACGATGCGCGTCTATATCGCCCCGAACATCGTCGCCGGGTCTTACTTTCTCAGGCGTTCGTTCTGGCGGGAGCGCTGGCGCTGGGGGCCCTGATCTATGGCCTGACCGACTCGGCCTTTGCACTCCTGCATTTCTGGCTGCTGCCGGCGTTGGTTTTCCAGCTCTGGATGTCCTTTTATACCTATCTGCACCATACCGCCGAGGATATTGCCTACTACCCTCCCGAGCAATGGAGCCCCTATCTGGCGCAGGTTCGGTGCACTGTGAACTGTCTTTTTCCGCGCTGGATATCGTTTCTCCATTTCAATATCGATGTTCACATACCGCATCACATCATGGCGGGCATTCCGGGGTACAATCTACGCCAGGCCAACGCGGCCCTGCGCGCATCGCCGTTCGCAGGGGACATGCGCCAATTTCGGCTGACCTGGAGGCACCTGCTACGGCAATGGAGAGCGTGCCAGCTCTGGGATCCGGAACGCGCCTCTTACGCGCGCTTTGTGGAAACGGAATCGAGCTGAGTCAGCGGGCGGATTCGTTTTCCTGCGAAGGGATGTAGATGCGGTTTTTTCCATGCCTTTTGGCGCGATACAGGCAACGGTCCGCCTGTAGAAAGATGGTCCCCGCGTCCTGCCCGTGGTCCGGGTAGTGGGCGATACCGCCGCTGATCGTAACCTGACCACCGTCGAACGGCGCGCTGCGCAAATCTTCGAAAAAGCGTGCGGCGACTGTCAGTGCCTGCGGTGTGTTCGTTTCCGGCATGATGACCACAAACTCTTCTCCGCCGTAACGGCAGGGGATATCTTCCTGGCGAAAACGCTGCAAAAGAAGCTCTCCGACGCGGTGCAGGACCACATCGCCGGCCACATGGCCATTTTGATCGTTGTACTGCTTGAAGTCGTCCACATCGAAAACGAAAAGAGACACTTCGGTTCCGTGTCGTCGTGCGCGATTGATTTCCCGCATGAAACTGCGATCAAAGTAGCGCCGATTGTAGACCTGGGTCAGCTCATCGAGCAGTGAGTTCTTGAGCATCTCGTCAAAGAGCGCAATCTCGATGATCATGGGGTTTTTTAGAATACGGTTTCGGTTCACGAAAAAATCGAGCAGGGCCACTCGAAAGCCCACCGGCCGCCCCAGAAGCTCCTGCATCTGGCGCGCGTGGTCCAGGATTTCAGACCAATAGCGTTTGGCTTCGTCGGCATCGAACTCATGGTGAACGAGTACTTTGAACAGGTCGACCAGGAAGCTTTGATCCGAGTTTTCCCGGAGGCGCTCAAGTTGCTCGAGAATCAGCTCTTCGTTTGCCTGATCCTCGTTGAGGATCTCCCGGATGCGCAGGTCGACGTGTTCGCCGGACCGCAGATCGTCGATTTGCTGGCGGAGGTCGCGGATTTCTTCGGAGGAAATCTCTTGAACGGTTTCCTGGGCCCGGATGGTCCGGTCCGCGTCCAGCAACTCGCGGTGGCTGAAGGCGGTTAACTTCTCGTAGGCGCCGACAAGACGGCGCAGTCGTTCAATTTCCGTATCTTTATCCATCACGGACGGATTCACGGTAGGCCCTGCCGGCAGTTCGGCGGCCACTGAGGCCCTCGCAACCACTTTTTGACAGAGGTTGGCTGCGGGTGCGTGCCCGGTCCCCTTTTTTGATATTGCAGAATACGGCGCACTCCGGCAGCACGTTAAGCGACCGCCATGAAGCTCCGGGAAAGTAACATAGAAAAGATGCAAAGCCGTACATTCGATGTACTGATCGTGGGTGGGGGCATCAATGGCGCGGTCTGCGCCTCTTCCCTGACCAGCCGGGGGGCCTCGGTGGCTCTTATCGATCGTGGCGACTTTTCGAGCTTTACGAGTCAGGAGTCTTCGAACCTGGTTTGGGGTGGTATTAAGTACCTGGAGACCCTCGAATTCGGACTGGTGCGCAAGCTCTGTGTAGCCCGCAATCATTTGATTAAAAGCTATCCTTCGAACGTCAAAGAGATTCGTTTTTTCGTGACCTTGCAGAAGGGCTTCCGTCACAACCGTCTGTTTTTGTTCTGTGGGGCGCTCCTGTACTGGTTTATCGGCGCTTTTTTTACCCGCGCTCCGCGTCTGCTCTCCCGCAAGGCAATCCAGGCTGAGGAACCGGTTGTAGATATCTCGAGCAGCCCCGGCGGATTCGAATATTCCGACGCTTTTCTGATCGATAACGACGCGCGCTTTGTATTTAAGTTTATTCGCGCGGCCATGGATCATGGCGGAATCGTCGGCAACTATCTCGAATCAGCCGGCTCCAGGCGTGAGGGGGATCTCTGGGTCACCGAAGTGCGTGACCTGATTGGCAATCGTTCATTTCAGATTCGTTCAAAAGTTCTGATCAATGCCTGCGGCCCGTATGTCGACCAGCACAATCAACTGAGCGGGGAACAGACCGAGCACCACCACCTGTTTTCGAAGGGCATCCATCTGCTGGTAGACCGCGTCACTCCCCAGCGTCGGGTTCTCACGTTTTTTGCAGACGACGGTCGGCTTTTTTTCGTGATTCCGATGGGCAACAAGTCATGCATCGGGACGACCGATACGCGCGTCGAAGAGTTGCCGGCGCGTGTTACCGAAGAAGACCGCCAATTCGTACTTCGGAATATTAACAAGCTATTGAAACTTGATCCTCCGCTGAACGAGGGGCATATCATCGCTGAACGCTGCGGTGTGCGTCCGCTGGTTGTGGAGGCCCGTCCAAAGAAACGTGATACGGGAGATTGGACCGCACTTTCTCGAAAGCACGCTATTGAAGCGAACCGCGAGCATCGGATTGTCAGTATCTTCGGTGGCAAGCTTACAGACTGCCTGAATGTCGGCAATGAGGTTGCGGCGGAGGTCCGGGCTCTGGGAATCGAAATGCCCTTTTACAATATCCGTTGGTACGGAGAGCCGCCCAGGCAGGTCAAGGAGGAGTTTTATCATCAGGCCCGTCTCATGAACCTCGACGCCATGACGGCCCCGACTTCCTCCGAGGCGCTGAGTCGCAGGTTCTGGCGTCGTTACGGGGCTGCGGCTTTTAATCTGCTTGAGGATATTCGGAACGATCCGGCCATGGGAGAACTGCTGATCGAAGGCACGGAGTATATTCGCTGCGAACTCTATCATGCGGCCAGGCGTGAAATGGTCACCAGGCTCGAGGACTTCCTGCGCCGGCGTTCCAAAATTGCGCTTCAGGTGCGTACCGAAACGATTCGCGGGGCGCCGGGCCTGGCCGAGGCCTGCGAGATTCTGTTCGGGGAAGATGGCCCCGCTCAGATCAGAAGGTATTTTGACGAACACTGAATCTCTTTGGGTTTGACCGTTTATTGCCCGGCGCCCACTGTTGTCGGGCATGTCGCAATTCTTCATTCCACCCGATTTCAAGTTGCCGGTTGCCTGGTTCGCCGACGCGACCCTACCGGTCGTACTCAAAGAATACCAGAACATAGAGGACATCATCATCAGCCCGGAGGACCGGCGCATGCTGCGGAGCCTGCGACGCGATCGACTGGTGTTCTTCACGAACCATCCCAGCCAGGCGGAGCCCCTGATCGCCTATCATGTGGCCAACGTCATGGGCAGCCGTTTCAATTACATGGCCACCCGGCGTGCCTTCGATTTCTTGTTTGGCGCCGTGGGCAAGGTCTTTCAGAGCGTGGGCGCCTATTCCATTATCCCGGGAATACCGGACCGCGATAGCATGCGCATGACGCGGTCCATTCTCGCCCGGGCGGGCGGGAAGTTGGTCCTCTTTCCAGAAGGCGAACCGATGTGCGGAGAGAATGACAACCTGATGCCGTTTCAGGCCGGCATCATTAAGCTGAGTTTCGCCGCCCTCGCAGACGCACTTAAACTGGATGCAAAGGCGGACATCACGGTTCTGCCCGGATTCGTGAAGTATGTGATCAAATCCGAGCGGGCCGAAATTGAGCGGGATCTGGATCAGTCCATGGACGTTCTGGAAAAGAGCCTGGGCCTGGAGGCGGGTGGCCGCAATCTGCTGCGACGGTTTCTGATGGTCGGCCGGGTGCTGCTCGAACAGGCGGAAAACGAATACGGGATCGCCGTCGATGGTAATCCCGACTTTGACTATCGCATTGGGCGTGTTCGCCATCGCATTCTCGATAACGTTGCTGTGCGCCTGAAAGTGCCGTCCTACAACACGGAGGCAGACGCAATTCAAAAGCTTCGCCATGTCACTGCGGTCATCGAAATGGTCGAAATCGGTTATCCGCAAAAGGATCTGCCGGTCATTACGCCTTCAGATTTGCGCTGGGCAAATCGTGAATTGAGCAAGGCCTACGACTTTATCGTCATGCATCGCGACTACCTGATTTCGAGACCGACCCCGGAACGCTTCTACGAATGGCTGGCTCGTTTTGAATCGCTCGTGCTCGGGAAGAAACCGCGCATGTTGGGGGGCGAGCCATCGCACCTGCCTCGGCGGGCTCACTTGAGTTTTGCGCCGGCATTTCACCTTTCGGACTACTACGACCAATATCAGAAAGACAAGAACGAGACCGCCGAACGATTGCTTGCGCGGCTACTGGGCGACATGCAGCGCCTGCTGGAAGATGCGCAGAACATGACCTACACCCTGGTCGCGCCCGGGGACATTGGTGGGACCTGAGCGTCCGGTCTTCGGTCGCCTGCTTCTGGCTGTTCTGGTTCTGTTGCCCGGCTGTTTTTCGCTTTCCCTCTGGGATACGGGTGTTCGGCGTCAACTCGTCGATGACGTTCAATTCTGGAGGGCCGACCAGGAGCTGGTTCTGGTCTACGGCCTGGTCTGGTTTGGAGATACTGATCCAATCGATCCGGTTCCACACTGGGCCTCGATTCCGCTCGATCGCCTTTACGCCCGGAACGAAAGCGCTGCTTTTCAGACTCATCGCGGCATGGTGCCGCCGGAACTCTTTGCCCGCATGGAGCCAATTCCACCCATCAGCGAAAGTCCCAACGGCCTGCGTCTCAGCACGGGGGATTGTCTCGCCTACAGAACACCGGTGGAAGGGGACCTCTACCTGCTCCGGGATAGTTGTGAGAATCACGAGGCGCGTTTCAGGTTGCCGGCGCAGAATGAAGATGTGCGCGAGGCCTGGGCGTACCCGGTCGTTGCAGTCGGCGCTCCGTTTGCCTGTGTGCTCGACATCGTCACCTCGCCGGTTCAGATCTGTTTATTTGGCTACGTGCTTGGTGAAGCCAGCGCCGTGTTTGGAAAGGGAGCTGCCGGAACCGAATGATCTGGCTTACGGCGGGCATCGTGCTTCATCTGGCCGCGACGCTCTACATGACCGGTCTGATCTTCTTCGTCCAAATCGTACACTACCCCCTGTTTGAAGAAGTTTCCGAAATCAACTTTGCGCGTTTTGAAGCCAGGCATCGTTTCCGCACCACGATTGCTGTCCTACCCATGGCCTTTGAATTTTTGAGCACGCCGCTACTGTTCTTCGTTTCCGTCCCGGGCTGGATAGCCGTGTGTCTTACGGCCTTGATCGTGCTCAACTGGGTCTGGACCGCCCTGGTTATGGTTCCGGGTCACCGCCGCCTGGCCCGGGCCCGGGACGAGCGTGAAATCCGCAGACTGGTGCGCAACAATGCAGTGCGCGTGGTGGCCTGGTTGGCCCGTAGCGTGGTTCTGCTCATACTTCTGGGCGATGGACGTCTCCTGCCTGGCTGAGGTCGTAACTGAGTCTGGTTCAACTGGCGCCCATGGCGTTTGAATTCCTGAGCGCTCCGTTGCTGCTGGTGCATCTTACCCTGATTTTATCGCTCGCTACAGCGTGTTTCGGCGAAGAAGAATGCCGCTTAATCGAAGAGGATAATGAGCAATGGCGCCGGTTTTTCGCAGTGCTTTACCTGAGCTGCGTAGCGGGCGGCGGCACTGACTGTGATAAATATTTATTGATTATTGTAACTACTGCTGATCCGTGTTGATTCCAGCGCTTGCGCAACCCGGCTTGCACCGCATAGAATCAGGGCGTAAAGAACCACCAGTCGCTGTAAGCGCCGCAGTCTTCGCCGAACCCCGCCAGAGCGAGCAGAGTGGCGCCACAGAGTGTAAAGCGAGTGCGCGATTCACCGTTGATCGTGACCTCTTCCGAAAGCGCGCTCGAATTGCAGAGCACGGCAATCGTCTGCGCCATTTCAATTTGTTCGCGATTGTCATCGTGACAATCCTGACGATCGCGGGTATAGCAGGCTCCGGACACAACACAAAAGAATAAGAGCAGCGTAAGCAGTGCGGCTCCTTGTTTCATTTCTGCACCGGCTTCACCATCGAACAGATTGGCGGCATGATCATTTCCGAGACGCGCGCTTTAGCATCAACTGTGTCTATCCGGTCAAGTTCGCAACAAAAATAATTGTGAACGGGCCCGTGCACAACGGCGCGCTATTGCCTGCCGAGGATGCCGACAGCCATGCGGAGGCCCGCTGGCTGTATCGACGTTTGCGAAAGGGGGAAAGCCTTGCTCGTGCTGAAACGCGAATTTTGCGAAGCTATGTCGAGGAGCCACTTGATACGGTCGATCCGATGCGCAACGAGTTCCGGGCATAGCTGGATCGACACTTGGACGTGCGGTGACCCTTGCGGCTCTGATAGTCGTCAACTGGGTCTGGACCGGCCTTGTATTGATTCCCGGCCACAGGCGCCTGTCTCAGCGGCGGGACCATCGCGCGATCCAGAAACTCGTGCGCAACAATGTGGTCCGGGTGGTGATCTGGTTGGCGCGGAGTGTGGCTCTGCTGATTGTTCTGGGCGATGGACGTCTCCTGCCTGGCTGAGGTCGTAACTGAGTCTGGTTCAACTGGCGCCCGATAGCTCTGAAAAGATGAACATCGGGTGTGACTCCAGCGTCGAGTGTGTGTGCCTTTGGGACATGGCCTGAGCTTTCGCCGGCGGGCTCCGCTGGCGGTAATCCTGGCGGCGCTCTTCGTGCTCTCGCGTGCCGTGTCGGCGGAGGGCAGCGATCCGGAGCGCCGATCGGACTGGAGCGACCTGGAGCGCCACGCGGAGTATTTCGGTTCTGATCGCTACGAGCGTATTCCCTTTGATGGGTTCCTGGTCGAAGTCGAGAGCTGGCCGGAACACTATTACCTGAACCTGTTCTGGGCTTACCAGTATACGGACTATCCGCGCTTTATTGACTGGAATGTCTTTTACCTGGCGCACGGCCTGAAGAGCAAGGTAGATGCCCGTGAGTCTTCGTACGTGCTCCCGGTTTACTACTTTCGATCGGACGAAGAGGGCAGTCGGCTTCTGACGCCGCTCAGCTATCATTCGCGGGGACAGGCCGGCCAGGCCTTCGATCTGTATTTGTACCTGGCGTATTACGAGCGCGGAGGAGACCGCAGTTCCTTCGGATTGTTTCCGTTTATTCACCGTGCCTCGTCGGCCGAAAACCAGCTCCTGCGCGTGCTGCCACTCTTTCAGTACGAAACCGAAGCGGCCGGTCCCGGTTTGAATTCCAGCCGGACGGAACTCTTCACGCCGCTTTTTGCCTGGCGCACAAGCCAACCCGAAAGCGGCGAGGGTTCCGAGCATCGGAGTTTTTCATGGATGCACTATCTGGAAAGTTCTCCGGAACAAGTTACATTTGTAAGCTGGCTGGGTTATTTTCACCAGGAGCCCCTGGCGGACAGAAGCACGCTTGTCTTGCCGGGCTACTATTCCCGGTCCGGGCCGAACACGAGCGAGCGTCTGGTCTTGAACGTGTGGGCTTCTCAAAATCCGGAAGGCGGCGCTTTTCATGCGGCTCCGCTCTTCTTCTCCTGGTGGAATCCGCAGCAGACTGGTTTCGCCATCGTTCCCTTATACTATCAGAATTCATCCGCGGCCGGTTCCACTACTGCCTCTCCAATTCATTTCTGGCACTCCGATTCCAGTTCGCCTTCCGATCAGTCGGCGGGCTCGCATGTGCTTTTGACGCCGCTTTTTTATTCCGCGGCCGACGCCGATGGCGAAACGCTTCTTTTCCCGGGTTACTATTCGCACCGGAGCGAGGCGGGTTCCAGCCGGCTGATCGGCAATGTGTACGAAAGTGAATCGGCGTTTCATGTTCTTCCGGTGTACTTCAGCGGTCATAGTGCGGACGGCGCCACCTATTCGTTTTCGCCTCTACATTACCATGCTGAGGTCGGACCGAACGATCCAGATGCAGAGAACAATCTGCGTTCCGATCAGTCGGCGGGCTCGCATGTGCTTTTGACGCCGCTTTTTTATTCCGCAGCCGACACCGATGGCGAAACGCTTCTTTTCCCGGGTTACTATTCGCACGGTTCGGGTAGTTGCGAATCGAGTCTGATTTTGAATGCCTGGATTCGGGAGTGCGACGAACAGCTGACTTCGATGGCTGTCGTGCCGTTTGTGTTTGCGCTTTCCGGGGAGCGCTACGAGCGCTATTTTGGTCCCGGATTCTACGCCTCCTTCCTCAATTCTGAAGACCGGGAGGATTCTTCCCTCATCACTCCCGTCTTCTTGCAGTTTCGGGACTCCCATGCGGGGGCCGAGCAGGTGCAGACGTACCTGCCGGGCTTCGCACACCGGGCCTCGAGCTCCGAAACATCGAACAGTTCCAGCTGGCTCGTGCTACCGCTCTGGTACTCGAGTAGTGCCTCAACGGTGGAGCAAACACGGGCTGGTGGTCAGATTTCGACCACCGCCGCGCGGGTTGTGACTCCGGTCTTTTACACTTCGGAAGAGAGCAGTCGCTCGGGTCTGCAAATCACCCGCGAAAGCGTATCCTGGGCCCCGATCGTCCCGCTCGCATACCGATCGGAGACAGCCGGGGGAAGCGCGACCTTGCTTGCAAACACGTTCTGGCGCAACGACGCCGATGATCGGCTGCAGAAACTCTGGTCGTGGCCGCTCTTGTTTTATAGCCCGGGCGAGGAGGGTTACCTCTTTGTTCTGCCGGCCTATTTCCAGCCCGCGGTGAGTGAAGGCCAGTTGTCTTTCGGACTGTTGCACTACCACCGACGGCTGGCCGAGCGCGAGCTTTTCTGGCTGGGCCCCTGGCTTACATCGGAAGATCGTCAGGCGCAAACCAGGCAGCGTCATCTGATGCCCTTCTTCTGGTCCTGGAGCGACCGGAACTCCAGCGGAAGCCTGACTCTGCCACTGTACTTCAGGTACGAAGATCCATCGCTCTTTATTGACATCAACGCTATCGGACTTTCGCGACGTAGGGCCCGCTCGCATTTGCCACGCCTTGCGGGTAACGGCGTCGGCGGATTCGTTTTGGACGAGGACGTGGCGCTTTTCTACGATCTGGTCAGTCTTTCCACGCGCGTGACGGTTGGCCCGGGCAGAGACGTGCCGCACCCGATGAATCCTGACGTCGGCATAGAGCGTCTGGACCAGGTGCAGCCGGATGCGGGTCCTCCAACCCAACCGGAGATTTCCCGCGAGCGTTCGGTAACCCGGGAGAGTTCCCAAAATTTCTTCGGCGCCCATTTTTTCTACGGCCTTGCGGCGTACGAAGAAGCCGACACCCGCCGCCATTTTCGGGTGTTGCCGCTTTCCTGGTTTACCTGGGACACGACCAGCGACGATCGAGCGCTTTTTGTGCCCGGGGTCTTTTTCGACTACTCTCGTGAAGATCTCAGCTATAGAGCGATCATTCCCGGCTTTTTTCCCCTCTATGCCAGACAGCGCCAGGGAGCCTCGTTTACGGAAAGCTACGCCGGGCCGACCTACATACGTTCTTACGATGAGCACACCCGGGGTAGCGAGCAGAGTGTACTCTGGCCGCTGATAAACGTACACAACTCGCCCGAAACAGGAGGCTTCCGGGTTCTACCGCTACTCTACCACCGGGACTGGCACTTCGAACAACGCTCGCTTACCCTCTCACCGATTTTCTTGCAATGGAGCAACCCTGAGTCCGGGCAGCAGATGCTCCTGCCGTTCTACTATCGTGCAACCAGTCATCAGGATAACGTTGAAAAACACGATCTGTTCGTAGTTCCCGGCTATTACGAGGGCGAGCAGTCGGACATGTCGGGGCGGACCCACACTCGCTCTCGCAGCCTCTTTTGGGCCCTGGCCCGCAGAACCGTGACTGCCGGCTACGATATGCGCCGGGGTCCGGGTGGCGCGCCCGTGCGCACCGAAGAAACCACGCTCGGTCTGTACGGACTCTATGGTCAGAATGCGACCGTGGAAGGCCGGGAAACAAACGATACGCAGTGGCTCGCGCCTTTCTTTTTTCAGCGTCGATCCATCAGTCTCGATAACTCGCAGGAAGACAGTCTCTTCGTAAGCCCGCTGTACTACGAGTCCCGGCGGCAGCGGGATCTGGCGGGCTCTGCGACGGACCTGACTCGAAGCAGGATTATTCCATGGGCGGGCCTGTACATGGGCGACACCGAAAGCGAATCGGTGCGTAACTGGCTGGGTGTCGCCGGCTATCGACTCGATGCGTCCGGCGGGCTTGCTTCGGCTTATCTGGCGCCGGCGGTATTTTACAGCCGGGACAGCTGGCTCGTGGCCGCTCCGCTTTATTTTTCGGCGACGGGTCCGGGTGGCGCGTACGAGTTTGGACCGTTCTTTTATCATCGCGTAAACAACCGCGAGGGCTCCGAGCTGTTGGTTCTGCCGGGAATGTATCGCCGGACCGACCAGGAAGTCAGCCATACAAACGTTTTGGGATTTCTGGACTGGCAGCGAAGCGATGATCAACTGGATCGCCTGCTCGTGTTTCCCCTGTATTTTGATTCGCGGGGAGTTACGGCGCGTCGCTTTGTTTTCCCGGGCTACTATGAGGCGAGTGATGGGCGGGAGGTTTCTCGCCACCTGGTGCCGCTGTATTTTTCACGACGCGGTCCCAACAGCTTTACGGCTTTTTCGCCCCTGCACTACTATTCACAAAGCGATCGAGGCTGGAGCCTGACCGTTCCCTTGTTCCGCTACGCGGAAGCCCCCGACGACAAGTCGACAACCCTGGTTCTGCCGGGCTTCTATCGACATCGGTCCCTGGACTCCACATCCTGGTTGGCGTTGAATGTCTGGGGGAGCGAGTCCCCGGATCAAAGTAGCTTTCTTGTGGCGCCGTTTTTCTTTTCGTCCCGGGACGCCACGGCAAGCCGGCAACTTTCCTTGTTGCACTACGCCTACCGGGGACCCGGGGAGACGCGCCTCGTTACGCCGCTTTCCTACTACAGACAGGACCAGGATCGGGATGTATCCACTTTGGTTCTTCCGGCTTATTACCGACACCGTCGGGGCGAAGAACTGAGCCAGAACCTGATCGGCAATGTTTGGTACAGCCAGGATGCGACTGCAATGCGACGCACTCTGCATGTCCTGCCGGTCTACTTCTCCAGCAATTCCCCCGAGGAGTCGCAGCAGCTGATTGCCGGGTTGTATCTGGAGAGTGCACCGGAGTACAGTCGCCAGAATTTGCTCTACTTGCTGGATCACGAAAGGCAGCAGGATGAAGACTCATTTCGACTCTTGCTTTCGAGCGCCACGCTCACGCACTCGGCGGAGCGTACGTCCTTCGGGCTTGGCATTCTGGGGCTACCGGTTCTGGCGGGTCTGGATCTGGAGCAAGGACGACACGATGCAAATCTGCTCTGGGCCTACGACATTGCGAGGGAGGACGGACACCACAATAGTTTTGTGCCGCTCTGGTGGTACGATCGTGAGGGCCCGTCGATGTCCTGGGGCAGTCTGCCGCTTTTGACATTCGCCGACTCCGACGCGCAAACAACCTTTCAGCTGGTCGGTGGCGGTCTTGTCTGGTATCGCAACGTCGATCGCGCGGCGGCTCAGGAAACCAGCCGTCTTCTGCTCGGCATCGCCTACGAAAACCTCCGACGTCCGGAGCGCGGTTACCATTCCACCGGAAGTCTCTGGGGTCTGCTCTGGAACTACGAACGGGAAAGCGAGACCGGATTTCGCAAGTTTTCTCTGCTCAAGGTGCTCTATTCCCGCACAGAATACGAAGGGGAAACCCACCATCGCCTGTTGGGCCTGCGGCTCTGATCCGGTAGTTCGCTTTATGGTTGTGCATTCGGTGCGGGGTGCCCTTCTGTGGTCGCCGCTGGGTGTGGCCGCAACGACGGCCTGAGACCCCGCTTCCTGTTTTCGGATGCGCGGGGGAGCCCCAGAACCTGGTTCGGTAGAAATCCGACGCGGGGAAGCGCACATGAAAAACAACCGGCCCACGTGCATCGTTTGCTTCTCCCGAAATCATTCCGGAGACGAAAATGAATGCACCTCAAAAAAAACCACTGATTGAAGAGAACTGGCGGGAGCGCGTGACCGTTGGCCCGCTTCCGGGTTCACACAAAGTTTATGTGCCGGGTAGCGATGAGACGATTCGGGTGCCGATGCGCGAGGTTGAGCTGGCGCCGACCCGTGACTCCAATGGCGCTCTGATTGAGAACCGCCCCATCACCGTCTATGACACTTCGGGTGCTTATACGGATCCGAATGCCTCCATCGACATTCACCGGGGGTTGGAGCCCATTCGTTTACCGTGGATCGAAAGGCGCGGGGACACCGAGCTGGCCCCACGGCTTGATGAGGGCCACGCTATCGGGCGGCGGCCGGCCCGAAGGGCCCGGGACGGCCGCCGCGTCACCCAGATGCACTACGCCAGACGGGGGGACATTACACCGGAGATGGAGTTTGTTGCCCTGCGGGAAAATTTGCGACTGGAGACGTATCGCGAGCAGATGGGCCATCAGCACCCCGGCCAGTCCTTTGGCGCGGCGATTCCTGCGAGCATCACACCGGAGTTCGTACGTGAAGAAGTTGCCCGGGGGCGCGCCATCATACCGGCCAATATCAATCATCCTGAAATTGAACCGATGGCGATTGGTCGAAACTTGCTGGTGAAGATCAATGCCAACATCGGGAACTCGGCCGTCAGTTCGTCCGTCGCCCAGGAAGTGGAGAAGATGGTCTGGGCGATCCGATGGGGCGCCGACACGGTAATGGACCTGTCCACCGGCGATAATATCAGTGAAACCCGGGAGTACATTTTACGCAACTCTCCCGTTCCGATTGGAACCGTGCCGATCTATCAGGCGCTGGAAAAGGCCGGTGGAAAGCCGGAAGACCTCTCCTGGGAAATTTTTCGTGATACGATTATCGAACAGGCGGAGCAGGGCGTGGATTATTTCACAATTCACGCCGGAGTGCTTCTGCGTTACGTTCCGCTGACGGCCAACCGTGTGACGGGCATTGTCAGTCGTGGTGGTTCGATCATTGCGCGCTGGTGTCTGGCACATCACCAGGAAAACTTTCTTTATACGCGCTGGGATGAGATCTGCGAGATCATGAGTGCCTACGATATCTCATTTTCGATCGGAGACGGTCTACGACCGGGAAGCATTGCCGATGCAAACGATGAGGCGCAGTTTGCGGAACTCAAGACCCAGGGTGAGCTCACACGACGGGCCTGGGAATTTGACGTTCAGGTCATGAATGAAGGGCCCGGTCACGTGCCGATGCACATGATCCAGAAAAACATGGAGCATCAGCTGGAGTGGTGCGGCGAAGCACCTTTCTATACGCTCGGTCCGCTCACTACGGACATAGCGCCCGGTTACGATCACATCACCTCCGCAATCGGGGCGGCCATGATCGGGTGGTACGGGACCGCCATGTTGTGTTACGTCACGCCCAAAGAACATCTGGGACTGCCGGACCGCGATGACGTGCGCGAAGGAGTGATCACCTACAAGATTGCCGCCCACGCGGCCGACCTGGCCAAGGGCCATCCGGGCGCCCAGTTGCGCGATGACGCCCTGAGCCGCGCTCGCTTTGAGTTCCGCTGGCGGGATCAGTTTCATCTCGCTCTGGATCCAGAGCGGGCCCGGGAATTCCACGATCAAACGCTGCCCGCTGAAGGCGCAAAGCTCGCCCACTTCTGTTCCATGTGTGGCCCGAAGTTTTGTTCCATGGAGATTACCCAGCAGATCCGTGACTATGCCCGGGAAAAGGGCTACGCCGATGAGCGTACGGGAGTTGACGAAGGTCTGCGGACAAAATCAAAGGAGTTCGTGGAGGGCGGCGCAGATCTCTATCGTCCGGCCTGAGCGTACATTTTGTTTGACAGGCGGCGAAAGAACGCCACCATTTTGGTTATGCACGAAGAATCGATCCGTCTGCGATTCCTGATGGTCGTTACCTTTGCATTTTTTGGCACGCTGCTGGCCATCGTACTGGCGGGCGGCCTGGTGGGAGTTGCCTGGTTTGGGGTGCGCCTGCTGGTTGTTCCGGCTCTGGTTTTGCTCTTGATTGGCTTTTGTTTCCTGTTTGGCCTGCAGGGACAATCGAATCCCGCCATCTGGTGCGCGACGGTTGGGTTGGTCCTCTTGCTTTCGGCTCTGGTTCTGACAGTGAGTGCTGGAATGGGTCGGGACCTCTCCGTCGATGCCAGCTGTTGCCGATTTGATACCGGCTGGACCCGTCCCTGAACGGGAAAGCCACCGGAAAAACGCGCAACAGATCAAAGACCAAAGACCCCTTCCGGGTATGAACACAACCTGGAAGAGCCTTTCGAATAAACCCGCAAACGCACGCGCGACGGTCCTTGTGCCCGCGCGCCTGGAGGAAGATCTGCTGGTCCTCTTTGATCGCTTCGGAGGCATGCGTGGCCTTTTGGGGCACCTGCTCCGCCGCCATGGCGTTGTGGCGCGCGAGATCAACCGCGCGCAACGCCCCCGAATAGCGACCCGCTATCAGCCCGAGAATCAAGACCTCCAGAAGCGGCATTTTCGGGCGGTCGGGCACGAGTGGGCCTGGGTACGCGCTCTGGCCCGGTCGAGTGGCGTGTCCATATGCTACTTCGTCGTCGTCATGATCGAGCTGGAGCTGGGGGAACCAACCGATATCAAAAATGACGGAACTCCGCCCCTACCTGCGCGAATTCAACACCGGGAATGGGTGAATCTGCGCGCGGCGCGCCTGGGCCGCATTGGTATAGTGCACAATAACCCCAAAAAACGCCCGAAAGGCGCCCGACGGCGCCGCCGTCGCGGCTGAAGCTGGCAAGAGGGTTCACAAATTCTGAATCACTTCTGGCGCCAAAGGGCGGAGCTACGCCTTGCGAAATGATGGCCGGATAGCAGGGCGAAGAAATGTATGCCGCCATGCTGGCTCCGGTATTGCTTCTGGTCGGGTTTGTTCCACTGCTCTTTGGCGCCCACTGGCTCGTTGAGGGGGCTTCTTCTCTCGCCGCCAGGCTAAACGTGCCCCGGCTCGTGATTGGGCTTACGATCGTTGCTTTCGGAACTTCGGCCCCGGAGCTGGTTGTGAACCTGGTCGCTTCCGTTGAAGGGCGTCCGGCTCTGGTTCTCTCGAATGTGATCGGGAGCAATGTGCTTAACATACTTTTGATCCTGGGTGTTGCGGCGCTATTTCGAGACCTCGCCGTGCAGAGTTCTACGACCTGGAGTGAGATACCGCTGGCTCTACTTTCCGCCCTTGTTGTGCTTGTCCTGGCTAACGACGGTGTGCTTGAGGGACGGTCCTTCTCCGAAGTGTCCCGCATAGATGGCCTGGTTTTGCTGGGCTTCTTTCTCGTATTTATGGCCTATACGGTGAATCTGCTCTTGCGGGGTGGGGCCGAAGAAGACCCACCTCTCAAGTTGTATTCGATCGGGCGTAGTTTTCTGATGATAATCGGGGGCCTGTTGCTTCTGATGTTGGGCGCGGACCTCATCGTGGATTCGGCTGTGACCGTGGCCACCCGGCTCGGTGTAAGCGAGCGCCTGATTGGTCTTACGATCGTGTCTGCGGGCACGTCACTACCGGAACTGGTCACCTCAATTGTGGCCGCCAGAAAAGGCAATAGCGACCTGGCAATTGGGAACGTGGTTGGATCCAATCTGTTTAACGCGTTCTTCATCCTGGGTGCTTCAGCCGTGGTGGCCCCTGTTCCACTCGTGCCCGGTGCCAATCTGGACCTGCTGGTGAACCTCGGCGCGAGCAGTCTCTTGTTCTTGTTCGTCTTCACCGGCAGCGGGCGCCACATCGATCGCCGGGAGGGGCTGGCCTTTTTGGTTCTGTATGCAATCTACCTGGCCGTCCTGATCGGCGTTCGGTAAAGTCGACGCCGGGGTTCGAACAAGCGGGGCGTCCCCGGCGTCTAACCTCGTGCTAATACGGTTCGGTTTTTGGACTCGAAAAGTGCTTGCCCGAGCGTCGGGATGGCTTCAATTCTCGAACCCGCCCGGAGCATCTTGAATGCGGAATATCTCAGTCACATGCATATTCGGAGTGCTTTTCCTGAGCACCGTTGCCTGCGGGGAGGTGGTCGTTCCAGAACCTACCCAGACCGTGCGTGAGTTCCTGGGAGCTACAATTATTGCGACTACTTTGAATCCAACTGTAACCCGTAGTTACGAGGTTACGGGCGAGAAGACCGATGACGGGGAACTTGCCGGCCATGAAATCGTAGCAGACGGACCAGCGCTCGACGAGGAAGAGTTGCGCCTTTTCCAGAGCATTGTACTCGATGAAAAGAGCTATATCTGGGGGGAGACCAAGAAGTGCCCCTTTTTGCCAGAATACGCCCTCAAGCTCGAAGGGGAATCCGGTCGTTTTCTGGCCTTCATTTCCTTCAGCTGCAATCAGATCAAGTTTGTCGAGGGAGACCTGGAACGGTTGCAGGACGTGGACCCGGCCCGGCGGCGTTTGCGTCGACTCGTGAGCAAAATATTCTGAACTTCCGGGGGCGTGGCGGGGACCAATAGAATTGCACTTCATACAACGTGGAAACGCGGAACTTGAGAAGGTGGTGAACGGCTTATGAAAAGGCTAAACAGGGGACTCAAATCATTAGCGGGGATAGCCCTCGCGCTGCCGCTGGCGTTTGGCGGCGCGTTGCAGGCCCAGACCCTGCACGCGTTCATGGTCGGCGATACAATCGACCGGAACATCGGACCGTCCGATCGCATCGACATGAACAAGATGACCCAGCTGGTCCGCACGGCGGCAGAAAACAGCGGGATGCAACTGAACCTGGTTTCGTACATGGATCGCGCGCTACCCCGGCAGGAGATAATGACCCGCATCCAGAACCTGCGGCCCGGCCCGGACGATACGGTCTTCTTCTATTACACAGGCCACGGGTATCGGACGCGCAACATGACCACCGGGTGGCCGGCCATGGCCCTCGACAACTATCAGGGATTGGACGAGATGTGGGTGTACAACACTCTGAAAGCCCAGCGTCCGCGCCTCTTGATTGTTCTCATGGATGCCTGCAACGGCGTGGCCAGTATACCCGATACGGTGCTCGCCACCCGGACGCTTGGCAATGCCGATAACTACCGTGCTTTGTTCCGCGAGGCCCGTGGCGGTTACATCATGTCCAGTAGCAAGCCCGGCGAGTACTCCTGGGCCGACAACACAAACGGCAGCTACTGGACCAATCAATTCCTGCGCGTGTTTACCGCGGCAGTCGGTTCGCCCCAGACGCCTTCCTGGGATAACATCGTTCGCCAGGCGGCGGCTGTTATACGCGGCGGGGACGATGTGATGACACCGCAGTACGCCATTCAGCAGATTTCCGACTCCGGCAGCCCGGTTGCGCTCACGGCGGACGGCCAGACCACCATCGCCGACAACAATGATCCGGCGCCCCCCGGACCACCTTCTCCCGACATTGGCGGTGAAAGTGGTTCTCTTGGCGGCTTGATTCTCAAGCTCGAAGAGAGCATCAAGTGGGAGGCCCAGGAAAGGGACTGGCAGAGTGTGCGCGGCAACTGGCTCGCCAAGGTGCGCAACAGCAACGACAGCCTGGCGACTTTGCGAGAAGCAGTTCTTGAGCTGGAGCGGTCCGTGCGTTACAACGCCCAGGATCCCTCCTGGAGAAACGACCGGCCTGCGTGGCTCTCGGGCGTGCAGTCGGCCAACTCGAAGTCCCAGTTGCGAGATCTGATTCTCAAGTTTGAGCAATCCATCAAGTGGGAGTCCCAGTACGAAGAGTGGCAGGACGAGCGCGACGGTTGGTTAAGTGAGATGCAGAGTGTCAGCTATGGGCCAGAGTCTCAGGCCCTGCTGGCGGCCTGAACCTTCGCCTCACCAAACGCAACGCCATCGGGCGCGCTTTCGAGCGCGCCCTTGTTTTTTTGCCCGGCGGGTTGCCGCAAAAAACGGAATTGACCCTCTGTGGGTTGGTCTGCCCATACGGGAAATCCATTCCGGAGCGAACCAACCGATGTCCGAGTTTGCAAAATTGTCACGGCCAGAGCTCGAAGGCCTTCAGGAAAAACTGCGAACCCGCTATCGACAGTTCCAGACCAAAGGCCTTACGCTCGACATGACGCGCGGCAAACCATCGCCGGAGCAACTCGATCTCGCCAATGACATGCTCGCGCTACCGGGAGCGGACCATTTCCGTGATGATCAGGGAACCGATCTGAGGAATTACGGTGGCCTGGATGGTCTGCCGGCCATGAAGCAGATCTTCGCCGACCTCATCAGCGTTGCGCCCGAACACATCATAGTTGGCGGCAACTCCAGCCTGGCGCTCATGCACGACGTGATTCTGCGTGCGATGTTGTTCGGAGTACCGGGCGGGCAGGGACCCTGGCGTGAAATCAGTAATCTCGCGTTCCTATGCCCGTGCCCGGGCTACGACCGGCACTTCGCCATTTGCGAGATGCTCGGCATTCGTATGATTACGTTGCCCATGCTGCCGACCGGCCCTGATATGGACGCGGTCGAGCAACATCTGCGCGACGATTCCGCAATCCGCGGCATCTGGATTGTGCCCAAATACAGCAACCCGACCGGCATTACCTGCAACGCCGCTACCGTAAAGCGGTTGGCCGAAATGAAAGCCGCCCCCGATTTTCGGATCTTCTGGGACAACGCCTATTGCGTGCACGACCTGCAGGAACCGGGCGATGATCTGGCGGATCTGATGCAGGCCTGTATTTCGGCTGGAAATACGGAACGACCGATCATGTTTGCATCTACTTCAAAGATCAGTTTCGCAGGTTCTGGAATCGCAGCCATGGCCCTGGGCCCCGAAAGCCGCAAGCAGGCCATCGATCTGGCTTCGAAGCAGACGATCGGACCGGATAAGATCAACCAATGGCGCCACGTTCAGTTTTTCCAGGACGCCGCCGGTGTGCGGGCCCATATGCGTCGCCACGCCGAACTTCTTCGGCCCCGTTTTGCGGCCGTCCAGGATGTGTTCGAGAAAGAACTGGGCGGCCGGGGTGTGGCAACCTGGACCCAACCGCGGGGCGGTTATTTTGTCAGCCTGGATGTGATGCCGGGTTGCGCCCGCGAGGTTGTGCGACTGGCCGGCGAGGCCGGCGTGAAGCTCACCGCTGCCGGAGCAACGTATCCCGGGGGCCAGGACCCGGAAGACCAGAACCTGCGCATCGCTCCGAGCCTGCCTGGAGCGGAAGAGATCAAAATTGCCATGGAAGTAGTGAGTGTGTGCGTGAAGCTGGCCGCCATCGGGCGGATTTTGAAGACGAACTGAGTTCTCTGGCAAAACAGGGCGCCGTCCTCTGAATCCCCGTCCGGCGCCAAATACGCGGGGATCATTGACCCCCGCTTGAGGCAGACTACTGGCTGACCAGATCGCCGATCGTGAAAGTCACGTCGTAGACCTGACAGAGGTTGGCTACTTTGCGGTAGCTATCGCCGTCGGAATCAACAGCTTTAATGTCGAACATACAGACGTTGTCCGGGAAGCCGTTGATCGTAATCGCTGCGTCCTGACCGTTGGCAACGGTCTGATTGGAACCCAGGCGATCGGGGCCCCACTGGTTGCTGCTCTGGGGCGACACGTACAGGTAGTTGATTTGATAACCGGTCCGGTTCTTCAGAGTAAAATCCTGCAACCCGGCCCAAAGGCTGGATGTTGCTGCAATTACGGCCAGCATGGCTGAGGCAATTGCAAGGTGTTGCTTTTTCATTGATTGGGCTCCTGAGACGGGAGCGTATCCCGCGCTCAACTGCTTCGCGCCTGAAGGGCGAAGTCTGCCGTTAGACGAACCCGGGCCGTGGCGCGGTCAAGTTTTAGTGTGAGCATCTCCGAAAAATCTTCGAAAATAATCTTTGCGCGATTTTTTGATAAGCAACCCGGTACGAAACCCAACATGATGGGACAGAATTCCATGGATTCGAGGCGCGCGGGTTCAGAATAAAGCGGGAGGTAAAGCGAAAAGCCGGAGGCCTCGTAGAAGCCCCCGGCGGGGTAAACTTACTGGCTTACGAGGTCGCCAATCGTAAAGGTTACGTCGTAGACCTGGCAGAGGTTCGCCACTTTGCGGTAGCTATCACCATCGGAATCAACGGCTTTGATGTCGAACATACAGACGTTGTCCGGATAACCGTTGATTGTGATGAACGCATCGGCTCCGTTGGCCACGACCTGGCTTGAGCCGAGACGGTCCGGTCCCCACTGGTTACTGCTCTGGGGTGACACGTACAGATAGTTAATCTGATAACCGGTTCGGTTTTTCAGAGTGAAGTCCTGCAATCCCGCCCAGAGGCTGGATGTTGCAGCCACAATGCCGACGAGGATCGCTGTTGCGATTGCAAGTTGTTTCTTTCCCATTTTTGTGAACTCCTGAGATTGAAGCCGGAATTTCGCCGGCCATGTTCTTCGCATGTCTTGCAACGAAGTAACGAGTTAGACTCAATCAGGTAGAACCAGGGTCAAGTTTTTCGGGAGCGATGCGTTGCTTTTTTCTGTGGCCGTGGCCGGGATTGCGACCAGAGCGGTCCACTACGGCATGCCATATCGGGCAGCGCAACAGCACAGACATGTTAGCAGCGTATAAGCACAGAGTCCGACAACCGGACTATGTCCCATGCCATGTTGCTGTGCACAATGCACTTTCTGTGGCAAGCGCTCAGGCGTCGCTCAGACAGGCTTGCAGGGCGGCTTCGTGCTCCCGGGCTTCTTGCTGGCGCGCCCACATGTCGGCGTACACGCGTCCGGAAAGCAGAAGCTCCGCATGGGTTCCGCGTTCCACGATGCGGCCCTCGTTCAGGACCAGTATTTCGTTGGCATGCACAATCGTGGAAAGACGGTGAGCAATCATGAGAGTGGTGCGGTTTTCGGAAACCGCGCGCAGCGATTTCTGGATTTCCTGTTCGGTCGCGGAATCGAGAGCCGAGGTCGCTTCATCAAAAAGCAGTATTGGCGGATTCTTCAGTATGGTTCTGGCGATGGCCACGCGCTGGCGCTCAC
Source organism: Spirochaetales bacterium (assembly GCA_024233935.1). Taxonomy (GTDB): domain Bacteria; phylum Spirochaetota; class Leptospiria; order Leptospirales; family Leptonemataceae; genus JACKOY01. The sequence goes on along the minus strand of JACKOY010000011.1, from coordinate 33,860 downwards.
CTCCGGACAATTTGAGGCCGCGCTCGCCCACGATCGTATTGTAACCCTCCGGAAGGGCCTGGATAAAATCGTGGATGCGGGCCAGACGCGCGGCCCGTTCAATTTCCTCCTCCGTTGCCGAAGGTCGGCCGTAACGAATATTGTAGCCCAGCGTGTCGTTGAAGAGCACCGTATCCTGGGGCACAATTCCGATCGCGGCCCGGAGCGACGATTGGGTTACCTCACTGAGATCCTGCCCGTCGATCGTGATCCGGCCAGAGGTTGGCGAATAAAAGCGGAACAGCAATCGGGCGATGGTCGACTTCCCGGAGCCGCTCGGACCCACCAGGGCCACGCTTCTTCCGGGGGGCACGCGAAACGACACATCGTGCAGGATTTTTCGATCGGGTCGGTAGGCGAAACAAACGTCTGAAAATTCCAGAGCGCCGGCATGGGCCTTTAGCTTTCCGGCTCCGGCGCGATCCTGAATATCGGGTTCGACCGAAAGCAGTTCAAACATGCGGTCCATGTCAATCAGGCTCTGTTTCATTTCCCGGTACACGAAGCCCAGAAAATTCAGCGGCAGATACAGCTGAATCAGATAGGTATTCACCAGCACAAAATCTCCGATCGAAAGGCGACCCTCTACAATGCCGTTTGCGGCCAGCAGCATTATGGAGACCAGCCCCACACCAATCACAAGCCCCTGACCGGTGTTGAGCAAGGACAGACTGGTCTGACTGCGCACCGCGGCCTTTTCGTAGAGCGCCAGGGATCGATCGTAACGATCGTACTCGTGCTGTTCGTTGCCGAAGTATTTTACGGTCTCGTAGTTCAAGAGGCTATCGATCGCGCGGGTGTTGGCCTCCGAATCACTCTTGTTCATTTGTCGCCGGAATCGGATGCGCCAGTCGGTGACCAATAGTGTAAAGCCGACGTAGACGGTGATCGTCGCAAAGACGATGACGCCGAAGGTCCAATCAAACTGGTACAATAAGATGCCGGTAACGAGCAAGATCTCGATGATCGTGGGCAGAATGTTGAACAGCATGAAGCTCAAAACAAACTGGATGCCCCGTGTGCCCCGTTCAATTGCCCGGGAGAGGCCTCCGGTTTGCCGGTCCAGGTGAAAGGCCAGAGAAAGCGAATGCAGGTGTTCAAAAGTTCTAAGAGCAATGGTGCGCTGGGCGAACTGCCCCACCCGCGAGAACAAAAAATCCCGCAGTTCACCGAACATCTGCTGAATGACCCGGGCGCCGCCGTAAGCGACTATGAGCCCCACGGGCAGGACCAGGGCGGTGGGCGCAGACAGAAGGTCGATGGCCTGCTTGTAGAGTTGCGGCACATACACGCTGACCAGCTTGGCCGAAACCATCATGATCGACGCCAGAAACACCCGCAGGCGCAGGTCGGTTCGATTGCGGGGCCACAGATGGCCGGCCAGACTGGCCAGTGTGCGCCAGTGGTTGGAAGCCGCATCGTCCCGGGTTTCGTCGTGGGCTGCCGGACGCATGGGTTCACATCCCGGAGTGGGGCTCCAGTAGCAACCCAAAGCGTCTATTTTCTGCAACCAACGCCGCTTTCGGCTGTTCTAACAGACAAGGGCCCCGCTTCCGGTTTTTTTTGCCGGTTTCTTCGGGCTGTTTCAGTCGCCGGTTCTGGGAGGACGGAGCCATGAGTGCTATTCTGATTTCGGCCATGGTGGGAAGCACCGTGGCCTGGTCGGTTTACAACGGGGCTGCGGTGGCGCGGGCCTTCCGGTTGCCCCTGTATTCGCGCCGGCTACCGCGCTGGTGGGTTTGCATCAGTCTCATCAAACGCTATCGCGGCCGTTCGAGTCTGGTTTTCTTTGCACGCTGGATGTTGCGGCCGCCCCGCCGGAGCGTGACCCGACATGTGCACCGGGTGCTCCCGGCCCTGAAACCGGAGGAATTGCCGAGGCTGGAAAAACTCTACGGAATGCTGGAACCGGAGATCGGCCATTTTCACGCCCTGACCGCCACGGTCGAACTCGCCCGCAACCTCTGATTTCGGCCGGGCGATGGCGGGCGAAGAGAGCCCCCGGTGCTTTACTAACGGCATGACCGACTTTGACGATGCCACCTTTTCGACGGCGTTATTCAACCATCGCCGCATCGCCGTTGTGGGTTTGAGCCCGCGCCCGGAGCGCGCCAGTCACGGCGTGACCCGCTACATGATTGAGGCCGGTTACGAAATTACCGGTGTTCGACCCGGCGCCCGCAGCATTCTGGAGCGGCCGGTCTACTCCGATCTGGACCAGGTGCCCGGACCGATCGAGATCGTAGACGTATTCCGGAGAGCCGAGGCTGTTCCGGCTATCGTCGATGCCGCCATACGCCGGCAGGCGCGGGTGCTCTGGTTGCAGTTGGGCATTGAACATCCCGAAGCCGAGGCCCGTGCGCGCGCGGCCGGTATAATTGTGGTTTCGAATCGCTGCATTCTGATTGAACACCGGCGTTTGCAGCGAACAGCCGGGTGACAAGTTCTTGCCAGCCACGGCCGCCGGGAGACCATTCCCGTCAGGGGGTTTCCTTGTGATCCAGAACAACTACTTCACCGACAACGCCGACCTGATGCTCTACTTCAACGAGCTGGTGGACTGGGACGAAATCGTGCGGGCCTACGAGGGCGACGATTTTGCCGATGCCCAAAAATACAAAGAGACCGGAGATGAGCACCTTGCCTTCGCCCCCTCATCGGTTGACGAAGCCGTGGAGTTCTACCGGGCCACCCTGGAGTCGCTTGGAGAACTGACCGGAAACGAAGTCGCCCAGCGGGCGCGCAGCATGGACCAGACGGGACTCAAGTATGACGCCGGCCGCGTGATCTTTCCGGAAGATTCGCTGACTCTGTTCCAGATGTTCCGCGATGCGGGTCTGATCCCCTATAATATCAAGCGGCAGTACGGCGGTCTCGGAATGCCGGCTTCGGTGAACGGAATTTACAACGAAATTCTGACCAGGGGCGATACCGCCTTCACCATGACGCTGGCCCTTCTGAATCTCGCGAAGATTGTCGTGCGCTACGGTACCGAAGAACAAAAGCAGAGTTTCGTTACACGCATGGCGGCGGGAGAATTCACCGGCGCGATGGCGCTTACAGAGCCAAACTACGGTTCCGATCTCAGCAATGTGCGTACGAAAGCGGTCAAACAGTCCGATGGCACCTATCGCCTTTCCGGAACCAAACGTTTCATCTCCCAGGGTTGTGGCATTGGTGAGACTCCCTGTATTCTTTTGACCCTGGCCCGCACGGGCACGCCGACCAGCGGCGCTCGGGGCCTTTCGCTTTTTATTGTGAAAAGCACCGATGTGCAAATCGCAGGCATTGAGCATAAAATGGGCATTCACGCTTCGCCGACCTGTGAAGTGGTTTTCGAAGATAGTCCGGCCGAGATTGTCGGAGAGGAAGGCTTCGGGTTAACACGCTATTCGATGGGTATGATGAACGACGCCCGGGTGACTGTGGCCGCCCTCGGAGTCGGCATTGGCAACGCGGCGTATTTTGAAGGCCTAAAATACGCGACCGAACGTGAACAGTTTGGAAAAACGATCGATCAGATCCCGGCTGTGAAGCGCATGCTTGACCACATGCGTCGCGAAATCTTCGCCATGCGCCTTTTGACCGGGGAGGCAGCCCGGGCGGTGGACCTGTATCTGCACCGTCAAATGCGTATGGAGAAATCCGGCATGGCGGAGCGGGATATCCGCAAAGACGAGGACATACGCCATTGGGACAAGACCGCTTCGCTTTTTACGCCCCTTTCCAAATACTATTGTTCGGAAACGGGCGTGACTCTCGCGAGCGAAGGCATGCAGATCCACGGTGGCTCGGGCTACACCGAGGAGTACGATGTCGCCCGTATCTATCGCGACTCGCGCATCAACACCGTGTACGAAGGCACCACCCAGTTGCAGGTGGTCGCTGCCATTGGTGGAATCACAGCCGGAATGTCGGCCAACGGATTTTTTCGAAAGTACATTAACGATGAGCTGGCACGCTTCTCAGCTTCCGACGGGTTGAAGGAATTGCTCGCCATGCTCGAGCACGCTATCACAACCTATCGCTCCATCGAAGACGGCGCTGTGCGTGATGGCAATGCCTTTGAAGTGGTCGAAGTGGCCACGCGCTTTCTCTGCTGCCTGCTTTTTGAGCGCGCCCTTGACCGCGCGAGCGAGGCCAGCCGTGCACAGATCCGACCTCTTTACCGTCAGTACATGATCGATAGCGTGGCCATCGCCCAGGCCGACACGTACCGGCTCAAGATGGCCGCCACCGCCGAAGAACCCGCCGCGGTATGATCGGTCGCCTTCGTTCTGGGAAATGGGGCATTGCACTTGTCCTGGCGCTTTTGGTCGTTTGCAAAGGCACGCCGCCGCCCGCAACCGAACTGCCAGCCGGACCCGCTGCAGAGAACATCGATGTCACGCAGCGCTCGGCGGTTGTCTTTTCGGCCATCATTGATTACGGCTCCGCTTTCATGGAAAACAAACCACCCGATGGCGCCCTGTTGACGCGGCTTGAGGGGCCGGCCCTGGATTCGGGCACGCAGATATTTGAAAGCCAGTTCGTGATTCGCGAGCGAGCCTATACGGTCGACCTGGAGGCGGGCGAATATCTGCTGGTGGGCCTGTACCGCCGCGACCCCCAGCGCAGGACTTTCTTTTTTTTCTCGGACCTGGACCTCGAACGCCTGCGGGTGCGGACCGAAACCGGCAAGATGGCGGTCATCGGAGACCTGCGCGTGCGCCCGACCAGCCTGATTGCACGTCAGCTTGGTCCGTTGCAGACGCACTACTGGCGACTGCTCTACGCCCCGACAACCGGCCCATTGCCGGCCACGCTGACAATTATGGCGCTGCGGAATGAACCCAGGCACCTGGAATACGTTCGAACGCAGGCGCGGCAGGACCTGGCGACGTCTCCCTGGTTGCGGTTACTGAACTGAAACTTCGCTTTCGATTTCCGGTCCGCTGCAACGCTCAAAGAATTCGCGAAACGCCGAAACGGAAATGAACTCAAGTTCGCTTACGCTGGTCGGCGCAACCGTCACGCGCTCGAAGTTCGCGGTTTGTCGATTGGAGCAGTTGAGCTCCACCACCAGGTTTCCACCGTCAGCGCGCCAGTGACCATCTTTGCAGCTCTGGGTGCCGCTCGGCCCCACGACGACCGTTTCGCCTTCCAGTTCGCCGTTGGCCTGCAGGGTTAGCGCAAGCCGGATGCTCTGATCGGGCGTCTGGCAGGCAAAACGCTCCCCAATCAGATCGTCGTAATTCTGGTCTGCGCTGCCTCGCATTTCCGATTCCAGATCGGCATAGTACGCACTTGCTCGCATCGCTGCCAGGCTTTCATCGCTTCGGACCAGGCGGAGCAGGCGGGGCGTGTGCGGGCGCGCCAAAGCCAGGCGCACGTACTCGACGGCGATCTGTGGTCTTCCGGCCTCACTTTCGAGACACGCCAGATTGAAGAAAGCGGTCCAGTTGGAGGGGTCTTCTTCGGCCGCGGCTGCCCAGAGCTGGCGGGCCCGATCTGGATTCGACTCACGCAAGGCAGTCAGTCCGGCGCTGTGCAGTTCGCGCGCTGCGTTTGCATTTCCGGGGTTCACATCCAGGGCCTGCAAGCGCGCCAGAGTTTCATCGCCCGGACCGCAGGCGAGCCCCAGCAAGAGCATTGCGTTAAACACAGCAACGCGCAGCAAAAATGTTTCCATCGTGTGACGCATCCGGAGAGTCTGGCGGCGCGCCCTCGGCGGGTCAATTCGTTACGGCCCCGGCGAGCGCGTCGCAGAACTGCAACGTTTACAGACGATCCATCTACGAGTGACCGGCGCGCAGTCGCCGTTTGTCCGCAGGGGAGAAAGGGCGGCGCGTTGTTTGGCTTTAGTCTTCGGCTTCGCGGATCAATTCCAGCCCCAGCACGCACAGAACCGCATTGGTCTGGCGTTCATCGGCCGGGATGGCGGTGTGAGACGCCCGCAGGCAGGCTACGGCTGTCAGGGCATAGAGATCACTCCGGAAAACGTCATCGTCGCCAATTGTGACCGTGCAGCAAAATGAGCCGGCCAGCACCAGAGACAAGAGCAGGCGGGTTCGGCCCGGATTTCGGTTTCTGGTTCGCATTGTTTCGGCCAGGCAGGGGCGTTTTTCCCGGCTTCCGGGGGCACGCCGGCTTTGCGACCCCGACCGGTTACTCTCGCATGACAGCCTCCAGGCGCTCGGCAAGCGCTTTGGCCTGATCTGGATCATGGTTTTTGAAATTGAGTCTCATAATCATGGTTGCTGGAAAAGCCCGGACGCTGTTTTCTGGGTGTAGAAGGGTTTCTTATGAGCGTTGAGTCACTGGATCTATTGCTGGTTTCTTTCGTCGTGGGGGCGGCAGCCCTATACAGCCTGGGACGGCTGGCCTATGCCCTGCTTCCGGCACGACGGTCCCCCTCCACCCCGCGGGATGCGGGCTGCGCCCATTGCTCCGCGAGCGAGAAGGGCCTTTGAATCTGGCGGCACTGCGCCCCGGCACCCGGGCCCGCATCGTCGCGCTCGATCCGGCTCGTGCGGATTTGACACGCCTGCTGGAAATGGGGCTTATTCCCGGCCAGGAGATTGAGTTTTTGCGCGCGGCTCCCCTGGGCGACCCTTTGCAGGTGCGGGTCATGGGTTACGAGCTCGCGCTGCGCCGGTGCGACGCGCGATCCATCAGCGTTGAGCCGGTGAATGAAGGAGCGGCTCATGTCTGAAAGTGCGGTCGCCCAGGCAGCCCGATCTGCGATCACTTCGCAGAACCCGCTGCTCGCCCTGGTGGGCAATCCGAACACCGGCAAGACCACGGTCTTTAACGCGCTGTGCGGTTCCCGACAACGGGTCGGAAACTATCCGGGTGTGACGGTCGATCGCAAGAGCGGCGTCTTTGAACTGGGTGACGGTCGCACGGCAGAACTGGTCGACCTGCCCGGTCTGTACAGTCTGCGCCCCGCCTCTCCCGATGAAGAGATTGCCGCAAACCTCCTCATGGGTCGACCACAGGGACCACGCCCGGACCTCGTTCTGTTCGTGCTCGATGCGACCAATCTCAAGCGTAATCTTTTTTTGTACAGCCAGGTGGTCGAGATGGGCCTGCCCGTGGCGGTGGTGCTCACGATGACGGATCTTCTGGAAGATCGCGGCATCCAACTTGATGTAGCTGCGTTGGCCCGTTCGCTGGACGCGCCTGTTTTTCCGCTGGTGGGACGCGAAAGCGCACAACTGACGGCTTTGCTTGCGGGCACACGCGCCATCCTGGCGGAGCCGCATGCACCCCGGGTGCGGGTCGGCTTTCCGCAATCCCTGGAAGGCGAGGCGGTGGCCCTCGAAACCGCGCTTGAGCCCCTCGTGCCGCTGGGTCGTTTCGAAGCCGCCGATCTTTTGTTTAACGCGCACCACTATCTCTGGCCTTTAATCGAACAGAATAGCGCCGCCCGACAACTGGTGCTGGAACATCGCGAGCGTGTTCTGAAAGAGGGCATCCACAATCCAGCCTCGATTGCCGTGGCACGCTATCGCTGGATTGATTCCGTTCTGCAAACTGTCGAAGAACGCACCGCGCCAACGAAAGCCGACTGGAGCGCCCGGGCCGATCGAATTCTGACGCACCGAATTTTTGGTTTTCTGGCTTTTGCGGGAATTATGTTGGGCGTGTTTCAGGCCATCTACAGCTGGTCAGCGCCGCTCATGGATGGCGTGGAATTCAGCATGGAGTTTTTAGGAGAATACGCCGGCCTGCTGCTCGCCGATTTGCCGGCCCTGCGCTCCCTGGTTGTGGATGGAATCATCGCCGGGGTGGGCTCGGTGCTTGTTTTTCTACCGCAGATTTTCATCCTGTTTGCACTGGTTGCGTTTCTTGAGGACAGTGGCTACCTGGCGCGGGCCGCTTTCCTTATGGATCGATTGCTGGGCTGGACCGGACTCAACGGCCGCGCCTTTATTCCGCTTCTTTCCAGTTTTGCCTGCGCCGTGCCGGGAGTCATGTCGGCGCGTGTGATGCCGGACCCCCGGGCGCGCATGGCCACCGTTCTGGTCGCGCCTTTGATGTCCTGCTCCGCCCGCCTGCCGGTGTACCTGCTTTTGATCGGCGCCTTCATTGAACCGCGCTTCGGCACAACCGCCGCCGTGCTGGCCCTGTTCGGAATGCACGCGCTCGGTCTCGTCGTGGCGATGCCCGTGGCATTTTTTCTGAATCGCGGAGTGTTGCGCACACCGCCGATGGCTTTCCTGCTGGAAATCCCGCCGTACCGGCGTCCTCGACTGTACAATGTTTTTTTTCGAGCTTACGAAGCGGGTAAGAAGTTTTTGATCCAGGCCGGAACCATCATCTTTGTGCTTTCGATTTTGATCTGGGCCATGAGTTACTTCCCGCGACCCGATAGCGTTGGCGCACAGATCGAGTCACGCTATCAACCGCTCATCGAAGAAGCCCGGGATGCAGAAGTCGCCCCGGATCTTCTAACCGAACTGGAAGCGCGTCGCGATCACGAGATTGCCGGCGCCTATCTTGCTCAGAGCATTCTGGGCCGTCTGGGACACGCCGTACAGCCCGTCTTTGAACCGTTGGGTTTCAACTGGAAGATTACGGTCGGAATTCTGGGCGCGTTTCCGGCGAGGGAGGTGATCATCTCTACTCTGGGCATCATTTACAACGTCGGCGAAGTGGACGAAGAAAGTGTGTCTCTGCGCGAGCGGCTGCAGGCTGATCAACGGCCCGACGGCTCGGCCGTCTTTACTCCCCTGGTCGCTGTCACTCTGATGGTGTTTTTTGCTTTGTGCAGTCAATGCATGAGCACGCTTGCGACTGTTCGGCGAGAACTCAACAGCACCCGCTGGGCTGTGTTTCTCTTCATATATATGACCGCGCTTGCCTACATCTTTGGCCTGGTCATATACCAGGGTGGGCTTCTTCTGGGCCTCAGCTAGACAGCCACGGGCCGGCCCTGCCTGCGATTCTGAAAAATGCTGGCGGAAACGCCAGGCGCCGTTGGACTGACCGACGACCGGACTGCCGAAAAGCGGGCACCGCGCCGATAGTCATATAGGTGCCCCTTCAGCAGGCGTGTTCGGCAGGAGGCTGCGAGTGCGATGGGGGGCGTGCGCGGGTCAGAGGATTCTAAATGAAGAGAACCAGCATTTATTTCATTTGTTTCGTAATATATCTTGGGGGTCTGTCCCTGCCGCTGACCGGGGAGCAGGCCACAACAGTCTATCGCGTTCAACGGGGTGACACGCTTTCGCGCATCGCCCGTCGCTTCCGTACCAGCGTCGGTCAGATCGCGCAAATGAACGACCTGAACCCGCGTTCGGTCCTGCTTGCCGGACGCAGCCTGCGCGTGCCCAATCCCCAGGCAGCTTCATCTGCAAACAATTCGCCCACCGTCACCAGTTATCGATACGTCCCGGTTTACTATCGAGTCCGGCCGGGAGACACTTTGAGCGAGATTGCAAGTCGTCATCGTACTTCGGTCGGCCGTCTGGCCAGCTGGAATCGCATGCAACCGAACGGCATTCTTCGGGCCGGCCGTCGTCTCAAGGTTGGCGTGCGCCGGGTCGCAGTCGAAACGGTCCGGGAGGGCTTTCATTGGCAACAGGTTACGGAATACACACGCGTTCAGGTTCCTTACAGCTACCAGCTGCCGACGCCGGAAAGCCGTCAGTTCGATGAAGATTTCTTTTCGGTGCATGTTTTTGCCGAGAAGTTTGCCCAGGGGAACGCGGCCTATCTTGAGCTTCGCCCACACGTGTCTGAAGCCGGAGCCTCGACCCTGGCCCGCCTGCTGGCCCTCGGAGAAGTCAAGCTGACTTTCCGGGGCGAAGAAGTGCCGGTTGATCGCACGAGCTGGGGTTACCGGGCTCTTTTCGCAATCCCGCCGGACCGGCCGCCAGGAGACCAACCGCTACAACTGGTTGTAACCGAAGGCGGGCAAAGCCGCCTGCTGAGTTACGTGCTGCCCATTCGGGAAACCAATTATCCCATGTCCGTTTCGCGCATCAACCTGGGAGACCGGAGTCGTTGGCACGAGCCGGACCCGGAAGTAACGGCATTAATACAGACCAGCCAACAAAAGAAGAACCAGATCTTCGCAATTCGCAGCGCCAATCAGCTGAGCGGACAGATGGCGCATCCGCGTGATATGCATCGTATCACTTCGCCTTTTTTCATACGCCGCAAGTCTATCCGGTACTACCGTGAGAACGGTCGTACCGTTTATCAACCGCCGACCATTCGTCCGCATCGCGGGCTTGATCTGCGTGGTTTCACCGGCGCGCCGATTTACGCAATCGCCGATGGACGCATTGTTTGTGCCCAGCGCATGTACTACGAAGGCAACTACACGGTGATTGATCACGGTCACGGGGTCTTTTCTGGTTACATGCACCAGAGTCGCTTTTTGGTCAGCGAGGGCGATCGCGTGGAAGCGGCGCAGGAAATTGGAAAGAGCGGAGCAACCGGAATGGCTACCGGTCCGCACCTGCATCTGGGGCTCTGGATTCGAAATGTGCCGGTTAATCCGCTCAGCCTGCTTTCGCTGCCGATCCGCGAGTAGCCGTGCAGCGTTCGATCGTTTCGAGCACAGTGTTGCGTGTGATCGGTTTCGTTAGAAAGAGGGTGCAGCCGGATTCCATGGCCTGATCAACCTGTTCTGGCATGGCGTTGGCCGTCAGCGCGACAATGGGGGTTGGCTGTTGACCTCGTTTCGCCTCCAGGCTGCGCATGTATCGCGTGGCCGTATAGCCGTCCATCTCGGGCATCTGCAAATCCATGAATACAAGGTCGTAGTCCTGGAGCTCAAAAAGCTCGCAGGCCCGCCGACCGTGTTCGGCAAACTCCAGCCGAAAGGAGTTTCCGGCCAGAAAGCGAGCCATGAGGATTCGGTTCTCCTCGGCGTCTTCGGCGATCAGGATTCGAAGCCCTTGGCGGGCCTCCGGCCACTCGCCACCCTGAGCCCGGGGCAGCGAAAGCTCAAGGCAGACCCGTGTGCCGCGCCCGGGTTCGCTTTCCACTTTCAAGTCGCCTCCCATCAAACGCGCGAGAGCCCGGCTGATCGGCAACCCCAGACCCCGACCACCATAACGATGGCTCGGCCGGTGCTTGCCTTGATGGAACGTATCAAAGATGTGTTTCTGATCTTCTTCGTGGATTCCGATTCCGCTGTCGCGAACCGTGACCTCCAGTTCCAGGCTGGACGGGGCATGCCTGGAGGCGACCCGCAGGGTGACATCGCCTTGCTCCGTAAATTTTAAGGCGTTGTCCAGGGCGTGAGCAACGATTCGCTGGAGACGCTCGCGATCCCCAAATACCCGGAGTTCCGTATCGGGTTCGAACATGGTGCGAAAGTTCAGCCCCTTTGATCGGGCCTGGGAGAGAAAAAGAAGCGCTGTTTCCCTTATGGCGTCGCGGGCATCGAATCGGCTTTCGTCAAGGGCCACCTGATTTGCGTCCAGGCGGGCAAAATCCAGGACGTCATTTAGGAGACCGTTCAGACGCACGCACGCCCGGGATGATAAATCCACAAGGCGCGCTTCATCATCGGTCAGGTTTGCTTCTCGCAACAGCTCGTTTGCGCCGAGAAGAGCGTTTAAAGGCGTTCGGATTTCGTGGCTCATGTTCGCCAGAAAGTCCGTCCGCGATCGCACCGCAGCACGGGCATCTTGCAGGAGTTGTTCATTGCGCCGGGTCAGTCCCTGCACAACCACGTGGACCAATATGATTGCAGCCGGGACAAAAAAGAATGCAAAAAGCAAGGCGTAACCACCGGCCGAAGCGCCCTCCTCAAAAACGCTTATGCGAGGAAGTATGCCGAGGTAGACTGCCAGGCTCATTGAGACGAACAAGGTGATGGAAAGCAACACGGCGTAGCGACCCTGGTTAACGCGCGTGTTCAAAGATGAAAGGGCAGTGGTCAAGACGTAGCCTGCCACAATAAAGGAATTCACCGTTCCCGAAAAATACACAAAAATCGTAAAGACCATCATATCGATAGTTGTGGGTATGTAGGCGAGGCGCGGATGGCGCGACTCTCGAAGCACACGCAACTCCGTGAGCACGAGCCAGGCGGTGGCGAGAGCGGCAAACGTGCTCATCGCGACGAGAAAAGAAGGATAGCCGGACCGGTACGCTACATACACAGGGACCAGGCTGATAAGGCTCCGTGCAACATTGATCGCGGTATAGCGATTCTCCGGCTCCGAAGCACTCACACGTCAGTTTGGCCCCGAATCTCCGGTAAAAAAAACAAAAAATCTTGCGCGCCGTGTTTCGTTTGTGTTAGAAGACTGTTGATAAAAACAAGGTCGCACCGGGTCCAAATCGCTCTCCGATTAGAATATGGGTATTTACGCCGAACGCATTCTGCCGTGTTGCATCAACCGCTTCATGGATGCGCCCGATTTCGAGCGTCTGCGCAAGCGGGCGTTAAGGAGAGCATACGGGCGCGTGCTCGAACTGGGTTTTGGGTCCGGCCTGAATTTGCCCTTTTATCCATCCGCAGTAGAATCCGTTACAGCCGTCGATCCGGCCCTGCTGGGCCGCCGCCTCGCTGCCGATCGTATTGCCGCGTGTTCTTTTCCGGTGACCTTCACGGATCTGGCTGCGCACAAGGCCGGTAGCCGTATCGAAGCGCCCGATGGCAGCTTTGATACGGTAGTCACGACCTGGACTCTTTGTACAGTTCCTGACGCGGTGCAGGCGCTTCGAGAGTTACGGCGGGTCCTCAAGCGTGACGGTCTCTATCTGTTTGTGGAACATGGTCGGGCGCCGACCGGTGGCGTCGCTTTTTTTCAGGATGTGCTGACTCCTATTCAAAAATGGATCGCCGGCGGTTGCCATCTGAACCGGCGCATTGATACGCTGATCGCGGGTTGTTTTAGGTTCGAGCGTTTGCATCGTTTTTATATTCCGGGGCCGCGGGTCGGCACTTACATGTATCTTGGAGAAGCCCGATGATCAGATGGATACCATTTCGCACCTTCGTCGTCGGGCTTTTGCTTTCGCTTCTGTCTCAGTGCTTTTTGCACCAGGCTTACGTCCCGTCTTCGGGCCGTCGCGGGGACCGCTTCGCGGGCAGCGTGCCTGTACGAATTACGAACCGTCCGGGGGTGTTGCCGGAGCGATTTGGCGATGAGCAGGAAGCAAGTGAAAACGATCGCATTCGAATCGGGCGCAGCTATCAGACCGGTCACATGGGAGACTACTTTCGGGCAAGCAGCACCTTTACCGTGAATCCGCGAGCGAATATCCGGGTCGAATATACCGGAGAGATGATCGACTACCGCGATGGCGCCAATCCTTTTCTTTTATTGTTCTGTCTTAGCGGGGGCGTATTTCCCGCAAATGGGGGTAGCGGGGGAAGCGGCACCTTTGCAGTCTACGACAATGAACGCCACACTTTGCTTCGCACCTACAAGTACGAGGTTACGCACAACTATCTCATGGGCCTGTTGGTTCCGTTTGTGGCCCTCGCCGCAGATCCCGCTTTAAGCTCGGTGGAAGGTTCAAGTGACACGTCAACGACCGTGATTGAACGAGAGCTGTTTTCGCGCTTCGAGCAGGACTTCCGTCTGGATCTGGAAGAGCTTACATTTCGGGATCGTTTCTTCATCGGTTCCGCGCGGGTGCTGGCCGTGATGCCCTTCGAAGATGCGGGTGGCGCCCCCACGGCCCAGCTGCGTCGTGCGCGTGAACTTGTGGAGACGGCCCTGTTGGAGCAGCAGGCAGTACTTGTGGATCGAGCCACAACGGATCACATCCTTTCGGAGATCGCCTTTGCGCAATCCGGCCTGACGGAAAGCCGACGAAACCAGGTTGGCCATCTGACCGAAGCCGACGTGCTCGTCTTTGGAACCCTGGCGCTCGAAAACGTTGGTGGAGAGCGTCTTCTGCGGTTGCAGATCCGGGCCATCGAAGTCGAAACGGGACAGATCGTCTGGAAAGAGGAGCGTGAGGTAATCGGTCAGGATCATGCCCGCGTGCTGGTGCGGCGTGCCGTGGGAGAATGTGTGCTTTCTCTTCGGAGTCGCGGGCTTCTGTGACATGTTGTTTGCTTTTTGCGTGCTGGTCGCGAGGCGGCCCCGTCTGTTTTCTAACGATGAAGGCCGGGCTTTCCAGAGCCACTACGGTTGCGAACTATGATTGCGGGCCCCGCTTTATGAACGTAAATTCAGGACTGCTGTCAGCATGGGCCGGGGTGTTCCGTCGCGCCTTCCGCCTGGTGTTGCCCGGCGTCGGTCTGTTGTTTTTCCTGAACTGTCGGCTTGCGGTGCCCGGAGACGAGTCCGTTGACCAGAGCGGGGCGCTCGTGGCTTTACTCAGTTCTTCCGTGCAGGTGCTGGGTGGCGATTCCACCCTGATCAACCGGGCCACCACCGGCCTGGATGCCTGGCAGATTGGCCTCGGCACATCGTTTCGGGGCGGCGCTCGCGGTGTCAGCACGGCCTTTCAGTTCAGCCCTCCCAACTGGATTACGAGCAGCGGGGACGATTGCGTTGCCGTGGGCATCCCGGACGCCCTGAAGGGTTCGGGTTGCGTGTTTGCGCAAAGCAGCAGTACGATCGGCGTTTGCTGGACGCGGATTCTGACGTCCGCGGGCCAGGCGGGTCGCATTCTCGATACGACTGCCCTTATGCGAAACAGCTATCAGTCGGGGGCCGCGTCGGCGGCGGACAAGCAAAGCGTGTTCACCCACGAGATCGGTCACTGTCTGGGCTTGCAGCATACGACCGGAGATGGAACCGGCACCGCGCCCGACTGCGGCGCTTCCGCGCTCAATTGTATCATGTTTCCGAGCACCGCGGGTGCGGACACACCCCACGCTTCGGAGATTTCGGCCGTACAATCGGCCTACAGCCCCACCGTGCAGTCGCCAACCGTGGACAGTTCGCGCTACTTCAGCACCAGCGGTTCCGTAGTCCGGCACTGGAGTTTCCCGACGTTTTTCGTTTCGGCTTCGATTGGAAACGGGTTCTCTGCGTTAGAAGGGACGGCACCGCAGACTTTGCCGCTTCCGGCCGGCGTGATCACGATCATGCACGCTCTGCACGAAGACGGTTCCGAAACCGTGCAAATCCTGGATCGCGATTTTCGCCCGCTTTTTGCGCCGGCCAACCCGTAAGCCGGAGCGTTCGATCGAAGAACCCGATCGAACGCTTCGCAGCGCCCTGTCAGCTTATGATCCAGAAATAGGTAATCAAGAGTGTGCCCACCGAACTGGTCAATATCAAGAACACGAAAAGGTCGTAACGTCGCGAATACAGGCCGGTCGTTTTTTCCGAATAGTAACGATCAAACCCAAGATCGGTGTACATGGCGCGGAGCGCGTCGACCTGTTGACGCTGAATGCGGCGGTTGTTCAAGAGCAGAAGACTGAACGCGAAGCCCACGACCAGCACCAGAGCGAAGCATGCTTCGACGCCGGCCGTGGTGCGCAGGCCGAACGCGATTGGTATCATCACCAGGTCAAAAAGCACGACCAGGATCAGAACGAACGTGTCGAACTTCATCAGGTGTTTGAGTATTCCCCAGATATTGTTGTGTAACTCTCGCAGCAGAACCATGTTTGTCTCTTTTTCGTTCATGTTAATTCTCCCTATATTCTATTTGTTTGTGATTCAATGACTTCTGGACGGACACGTTTCCACGACCAATAGGCGGCGAACGTACCCAGCAGGGCCGAAACCAGGAGTCCTCCAAAGTACTGTGCGCGGGTCAGTAGTTCGTCCTCGTGCTGTAGCTGGAAGGCGGCCTGCTCTTGAATGAGAGCGACAGCAGCATAGTCTTCCCGGCGGACGCCGTTATGAACTGCGGAAAAGGAGGCTGAACTTGCCACGAAGCTCTGGCCGGAAATGTCCCGCACTTCAAACACGGTTCCTGATTGCCGGGTGGACGGTTCGGACCCCTCCAGAAGCAGCGTGCTTGTGCAATAACAATCTGGTTGTATGATCGCGCCGTCGGGTCGGATCACGAGTGTGTAGGACTCACAAGTGCGCGTCCAGCGTGTCTGTCGGTACCAGTTGCACGCGTTGTTTCGGTAACCGAGTCGATCTGGAAAATCCTTCTCGGCGCTGCCGGATAGTTCTGCGGCGGCTTCTTGTGCTCTGGAACGCAGCTGACGTTCTATCTGCGGTCTTTCAATTTCCATGGAGCGGTTCCGCCGTGACTCAATGGCGCTGCTATAGGCGACGGTTGCCATTGTCCCCGAGAAACCGGCGATCACTGCAAAGCTGAACACTGCCACCATGCTCGCTCCCAAATCTGTTCTCATCTTCACGAGATGCCTCCTCACGCTTCGCGCGCGCACTAACGTGCCTGTGAAGACAATGCAAGGAGCATGCCGCGGAACGTCTTCGACGCCGATTCGCTGAGGGATCGATATTTAGATCACAATGAAGTGCGCGGCCGCTGTCGGTTTTGTGGACACTGTCAGAAAAACTGACACGAAACGTGCAAGGCTTTGCGTTGACAGCGTCATATACCGGTCGGAGTGTAAGGCCCCATGCAATGGATCCACCTGGTTCTGGTTACGAGGTCCATATCGCTGGGTCTCAGTTTTGCCCTGCTGATTGCCGTGCTCTGGCAGCGGCCCCGGCGAACGGGGCACTGGGCGCTGGTCGTGTTTTTGATCGGCAGCATTTCGTATTTCGTTGCCAACGCCCTTTCCGAGTTTCTGACTCTGGCCGGCCGCGACGCGACCCGGAGCGGGCAGGTGGCCGGGTTCGCGATTCAGCTTCTGGCAATCACGACTTACTTTCTCTGCGACGGTTTACCCGCGAGGGCCCAACTTCCGGCGCGCGCTGTGCGCTTTGGGGCTTTGTCTCTGATCACTCTGCTGGTTTGTCCGCTTATCCTGAGTCATGACTGGATTTCGGGGCGCCGGCGCGTGGCCGATTACACGACCGCGACCTACGGGGACTACTACGTGCTCACGAGCGGTTGGGCAACGGCGCTTGTGCTGGCAGGACTTGCCACGCTGGTCTGGAAGCTCTCCCGGGAACATGATCCGCGATTGCGGCAGCACCTGCGGCTTTTTCTTGTCGGCAGTACGATCAGCTTCTTATGCGCGTTTGTCCTGTCTTTTGTGCTGCCCCTGCTCGGAAACGACAAGTTCCTATTTCTGGGGATCGACCTGGTAATCGTGTTTTTGGGTCTTTTGACTTACGCGATCCTGAATCATCGCATGTTTGATCTGGGTACAGCCGTCTTGCGTTATGGATTGCGATTCATACTCAGCGTGGCGGTCAGCACTGTGTTCTATTTCTTCTTTCTGGTCTGGATTCTGGACCGACAGGTGTCCGACTTTTCCTGGGAGCTGGCGATAACGTTATCGCTGTTCTTCCTGGCCGCCGTGGTCTTCGCGCGCCGGGTTCTGCCGGTCATTGATCGGGCGTTGTTTCGTCGGTTGCCGCCGGCCGAGAGTGTAATCATTGAGCTGTTTGAAAAATCGCCCGACGACGCGCCCATGAGTCGCGTGCAGGCGGATATCTTTGCCGTACTGAGCCGCGCCGTTCGTTTTCGAGCGGGCGTGTTCATCGCGGCAGACCATGCCCATCGATACTGGGTGCTGAGTCACCGAACTGAAATGGAATTCGGTCCGACGGCCCGGCGGCTTTACGATCGGCTACTCCGGGTGGAACGCCTGCCCCTTCCGATCCTCAAGGTCTTCGACCGGAGTATCCTCCTGGAGCAAGGAGAACCGGTCGAGGGGGCCAACACCGGTAGCGCCCGCTATCGTAGAATTCTTTCCGTTCTTGGTGAATCCATCGCCACTTTGAGATCCGCTGGCTTCCAGGTTCTAATGCCGCTTGTCTACGGAGCGCGGCTTTGCGGGTTGATCGCTCTGGCCGCAAAAGAAGACGACCTGCCGTACTTCGAGCAGGAAATCGAGTTTCTTGATGCGCTACGGTTGAACATTGGAATCCTGCTTGGTTATCGACTCAAAATAGATCGGGCCGAATTTATGGCCGACGAGAGCCAACAAGATCTGGACCGACTGACCGATCTGATCAGTTCCGGTCGCATCAAAGTAAAGCCGGTCACGGGAAAATCCATATTGTATCGAAGCGCACGCATGGAGCGCTGCCTGGTCGATGTCGAGAAGTTCGCCTCGCGTCCCGGTCCCGTTTTGATAACCGGCGAGACCGGAACCGGAAAAGAATTAATCGCGCGTTTGCTGCATCGCAGTTCGAGCGTAGCCAGCGAGCCATTTGTTGCCATCAATTGCGCTTCGGTTCCTGAGAATCTCTGGGAAGACGAACTCTACGGCCACGTGCGCGGCGCGTTTACCGATGCCCGGCAGAATCGCAGCGGCCGAATTCGAGAGGCGGGTGGCGGCACTCTGTTTCTGGACGAAATTGGCGAAATTCCGCTCGAAATGCAGGGTCGTCTTTTGCGCGTATTGCAGGAGCGCAAATACTCGCCGGTCGGCTCGGACGATACCCTTGATGTTGCCTGTCGATTCGTTTTTGCGACGCACCGGAATCTGGAGCTAATGATCCGGGAAGGCGCCTTTCGCGAAGATCTGTATTATCGCATCAACGTGTTCGCAGTGCATGTGCCCGCGCTCCGTGAGCGGGCCGAAGACATACCGGCCCTGCTGGAGCATTTTTTGAAAGAAGCACGTGACCAATTCTCCGGTCGTCTTGAGCGCATTGCACCGGCCGCGTTGCAGGCGCTTGTGCGTTACCAATGGCCGGGAAACGTTCGGGAACTCGAAAATTTTGTGATCCGGGCCGGCGCCCTGGCTGAAGCAGAAGAATTAAGGCCGGGAGACCTGCCGGCCTCCATCCGAAGCTCTGGAACCCGGCTGAACGAAACGCAAGCCAGCCCGGGTAGCGAGTATGCGGGTCTCACTCTCCGGGAGATGATTGACCAGTACACCCGCCGCGTAATCGAAGAAGCGTTACGACAGACGGACGGTAACCGCACGCATGCGGCCCAGCGACTGGGCTTGAAGCGCGGTGCCTTGCTCTACCGCATGAAAGAACTCGGTATAGAGTAACGCTAAGGCCAGGGACCGGCCATTTCCTGGAGAGCTGCGTAGCTTTTCGGATCGCTTTTCTCATCTACAACGAAAACAATATTACGCGAGGAATCGCGGGCCAGGTCGTAATGGGCGGCCCGGGCCTTGCGAATATTCGTGAAGCCTTTGATCCCCAGCCTTGGGATCTTCTCGATGACCGGCGTAACGCTGGCGATGCGCTGAACGGTTGGTCGACTCTGATAGCGGTCGACGTAGTTGATACGGCAGGCTTCAAAATAGATCTTGTGGTCGGCGGGCCGCACCGCCAGAACCAGGAAATCACCGCCTTCCAGAATTTGCTGGTTATCGCACAGACTGATCGCCACGTAGTCGAGGAATTCGCGGACAATACGATCGGTGTACGTAAAAAACGAGTTGTTGATGATCATCTTTACCGCCTGCTGCGGTGAGATCGCTTCACGCCAGGGCACCGGTGTAATCAGCGATGCGAATTCCGACGCCAGTGCAAGAATGTTGGCGTCTTCATCGTAAGGCATTTCTACGGCCAGCATTTCCAGCTGTTGTTGCATGTCGGCGACAATGGCCTGCTTCTTTTCATCCGAGGAGTAGCGTTGAATATAGCCTTTGATCTGTTCGGTAAGCCAGCCCAGGGGCGGGAAGTTGTTGCCGGTGACCCCTTCACGCAGCGGACGGTGCTGACATAGAATGTTGCGCTTTACGCGAGGGTCGGTGTCGACGTGCGCCATCATCAGATACGACATCAGCGGGTGTTGACGAATATAAAGAAATTGTTTGGGGCTGATCCCCTGACCGCGCGGAATATTCATTTTGGCAAAACCGATATCACAAAACAAAGCGCTCATCATGAGTACAGTGCTGATATCGTGCAGAGTATGTGCATCTTTGTAAGACTGGGCCTGCATGCCGCGGGTTTTCATCGCCATCGCTATTACAGTGCGCTTCACTGCAATTTGCACTTCATGTTGCGGAACACCTTTCATCAGATCGAGCACGTCAATAAGTCCGATCAGGGCGTCGGGTTGTTTTTCAAACGACTCGAAGAGCCCGTCGATGCGCGTTCGCATCTTTTTCATGTGCAACGAGGTCAGCGAAGATTCCTTCAGGTTTTCGTAGATCGAGACCGTGTCGTTGCAGAGATCCTCGACCATCGTCTCATGCAAAACGACCGTGTCGGAAAGGCCTTCGGGTATTTCACGGGCTTTGATGCCGAGCCGTTCGGCGTCGGAGGCACGATAATAGATGCCCTGCTTCGTGAATTTGAGCAGTGATTCAATCTCATGCTCGGTGATATCGTCTTTCTGATAGATGAGGATCTGGCCGCGGTTGTTATAAAAGTGCGCGGGTATCTGACGCTTCTGCCGGAAGCCGTCGATGACCTCTTCGGTCATTTCAAATTTGACGAGCTCGTCGCCACTCATACGATTTCAGGGTATCATTGGCGGCTGCGCCCTTCCAGGGCCACCGAAAAACCTTGGTGGGCGAGCCCGTTCGACCGGGCCCGGTTCGGCCGGGCGCGCGGTGCCTCCCCGGGGCCGACGAAGCCGGACCAGCTCTGACATAAAGATCATTGTAAAGCCGAAGGCCCGGCCCGGCATTGGCGCGTGCACGAGTTTACGCCCAAACTCCTGACCGCCCTGCGCGGCTATACCCTGAAGAAGCTCGGACAGGATCTTGTGGCCGGGTCCATTGTGGGTGTGGTCGCTCTGCCCCTGGCCATTGCCTTTGCCATCGCCTCCGGGGTAACGCCCGATCGGGGTTTCGTGACGGCGATCTTTGCCGGCTTTCTGATTTCCGCTCTCGGAGGCAGTCGGGTTCAGATTGGCGGACCAACCGGCGCGTACGTCGTGATTGTGTACGGCGTCGTTCAGGATCACGGGGTCGATGGCCTGTTGATCGCAACCATGATGGCGGGGGTATTGCTGGTTCTCATGGGTGTCTGCCGGTTCGGTTCGGTCATACGCTATATTCCGCATCCGCTGGTGGTCGGTTTCACGAGCGGCATCGCGGTGATCATCTTCGCCTCACAGATTGGAGACCTTGCCGGCCTGCGTACCGGTCCGCTGCCTGCCGAGTTTCATCTCAAGATCGTCGCCTACGCAAGAAGCATCTCCAGTTTGAACGGCACAGCTCTTGTACTCGGTCTTGCCACCATCGTCATCACTGCCGGATGGAGATTCGTCGACCGTCGCCTGCCCGGTTCCCTGATTGCGCTTGTGCTTGTGAGCGTGCTGGCATATTTCCTGGACCTGCCGGTCGAGACGATTGGTGACCGCTTTGGGGCTATCAGCGCCACGATCCCCGCACCCCGCCTGCCTGAACTGGATTTCGCACGCCTGCAGGAGCTTTTTTCGCCGGCCTTCACCATCGCAGTTTTGGGCGCGGTTGAATCTTTGCTCTCGGCGGTCGTGGCCGATGGCATGACCGGCTTTACCCACCGCCCGAACGCGGAACTAAACGCCCAGGGCATTGCAAATATCGTAACCCCGCTGTTCGGCGGCATTCCCGCTACCGGCGCCATCGCGCGCACCGCAACCAACATAAAAAATGGGGCGCAAACACCCATTGCGGGCATCGCACATTCAGTGGTGTTGCTTCTGATCATGCTGTTTCTGGGCGGACTCGCACAACACATTCCGCTGTGTTGCCTGGCCGGGATTCTGGTGGTTGTCTCGTATAACATGAGCGAGTGGCGATCGTTCCGGATGTTGTTCGGAAGCCCACGCAGCGACGTTGCGGTACTGCTGGTCACCTTTCTACTTACAGTTTTTGTGGATCTAACGATTGCGATTGAGGCCGGTATCGTTCTGGCCGCGCTGCTCTTTATTCGACGGGTTGTCAAAGTAGCGGAAGTGCGGGTGATGAAAGACGAGTGGTCCGACGACCTGGAGGAACTCCACGAACGCAATCGCGTGTCCCTGCCGCCGGGGGTTGAAGTCTATGAAATCAACGGGCCGTTCTTTTTTGGCCTTTCGCATAAGTTTGAAGAGGCGGCACGCCTGATTGAAAAAAAACCACGGGTGCGAATTTTGCGGCTACGACACGTACCTTTGATCGACGCGACCGGAATCCATGCGCTGGGTGAATTCTGGAAGAAATGCCGGAGTTCCGACATAACTCTGATTCTATCGGGGGTAAACCCGCAGCCCGAGGAAATTCTCAAAAAATCCGGGCTCTACGAGCAGATCGGCGCGCCCTATATCCGGTCGTCCTTCGAAGAGGCTGTGAAGCAGGCGCAGTTCCTTGTCGCGGGTTCGTCCCCGGTTTCCGAATAGGACATCGCGGGGCGTTACACCCTGAATCGGAGGTCAGCAAGCTACGTCAGTACGCGGCCCGCCATAAATCCCGCCGGCGGTATATTTCACAGTCGGCTGCACTGCGCATCCACATGAAGGCAGGCCCGGGAGGGACAATGCAGCGCGTTCGATAGTTCAAATCGGCGCAGCTGTGCGCCCGCAGGTCCGCCTCCGGGTTCAGATAGCGCACATGGTCACAACTGCGAAGAGCCTGGCCGCCATTGGATAGCGTGTCTTCGCAGGCCGGAATATTTTCCCAGCCACGTTCCACCGCCAGGCGATTGCGCGTAAGCGGACGATACACGCAAACCATTGGCTGGGACAGGCGCGTTTCCGGCTCGTCGGACACAGCGCTGGCGCAGTGCAACGAAATCAACACGGTCAGCGCAGGCAGAAAGTGAAACACAGAAACACGCATGACGAAGTGGCTCGACTGCGCGGTGTATGTCATGCCAAATTCGTTTGGAGTGAATGGTCTGACTGAGCCCCGTGTGTTGGTCCGTACCGGCGACGGCGGGCCGGAAGTTTCAGGGTCCTGCCTGCCCGTACGGCTGACCGTAAATATACTCGAACGCCGGCTGGTGACCCGCTACCGGGTTTATGCCGATGACGTCCCGGTAGACGCGACCCACACCGTTCATCCATTCCAGCGCCTCTCCGCCGACGTAAATGATGTGGAAATCATAGAAACTGCGGCGCGCGGCTGCCCGATAGAAAGCCTGGTTGAGCCCACGGGAAAAAACGGCAAAGCCATCGTCCAGTTGGGCGAAGCGTCGGTTGAAGTTCCGGTTGCCGTCATAGCGCGGGGCGCCATAGGCCATTTTCCAGTTGGCCCAGTGAAAGGCCATGGGGTTGTTGAACCAACGCGGATAAGACACGGTTCCAAAGCCACTCTCCGATTTCATGACGCCGACCAGAAAGAGTGGATTCACACCGTGGGATTCGGAAACGTCAACGATGATGCGGGCCAATTCGTGCGCACTGAGCGGCGCCTGCTGGTCGACCGGTTCGTTGAAATAAATCGACTCTGAAAAGAAGTCTTCCAGATAGCGGGCCAGACGATTGATGAACTGCGCGCGGGTGGGGAATGATCGCGGAGCGGGGCGCGCGCGGCCACATTCCGGATCGGCCGCTACGCGATGGTCAGGGTCGGCCGGCAGGTTCGCAAAGCGGGCCGGTAAAACCGCACGAAATCCAATGTCGTAGTTGTAGTGGCCCGCGGCGGCCCGCGCCCGGCGGCTCACGCGCAAATCGTTCGGGTGGGGACTGCCCCAGGAACCGCCGCGCATGGTCCGCGCGGAACCCACGCCGGGGCCGCGGGGATTCATTTCCGCGCTCTCGTCGTAATGCGGCTCGTAGATATCGTTGGTCCACTCCCAGACATTCCCGGCCAGACCATACAGTCCGAAATCGTTCTGAAATTGCTCGCGGACGGGCGCCAGTCTCCACCAGCGCCCTTCGCCTTCGGTGAAACCGTGGGCCATGTCGTAGTTGGCAAGTTCGGAGGAGAACGCGTCGCCCCAGGGATAGCGAAGCTGGCCGGACGATCCGCGTGCCGCGCGCTCAAATTCGGCCTCGGTTGGCAGGCGATATCCGCTGGCATTGTATCTTATGCGGGGAACAGGGTAACCGTAGTCATCGAGGGGTGCGTTCGCAAAGTCATAGACCGGCGATCGTGCTTCGCGTCGGCTCTGCCAGTTCAGGAAGCAGGCTGCTTCCACCCAGCTGATCCCGGTCACGGGTTGCTCTGGACGGTTGTAGGATTCGTAGTGATAGTACGGAGGCCGCGCTGCCCCGGCATCAATGTAGGCTTCAAATTGCGCGTACGTGATCGGTGTTTCGTCCATATAGAAGGCGTCCACCCACACGGTGCGGAGCGGACGCTCATCGGCCCGTCCTTGCAAACTGCCCATCTCAAAGCGCCCGGCCGGGACGAGCGCCATTGCAGAACGAAAGGAACGGAAGGCCGGTTCGAAAACGCGATCGGGCAGGCTGCTGCATCCGGGCAGCAAGACTAAGGCGAGGCCGTACCGGAGAAACAGACTTCGTCGCCTCAGGCGTCTGGTCTCTGCAAAGCTGCGGCTTCTCGGCCTGATTGTGCGTCGCGGAGGCCGGGACATGCGATTACGGCTTCGGATCGGACTTTGTTGTTTTGCCTTCAGTGCTGTGATTGAAGAAGCGCTGGGTCGGGTATGCAAAATCAATGTTCGGCTCGGCGCCGAACTCCTCCAGAACCGATTCCCACATTTGTTCGTCGACGAGACGCCGCCTTCGTGGTTCGGTCAGGTAGCGCATGGTCAAAAGCACGCCGCTTGCCTCGACCGAGGTGTAGACAGTCGGCGTAAGCACGTTGTAAAAAATCATATAGTGACTGGAAGCTTCACGCACGCGCCGGGCGGCCGCTTCGCTGAGATGAGTGGCGTGGCGTTCGGCGACCTCGCGCAGAATGCGTTTTGCCCGCTTCCAATCGCTTTCAAAGGTAACCAGGACCGGCAACTCACTCCAGACG
Source organism: Spirochaetales bacterium (assembly GCA_024233935.1). Classification (GTDB taxonomy): domain Bacteria; phylum Spirochaetota; class Leptospiria; order Leptospirales; family Leptonemataceae; genus JACKOY01. Next base: position 9,043 of record JACKOY010000011.1, on the reverse strand, counting down.
TATGAAAAGCCCTGGTAGTAGTTGGATTGCGCTTCCGTGAACACGCGCGAATTGGGAATGTGAATCATGCGTCCCGTGCTCTGATCGGCCTGTACCCAATTACCCACCTCGAGCAGCGTAAATTGAAAAATGCGAATGTCGATCACATCTCCGGCGTGGTTGCCGATCTGTACGCGGTCTCCGAGGGAGAAAGGCCGGCGAATGATAATAAACAGCCAGCCGGCCAGGTTCTTAAGTAGATCCTGTAAAGCGATGGCCAGGCCGGCCGAAAGCAGACCCAGGTAGGTGAGCAGGGGGTCGATGCCCTGGATCCAGATCAGTCCACATCCCAGAATGAAAAAACTGACGGCAACATAGAGACTGATGCGGACCCACTGGTAGCGCTGGGTTGGTTCCAGGTTCCGACGCAGGGCAACTTTCAGGATGAAAAAGCGAATCAGCCAGACGAGGAGCAACAGGCCAAGCGTACGCAAGAGGTCGTCGCGCAGGCCCTCGGGAAGACCGGTCATACGCTCCAGCAAGCGGGAGATCTGTTGCAGAACGGTTTGCACGCCAGCGACCGGCCGATGAGCATCAAGACTGTTGGGGCTGCTCTCTGGTGCAATCGGGATTCAGGCGCGTGCAAAAAAACAGCGTCTGGTTGGCCATTCAGTCCGCCTCCGGTTCCGGTGGCGGGGCCGCATACAGATCGTCCAGTTGATCCAGGTTGTCCCGCACCGTCGAAAGATCCCGAAAGGTCGCCACATGGAACAGGGCGTCCCCGCGACTGACCAGAGGGATCTGACCGTGGCCAATGATGATGCCGGTTTCTTTCGCCCGGACGCTGACTGTGCGTTCTTCAAACGGATCGGAAATCTGGCCGAGCACCTCTCCGCTCTCGACATGGTCTCCCAATCCCTTTTTCATGCGAAGCAAACCGCTCTGCGGCGCGCGGATCCATTGGCTGGAAAGCGCGATGGCCGGCTTGAGCATGCGGCGGCCGGGTCGTCGACGCTCGGGCAGCATGCCGATGGCGCGCATGACCTGCACGATTCCTGCCAGGGCGCTCCGAATGCTGACTTCGTCAAAGCGCAATGCTTCGCCGCCCTCAAACAACAGATACGGGATGTTTCGATCCAGAGCGGCCTTACGCAGGGAGCCGTCGGGGGCGGTGGAATTCAGGATGACCGGAACCGGGAACTGCGGGGCGAGCTGAGCGGTTTCCGGATGGGTCAGGCTCGCGCGGATCTGCGGTAGATTGGTGCGATGGATCGCCCCGGTGTGCAGGTCGATTCCGTGGGTGGATTGCTCGACGATCTCCCGCAAGAAAATATGCGCCAGGCGCGCCGTAAGCGAACCACGTATGGAACCCGGGAAAGAACGATTCAGGTCGCGCCGGTCCGGGAGGTATCGCGACTGATTGTTGAAGCCGAACACATTAACGACCGGTACCGCCAGCAGCGTGCCCCGTAGCTTTTTGAGGGCCGTATGGCGCAGGAGGCGCCGAATAATTTCGGTGCCGTTGATCTCATCTCCATGCAATGCGGCCGAAACAAAAAGACGCGGTCCGTCTTTGCGTCCGCGCACGACTTTCACCGGCAGTCTCATTTCAGTGTGATCATAGAGACGCGCCACGCGTAGCTGCACAATGCGCGACTCGCCGGGCCCGACCTCCTCGTGACCGATCCTGAAAATCGTTTTGCTCATGGTTCAGCCGCGGCCGCGGGTGCGTGTCTTGCCCGGCTTCGCATTCTTTTCAATGAAGTGCACCATCAGGCCGGCCACGTCTTTGCCGGTTGCGTTTTCGATGCCCTCGAGACCGGGGGAGGAGTTGACCTCCATGACCAGCGGACCGTGAGATCCACGCAGGATGTCCACACCCGCAACGTTCAGTCCCATGACGCGAGCGGCGCGCACTGCGGTGCTGCGCTCCTCGGGCGTGATCTTGATGACCGAAGCGCTGCCCCCGCGGTGCAGGTTGGAACGAAACTCACCATCCGGCGCCTGGCGCTTCATCGAAGCGACGACTTTGTCGCCTATGACGAAGCACCGGATGTCGGCGCCGGCCGCTTCTTTGATGAACTCCTGGACCATGAAGTTGGCCTTCAGGCCCCGAAAAGCCTCAATCACGCTCTCGGCCGCTTTGCGGGTTTCGGCGAGCACCACGCCCACCCCCTGAGTGCCCTCCAGAAGTTTGATCACCAGCGGAGGGCCGCCCACCAGATCGATTAGATTGTCGGTCATTTTTGTGGAGTTAGCAAAGCCGGTGATTGGAAGGCCGATTCCTTTTTTGGACAGTAACTGCAGAGAGCGGAGCTTGTCCCGGGAGCGGGTGATCGCCACGGATTCGTTCAGTGAGTAGACGCCCATCATTTCGAACTGCCGCAGCACTGCGCAGCCGTAGAAAGTGACCGAAGCGCCGATACGGGGTATGGTCGCGTCAAAATCATCAAGGGCCTTTTCGCGGTAGTAGATGCGCGGCTGGTGGGAGGTGATGTTCATGTAACAGCGTAGCGGATCTATTACGATCGGGTCGTGATTTCGGGCGCGGCAGGCCTCGACGATACGCCGGGTTGAGTATAGCTCCGGGTTTTGGGACAATACCGCAATGCGAAGTTGTGTCATGAGAAGTGCGCTCCAGCGTAAACGTTGAGGTCAGGCCAGCTGGTAAGATCGGGTCGGATCGACCAAAAAGGGGCGATGCATAGCCTGACGGCCGATCAGGAGACGAAAACCCATCTGGTCGCGGCTTACCAGCGACAACTCAATTTCCAGGATTTCCGGGCCCAATTTCAGGCTCGTGCGGATAATCGGCCGCAGGGCTGCGTGACCGGAAGAACTTTTTATTGTGCGTCGGTCGAGCAGGCGGGCTTCGCAGGAGATCTGCGGCTGCTTCCGGCGCTGGATGGGCAGCACCCGAAAACTCACGATCGTTAGCCCGCTGACTTCTTTGAATTGGAGACCCTCCACATGGAGCGCGGAAGTGCGGGCCCCGGTGTCCATCTTGGCCTTAATGCGTTCAATGCCCAGGTCGGGCAGACCGACCCACTCGCGCCAGCCGACAACAAGGGGTTCGCGTCTTTTTCCTGTGCGGCCGGTTTTCATCGGGGGCGGGCGGCCACGCTACGGGGTACTTGCCGCGCGGTTCATGGGACCACGGACATGTTGCCGCACCGCACGAAGTCCCGACAACCCTTATTGAAGGGTCCTCCGCCGGTCGCCGCTCTGATGACAAAAATCATTTACAGGGGCCCGGGTATGGGGTCTTCTTGCTTTCGCTTCGGAAAATACAGCGCCCCATACAGGACGAGTGAATGGCATCTACCCAACAACGCAATCTGCCCCGTAAGATTCTGGTCTGCGTGGCCCTTGGCGCCGGCGCAAAGAATGAGACCGTAATCAGCGAACGCGATCGCTCGATTGCCAGTTACGCTATGCGTCTGGGCCAGATGGCCGGCTCCGAAGTGCGATTCTTTCATGCGGTCGAGTGGGATGAAGATAACCTGGAGCATCCAACCGTAAAAAAACTGGAGACGGAGCGAGGGGCTGTGCTTGCGGCCTTACACGACCTCCAGGCCGGCCACGGTCGCGTGGCGGTTTCCAGTGCGTTGCGGTTCGGTCGTCCCTGGTTTACAATCATCCAGGAGGCAGTGCACTGGGGCGCTGAGCTCATCATCGTGGGCTCTCAGGTGCATGATGTCGGACTGATCGGTCGCATGTTGCACGGGACGACCGCCGGACGGCTCATTCGCAAATCACCGGTGCCGGTGTTGAGGGTTGGCGATCATGTTCCTGAAAAATTGGAACGAATTCTGGTCCCGGTCGATTTCACGCCGGTGAGCGCCGAACTGGTTTCCATGGCCAACGCGATCCACAAAGAAACCGGGGCCGAACGTGTTTTGCTGCACTGTTTGCAGTTTCCGCTCGATATCGCCGTCCATCATGAACCCAACCCGGACGAGGCGGTTCGTAAGTATCATGCTGATGTGACCGAAAAGGCGCAGGTGAACATCGACAAACTGCTGGGCGCCGATCGAGAAAAGTGGCAGGTCATTTTGAAGACGGATTGGATCGGCCGGGTGGCGCCAGAGGTCGTGGTGTCCGAACGGATCGACCTGATGATCATTGCCGGGATTTCACTGCCACGGGTGGCCGGACTATTGCTCGGCACAACTGCAGAGAAGATTATTGAGCGGACCGACGTGCCCACATACATGATGAAACCGGCCGGATGGAAATCGCCGGTTGTTGTTTGAAAACTCCCCGGCTCCCTGCTTGAGTTTGGCCCGGGGGGAGACGCTATCGGGCTGACGTCCGAAGGCTAAGACGGTTACACGGCGGCGCCGCTTTTCTGCAGCGGCTTTTGTGTGCTTTCGGATTGTCCGGTCGCAGTCGGATAACGATTCTCTGTTGACCCCCGGTTGCACAGAGTCAGGCTGTCACTATGAAGCTGAAAGAACGCGTTGCATTATGTTCCATTCGTAGAACTCCTTTTGCCCAGATCGCCAAGGCGCTGGGACACTATCCGGCGGAGAAGCTGGGCCTCATGGTGGCCGAGGATATTCTCGCGCGCACGAAACTCGACAAGAAAGAGATTGATGGCGTCATCGTAGGCGAGGGTTTCCCGCAAGCACCGAACTCGGCCCGCATCATTACGAATCTGCTCGGTTTGCCGGACGAAACGCCGGCACTGACCGTAAACAACAACTGCGTGTCAGCCATGGAAGCCGCCGCTGATGCGGCCCGTCGCATTAATGTCGGAGAAGGGGAATTATATCTGGTGATCGGTGAAGAATCGCAATCTTCTATGCCGTTCACGGTAAAGAACGCGCGCACGAACAAGAAGACGGCCAGTCTTGATAAACTGAAGAAGCTGTTGCCCGATGATCTACCGGATGGTGTGGAAGTGCGTGATACGCTGGAAGACGGGCTCGGCGATGGCGAGACCAGCTACGGAATGCATGTCACAGCTGAAATTGTGGCGCAGAATTACAACCTGACCCGCGAGATTTCCGACAAACTCGCCTACGAAAGCTTTAAGCGCGCCTACAACGCGACTCAAGAGGGCAAGTATCGCCCATACATGATTCCGGTCAAAGACGACCAGGGAGAAACCCTGCAGGACGACGAGGCGGTGCTGCTCCGTAAGGGTATCGTGGAGAATCCCGGCCGCATGGAAAAAGCCATGCTCTTGTTTGACAATCCGGTCATGAAATTCGAGGACTTCAAAAAGAAGTACGCAAAATCGCTTCAGAAAAGTCACGGGCCGACAGTCACGATTTTTAACGCCTGCCCGCGTTCCGACGGCGCCGCCGGTATGATCGTGACCAGTGAGTCCAAGGCGAAAAAATTGGGTCTTCAGATCGATGCCTATTTGAGTGGCTATCGCATGAAAGGTGTTGATCCAAACAATATGGGCATTGGTCAGGCCGAGGCGAGCCTCGCGCTGATCGAAGACCTGGGCCTCAAGATCGACGACGTGGATCAGATCGAGATCCATGAGGCTTTCGCGGCGACCGCGATTGGCGCGCTGGAAGAGATCAAAAAAAGAACCGGCCTGGACTGGGAAAAGAAATTCGACGAAGGCCGGATCAATGCATATGGCGGTTCCATCGCGATCGGTCATCCCTTTGGCGCCACCGGAATCCGACTCATGGCCAATGCGGCGATGGTGCTCAAAGATCACAAGGACGTGAATCGGGTACTCATTACTGCCTGCGCCCACGGCGGAGTGGCCGGCGCGATGATGATCGAACGCGCCTGATTTTACTTCTCTTAGAAGAAGCGCAAAACGCCCGGTCAAAAGGCCGGGCGTTTTTTTGTTGGGCGCCCCGCCAGCCGGGCTGGCGTCGGGCTTTGCGCGGCTACGGTCTCGCAGGGCGAGACTGGCCTGCGGCCACCGCTACAATCCCTGGCGCGAAGACGCTGCCAGCATGAGCGCAGGCCTCCGGCCCGGATGGTTTTGGGGTCAGGCAGGTTTGTTGATCAGGGCCGGGTATCGAGCGTCCGATCAGGCGGTTTTTGCCGGATATGCAGGATGCGAACGACCTTTTTGCCCGGAAACCGCACGATTTCTCTCAGTGCAGCCCTAATCGAGGTCGCAACTGCATCCCGAATTTTAAGGTGGTCCTTGTCCTGCAACATCAGGTGCACGAAAAGGCGGCACATGGACACACCGCAGCCCCGGGCGATCGTCTTGAACTCGCCCCAGTCCCGACCCTCCGGCCGAAAATTGACCTTTTGGAGACTCTGTTTCGAGGGCTGGTATCTGGTGGTGATGCGCTTTTTGCACGGTAAACTGCGGGGATTCTGGCGGGCCATGCGGAGGAGGCGCTTGAGGTAGCGACGCATGCTCGTATTTTGTTGTTTCAGGTGCCGGTCGAGCAACGGCTTCCAGCGATCGGGCACCAGAAAGCGGCAGGGCGGATTTCGGGGGTGTCTGGCTTCTGTACGACTTCGATAGGCTTTCATACCCCGAAGAGGTCGCCGGACTGCGATTTGTTGCGCGGTTTTTGCGAAAAGATCCGCCCTCAGTGGACTACAGGCTGCTCGTTTCGCAGCATGTTTGCAAGCCCCATCTGGCGGCGGGTTTGACGTTCAATGGCGTTTCGCAAACTGTTCTCCTCCGCAAAGATTGTGACCGACCGCCGGGCGCGGGTGATGGCTGTATAAACCAGTTCGCGTGTGGCCAGAGCTTCGTTCTTGCCCGACAGAATCAAAATCACATCGTCGAATTCACTGCCCTGGCTTTTGTGCACGGTCATTGCGAAGGCCGCTTCGAAGGCCGGAAGCAACGCGAGCGGTACCCGGCGCACCGCATCTTCGGTGCTTTCCCGAAAAAAGGCGGCCGGCGGAGCACCGTCATCATCGAAAAATACGACGCCGGTATCGCCATTGAACAGTCCCAATTCGTAATCATTTCGCCGAATCATGATGGGTGTTCCCCGGGGCAGGTCGGACTGAAAAGCGGCCCTTGGGCCTATCAGGCGCCCGCGGGCGATCTCATTGAAGCGTCGCGCGCCAAGCGGTCCGTGATTCATATCGCAAAGTATCTGGGTCTTGCCCAGAGCCTGGAGCGCTTCAGGTGCAGTCCGGGCGGCCATAAATGGGGCGCAGACCGCTTCTAAGATCTGCTCCAACTCTTCGCGGCCCTGTTGGTCGTTTCCTACCAGGCGTATGCCGGCCTGCCCTCTTCCGGAACCGCTGCTTTTCAAGAGCTCCAGGGCGCGTCGGCCGTGACCGTCACGCACCGCCATCGCAAGGCCGGCGAGGCTCTGGCTCCCGGAATCAATGCGATAGTTTTTTTCGAGCACCACGAGCGCGTCCGGAAGAGTGCGGCGCTCATCTTTTCCCAATAAGGGGAGTTCATCGACTGCCGCCGGGGCGCCATAAAGTTCCATCAATTCCCGGGCAAAATTGGCATGAAAGCCCATACCGTCCGCGCAGAGTTCCCCGAGCACCGCCCCGGCTTCGACCGAGGCCAGCTGGTGGTGGTCACCGAGCAGGATGATCCCGGCTGCTTCAGGCAGGGCTGCGAAAGTCGCGTGCAGCAGTGGCAAATCAATCATCGACGCTTCATCGACGACCAGCCAGTCGACCGCCAGCGGGTTCTCGCGATCGTACCGATAGCGCAGACCGGTTTTTCCGCGCCCGAGCAGCCGATGCAGCGTGCTCACCTCTTCTGTCACCGACTCCGACCCGATCCGACTCAGGCTTTCGCGCAGCCGTAGGGCTGCTTTGCCGGTCGGCGCCGCCAGAGCGACGCGGCTTTCCGGGTTTTGGGCCCGTAGCAATTTCAGGATGCGCGCGACGGTGCTGGTTTTTCCGGTGCCGGGCCCGCCACTGATCACGAGCAGAGAACCGGTTGTAGCCAGGGCCGCCGCCAGGCGCTGACGGTCGATCGATTGCTCGCGCCAGTTGAAAAGATCCGTGGGCTCTGCCGCCTTCGGAAACAACCGGTCCAGAAGTTGGACCACCGTCCCGGGATCGGGCCGAGCGGGTTTTCTTTGCAGGCGCGCCCGCACAAAGGCGGCCAGTTCCTGTTCGTAGCGAAAGTAGCGATACAGATACAGTCGATCTTCGAAGAACACCAGGGGGCGGACAGACCTGCCGGTAATCTCGTTTCCGCACAGCACAAAGCTCGACTCGTGCAGCAACGGCCCCAGAGCGGCCAGCCGTTCCGGATCCCGGCCCAGGTCCAGGCAAACGTGTCCTTGCTCGAGTCCTGCCAGTAGCTCGTGGCAGACCCCATGCAGGCTTTCATGGAGTCCCAGTCGTGCGCAAAGGCGCACAAACTGGTCTGCAAGTTGACTTTCCGTTGCGGCAATCATCCCGCGGGCTTCCCTGCGTAACCGGCCCGAAACGCTTCCAGGTCGGCCAGCCGTGGACGATCGTAAAAAACACCACCCCCCGATTCATTCACTCCCCGCAAAAAGACATAGTAGACGCCGCCGAAGTGGCGTTCGTAGTCGAAGTCCTTGAGGCGCAGGCGCAGTAATCTTTCCACGGCATCGGTGTAAATATAGTACTGGAGTTCATAGTGCGAGTGCTGCATGGCACGGTCCAGAGCGTCCGCACCATAATCGCTTTGCGTGGGGCCGAGCCAGTTTGACTTCCAGTCCACGATGTAGTAACGGCCTTCGTGTTGCATGACCAGGTCGATGAAGCCACGCAGGTGACCACCCATTTCGCCCCAGATGTTTTCTTCTTCCATCCATTTCAGCGCCTGGGGCAGGAGCGATGGCGGACCCGCATCGCAGCCCCGCGTCAGCGGAAAGTAAAACTCCATCTCGCTTCTTCGGGCATCTCGAGGGACCTCCTTCAGGCAGAACGAGCTTTGGGGCAAGCGAACCTGAAGCAGACGTTCTATCTGGTCGACAATCGGTCTCTGAAAGGCCAGTTCGTAACGATAGCTGATCAGTGCTTCTCGAACCAGCTCATCGATTTCTGAAGAGGTTGCCTGGAAATTGAGGTTCTCGAGAATCTCGTGAAAAAAGACACCGGCCCGCGCACCGCCCGGAAAGCCGTGGATGTCGATCGCCTGGACGCCCTCTACCGGTCTCGC
>JACKOY010000010.1 GCA_024233935.1 Spirochaetales bacterium | reverse complement strand
ACAAAACGGCGGACTCTAAGCGACCGATGGCAGTGAGTGTGACCGGTACAAAAAAGGCCGCGCGCAAAGCGATGAGTCTTGCCCGGAGTATGCGTTGCGAAAATCGCTGCTTCTCTGAAAAATGGCGCCATTGGAGGCCCTTTGCTCATGGGTGACCTGTCACAGTTTGCCGGACCGATTGCTGTTACGTGCGCGTATTTATTCTTTTGGTACTATTTGCTGCTGGTCAGGCAACGTGGCACGAAGGCGCGCCTGGCAAGAGAATACGAGGCCCGAGGGCAGATATTCGACCGGTATTTCGGGCAAGATGAAGAAATGCTCGCGGTCGATCGCGTGGTGACGAATACGCAGGAGCAAATGGTTCCTTTCCTGGTTTCACTCTGGCTCTTTTCCGTGACCGTATCGACATTCTATGCCACAGTCCTGGGCGGGCTTTACATCGCACTGAGGGCCATCTATCCGGTGCTGCTCGGCAAACGTGTATCCAAAATGAACACGAAACGGGTCAGTCTTGTGACCATGCCGTGTTACTTGATTGTATTCACTTTTCTGACGGCTTCCTTGCTGTCAGTCTTCCATGTCATCTGATACGCCGTAGAGCCGCTCGCAGGAGTGAAGCCGCAAATAGCTGCCTCACGCAGAGGCGCGACTTCGCCGCAGAGAAAGCATTTGGGGAAAAGCGCCCGCAGTAACGCGGTCGCCGGATATCCGGTCAGCGCTGTAATTACGGCGCTCCCTCCCTTGCGACTCAGCGGCTCTGCGCGAAAGACCGGGCAGACGGTGCGAACGCTGGCTTAGAGGTCCGGCCCGCGCAATACGTTGAGAAGTAGCGGAACCGAACCTGGCCGAAGCGGGAAAAGGAACTCCTCAGCGTGATTGGCGGCGTTTTGGGAATGGATTCTGGATCAAAACACCCCGGACCGTCTGACCATCGTGAAGGTCCTCGGTGAGCAGGCGATCGCAGCCACCCGCCAGCGCAGCCGCCAGAATCAACGAATCGTAGAACGCATAGCCGCTTTCCTCGCGCAGGGAAAGAGCCGTTGCGAAGAAGACAGAGTCCGGATAGACCTCGCAGAGTGGATTGAGGACCCGGTCGAGATAGGAACGGGCGTCCTGGGTGGACAGCGGCCTCTTGAATTTGGAAGTTGCTACGTTTAGAAACTCCTGCACGACCTGATAGCTTATGATTCCGTTTCGGTCGGCCAGCGCCGAGGCGATCAGGTCCTGTGCCCGCTTTCTCTTTGTGGGCTGGGATTGATCAAAGGAATATACAAAAATGTTCGTATCCAGAAAGGACCGCTTACCTGGCATTCATTTCCTCTCTCGAGAAACGACGACCGGGTTGCGCGTACCGTAGCGATTCCATCAGCTCCGAATAACCCTTCGCGGCCGGCTCCTGGTCGACGTAGCGGGCCAGCCACTCCCGGAATACCGCATTCAGGGTTTTCTTTTCGCGCCGGGCCCGCTCCCGGGCCTGTCGAATCAAGCGTTCATCCGCGCTCAGGGTGACATTTTTCATCACACTATTCTAGTGCACACAGGAATAGTGCGTCAACCCGGTTTTCCGTCTCTCACGCAGAGACAAATGCCACATGCGACCGGTGGCAGGGAGTGAAACCGCAAGAAAACTGCCTCACGCAGAGGCGCAGAGCACGCAGAGAATGTTTTTGGGGAAAAGCCGCGGTGCGATCCAGTCACCGGGATTTCGGTCACGCGATCGATTTAAGGGGCTCCCTCCCCTGCGACTCCGCGGCTTTGCGTGAAAAAACAAACCGCGGACTCCAGGCGACCGATGACGGGGAGTGAAGCCGCAAAAAAGCCGTCTCACGCAGAGGCGCAACTTCGCCGCAGAGAATGTTTTTGGGCAAAAGCGCCCGGAGTGACCCGGCCGCCTGATATTCGGTCACGTGCTGTAGGTACGGCGCCCCTCCCCTGCGGCTCGGCGGCGCTGCGTGAAAACAAACCGTCGGACTTAGCGCGACCGGTAGCAGCGAGTGAAACCGCAAGAAAACTGCCTCACGCAGAGGCGCAGAGAACGCGGAGAAAAGGCGCGTTGGGTCACAGCTAAAAAAGTCGGGTTCATACCTGATTTCCATTGACGGGCAGAGACAGAAGTTGGGGACTGCTCCACTTCTTTTCTAATATTTTGAAGAGTTTGAAGCAAAATGCGATCTATCGGGCTAGTCGTGAGCCTTTTTCTGGCGTGCATTTCCAACGTAACGGTCGATTATCCATCGCAGTTGGAACCGGTCACCGTCCTGCCTCAGACCGCGGAAACGCCTCAACTGCGGATCGCCGTCGTCCTCCCCCCCGAGCTCAGGCAGCAGGATGCCCTTTCGGCCGCTCTGGGCGCGGACCTCACCGAGCATCTCAAGGAGCTATGCCGGTGTGTTGTTGTCCAGACGGAGAGTCCAGAACCCGGCTACGATATTCTCGTTCAGAATGTGCGGACGACCCTGCAACAGACTTCGGAAGGCATGCAGACGTTTAGCGCCATTCTGGCGGCCCTCACGTTATTCCTCGCACCAGCGTATAGATATACGGAGGTGGTCGATCGCCTGGAAGTCGTAAGCGCCTCCGGCACGTCGCTCCTCCAGTTCAGGAGACTGATCGAGGACTACCAGGGAGTCTACGCTATCTATCTGGAAAGCGAAAAAGTACCGCGCCGATCTGCGGGCGACGATGGACGTACGCAGTGGCCACGCGTTTACGAAAACGAAGCATCACGTGAGGCCTTTGAGGCGCCTTACCTGCAGTACGTGTCCGCCGCCGTGCTCTATGCAGCGGGCCATTGACGCTCATTATAGCCCGGCTACAATGCAGATGATAACCGAAGGGAAGGTAGGACCCATGAACCAACGCCAGGAGTACGTCTGGACCAATATTGCGATCCTTGTGGTTCCGCTGGTCGTCGGCCTGCTCTTTCCACGCTGCCCGACATACCGAGCGAATTCGGCCCCCAATCCCGGTACACAGAGCTTTCGTCAGGTACCCCCGTGCGGCCGCGGTGCACCCCATGTGGGTGTCACACCGGACATGCCGGATTCTGCCGTGGTCCTCTTTCGTCCCCAGGAGTCGCTTTGCACTGAACAGATTAGAGTGGGTAATCTCTCCTATTACCTTCATCAGTCGACGGGTTTTCGAACAAGCCCTGGAGAACTTGAGGTCGTTGTGTCTTACACGACCGAACGCGCCCATGCGCTCTCGGTCAACCTGGTGCTGGGGCCGGTCGAACCGGGCGCAGCCATAGACTTGTGTCACGCTATTCAGTATAATCGCATAACCTACTACGCGCAAAGGGCCGATCCGTCCGGGGCACCACCCTGCCGCACGAGGACCGAGCGAGCCGATGTCCGCCAGACTTCCGCTTTTGATATGAACCGCGAACAGCAATTCGTCAGGGTGCAGCGAAGTGACTTTGAGCGGCCGGCGCAAGAAATGATACCGGGAGCGACCGGGCCACTGACCGACCCTCAGTCTCCTGAGCCAGGTCAGGAAGAACCCACACGAGAGTGATTCAGGCGGAAAATGCACCGGTTCCCCGTCGCGCACCCGCGCGCGCTACGCTGATTGCGGCCCCACCCAAACACGCAAAGTAACATTATCTCGCGCAGAGACGGAAAGAACGCAGAGAAAGCTTTTGGGCAATAGCTGCCGCGCGATCCAGCCGCCCGATATTCGGTCACGCGATCGCCTCAGCGCGAACGGTGGCCACCTCGCAAGCTCAGGATTTCCGTTCGCTGCCCAGCGTAAGGGCGAATAGCAGCGTACCGATGATGGCGGACGCCAGATAAAACTCAATGACGGCTTCTTTGCCAAAATTGTCGAGCAGATAGCCCGTAATCAGACTGCAGGCAAAAGCCCCCAGATAACCAAAGAGTCCGGTCAGCCCCACGGCCGTCCCGGCGCCTTTCGGAACGGCCTGCGCCGCGACGACCGCCACCAGCATTTGTGGTCCGTAGACAAACACACCGACCAGCCCGAACAGAAGCGCCAGATACCAGACGCCGGCCCCGGGGAAAAGCCAGAACAGAAGCAGGGTGCCGATGAGACCGGTCATGTAGATCATGGAGACCGGCCCGCGTCGTCCACCGGTCAAATGGTCAGAGATCAGGCCGGCCGCCAACGCCCCGAACAGTCCGGTAATCTCGAAGAGTCCGACAATCCAGCCGGCTGTGTCACCTTCGACGCCCAGTTCACTCAGGTAGCTGGTACCCCAATCCAGAAAACCGATGCGCACAACGTAAACAAAGAAGTTAGCAAAACATACCAGCCACACTACCCGGTTATTGAGCACGTGGTGCAGCAACAGGTCCGAAAGAGAAAGCTCCGCGTCATCGGCCTTTGATTTCTCAGAAGGCGCTTCGCCCCGATATTCGTTGATCGGTGGCAGTCCCAGCGCAGCCGGTCGATCGCGCAGCCTTTCCATCAAGAACAGCGCAGTGATGCCGGCAATAATCGCCGGCACAACAAACGCGGAACGCCAGCCGTAGTTCGCCGTCAGAAAACCGGCCAGGACCGAGATCCCGAAACCGCCGATCTGATGCGAAGCGTTCCAGAGTCCCCAGTAAAGGCCGCTTTCCTTTTTTGAAAACCAGGCCGTGAGCATGCGGCTACAGGGCGGAACCCCACTGGCCTGAAACACTCCGTTCAGCGCCCAGAAGATCACAAAAAACCAGAGCACCGAACTCAATCCAAAAAAGACATTGAGTGTTGCGGAAGCGAGAAGTCCGATCGCCATGAAATAGCGCGCGTTGGCCCGATCCGCGACGATCCCGCTCAAAAACTTCGAGACTCCGTAGACGATCGAATGCACGGCAAGCACGAGGCCCATTTCGGTGGCCGACATGCCCAGCTCTTCGCGAATCACCGGATTGGCTATCGAAAGGTTCTTCCGACAAAAGTAGAAGATCGCATAGCCGATCACCATCGAATAGAGCGTGCGCATGCGCCAGTGCTGGTAGAGCCGCTTGACCTCTGCGGTGTCGGTAATGCGCGGCGCGGCCGGCGGCAAACCCAGAGCGCCAATCAGACGGTTGATCATAGCGCCTGGGCCTCTGCTTGTTGCTGTTCGGCCTGCAGGCGCTCGCGCAGGTTGCGCTGGATGCGCCGGTAGATCGCAGTGAAGCGTTCGATGCGATACATACGGTATTGGGAATCGGGCGCCCAGATACTCTCGGGGTGTTCGTCGGCTACCCGCCGAAAAAAACCGTAGGCCCGGTGAAAACCCTGCAGGGCCTCGCCCGCCCGATTCAGTCCGCGCTCGTCCAGACTCAGTTTCAGATAGCGCCCCCGGGCGAGCATGCCGCCCGCGGCCGCACTATAATGATGAAACCCCTGCTTGTAGTAGACCCAGGCGGGATCGCGATGCCGACCCAGTTCCCGGCTCGCCTCACTGACTTCTGCCGGGCCCGAACCGCACGCAGCGGCGGTTGGCAGAGTCGGCGGCGCTATCGTGCTGTTCTCCAACTCGCGCAAAAGTGCGCGGTACGCCAGATTGATGGCGACCATGCGGCGTTCCTGAACCGGCCTTTGTTCGGGTGGGAACCGATCGGGATGATGGCGGCGCACCAGCCGACGGTAGGCGCTCTTTACATCACCGGGCGCCGCATCGGGAGACACGCCCAAAAGCTCGCAGTGCAGACGGTTCGGCATAATCGAACACCCGGTCTAAGGACTTTAACAGGCGGTGCCAATTTATTTTTGTCACAACTCGCAGACATTTTTCTTGCGCGACGGCGGCCACGGGGTATCAATCAGGCGGGGAAGTCATGCACGGGCGACATAAACACAAGCGACCGATTCTGTGGCATTATTGCACAGAACCGAAACACCGTCGTCATTCGACCGATTTAAGGTTCCCCGAGAGTTTTCCGGGGAGCCATGCGAAATACCGTTCCTTTCTCTCATAGCAAGCGCGCCCCGGGGAATTACCCGCAAAATTGCCCGGGATCGGTTGGTGCCTCGCGCTGGAGCTCCATGGCCGGTCGTGCGCGGCGCGCTCCGGGCACAATACTGGTTGCCCTGGGGCTTTCCCTTTCCCTGGCCTGCTCGACTGACGATCCCAATCCGGATCTGCTCGCGCAACTCTTGCAGGGTCGCCTGCCGATTCTACAATCCTACTATTCGTACGCCGGCGCGGGCAACGCGGGCGGCACATTGCAGCAGGTTCTGGTGAGCACCATCAACCTGTCCCGCAGCAGCATCTACTGTTCTTTTCATGATGTAAACCTGCCGGCGGTCCTCGACGCCCTGCACCTGGCCTATCTGCGTAACGTGGATGTGCGCGTGGGCATCGACGAAGACTACCAGACGGGCATCGGCTACGATGTGCTGGCGCAATATCTGACCACGACCGGCACGGGAACCAACCGAAGGCTCTGGGTCGGAAATTCGGGCAGCGGCGAAGTCTATATGAACATTTGCGTGAGCGATCGCACGCGGGTCTTCGCGTCTACGGCGGCGCCCACTCTCGAAGAGATGTTTCATCAGAACGCCTATGCGATCTATCTGCAGAGCGACGAAAACGAAGGCATTGCGACTAAATTCAACACCGTACTCGACGTCATTACCCACGGCTCGTTCGGTTCTTCCAAGCAGCGCCTGAGTCGTCGCAACCACTGGTTGGTTGGCGGTCTTGACGTTGGCATTTACTTTGCGCCCGAGGAAGACCCGCTGGAAGGCTTTCTCATGCCGCGTCTTCCCGATACAACCGACGCGATTCTGATGTACTCCAGCGAGTTCTTCTCCAACGAACTCGACTCCAGCGATATTCGAGAAGCCAGTGACCTCGCGTACGAAATCAACGCGAGTCGGGCCCCCGTAAAACAGGTTGTCAGCAGCTGGTACAGCTATGTGACAAGCGATCCCGACGCAAGCCTCGGCCTGAACTCCATGCAGTACCTGAATGCGAACGGCGGCGCCGGACTTCTGGTGCATGCCAACCCGTGGCCGACCGGCGGCATGAGTTTCGTGATCATGAATCCGAATGGGCCGGGACGCATGACTTTCGCTTCTTCGCATCCGTACGGCGCACGCACCGATAGCTCCCACGATGGCTTTACGTTTATCTTCGAAGATATACGTTTCGCCGGTGAATTCATGGGATTTTATTCCGGCCTGGTTTCGCGTTCGGTTTCCGTTCCCACGAACACGGGCACCGACTACGCAACCGCAAACAACCGCGAGGTTGTGATTTCCGAACTCAACTGGATGGGCGGATATAACGACGATGGCAGCGGTCGCACGGGCAGCTACGTCGAACTCTACAACAATACCGGCGGCACAATCAACCTTTCTGGATGGCGTCTGCGCTGCACCAACTCGGGCGGCACAAACACCATGGTCACCATCCCGAACCAGACCCTGATCGGCCCTGAACAATACCTCTTGCTTCAGGAAGATACGAACCCCCTTGCCATCGTAGCGCATCGGACGGTAAACTGGACTACCACGCTGACCGGTCTGTCGGGTATTCAGACCTGCCAGCTCGAAGATCCGGACGCAACCATCATCGACATTGTGGGCGATGCGGGGCAGTCTTTTGGCTTAAACGAAAACGCCTTCGGCGTGAACGACACGACAAACAGGATCCGGCGTTCCATGGAGCGCACGACGCTTACCGGAGACGGGTCCTCTTCAAACTTTCATACGAATTCCAACGCCAGCTGGGCGACGAATTTTAACGTGCGCGGCGGAAACAACGACAAGACCTTCGGCACTCCGGGGCTTCCGAACAGCGCCAACGTGGCCACGAGTCAGTTGTTGCAGGGAGTGATTATGAACGAGATCTGCGTGAACAACGCCAGCTGCGCCGGCGGCAGCGATTACGTGGAACTCTACAACACGACCAGCCGCGACATCGACCTTTCAGCCGCCCGGGCTTACATCCAGAACGACACCAGCTGCGACCTCACCAACGGAGTGAACAACAAAAACGCCGTTTCGGGTACGATCCCCGCGGGTGGCTATCTGGTTTTTAACAACGGGGGAGCAAACTTCATCGTAAACTCCCACTGCGTCGCGCTCACGATCGGCAGCGAAGACATTCTCAGCCATTCGAGCGCAAACATCGTCGACTTTGTTTCGTTTGTGGCCGGCACCCCGGCCGTGCCGGCTTCCCATCGCACCACGATCACGAACAAAACTTCTCGCTGCCCCAACGGCACCGGCCAGTACGGACAGAACTGGATTGCCGAGCGCCCGGACTCGAGTGGCGCCGCCAACGACTGTCCGGCCGCCCAGGCCACGGTTTTGATCAGCGAAGTGGCCGCGGCAAACAACTGCGGAGTGGACGGGCAGGATACAGATTTTATTGAGCTCTATGTTACGGCCGGCGGCAGCATGGGTGGTTGGGAAGTTCGCGAACACGGCAGCTCTTCAGGCACCCTGCTCTACACCTTTGACAATGCGTTTTCGGTGACCACAGGCGACGTCATTATTGTGCACACCGATTCGGGCACGAAGACGGGCGAAGTGAACGAGGATGTGGGAGGCACGCGCAATGACAGCCCCACCACGACGACCTGCTCGACCGGGCCGCATGGCGTGAACGGCGTCTGGGACGTCTATTCGGCCGACACCGGTTTTACTGCCACGGACAATTGCTTCTTCCTGCGCAATGGCCTGAATGCCATCGTCGATGCGGTCTGCTTCTCAAATATGGATGGCGATGCCACGAGCACGATGATGGGAGTCTTCACGGACTACTACGACGACCACGCGCCGCAGAACGCCGATACAACACCGATCGATAGTGACATGTGGGCTTTCACGACCCTGCCCGCCGATGGCGGGAACGACGCCACCATCCAGGGCATGTGCGTGAACTGGAACGGACTTGCGGGCGGCAACTCCCTCAAGCGCAACGGGACCACCGATACGAACGCCGCTTCCGACTGGTCCGCTTCCGGCGCCCAGAATCCGGGTACGCACCCCTGAACCCCATGACGATCCACCGCATACAGGAGGCGGCCGAAACGCGCGCCGGCAGTGGTACACAAAGCGGACGATGGCGCCGGTCCGCGTTTGCACGCCGGTTTTCGTTCGATCGCGCGCTGATCGCCGCACTCTTTGCGGTCCTGCCCGTGCTGGCCTGCAACAACATGGACGACTGGCTCGACAACGCGCTCTTAAACACAATCAAAGCGGATGCCCTGCTCGACCAGGGCTACGTCTACGTCGATGACACCGGCAACATCGAAGTCGTTATGAACAACCTGGAGTTCGAAACGAATCCGCTCTGGAGTCAGCTTTCGTTCATTTCGGTCTGGGTCTATCGGCCGGGAGCGAACGTCTATTCGCGTTGCTGTACGGGTTCGAGTTCCTGTCCCGCGACCGAATCCAATGCGTGTTTGCTCGGCGTGGGTTTTTCGCACGACCTGGGATTCACCGGCACCCAGTACCTGAACCTGCATCCGCCCCAGGCGTTCAACCGCTTCGCCCCGGCCTACTACATGCCGGTCTTTGTGGCGGAAAAAGACGGACGGCCTTCCAACTTCCAGGGCGACTACCAGGATTTCTCAAGCCCCGTCAATGCGGTCGGCGATCGCGAGCTCTTTGATCTTTACGTGGGTGTCTTCTACAGCTGGATCGACCCTGCCACAAGATCCAATCGAGTGTTGAACGGCAAAACCAACATAGGAAACAACCAGGAGGTGTATCAGGCCGTATCGCCCGACTATATCTCCCCGCGCATCCGCATTGAAACGCGTTTCTTTCGACAGTCACGGGACGACCCACCCGGTTCGGTCTATGCCCTGCCCCACCTCGCCAGCTGGACCAAACACCCCGGCCGCGACCCGGGACTCTTTTTTCGAAACGCGTTGCGCATCAACGAGATTGGAAGCTACGTGAATGAAGTTACAGAAAACGACTTCGTGGAGATTTATAATCCAACTGGATTTTCAGTTCCGCTGGAAAACGTATACCTGGTCCGTTGGGTAGACAATCAATGTGACTTTCTGCCGACCGGCGCACTAACACAGAATCTCGGAAGCTTTACTATACCGCCTGGCGGTTATTTGACGTTCGCTCGTAGCGGCCACTCGTT
Organism: Spirochaetales bacterium; assembly: GCA_024233935.1. Classification (GTDB taxonomy): domain Bacteria; phylum Spirochaetota; class Leptospiria; order Leptospirales; family Leptonemataceae; genus JACKOY01. The sequence continues at coordinate 135,880 of JACKOY010000010.1, read as the reverse complement.
GTCGAACATAGACGCGACTCTGAGTGGTACGGTTAATTCAGTGAACGACTACGACTGCTGGGCACTCACGCTTAGCAACAACACGATCTTCTCGGTTAGCGATAGCGAAGTGATCGACTTTGTCGGCATGCGTTCTGTCTCGGCGGCTTTGGGTGGTTCCGGGGATGGTTCCAACCAGTTTGAGGGAAGCGGGCCCGCTCCCAGCACGATCTTTCCGGCAAGCGTTTCAATCTCACGATGCAGTGATGGTGTGGACACAGATGACAACGGAGTCGATTTTCGCCGACTGCCGGCAACACCAGGCGCATCAAATCGATGCGACGTAACCGCCATAGCCGATTTGTCTGCCGGGCAAGTCCTGATTTCGGAAGTTAACTACGAACCCAATACGGGCCTCGGCTTCGAAGGCGGCGCGGCCGCCCCCGCCTGCGACGCCAGTGACGATGAGTTCTACGAAATCTACAATAACTCATCTTCAAGCATCAATCTGGCCGGTGCGACGATTCAGTACGGCACTTCGGCCGGTAACTTCAACGTTGAGCACACTTTCGGGGACTATGTCCTGGCAGCCGGCGAACGGGTTGCCGTGATTTCGCGCGATGCAGGCTGCTATACGACCGCCTCGCTTTCTGGCCGAAACGTAATATTCCGGAACTTGACCTGGAGCCTGAGCGCAAGTGGCGCTACGTTCGCAATTGTGCGCGACGAAATCGATCTTCCAGATGGCCAGACGGGCCCGGCCATAAACGCCGGTTCGACAATCGTGCTCGACTACATGGGTTCTGCAGCGTCCTCGGTGGTCTTCGAAACAGCCCAGGCAGCGGATTGCTCAAACGTGAGCTCCATCCGAACAACGGCCAGTACAGACACGAATAACAACTCCAACGACTTCTCCTGCGGAGGGGCCAACGGCACACCGGGACAGTAACCGGGGCCGAGCGAAAGCATGCACACACACATACAAAACCGATCCAATCAGCGAACTGTGAGCCCGGAGCCGCCGGCATCGTTCCCCAAAATTCTCGTCGGTGTTCCGACAGCGCAATCGGTACCCAAAAATCACGTCGGTGTTCCGACAACGCCATCGACCCCCAAAAACCACGTCGGTGTTCCGACAGGGTGGCCGGTGCGCGTCGGGTCCGGCCTGCTTTGCGCCCTGCTGGCTGCGGCTGTGCTGGCTTTTCCGGACATGCTCGAGGCGCGCGGCGAACGGGACGAGATCCAGGGCCTGCAAAGCGAGCCGGTGGAGACCGGTGACGAGCACCGTCCTCTGACATCTCCGGAAGAGAGTCCCAGCACCGCCGATCGTCCCCCGGGACCGGCCGCCGAAGGCGTGGTCGAAGGACCGTCGCTCTATGGGCCCCGCGAGTTTCGCTATGACGAAAACTATTTCGGACTCGATACCGAAGGCAAGGAACGTCTGGTCGATCGCATCCAATGGCGACTCACCTTCTGGACTTCGTACAGCTACTTCAACAATTCTGACCTGCGCTCCATAAACGAAGACAACGAGACCAGCATCGAACAAACCGACGACCGCACGAGTTTCTTCATCGGCGGCGCAGCGGCTGATTTTTTCTTTCCTATAAATCCGTGGCTGGACTTTCGCCTGGATCTCTGGAAGAGCGGCTTTTGGGGTCACGACCAGCTCGGCGGACGCGACGCCAACAACGACAGCCGTCAGACGCCCTCCGGAGCAAACACCGTGAACTTCGGGATGTTGTTCATGGACATTCATCTGATCCCGGAGCCAACCCGGGTCGATCGTGCTGACCTGACCCTCGGTCGCCAGAAGTACGGCCTCGGCGGCTACATCTATCAGGACTACCTGCTCGACGACACCCTTGATGCGATCGTGTTTCGCTGGTACGGCTGGCTGGGACGCCTGGATCTGCTCGTGGTCGATGTCTACAGCACGGGCTCGGACACCGAAGACGTGAACTTCGTGCAGTACCTCAGCCACGATTCAGAAAAGATCGATGGCTTTGACGGCGATGTAAATACCTATCGCCACGGCCTGACCTACCGTCTGCCCCTGATTGGCGACTTCGACCTGGGTGGCAGCCATCTCAAGCCCGGGCATTCTATTATCTGGCAAAGTACGGCGGCACGAACGATGGCGGTTCCGATCGTACGAACGATGGCGCCAGCGGAAACTTCCCCGACGATGACTTTTCCATCATGCGTGGATTTCGTTTAAATGCCGGCTACCGTGAGTGGCTGCGTGCTTCCCTGACCTACGCCGAGAGCTTCGGCATCGATCGACGCGAAGTCAACAACCTGTCGCTGCCACTCCAGGACGTGGACACCAACGGCAAGGCGTGGGGACTCGAAACCGAATTCGCGTTTTTTCATCGCCGGCTCATCATTCTGCCAACCTACTTTTTCTCGGCAGGGGGACGCTATCACCTCGACGGGAACCAGTACTCGCACGGCTTCGTGAGCTTCAAAGGCGACCAGGTGGGTGGACTCTTGATGAACCTGAACTGGGGACTACATCCCTCGGCCTACATCGACGATGACGGCATTGACGACACACCCTACGAACGCGCCCGCAAGTCCGGAACGGAAATCAAACACCTGGGCCTGTACATTGGAATTCTGACAAACCTGTATTTCAAAATCGATTGGTGGCGCCTGAACGATACGAATTTCATCGGCGCTTTTGGCCAGGAACGCCGTCGACCCTTTGCCGGCATCCTGTCCAACGACGACCCGATTGACCAGAACGTACAGAACCTGCTTCTGGGCCAGGCCATTCGCCTCTTCCCCGAACAGAGCACGGTGCTTTCCGCGGCCCGCCGCTTTGGGGCCCCCCTGGGCGAAGAATTAGACTTTACTCTGGACTGGGACGTGATGCAAAATTGGAAAGTCTGGGCAACCGTGGGCGTGTTCTATCCCATGCGCTATTTCAGCACCGCGGGATTGATTCAGGGCACCCCCCAGGGCAACACACGTTTTGTCGGCTTTCAAACGGGCATGAAATTGGTATTCTGAAAATGAGCAGCCGGGTAAACAAGATGCGGGGCAAGAGCCAACAGCGCTTTGGCGGTGCGGGTTTACTCTGGCTGGTCCCCGCCATGGTCGCGGCGGCGCTTTCCTGCACCACGCACGACGGCGAAGACATTTTTGGAGACCCGCGCTTCTGGGGCCTCGGTCCGAACCGCCTTTCGGTGTACTATTCGGACCCGGGCATCTCAGAGGAAACTTCCGTAGATAAGAAGGTCGATCGCAAGCTGATCGAACTGATTGATGAGGCCGAGATTTCAGTTGATATGGCGGTCTACAACCTCGGTCGCGAGTCCATCATCGAAGCCATGATTCGCGCCGAAGACCGGGGCATTCGCGTGCGTATGGTCGGAGACGTGGACGAAGTTGTCACGAATGGGTACCGTGCCATTTTGCGTACGCGCATTCCTTTCTCGCTGGGCAACAGTATCGCCATTCAGCACAACAAGTTCGCGGTGATCGACGGCCGCTACGTATTTATGGGCACGGGCAATATTACGGACTCCGGCTTTCGGCGTAACAACAACAACTACATGATTGTCGAAAGCCCGGAACTCGCGAACCACTATACCCAGGAATTCGAGCAGATGTACTACGGACGCTACGGTTCCAAGAAAGTGCCGTTCACGACCAACCACAACTTCATTGTCAACTTCACGCCGCTGGAAGTCTACTACAGCCCTTACGGTGGGCAGGACGCGATGGATCGCATGATCGAACTCGTCAACGGCGCCCGCACCGAAATCCGCTATATGATTTTTGCGCACACCCACGACGAACTGACCAGCGCCCTCATCCGCGCGGCCCGTCGGGGAGTTCTGGTACGCGGCGTGCACGATAAGACCTTCGTGCGCGGGACTTCGGAAGAAGCGCCGCGCATCTACAGCGCCAGCCGCTATCTCGGCGGCTCGCTGCAAACCGCCCAGGACGGAAACGAGTTTACGGCCGTGCAGGGCGTGGCAGCCCACGGCGGCAAGTTGCACACCAAAACTCTGATCATCGACGGCGCGGTCGTCTGCACGGGTTCATTCAACTGGTCCACAAATGCGATTGAAAACAATGATGAGAATATGGTGGTCGTGCATTCACCTCTGGTCGCCCAGGAATTGATGCGGCAATGGGACGCCATTTGGGCCGTCTCTCAACCCGTAACAAGACAGATTACGACCAACGCCGGTGAGACCGCGAATCCCGGCGAAGTTGTAATCTCCGAAATTATGTGGGCCGGTTCGTACGAGGGCACAAGCTACGAGTCCGGCGACGACTGGGTCGAACTTTACAATCGTAGCGGCCGCGACATCGACGTGAGCCATTGGGTCTTGACCTGGGACCAGGCCGAGACCGTGCACTACCCCATTCCCGACCGCTTTAATTGGTACGAACCCGGCGTTGCGTCCCGCCACTACAGTTCCGGACGTTTGGTCATTCCGGCCGGTCGGTACTTTCTCTTAAAGGCGATCAACAACGGGGCCATCGCCCAGGAAGACAACAAGATCTCCGGTACCAAAGACTTCGGCATCAATGATTCCTCTATTCGACTGCGCCTCTACGACAACACAATGACCCTCATTGACGAAGCCGGCAACGGTGATCCGCCGGTGGCCGGTCGCCTGGACAGCTTCAACCAGATCGCCTACAGCATGGAGCGTTTCTTTTATCCCGCCGGTCACGCCCAGGAAGGTCAGGCCCTGCCCGGTGCGAGCCCCGGCAGTTGGTACACCTCCAACGGCAACAACCAGACCGGCACCGCCCTCTCCGGGTTGGGGCAGCTGGAGACCACGTTTCGGGCCTGCACCTTTGGCGCCGGGCAGCGCTGCACGGTCGGAACGCCCAACTACTCCGGCAACGGGAGTTCGATTGTAAATCCCTCCACGCCGACCGGGGGTTCCAACGCCCTGACCAATATTCCGCTTTCGGCCCGTTCGACTTCGGCAACAAGCGTGCGCGTGCAGATGCGCTGGGCCATGCAGGCCGCGCCGGCGGTTGCGGGCGGCAGTTGTCCGTGCACGGCCAGCGTCAGCGCAAGCGACCCGTCGATCATCACCGTGACGACCGGAGCGCAGACGGCAGGCACTCTTTATACGCTCAGCATCGGTTCGGCTCTGGACATCACGACCGGCAATTCGGTTGCCGGTAACATCAGCTACACCGGTCACGGAAACGCAAACGCCGACCTGCGCATCATGCGGGTCTATCCGCAGCAGAGTTCCAGCGAAGACCTGGTCGTGCTGCAGGCCCTCACCGGAGGCACGCTCGACAACCTGGGCATCTATTATTTCGATTTCTCTTCACCGACACCCATTTTGATCTATCGTTTGACCGATGCGGAAATCCTGACCGGTGACTACGTCGAAGTCAAACTCGACAGCGCCTGTCAGTTGCCCTGCGGCATCGCAACCGTCACCCCGGAAGATCGACGCCTCGGCAACAGCCCCAGCATGTCGATCACCGCCAACCCGAACGGTGGCACGACGACCGGCGGCTTTGTGGCGAATAACAGCTGGCAGGTCTTCTCTGCGGTTCCGGGCATGAGTTCCACCGACGGCATCATCATGATCTCGTACGATTTAAGCCAGCCCCCCCTCGACGTCATGTGTTACAGCAACCGCGACGGCGACATGAGCATTGGCCTCATGCAGGGCGGCATGCGCACGCTCTACCGGTACGGCTCCTCGGTTTATAACCTGGGAAGCGAACTCCCGGTCGATAGCGCAAACGACTCGATTATCCAGGCCCATTGCAGCCTCTTTGTAAATGGTAGCAACGGTAGCTATCTCGGACGCTCGGTGGACACAAACAACGGAAGCGATTTCACGCAATTCTAACGGTCGAAATGACGCGACGCCGGGTCCTGATAGCAGTCTTACTCACTCCATTCATTGCTATCGGCCTGGTTGCGCTCTACCTGCTGGTTCCCGATCTTCCCGAAGAACCGGATGCTATTCGAACGGGCAGTATCCAAAGCGGCGGAAGAACCCGCACGTTTTTGTATTACGTTCCGGCCGAGTTGCGGCCGGGGGCCATGTTACTTCTGGCCCTGCACGGTTCCATGGGCAGTGGACAGCAGATGCGAGGTTTCACGGGCTATCGCCTGGAGCGTCTCGCTGACCGTTATGGGTTTGTGGTCGCCTACCCGGACGGCTTTGAAGGACACTGGAACGATTGCCGGGCAAACGCACCCTACAGCGCCAATGCCGAAAACATCGAAGACGTGGCGTTTGTTCTCGATCTGGTGCGTTATTTCCTGGAAGCCCACCAGGTGACCCCCCGGGTCTACGCCGCGGGCTTTTCAAACGGGGGCCACATGGCGTTTCGCCTGGCTCTGGAAGAACCGGAAGTGACCGGCGCGATCGTAGCGCTGGCGGCAAATTTGCCGGTTCCCGAAGGAAACAACTGCAGCGCTCAGCCGGGCGCGGTTCCGGTTATGATCGTAAACGGTACTGAAGATCCGATCAATCCGTACCATGGCGGGCCGGTCACAATCTTCGGTTTTGGAAATCGCGGGAACGTTCTTTCTTCTGAAAATAGTGCGCGCTTCTTTGCCGAACGAGCTGGAATGCGGGGCGAACCAGAGCTGTCCCATTTGCCGGCCCTCGAGTCGGGGGCCGACGAAACCGAGCTCGATCATTTCAGTTGGTCGCGACCCGGAGTAACCGTAGAACTGATTCGGGTAAACGGAGGCGGTCATAGCATTCCGCAACCCGAAGGGCGCCTGCCGCGAATTCTCGGTGTGACCAGCAGACAGCTCGACGCCCCGCTCGCCTTGGTTCAGTTTTTCCTGTATCATCACGAGCAGGCACGGACTGCCGACGTCCGATAACGCGTCCCGGACTCAACGGAACTATGAGATGGTCTTGACGCGTCGGCCAGCCGGGGTTCGGTTTCGCATGCGCACACAGTGGCCATGCAACGCCGGGGCCGGCATCACGCTGGCGCTCGGTTTGCTCGGTCCTTTTTTTCCGTCAGGGGCGACCCGCTTCCCGAGTATACAGGCGGTTGGGCGTATCGGCATTTCTGAAATTCGCGCCAGGTACGGTGGCTTCTTTACGGGGCGCGGCGCTTCGGCCCGGCTTCTCCAGAGGCCGGCCCTTTTTGCCGCGCTGGCTGTCGTCTGGCCGGTCGCCGCAGCGGCCCGGCTGCTTTCGCTTTGCGTGGAACGGAGTTACGAGAAAGAGAATACCGGGGACATCTTTTTCGAAGCCGGAATTGCACTGCTTTTGCGCCTCGGAGAAACCGCGCTTGGATGAGGACGCGGCGCCGTGGCTTTTTTTGTGCGACCCACAATTTGAGCCGGCTCTGTTAAACGAACTCGGAATCGACGGCGGAGCGCCTTACACTTTGAGCCCGGGCTGGATTCAATTGCCGCACGCACCCGAGCGGCAATGTCTTCCGGCCGCCTTTGCCCGCCAGACGCTGCCCGCCGCTCTGGAATTCCCCATCGAATCGGTAAAGCGCGGTTCGAAAGAGCTGGCTGAAAACATTATCGCATTCTTTCGCAAAAGAGCGGAACCCGAACGATGGCGTCTGCATGTGATTGGCCCGGATCTGGCCTCAAGTCGCGTGCAGTTGATCGAAGAGCACGTTCGCCGACTGCTCAAAGAGAGACGCCGGCTTCTCTTTCGCACGCTGAGTGCGGACACGGCCGAAAACGCATATTTCGAAGGCGGTGAGGCCCTGGTGCAGATCGCCCTCGTGCATGCGAACAAGGTCGCGCTTTCGATTGTGCCCGACGTGTTGAACAACCCCGTGCGGCCCTGTCTGTCTCCTTTTGCAGCCGGCAGCATTGCAATTCCTGAAGACCGCGCCGCTCCCTCGCGGGCGTATCGAAAGTTGCTCGAAGCACAGCTCCAGTTTGGATTTGAGATTCAACCGGGCCAGTCCTGCGTGGACCTGGGGGCAAGCCCCGGCGGCTGGAGCTACGTGGCTTTGCGCCAGGGAGCGCGAGTGCTCGCGATCGACCGGAGCGAATTGCGTGCCGATCTTATGGCGCATCCGGCCCTTGAGTTTTTGAGCGCGGACGCCTTTCGGTATGTGCCGCCCGAACCGGTGGACTGGCTGCTCTCTGACGTGGTGGCCTTTCCGGAACGCATTCGGGAACTCACCGAACGCTGGCTTTCCGGGGGCTGGTGCCGTTACTTCTGCGTGACCGTAAAATTTCGCGGCGATCAGAATTACTCGCAGCTGATTGAATTCAAAGGGCTGTTGCGCAAATACGCCGCGCCCTTTTTTCTGCGACGACTGGGCGAAAACAAAAACGAAGTCACGATGATGGGCGCCTGCCTGACCCCGGATCAAAGCCTGCGCGCGGTCAATCACACATTGTAGCCCGGCTGGAACGATGGGGTCGCGCTATCGTTCTTGCGACTGCAGCAAAGTCATGACGAAAGAGCCGGGCGATGCGTAAAGACGCGACCGAACGCCAGGGTCTGGAACGCATGCTACGAAGAGCCGTATTATTCGCGAAGAAACCGGGCCTTCGTCGGGCACATCAATACCGGCTGAACTCTTTGCTGAGTCGCTGGAAATCACTGATCAGGTCGTGGGGAGGCGGACGCAGGTTCTTTGCCAGGCGGATGCCGTCTTCGAGCAATTTCAGGATCAGCTCTTTTTCCGAGACGGCCCGGGCCCGCGGCATGTGGTGTCGCTCGTTCTTGTACTTTGCCGCCTTCTCATCAATCATGGCAGTAATCTGGTTCAGCGTTTCGATTTCTTCGTCGGCCATGCCGGCATTTTCGTACAGACGCTCTTGAATGGCATCGCTTTTTCGGGCCGCCGCCAGCGCGATCGGGGCAGCCGCAGCGTTTTCGAACAAGAACGGACTTGCCAGGCTGAGCCGGCGCCCCAGCCTTCCATGCAAATGCAGGCCGACAACGGTTACACAGCGGCCGTCGAGCGCCGCGAACTGGACAACCGCACCCTCGCTGCCGCCTTTCTGGAGCAGGCCCGGCGCGATCCCCGGCGCGCCGCGATCATAGATCCCGGTGGCGACATGAGTCGCATTCGACTGGCGGGAGCCTCTCTGGCCCTGCGTGACCTGCTCGATGATCTTATTTCCAGCGATCGGGTGGGTGTGCTTCTGCCGCCCGGCAAAGGGGGCGCCATCGTCAATCTGGCCCTGGCCCTGGGCGGCAAGACGAGTGTGAATTTGAACCATACGACCGGCGAAGACATGCTGGCACGCATGTGCGAGATCGCCGAAGTCAGCACCATACTCAGCGCCCGCCGTTACCTGGAAAGGATAGAGGAAATAGAACTGCCTGGCCGCGTGATTCTGGTGGACGATGAGCTCCTGCCGCGGGTTTCAAAGGCCCGCGTGCTCGCACGTATGGCCCGTGTAATTTTAGGCGGCGCCGCGGGACTGGACCGGGCCCATCCCGACGAAGTGGCCACGATCCTGTTCAGCTCCGGCACCACCGGCGACCCCAAAGGCATCCAGCTCACCCATGCCCAGGTGCTTGCCAATATCGAAGCGGTTCTCGCGGCCCTGAAACTGGACGAAGATGACATCATGCTTTCGGCTCTGCCGCTCTTTCACAGCTTCGGACTGGTCCCGGGAATGTGGCTGGGGCTGATCGGCGGGCCAACCATCGCGGCCTATCCCAATCCACGCGAGGCAGCCGGACTGGTGAGTTTTGCGCGCAAAACTCGCGCGACTGCCATGCTCAGTACGCCGACTTTCTGTCGTGTGTACATGAAAAAGGCCAATCACGATGAGTTCGAGAGTCTTCGCTTCGCCGTGGTCGGCGCCGAGAAGTGTCCCGCCGATTTGAAACAGGAATTCCGGCGACGCTTCGACACGGAACTTCTGGAGGGCTACGGTTGCACCGAACTATCACCGGTGGTCTCTGCCAATCTGCTGGACTCTCACGTCACCGATCGCTTTGAAAAAGGCAGCCGAACCGGATCCGTTGGAAGACCCCTGCCGGGTATTGAGGTCCGGATCGTCGATCCGGAAACTCATCGCCCGCTTCCGACCGGCAGCGAAGGGTTGATTGTGGTTCGCAGCCCCTCCCGTATGCTGGGCTATCTGAAACGCCCGGACCTGACCGAGCAAGCCTTCCTGCAGGGCGGTTACAACACCGGGGACATGGGGCGATTGGATGAAGATGGATTTTTGTTTATTACCGGTCGCCTGGCGCGCTTCGCAAAGATCGGCGGCGAAATGGTCCCGCTCGATACAGTAGAAGAAAGGTTGGCCGCAAATCTCAATGCCCTCGAAGCCGGAGACGAGGCGGAGCTGGCGGTCGCGGCCGTTCCGGACCAGAACAAGGGAGAACGCCTGGTTGTGCTCCACACTGCGCCCGCGACCACGCCGGAACAGCTACTACAAAACCTTGAAGACCTGCCGGCCATCTTTCGTCCGCGTCCGCGCGATTTTCATACCGTGGAAAGCCTGCCCGTCCTGGGGACCGGCAAACGTGACCTGAAGGGTCTCAGGGAACTGGCCCTCAAGCTCTGTGCGCCCAAAAATGAATGACGCTTCCGTGCCGCGATGTGTGATGACCCATGGTGAATATTCTGGGCCTGTCATGCTTCTATCATGATTCGGCCGCCGCTCTCATTCGAGACGGGGAAATCCTGGCCGCCGCTCAGGAAGAACGCTTTACCCGCAAAAAGCACGACCCCGGGTTCCCCGAAAACGCCATCGCGTATGTACTTAAAGAGGGCGGGATCACACCGGCGGAAATTGATTACGTTTCTTTCTACGACAAACCCTTCCTGAAGTTTGAACGATTGCTGGAGTCGATCCTGGACGGCGCGCCCAGGAGCTATCCGGTCTGGATCAAAGCCATCCCCACCTGGATGGATCACAAGCTGGTCATCAACCGTACGATTCGCAAGCGCATTGCCGATCTGAATCCGAAAGTAATCTTTCATTTCCCGGAACACCACGAATCTCATGCGGCCGCCGCTTTCTTTCCCTCCCCCTTTGAGGAGGCGGCCTTCCTTACCGTGGACGGTGTCGGGGAATGGGCGACTACTTCCTGGGGAATGGGCGCGGGCAATCGCATTCAAATGCGTCAGGAGATTCATTTCCCGCATTCGCTCGGTATGCTCTACTCCGCCTTCACCTACTACACAGGCTTCAAAGTTAACTCGGGCGAGTACAAGGTCATGGGGCTTGCGCCTTACGGCGAGCCGCGATACGTCTCACAGATTCTCGAGCATATCGTCGATCTGCGGGAAGACGGTTCGTATCGTTTGAACATGGACTACTTCAACTTTGCGTCCGGTTTGCGCATGACCAACGAACGTTTCCATCGCCTGTTCGGCGGACCACCACGCAGACCGGAGAGCCGGCTCACCCAGCGCGAAATGGATCTGGCGCGTTCGGTCCAGGAAATCATTGAGATGGCAACGCTCAAGCTCGGGCGCTACATCCACAAGGCCACCGGCCAGAAGAGACTGGTCATGGCCGGCGGAGTGGCGTTGAACTGCGTGGCCAACGGCCGCTTGTTGCGCGAAGGCCCGTTTGATGACATCTGGGTTCAACCCGCCGCCAGCGACGCCGGGTCGGCCATTGGAGCGCCGCTCATCACCTGGCATCAGATTCTGGGCAACAAGCGCACGGTGACTCCGGGCCGCGACTCTCAGAAAGGTTCTTATTTGGGGCCGTCCTACAGCAGTGAATTCATTCGCGAGTTCCTGAAACAAAAAGGCGCCCCCCATCGCGAGTGTGCGGATAAACTCGAGGCCGCGCGCCTGACGGCGGAACTGCTGGCCAAAGAAAATGTGGTCGGCTGGTTTTCGGGTCGCATGGAGTTCGGGCCCCGGGCCCTGGGCGCCCGGAGCATCCTCGGTGATCCCCGCAGTCAAAAGATGCAGTCGGTTATGAACCTGAAGATCAAGTTCCGGGAATCCTTTCGACCGTTCGCGCCGAGCTGTCTGCGCGAAGACGTAGGCCGCTACTTTGATCACGAAGGTGACTCGGACTACATGCTGATGGTGGCCCCGGTCAAGCAGTCTCTGCGTCGCCCCATGACTCCCGAGGAGGAGCAACTCTTCGGAATCGAAAAACTGAACGTCGTGCGCTCCGAGCTACCGGCCATCACCCATGTGGATTACAGCGCGCGCATCCAGACTGTAAAGCGCGAGAATCACGCGGCCTACTACGAATTGATCAAACATTTCAAAAAGCTGACCGGTTTCGGCGTGGTGATCAACACTTCGTTCAACGTGCGCGGCGAACCGATCGTTTGTACGCCCGAGGAGGCCTACACCTGCTTTATGCGGACCAACATGGATTACCTGGTCCTGGACAACTTCATACTGAACAAGAAGGAACAGCCGGACTGGGTCGAACACAGCGACTGGCAGGAAGAGTTCGAACTGGACTAGCGGAACTGGAAAATGAAAAACGCGCGGAGCTACTTCTTTAAACTACTACTGGCTGCCCTGGTAGCCCAGTTAATCCGGGGCGCCTGGGCAATTGCCGAACCTTTACGACTGCCCCTGTGGATTACGATCGCGGTGCTTGCTGTACTCTGGATCCTGCCGCACCCCGGTTATCCCATCTTCTGGCTGTGGTCCAAATATAAGGGTATCACCAGCCAGGGCATGCGTTTCTTCCACGGCCTGGGATTGTTCCTGCTTGCGATTGCCGCCTATCGCATATGGGACGCGGGCGACTGGCAAGCAGCCCTTTCGATCGCAGAACCCCTGAAGACCGACACGGCAACGCTCTGGGCGGGAGGCGGGCTCGTCGCAGTACTTTTGGGATGTATCCGCCCGGGAGCGGATGCACTATTTGCACTCTGGATGAAACTGGCCCACGCGATATCGGCCGTGATGAGCCGCATCCTTCTGACGATTATCTATCTGATTTCGGTTCTGCCGGTCGCTCTGGTGGCCGCCATCGTTCGGAAACGCTTTTTGGTGAGGGGCCCGGACCCGAACCAGACGAGCTACTGGATCGAACGTTCCGCAGATGCTCCGGCGCCGGAATCCTACTTGCGCCAGTTCTAAAGCACGGGCAAGCTGCCCCTCACAAAACGGAGACCACGCCGGTGGATATATTAAAAGAATTCTGGGAATTCCTCAAGATACGTAAGAAGTTCTGGCTGTTGCCTATACTGGTGATGCTGATCCTGATTATTGGCCTCGCGATCTTTGGCGGTGCGGCAGGCCCACTTTCACCGTTCATCTATGCGCTGTTCTAGTAACCGCCCGGGTGACTGGAACGATGCCGGTAATGAGTTTCAGGGTGCCGAACGGTTCTGGTTCTCCCGGTAAGTGTGAAATGTACGCAGCTGTCCAAAATTGAACGCAAGGATCGCGTTCCACCGTTCCTGCGTCCAGAGGTCTCCCCGCGTCACGATCTGGAGTCGTTCATTGTAATCCCGGAGCACAGGATCTGAAATGACCTCACCGGGCACATCGTAACCATCGGGGACCTGCCGAAAGACGTGGCCCGGGGCGATCGGTTGTCCTTCCATCCGCGCCAGAAGCGGGTCACACAATCCCTGGCGATCAATGATCCTGACACCGGGGCCGGCCGCAAAACCCAACAAGCCCATAGCACCACCGGAAGGAATACGGCCACTCTCGCCTTCCGCACGCAGAGCGTAGCCCATCAAGTACAGGGGATGAACCATAAAGCAGGGGCCGTTCAGGCACTTTGTAATCCGGGTGAACTGGCCTAGTGTGAGCCTCTCATCAACGACGCCGTTGAATAGGTCCGTATTCAAGACCGGCATCCCGCCCTGCTGGGCAACAAATGGGTTGTAGCGCATCAACCGATTTTGCAGGGAGTAGGCAGCCACAAAAACCAGACCCGCGACTGCCAGATCCCGGTACTTAAACCTGGTAAGTGTTCCAAAGTCCCACCAGGCCGCCAGGATACAGATCGAGATTATGTAAGGCAACGTCAGCCAGCGGCCGCCCATAAAATCGCCGCCGACCTGGATAATGTAGGCGTTGTAGAGTAAAACTCCTGTCCCAAAGGGCAGGTACTTCCTCCCGCGACGCGAGACGGACAGAGCAAGCGCGATTGCCGGGAGAACGAGAAGTAGCGGGTCCATGTATAGAGCATACTTGTAGTATCCCAGAACCCATTTCCAGCGCACACTATCGATCGCAAACGTAGTCTTCGCATAGAAAGTATTTGGAAAGAAAAATCCGTAGTAAACCAGGCTGAATAGTAGCCAGAGAACGATCGGGAGGACAGCGCATGCGTTCTGCAGCAGGGGGCGCATACCAACGCGGCGCCAGCTACGCACAAGGTGGTACGCCAGAATCAATTGGGGTATGAGCACCAGTAAGATCGAGTCCATGCGATTGAGAAACAAAGCCGCAAATAGCAGTGACACCATCCAGGAGCCCTTCGGGAATCCCGCTGATTCGACGCGAGTCAATCCCGAAGCCAGCCTGCTGTAAGTGAAAAAGTACGCTGAGAGTAGTGCGAACGAAAGCACGTTCTCCAGCCCGCTGGACGTATACTCCAAAAAGGACTTACTTGAAACCATAAGGAGCATGATGATGGCAAAAGCCAGATCGGAAGAACTATTCCGGTACAGGATAAGAACGAGCGCGACGAATGCAGCAAGGCTGCCAAGAAGGGCGCTGATATAAATGTCGGTCGTTAGAAGATAGAGCGGCGTGATGTAGAACAACCAAAGTGTATTTGTATATGTCTGAACACGCTCGACTGAGTTCCATCGCAATCCGTATCCATTGACCCAATTGTGGGCGGTACGGAAGGTAATAAAGCCGTCATCGCCCAACCAGAAGTTATTCAAGAAGAATGCCAGAAGTACAAGAAACGAGAATGATGCGAAGACCTGTCGCGGCACGAGTTCGTTTCCCTTTGTGAGGAGGCGGCCAAACACACTCATCTTTCTTCTACCCTTCCTTGAACGGTCGCAGACACACTCCCAGCACCTGTTCCAGAGCAAGGTGGGTCAAATCAAAAAATTACCGCATACGATCAAAGCCTGACCATTTGCGAGTTGAAGCTGCAAGTGCCAACAGACCGGCCACCGTAAGCAGCATAGGTAGAATCCATTCTGTTCCGGTCCGGTTCCACTGATAGAACTGCAGCCCCGCCCCGATACCGATGAAGCTCAGCGCCAGGCCCATCTCGAAGATAAAGATTTTGCCTGGCCGCGCTTCCCGGGCGGCCCCCCGAACCTGATCGGCCCGTCGCGCGGAGTGCACCAGCCCGAGCACCAGAAACGCAAGCGCCACCAGCACCATAAAGGCCAGCGGAACAAAGCGCGGGAAATCCAGGCTCACCGCCAGATTAAAGACGCCGTGAAAGAGACTGGCTGCAAGAAGCCCGTAAACCATCGCCTTCGAGGAACCGGACAGCCCAAAATGAGCCCGGGCAACCCAGGCCCCACTCAGAGCACCGCAACCAACGTGCAACGGGATGGAAAGGGCCGCGCGGGCAAAGCCGAGATCGAGCCCGCCGGGCAGCACAAAGAACAGATTTTCGAGCGTCGCAAAACCCGCCGCCAGCACGGCCCCATAGACCGGTCCGTCGCTCAACTCATCAAAGTCCCGCAACCGCACGATCAGAAATCGCAGGGCGGCATACTTTGCCCCTTCTTCCAGCAGCCCCGCCAGAAGAAAGGCCTGCGTAACCGGACCGCCTAAAATGGGAAACGCCCGCAGGCCGGGGCCAGCCAAAGACCAGAACGAAACCAGAACCACGCCGATCACCACGCCGCACCAGAAGGTCAGGTGCAGGGCGATCCACGGTTCGGGTCTCAGAATGTCCCGCCGCCAGACATAGATTGCCAGCAGTATGCCGGGTCCGATCGCGATAAGGAACAGTCCGATCAGCTGCATGATTCCACCGGGTTTTGCATTTTCTGATTGGCGGCCGCACCCCGACCGGTCTACTTCACTCATGTCCCAGTCCGAACTTGTCTCCCTTTTTCCGGAAGCCGGCTCCATTCCCGCCGATAGCGCGCTTGATTTTCCCATTCAGCAGACGGAGTACCTGGTCGGTGGCACGATCCGCACCTGGAAGGGGCCCTTTCAGGAAATCGTTTCGCCCGTGCAAACGCGCTCGAATGGAAGCATCAGCCGGACCGTCATTGGCAGCGTTCCGGAACTGACGGCCGAAGCAGCTTTTGTAGCACTGGAAGCCGCTTCCGCGGCGTACGATCGCGGTCGCGGTCAATGGCCGACCATGAGCGTAGGCGAACGCATCCGCCACATGGAGGACTTTACGCGCCGTCTGAAAGAACGCCGGGACGAAGTTATTCGATTGATCATGTGGGAGATCGCCAAGACCCGCAACGACGCGACCAAAGAATTCGATCGCACGGTCGACTACATTGTGGCCACAATTGAGGCCCTAAAGGATCTCGATCGCGACAGTTCGCGTTTTATGATCCAGGAGGGCATCATCGGCCAGGTGCGCCGTTCACCGCTGGGCATAGTGCTGTGCATGGGACCATACAACTATCCGCTCAACGAAACCTTTGCGACCCTCATCCCGGCCCTGATCATGGGCAATACCTGTATTCTCAAGCCGCCCAAGTACGGCGTGCTGCTTTACAAACCTCTGCTGGAAGCGTTCAAAGAAGCCTTTCCCTCCGGCGTGATCAACGTGATCTACGGGGACGGGCAGACCATTATCACTCCGATCATGGAAAGCGGCCGCATTGACGTGCTGGCCTTCATTGGTTCGAGCGAGGTCGCAGACATCTTGAAAAAAGGACACCCGCATCCTCACCGGTTGAAGGGCGTGCTGGGCATGGGCGCGAAGAACGCGGGCATTGTGCTGGCGGGCGCGGAAATCGACCAGGCTGTGAAAGAGTGCCTGCTGGGTTCTTTGTCTTACAACGGTCAGCGTTGCACCGCGCTCAAGATTCTTTTCGTTCACAAGAGCATCGTCGACATCTTTATTGAACGTTATCTCGAGGCCCTGGCAGAACTCAAGCCGGGCATGCCCTGGGAGGACGGCGTCGGAATTACACCTCTTCCGGTCGAGGACATGCCGGACTATCTGGACGAACTCGTAAAGGACGCCGTGGCCAAAGGCGCAAAGGTCATCAACCCCGGTGGCGGCGAGCGGGCCGGCAGCATGTTTCGGCCGGCTGTTTTGTATCCGGTCAACGAAAGTATGCGCGTCTATCACGAAGAACAGTTCGGACCGGTGGTCCCGATTGTGCCCTTTGACGACCTGGATCACCCGGTGCGCTACGTCTATGACTCGCGTTTCGGCCAGCAGGTGAGTCTTTTTGGGACCGACGCCAACGTGCTGGCCGTGCTGGTCGATCCGATGGTAAATCAGGTGAGTCGCGTAAACATCAACAGTCAGTGTCAACGCGGTCCCGATACCTTTCCGTTTACCGGTCGTAAGGGCAGCGCAGAAGGAACGCTATCGGTCACGGATGCCCTGCGCTCGTTTTCCATTCGCACGCTGGTCGCTGCCAAAAAGAATGATCTCAATGACAGCATCATCACCGACATCGTTCACGATCATAAGTCGAACTTTCTTTCGACGGATTTTATTTTGTAGCTTTCAGAGCCATTCCAGAAACTCGAGCCGATTGCCAAAGGGATCGTCCAGATAAAAGCGGGCGGCCCCCGGCAGGGGATCTTCGTCGCGTGGAGAAAGGCCGCGACCCTCAAGGTGTGCGCGCAAAGCGCCGATGTTGCGCACCAGTATCGCGGGGTGGGCCTTTTTGGCGGGCACGAACGAATCCGTCACGCCGACATGAATCTGATGCGAACCGCATTGAAACCAGGCGCCGCCTTTTGCTTTCAGGTTGGCCGGCTTTTCGACCTCCGGAAATCCGAGATCGCCGGTAAAAAATTGGCGGGCGCGATCTTCGGCGCCGATCGGAATCGCAAGCTGTATGTGATCGAGTCCCATTACATCAAAAGACATGGCAATATCTCATTATCGTCGGACGGAATCTGTGTCTTTCCCGGAGAAGCACGCAGCCCTCAAAGCGCCCGCCATTCGGCGGAAACCTGAAAGCCAATGTCGGGCGTGACGCCGAACGTTACAAAATTTTCGACAATTGCGAACGTTACGTCAACCTGCTCGCGATGACTCACGAGGCCCAGAGCCACCTGGTGGCCGTCGCGCGAAAGTTCCCCAAAGTCCAGGACCGGCCTGGAAAAATACACGTACTCCCCGAACCACGTAATCTGGTTGAGCCGCAGTTCCAGACGCGGGCGCACCACCCATTGTCCCGGCGGCAGCTCCAGCTCGCGATAGCGTTGTAGCCGGTAGTGCGTGTAAGAAACACCCAGACTGCTGTGCAGAAGTCCTGGAATCCAGGCCTGACCGGCGCTCAGAGAAGCGGTCACATCGGTGCCGGGAGTCACAATCTGTTCGGCGCCACGCCCGGCGAATTTTACATTCAGACCAAGGTTCACCCTTTCCAGCCAATCTGCGCTCTCATAAAGCAAGAGCTGGGCGAACACATTCGGATCGCCCACGCCGGTCCGCGTGATCCCGGCGCCCGCAATTTCTTCGGCCTCGGGAACGGCCGAAGCGAGGGCCAGAACCCGTAGTTGATCCGAAAACTCAACCGGTGGCTCCAGGGAGCTGCGGGGATAGCTGCGGTTGCCGGGCCCGCGATCATCGGGCCCGGGTGGTTTCAGGAGCGGGTAGTAGGGGCCGTAGGGTTCGTAACTGACGTTGAAGCGATCCCGCGGATAGCGGTCCCTTTGCCCCTGGGTGACGCCGGTAGTCCGATGAAACCACTCGATCATGCGATCAAGCGAACCGCCGCCATGTCCGATCAACACAGCGCTACCGCCAAACTGGAGGCGCTCGCTCAGCTGATACCGCAGGGTCGTCCCCGCCTGGAACTCCTCGCCATCGATCAGGAAGCGCTCGTCCTGAAGAGACCACACATTGATCCAGCGCAGATTCAGGCGGGCACTGAGGGCTCCCGATTCGAGCTTTGTTTCGTCTACCGGCGTGTGCACCAGGCGCACTGTTTGAAAGGCCACCGCGTACGGATAGTCCAGGCTCTGCGCCATGCCCGCTGCAGGAATAAAGAGCGCAGTCCCGACGCCCCATTGCAAGATCCGGCGCAACATTGCCCGAGCATGCGGCAGCTACTGGAAAATGTAAAGCAATTGGTAAATAGCAGCGAATACCCGACGCCTCCGCGTCCGGGCAGAAAAACCGGAAACGAGCGCGCGCCCGGTTGTCCGGTTGAATCCCGGCGACCGGAAGCTTTGAAGCTCAGGCGGCCTGGTCTACGGCCGGCACCCCGCTATCGATGATGGCCTCTTCAATCAGGCGAATGGCCTCCGCCGGCGTGGGCGCCACCTGCAGGAGTTCCGGATCTTCAGGGGAGATGGTCCCCATGCGCACCATCTGATTCATGCGTGTAAAAAGTGAGGCCCATACAGTCTGTGGCCCCAGAAGAATCACCGGCACACGATCCTTCTTGCCGGTCTGGATTTTTGCAATGGTTTCGTAAATCTCCCACTCGGTGCCCACTCCACCCGGCGCAATGACAATCGCGGCCGCGCCATCGACCATGTCCGCTTCCCTTTGGGAGAAGCTGGCAAACACGTACCCGTCGGTGGTGTACTCGTTTAAAGGCTCGTTACCACTTCCAAAATAGGTCGAGTACCCCAGAGAAACGCCGCCGGCCTCGTGGGCCCCGCGATTGCCCGCATCCATGATGCCAGGGCCCCCACCGGTCAGAATCGGAAAACGATCCCCGTGTTCCTCGGTCCAGGCGCGCGCAAACTCCCGTGTCTGATCGTAGGATTGCATGCCTTCCCGTGCGCGAGCGCTGCCAAAAATCGTAACAAAGCCGTTGGGCGCGGAACGCTCGCGCACCAGGCGCGCGCAGTACGCATCGGTGGCCAGGTCTTCCGGAGTGGGCACTTCCCCAGTGGGCACCAGGCGGCCCGGCTCTTCACAACGCGACGGCGAAAGCACGATCACGTGATCGGCACAGGCCCCGAGGCCCACGAGAGTTGCGGCAAAAAGCAGATGGATCCGGGTTCGTTTCATAGCAGGCCATTTTCAAACCGGCGAATCCTGTGTGCAACCAAATACGGAAGAACGATCCCCGGACGACGGCACCAATCAGATCAGCTTCTCAAGTTTCAGCCGGCGCCCGGCGTCCACATGACTTTCTTCGAGCGCCTCGGGGGAAATCAACACATGGCCTTCCGAAACATCGCCCACGCTCGCTTTGATATGCAGCGAACGCAATCCACCCAACCACCAGCGGTGGTCGGCCAGATAGAGTATATCGCCATCGTTCGCCTTCATGCGCGTCATGTCGGCGGCCGAGACCACCACCGAGTCCAGCCCGGGTTGTGTCTGAAAGTCCACCTCAATGACCTCGCCGATCGCATGATCGTTTGGCTCGCCACCTTTGAACTGTCGCCGGGCATGCTCCAGGCTGTGAATCGTCAGGCCCGCAAACTCCGACTCGGGACGCGCGCGCGTCACAAGGGAAACCGAGACCAGAATGGCAAGGCTCACCACTATGCCATAGAGCGCGCGAATGTAGTTATATCCGCCGGCCGGATCGATTCCGTGGGCAAAGGGATAGATCAGCCAGGGCCAATCGAATGAGCCCGCCAGGACCGAACCCAGAAGCGTCAAAAAGGAACCGCCGATCAAAGTCCAGAAGGCGGCCTTCGGCGTGACCCGCTTCCAGAAAATCGACATCAGAATCAGGGTAATGACCGGCGGCGTGATGGTCGCCGTAAACATGCCATGCGCAGCATAAATCGAACGGAACTGTGCGAAAAAAGGAACCAGAGCGACCCCGATGACCGTGGCCGCGATCGCCGTGATGCGCGCGGCGCTCAGATAGTGCGCCTCATCCCGGTCGGGTTTCAGGAAGGGCCGATAAATATCGTTGATAAAGATTGCCGTCACGGCATTGATCAGAGTATCGATCGTAGACATCAAAGCCGCGGTCAGGGCCGCCAGCACAAAACCAAACACGCCCGGAACTGCAACCAGGTTGGCGACGATCACAAAAATATGTTTCTCCAGCCCTTCGCCCGGGTCGATGGCGCCGCTCGCCACCAATTGACTTTCCAGAGCCGCAACGTCGATCAATCCCAGATTCACCATGCTGCGACCCAACCAACCCGTGTTTGCAATCGCGAGCACCGCCAGCGGCATGAAGATCAGAACAATCGCAAAAATCGCACGGCGCCCCTCGCGCTGGCTGCGCGCCGAAAGGAAGCGCATAATGGTTCCCTGATTCATAAAATAGAACGCAACCGAACTGGCCGCGGCATCCTGCCAGAAGATGCCCACGTGGCTGAAATCTGTCGGTCGATTGAATTGCGTAAACGGCAGGCGCTCTTCGAGGCTGAGGCCCGAAAGAAACTCGCGAAAACCGCCGATGTAAGCAATGCCCAGCGCAAACAGGAGCAATCCCGCAACTAAAAGCACAATCCCCTGCAACAGGTCGGTCATGATAACCGAGGTCTGTCCTCCGGCGTGCATATAGATCGCGCCGACAATCGCCACGACGACCACGATGATATAGAGGTTCACGCCGATCAGCGGCTGCATCGCCACACCGAGGGTGTAGAAGTTGATGCCGACATAGCCCGTCAAAAAGACCAGGATAATGGCTACGGTGGCCATGCCGGTTCGACGATCGAAACGCTTTGTAAAATATTCCGGGATCGACTGAATTCGATTGAAGTAGATGATTGGCAACCAACCGAGTAGAAAGAACGGAATGATGAACCAGTCGTTCAGATAGGTCATGGTCGAAGAAAGACCATGCCGGTAGCCGATCGCTGCGTACTTGATGAAACTGTACGAGCCGACCACCGTCGCGATGCTGCTGATGGCAACCAACCACCATGAGAAACGTTGTCCGCCGAAGAAGAAGTCCTTCGTCGATTTGGTGTACTTACCGAACAGGGTGCCTACCCAGAGTATGCCCAGGAAGTAAAACGCGATAATTGCGTAGTCAAGCCAGCTGGCAGCGATAGTCATCGTGCAGCACCTGCGCTGGTAATTGCCCAGAGGATCCAGAGACCGTGCACCAGGGCGTAGCCGATAAAACCCAGGATGAGGCCGGTCAGCAAGCGACGGTCATCGTCGACGTGCGGCTTAAGGGCGCCGTTCTTCCAGGCCAGCACGATTGCCAGAATGAAGAAGAAGCCGCCCACTCCGTATTGGTAAAGGTATGGCAACCAGAATTGGAACACGCCTGTCTCCACCTGTCATCTGCCCATTCGACAATGTCATTTACATGACAGAGTCGCAACAGATGAGTCAAAGGCCGTCCAGAGTTGCAGGCGCAGGTCTAAACCGGGGTCGGGGACCTCGCAAGTTTCAGGCGCAGGAACAACAGCGGCGCCAGATACAGAGCCCAGAACACAATCAGGAAATAGCGCACGAAACGCAACGCCAGAGCAACGGGGTCATCACCGGAACCGAAGAGATAAGATAAGCCGGCTCGAATCGCAAACACACCCACGATTCCGAGCAAGTAGCGCCCCAGTAGCTGCAGGCCCGATCCCTGGCTGAGAAAGCGGGCGTGCTTCTGGTAGAGTGAGCCGCCCATGGCGAGGGCAAAGGCGACTCCGGCCAGGTTCGCGAAATTCTTCAAGCTACGCGGATCAATTCGCTCTCCGGGTTGATCGGCCAGCGCATTCTCGACCCAGATCGGATCATCGGCGATGTCGGCCAGGACCAGTTTCAGCGCTACACCGACACCAATAACAAAAAACACTACCAGCATAGCAACCACCACCCGGGCACGACCCGTCAGGTGCGTATACCAGCTCAAGAATCCCTCACCCAAAAAGATCATCCCAAGCAGGGCGCTGCCGCCCAGAAGCCAGCCCAGAATCACGTCGTGGGGGAAGTGTACTCCGAGATACATTCGCGAAATCCCGATCGAAAGACCGATGACAATACACAGAGGCAGTACCCAGGATCGACCGGTGGTTCTCTTGAGGTAGTAGCCGGCATAACCCCATAGCGCGATGCCATTCGAGGAATGCCCGGACGGCGGACCGTACGAAGATTCACTGACGAGCGCCTGGACGCTTGCATCCCACCAGTAGGCTCGAGGGCTGTGCAGGGCGAGCTTGCAGATATCGGTCAGGAAGCTGCTCAGAACCAACAGTCCCAGCAGACGAACAGCAAAGCGTTGATCGAAGCACCAGAAAATGAGCGTGATGACGATCATGTAGAAGGATTCTTCGCCAAAAAAGGTCAGGACACGCATGGGCCATTCGAGAGCGGGACTGACTCCCTGAAACGCCATCATGAAATCTGCGCCGGCGCGCATTACGGGTTCATAAATCATTTTCTGGCCTCATTTGCCTGATGCTATTTTGGATTCAAAGCCGTTTGAGTTTCAGGCCTTTTGCGCTTCCGGTTCCTTCCCGGACGTTTTTGCATGGTGTTCGTCAAGCACCGCGTCCACTCGCAAATCCAGGTCGCAAAGAATCAAAGTCCGGTCGTCGGCCACCGGTTCCCGCCCCTGAAATGTGCGCAACCCGGATTGCACCGTATCGATGGTCTCCTGAATGGGTCGCGTTGTTGTTCCGTCGAAAAGATCCAGAAGGCCCCGTTCGCCGAGCATCTCGTCCGATTCATTCATCGTTTCGGTCAGGCCATCGGTATAGATGATCAATCGATTTCGTTCGTGGAGGTCCAGACGGTCCGTGCGAAAACCGCCTTCCCGAAAAACACCGAGCACACGTCCATTCTGGCGCAAGAACCGAATCTTCTGCCGCTGATCATGAAGGTACACCAGAAATCCTTTGGGATGCCCGGCGTTGCAGTATTCAATGCGGCGTTTGCCGAGATGCACGTAGACACTGATCGCCGTGACAAAGTTGTCGTCCAGCTTCCCGTACAGGTCTTCGTTCATACGTTCCATGAGCCGGTCCGGACGATGGTGGTAGCGCACGAAGCGATCGAAGCTGTGTTTGACCGTGTTCAGGTACATGGCCGCTCCGAGGCCGTGGCCGGCAATATCACAGAGCAGGAGCGCATACTCGTCGTCACTTATCCGGCTGATTCTATAAAAATCGCCGCTCAAAGTCATAAAGGGCTGGTAAGCGATCGCGAACTGCACCCGGGCGTCGCCGTCCGGCAGGTCAGTCTGCAATTGCTTGCGGTGCAGGCGGGCGGCATTGGCCACCTCGCGCTCCATTGAGGTCTTCTGTTCGACGGTCCGTCGATGCTGCCGGCCCTGTACGCGCAAGAGTCTCTTGAAATAGCTCTCCACTTCGCGATGCAGCACACTGATGAAATGCTCCGACCGATCCACGATCATTTCTTTAGCAACCAGATAATCCAGGCGGCTGCGGGGAGAAAACCGGCGCAAGAGAGCAAAGAGAATCTCTTCGCGCAGCTTCAGCTCTGAACGGTAAACCTGTTCCAGGCTGAGGCTGAAGGCGACTTCCTTTTGCGCGATGAAGCGTCGCACCAGCCGGCTCAAATCGCCAAAGCCATAGGGAGAGCTGCTCGAGAGGCTGTAGAGCCGGTTACGGTATATCGTAAAATAGTGCGCGGCATGCTCGGGCGCCGTCTGGTTCTCCTCGAACAGCCAGCCGTACCAGCGTTCGACGATCGTGGTCTGGCTGAAATCTTTGCCCTGAGGATAAAAGGCGTAAATCCCCATTTCACGCAGAATGCGCAACACCTCCCGGTGGATGGGGCGCAGGTCCGGAAAGCCAGCCGGAAGTTCGCGACCAACCAAAACCTTCTGCAAAAAGTCCACCAGGTCTTCTCGCAGAAAATCGTACAGGTCAGAGCGTATACGATCGTACTCGATCGTGGCGCGAAAATCGGCCGACCAACCCCGGGATTCGAGCAGTTCGAGTCGGGAGACAAACATCTCCATCTCGAAGGTGAGTTCATCCCGCAGCGAATCCGGAATTCCGGCCACGACCCGCCGCACGCGATCAGGAAACTCGTCGAAATTATCCAGAGTCTGCACGACGGGACACCAACCCCCAGCCTGGCTGTCCGGACGCAGGGGGCAAGCAGAAAGGGGCGAGGACGTTCTCAAAAAGCGGACCGGACGCGCGAATTCATTGCCGCAGAACCAGGACTGCCCACAGTAGGTCGCGGCTACGGACTGCGACCAGCCCGAACCGACCAGAAGAACGGCCTTTGCCTGCCGGACGCAACCAGAAGACCATGAGCTCGCTTGAAGAGGACTTAGACCGCTTCCGATCGCACGAGATTACCGTTGCCCTGGAAATGGTGCTCAAGGATCCGAAGCAGACCGTCATGAAGCTGCGGGTTCCGATTCCGGTTCCCTCTCTTTTTCCCTGGGAGTACTTTCTGCGTATCAACTTTGACCCTGCCCTGCCGCATATTCAACCGTACCACCTGGATGCCGAAAGTTTTTCGCGCACCACCGGGGAACTGGTCGATACCGCCCGACCGCGCAGTTACTTCGCTTTGTTTCGTTTTTTGGAGTTCATGCGTTCGCAACTACAGTGGATTGAAGATCACATACCGATTGTTGAAGATAAGTACCGTCACTTCAAGTTTCGCGCCAAACAGATGCTCGACCGCTCCGAAAGCCGCGAAAAGCTGGACCAGAATATCAAATCCACCCTCATCTACGCGCACAATATGGTTTCGCATCGAGCCCACGTCCAGTCTTTGTACGAAAGCCTCGTGGATCGCATAAATAGTGAGATCGCCGCAAAGCACGAATGCAACCTGCGCAAGATACAGGGCTCCCAGAGCATGGAAAAGACCTTCCATCCGGACTACGGAACTTTGATGAAAATGGTTCAGCCCGTGTTGCGGGGCAGACAGCGCCTGGAAAAAATCCTGGCCAATTGGAAAAGCATAAACCTGCAACGGCCGACTGACGCCCAGGAGACGAATAGATGAGCGAAACAGCCGTGCTGCATTTTCCCCAGGACGAAGTCGAGGAACGGGTGCGCTACGTGCTCAGTGTGATTCCGGCTCTGGGACGCAGCGTGCTTTCGTACCAACAAAGCCTCAGCCTCCAGGAATCGGAGTCGGCGGAGACCGACTACCGCCTCATGAAAACCGCCGAAGGCCACGCGGAGACCGCCTTGATTGAGGCCCTGCGCAGCCGCTTCGCCAAAGACTGGCTCGATGCCGATGAAGCCGGTGAGCTTCCGGGTGACAAC
Organism: Spirochaetales bacterium; assembly: GCA_024233935.1. Taxonomy (GTDB): domain Bacteria; phylum Spirochaetota; class Leptospiria; order Leptospirales; family Leptonemataceae; genus JACKOY01. The sequence continues at coordinate 109,804 of JACKOY010000010.1, read as the reverse complement.
GATTTCCGCTGGTTCATTGATGCCCTGGACGGCACGCGCAATTATGTACACGGTTCGCCGCTCTTTGCAACAGCCATCGGACTTTGTTTTCGGGGCACACCGGTGGCCGGAGTGGTTCAGGCGCCTGCCCTGGGTGACGTGTACCACGCGATCTACGGCAACGGCGCGGTCCGCAACGGCAAACCGATTCGGGTGTCTTCGGTGGATAGCGTGGCCCGGTCGATCATCGCCACCGGTCTGCCCTACCATCGCGAAAAAATCATCAACGAACTGATCGCTGATATTTCGGCTTTCATTTCGAGCGGGACAGGATTGCGCCGAAGCGGCTCAGCAGCTCTGGATCTCTGCTGGGTGGCAGACGCTCGCTACGATGCATTCTGGGAAGCCGGACTGCCTCCCCACGATCTGTGTGCATCGAGCGTCATTCTGAGCGAAGCCCGCGGACGCCTGTCCGGGCTGCAGGGCCAGCCCTTTCACATCGCGGTCGGCGACGTAATTGCAAGCAACGACCACCTGCACAACGAATTGCTTCAAATCCTGCGCGACTCCCGCAAAGTCGAGGGTCTGAACTAACTCTTCGAGATTCCACCTGTCGTTTCATGCCGTTAAGAGCAGGCAGCGACCCGTAAAGACCAATGGAAGGCTCCAGCCAGCTGAGCGTGAACATGGCCATGACCCTCGACGGTCGGGTCATGCGCCCGGATGGTCGCTGGCATGGTCTGACGTCCCGGGAAGACCGCCGACGCATGGACGAGCACCGAAGCCATGCCCGGGCTCTGCTTCTGGGCAAAGCCTCCCTGATCGCGGACGATCCCATCGTCAGGCCGGTAGGGAACCTTCACCACGACCGATCATCATCAGTCGGGGTGAGCCACCCCCGGCACAACTGCGTGTTTTTGTCGGTCAACCTCCGGCGCTGGTTCTGCAATCTCGAGCCTGGATAAAGACACGACGGGAAGCGCAGGATGGCGGCAAAAGTTCAGAAGCAAGACTCGCCGAGCTTTCAGAGCGGGCCGAAGTGCTGCTGGTGGCGCCGGAGGAACTGACGCCCAGCCGCGTTCTCAAACGCCTGAGCGATGCCGGCATGGGCCAGGTACTCCTGGAGGGGGGCCCGACACTGAATTATGCTTTCTTCGCCGCCGATCTTGTGGATCGGTTCTATCTAACTCTTGTGCCTTACGTCATCGGACAGGCCGGCCTTCCGGGACCGGTGCAGGGTTCCGCAGCGCTGAGCGGTTTTGACCGCGTTGGCTGGGAATTGGTCCGGCACGAGGCGATCGGGAGCGAAGTGTTTCTGGAATACAGCCGCCGGCGACAATGACGACTATCGAAAGGAACTACGAAGTCAATGCGGTTCGGCTGCGGCTGTTCCTGGACATTCTGCGCCAGCGCTGCGATCCCGTTCGCCTGGACGAAGTGCTGGCGCAAGCGCGTCAGCGCCCCGCGGGTCATGTTCTGGCGGAATTGAACCACAAAGAATGGCTCTCGTATGAAGACGAGCAGGCGGTGATCGATTATCTGGCCCGGGAGCTGGATGCCTGGGAGGGCGTGCACCTGGTCGGAAGTGAAAGTGTAAGTCAGGCGCTGGTGTACATTCTGCCGCACAACCCATTGCTCCGCAAAACCGGCCAGGTGCTCGCCAGCCTGCCTTCCCTGATCGCCTTTTTTCTGATCGCCCCGCGCTGTCGGCTGCTGGAGTTGTCGTCGGGACTCTACGCGCTGGAGGTGCGTTACGGCGAAATCGGACGACCGAACACGGTCGATCTGCTTTTCATTAAGGGTCTGGTCGCCGGTGTGCTCGATTTCATCGGCGTCGACGCCAGCGGCAGTCTTTTGACGCGCTGTGCTCTTAAACGCGAACAGTATCCCGAACAACTGGTCCAGGAACTGCCGGGAGTCATCTGGTCAAGCGATGAGACGATCATACACATCGCAGCGCCGGAAACCGAGACTCGCGCGCGCAGCCGACGAGCCCGCGAACCCTCGCTGGCACGTCACCGCGAATCGGCAAATGAGTTTTTTGTGCGTTCTGTTCTGATGCGTTCCGCCCGCCTGTTCCAGGACCGTCGTGAGCTCGTTACGGCGGTCGAATATCTGAACATGGCCAATGACGAACTCGAAAAGAAAATTCGCGAGGGCAAGAAGGAGATAGAAGTCGCGCGCAGTATTCAGGAAGGCTTCTTCCCCAAATTGATTCCCGATTGGGAAGGCGTGCGCTTCGCCGCCCACACCAGGGCCCTCGCCGGTGTCTCCGGCGATCTGTACGATTTTTTTGATCTGAGTGATGGGCGGCGGGCGCTTTTGGTCGCCGACGTATGCGGGCACGGCGTACCGGCGGCGCTTATCTCGGCGATTGCCAAGATCTCATTTACGAACCACCGCTACAGCATGCCCTCCGACGTTTTCAGCAGTGTGAACCTGGATATTCTGAGCTACGTAAAAATGGAAGGTTACCTGACCGCCTTCTACATGATAATTGACTCAGGTCAGCACGTTGTGTACAGCATGGCCGGAATGCCCGCTCCGGTGCTTTTGCGCGGCGGCAGTTCCGAACCGGAACAACTCGAGGGCGAAGGCACGCTGATCGGCATGTTTCCTGACGCGGCGGACTACTTTCGAAATCAGACCGTGGAGCTTGGCGCAGGCGATAAGCTCTTTATTTTTACCGATGGTCTTTCTGAAGCGACCGACGACCAGGGGCAGTTCTTTGGAATGCGGGCCATGGCGGACGCCATCGCCGAAACAACGGGGCTGGATGCGAACGAGGCCGCTGAACACGTAATGAAACGCCATCGCGAATTTTGTATCGGCAGTGATCCGACCGATGATATCACGCTCGTCGTCCTGGAATACGATGCACGCCATTCCATTTTTGAGAACTATCGCGCGAAGGCCCGCGAGCATTACGCAAGCGGAGATCTTGCGGGAGCCGAGGAGCATCTGCGGCGGGCCATTCATATCTTTCCGCGACATCCCGAATCTCTCTATTCTCTGGGCAAGCTGCTTGTGGCCAATCGTCGTTTCGACGAAGCGGCCTCGCTCATGCGGCGCCTCATTGAATTGCGACCCTACCATGCCGGAGCCTTTGCGGTGCTGGCCCGTTGCCATCTGGGCAACGCTCGCGTTGTTCAGGCCGAAAGTGACGCCCGCCGGGCGCTGGCGCTAAAAACCAATCACGCCGGAGCACTGGACGTGCTCGCCCGCACTCTCACGAAGATGGGACGCACGCAGGAAGCCGCACAAATTAAAGAAAGACTCACGCACCAGCGCGCGGAAGCCCACCAGCCGGCGTAAGAGTCTGCTCACAGGGTGGCTTCGAGCCCGACGCTGGCGGCGGTCTGCTCGGAAGAAGACGTGGCCTGCACCACGATGTTTAAGGCGAACATATGCACGCGGGCCGCGAGGGACAGATACGGGATCACAGAGCGCGAGCGAATCTCAGCCCGGGAATTTGCAATAAACGGCGGCGGATCTCCGGCCGTGACTGCGGAAAACGCGGCGCTCGCGCCGGGAGCGAGGCTCTCATAAAAGGATTCGCGCACACTGCGGCCACTGCAGTTACCGAGCGGCCCCGAACACAGCTGCCCCTCGATGGATGCCTCCACCTCGTGGCGTCCATAGTTTAAGGCCACACCGGGCGCAATTTCCAGAGACAGAAAAAGCACCTGCACACCGGTGCGAAGTTCGACCGGAAGCACGAGGGTGCGCGAGTCGATGATCGTCGTCTGTTGATATTCGACCGTTTTCAGGGCGGCGAAAGAAGCCACGCTCAGGTCGGTTCCAAAAGAATTTGCGTCAATGAAGTCCCGGGTTTCGTAGCTGCCGCGCAGGTCAGAGTGGGATTGCGACCAACTCAGGCCGGTTGCGAAACGCAGGCCCAACCAACCGAAGAACTCTGCACCCCTGGAATCCAACAAAGCATGAGAATAGCGCACGCCGAAGTTTCGGGCCCGCAGGCGACCGCCGCCTCCGTCGCTTGACGCGACCGGATCGAACAAGTCCAGGCCGGTTTCACCGCTGTACGAAAGCGAATGAAAGCCGACGTGCAGAGCAAAGGTGTCGCTTTTCGAAAGTCCAAACAGGGTCCCGGGCACGATGGCGTAAAAGCTGCTGTCGAGCGATCGGCCCTGGGCGGGCAACGCAAACGGATAGCTACGATACTGAATATTGGAATCGCCGTGCAAGAACGGGTTACCGTCGTCAAAATCTCGATCGGGACCAAAACCGGCGCTGAGCTGAAAGCCGAACGCAAAGTTATCGGGAGCCTGCAAGGACATGGGCGCGGCTTGAATCGCAGCCAGCACGGCGCCCTCAGCGGCGCCACGCATCATGTCCGGAAGCACGTTTTCGTTCATGCCACGTATGAAACCCTCACCGTAGCCCGTGCAAACCAGGGTGCCGTTGCAATAGACCTCCGCCCGGGCGACGCCCGGCACAAGCAGCCCAAAAGCGAACGCCAGCAGAACAAGTCGGACCCTCTTCATAACATGACCCCGGCAGCCATCAGCCATTCGTCACGAAAGAGTCGCACACCGGAGGCGCTGCCCGCAAGCCACTGCCGACCGACCGAAACCCGGAATATGTCAAACTGGAAAGCGAGCTGCAGAACGGGGCCGGAAAACTGCGGGTTGTGGATCTTGTACTGACGCACGCCCTCCGGCGTCATTTCCACCGAACCATCGAACACAGTGCTGGGGAATTGTTCGAGCGAGTAGGTTTCCCAATTGGAGCGCAGCACGCTGAAGTTGTAGCCCATGCGCACCGCGACCGAAATACTCTCGCTCAGAGGCGCTTCCAGACCCACGCCCGGTCGCAAGAAAAACTCGGTTCCGGAAAGATTCTGATACACGTCCTCCAGATCCAGGTCCAGCAAGGAAAGCTGGCGGGGGCGAACGCCGTACTGACGTCGCAGAGCGCCACCGTCGACACCGAGTCGCAACCAATCGTAAAAGAGCGACGCGTCCAGGCAGAGAACGATAGCGACGCCGTTTGTGGCCGACATGTCCTCGTCAAAGGGATCGACCCGATTCAAGTTGTTGGTTGGGTCCGTAAAATACAGTTCGCCGCCGCTGCCCGCCCGATACTCAAGGCTCGCTCCGAAACGCAACCCATCAATACTCTCGACCAGAGAAGGACCATCGGGCTCTGGCATGTTTTCGTCCACCGGTTCGGTCGATTGCTCTTCCTGTAGCCGCCGTTCTTCCTCCAGACGACGCTGTTCTTCTTGTCTGCGCTGCTCTTCAAGACGCCGTTGCTCTTCTTCCTGTCTGCGCTGCTCTTCTTCGAGGCGTCGCTCTTCTTCGAGGCGTCGCTCTTCTTCGAGGCGCCGCTCTTCTTCAAGGCGACGCTGTTCCTCAAGGCGACGCTGTTCTTCAAGGCGCCGTTGCTCTTCGGCGGCACTTTCTCCGTATTCGATTCTCAGCACTTCGGCCTTCTGGACCGTCACCGGTCCGCTCGGAGTGCGGATTGTAACCGTGGTCCGCGTCTGCGAAGTGATGCTCCCGTCAATGACCCGGCCGTCGCGCATCGTAATGCGATCGGCAAAAAGGGCCAGCGGCAACAAAAGGAGAAATAAAGCAATGCCCGCGACGAAGCGCCTTCTCCTGCGCCGATTGGCTCCTGAGGGCAGACCGGCCAACACAATCAGCCGATCTGTTTTTGAACTTCCAGGGCCGCGGCCTGGGACCGTTTGTAATGGATTGGCATGTCGGGTCGCTCCGGCAGAGCCAGGGCCTGCTCAATGAGCTTCTTCGCGTCGTCCTTCTTGCCGCGCGACAGGTACAGTTCTGCCAGGTAGATGTGGTTGTACGCAAACTGGGGCCCCACCTGGACTGCCTTTTCCAGAAGGCCCAGAGCCTTCTTGGCGTCTCCAGAGCCAACCGGCCAACCGGGTGCCTGGTGGTAGAACCGTCCCAGAAGGCGCAACGGGGCCGCTTCAAAGTACGTTTCGTCCAGCTCGACCGCCTTCTTCGCATGCTTTTCTATGGGACCCAGATAGAACAAACTCGACATGATGCCGCGCACCAGTCCGTGGGAACCCATGTTGGAAGCGTACCAAACATGGGCGGCAACCGCTTCGGGCGCCAGCTCCACAGCCTTCTTGCCGTGCTCCACGCCTTCGCCGAAGTATTTGTCCCGGTCCTCTTTCGCCTCGCTGTATTCGCCGAGCCAGAACATGACCTGCGCGAGCTTTGCGCTCAGCTCTGCGTTCTTGTCGTCGGCCTTGAATGCCTCCAAATAGCCTTCGCGAGCCTTTAACAGGTTTGCGGGAAAGTCCTTTTCGCGCTCTGCGAGCAATTTGTCAGCTTCTGCGGTCATATATTCTCCATGGATCGTGACTTCAAATCCTCGGGGAGTAAAGAAAATTGACAACCAAATAATCTGCCCCGGACGGATGCGGAACGAGGCCGGAATGACGTGAGCGTGCGATTTTCGCTCGAAGCAGCGATAGTGCTTGAAATGCCACGACCGGGTGCATCATGAGGAGCCCATGCGTTTTTCCGGCAAGGTTGCAAACGCCGCCCTCGCGCCGGGAGTTCTGGTCCTGGGTGCAATCGCATTGTGGTTCGTTTTGAACCGCGTGGGCGGCGCCTACGTCTTCGAATCCGGGTCCGGCTACGAAGCCCTCAGCCCCGCTGCCAATGAACTGATTGCCCGAGCCTATGAGGACATTGATCGGCGGCGATTACTCGATCTGCACGTGCATGTGATCGCGACCGGCACCAGTTGCAGGGAATGCTTTGTGCATCCCGATTTTCTTTCTAATCTAAATCCCCTGAAGCACATGCGTTTCCGGGTATACGCAAGCGCAGCCGGCATAAACGACTTCGAGCAAGCCGATGAGCAGTACATGGAGCGACTCACCGGGCTGGCCGGCCAAATACGCGGTCATGGCAGGTATGTAATCCTGGCTTTCGATCGCTTCTTTAATCCTGACGGCAGTTTGAATCTGGCCCGTTCGGAGTTTTATGTATCCAATGACTATGTACTGAGCCTGGCCGCAGCCCGTCCCGATCTGTTCGTAGCGGCGGCCTCCGTGCATCCACGCCGGTCGGACGCTCTTCAGGAGTTGACCCGGGTGCGCAACGCGGGTGTGCGTATCATCAAGTGGTTGCCGAACGCCATGGGAATCGATCCGGCCGACCCGCGCAACGGCCCGTACTATGACCGCATGCGACAACTCGGTCTCGTTCTCTTGAGTCACGCGGGCGATGAAGCCGCCGTTGAATCCGATCAAACCCAGGGTTTTGGAAATCCGCTGCTTTTGCGAAGCGCGCTCGATCATGGGGTGACCGTTGTGATCGCGCACTGCGCCAGCCTGGGACGCGGACGCGACCTGGATCGAGCGGACACACCGCTCGTTTCCAACTTTGATCTATTTCTACGCCTGATGCAGGAGCCGCGCTACAAGGGCCATGTGTTCGGAGAAATTTCGGCGATGCTACAATTCAATCGCCTGGGGCAGGACCTGCACGACAGCCCGGTCGCCCGTGTCCTTCTGGATTCCGAACTCCAGAAACGTCTGGTTAATGGAAGCGACTATCCCCTGCCCGCCATCAACATCGTCGTACGCACCGGTATGATTCGGGACGCCGGCTTCATTACCGATGCAGAGCGCGAAACGCTAAATGAAATCTATCGCTACAATCCGCTTCTGTTCGACTTCGTCCTGAAACGTACGCTGCGCCATCCTGAAAATGCGAACGCGCGCCTGGCCGCCTCCATCTTCATGGTGCCAAATAGCTGGGAAATGACCCCCAATCCATGAGCGCCGATCAGCACACCTTTCGGCTGACCAACCTCGACCCCGATGGCTGGGACGCGATGTACCGGACCTTTTCGACGCTTGTGGAAGTCCAGGACCTGGGCCTGCTTCACGCCCCGCTGCGATCCATTCTGACGGAACTGACCAATAATGCCCTCAAGGCAAACCTGAAGCGTGTCTTTTTTTCACACCGCGCCAACGAACCGCAGGATTACGACTCACTGATGGAAGAGTTCCGGGAAACAATCGCATCGCGCCAGAATGAACTCTTCGTTCTGGCAAATGAGGCGCAGCTATCGGCGACCGTGCGCTTTGACACCGAAGATTCCGGCCTGCGCCTTCGAGTTGAGAATAGCACACCTATGCTTGAGCGCGAGGTGTCCGTCGTGCGCGAATTGCTTGGAGAACAACGGTCGACGGCCCGCGAAGCGGAGGGGGGCGGACTCGGATTGGCCATGCTCGTACGCATGCTTGCAAATATCGGCCTGGGCTCGGAATGCCTGAGCTTCGAATCAAATGAGAGCGGCACACGCTTTGAGTGCCGCATACCGCGGCTGGCACGGCCCGAACAAATGCCAGGCGACGACACCCTCGCAACACACCTGGCCGCGCTACGACCCCAACTGAAGAATCCCCTTATTCCCGCAAAGACCGCTCTGTGGGATCGCATGCTGGATGAACCCGGACTTTTTGCGCTGCTGATAACGGGGCTCGATGCGGGAGCCCGGGCGGAAATCGGAGACGAACCGGAGCGTGTGCTGGAACAGGCACGGGTCCCCCCGCCGCCAGAATCCGAAGGCGACCTCCTGGCGCACGGCCTGCCGGACCTGCGCAGTCTCGAACAATGGGCCCGTAGCCTTTACGGAGACCGGCTCACAAAACGACAGAGCGCCCGGCTCGGTGCCGCCGTGCGACTCTACTCTTCGGGACATAGCCTTGCGGCCGGCCTGACCGAAGAGGTTTCGGCCCTGCTCCGCGAGATTTCCGGGCGTCAGGCACCCCGGCGTCCGGTTTCGGCGCTTTTCTCGCTGGGCTGGAGTTCAGGCAATCTGGCCCGGCTCTGGGCTCTAGGCCAGCATCTGGGGGCAGACTGGCTGCACCTGTTTCCCGGTCATGGTCCCCGCCCGGCGGAGGATCAACAGGTCGCCGCGCTGGTTCAGTATGCTCACTGCCTCTTCCAGGCCCGGGAAACCCGTCCCGGACGACGTTATAACTGGAAGTTGATGATCGATACGAAAATCGCGCGCGGCGAGCACGACGAAAGCCTCGGGCAAAGGGTGCTTGCTTTTGCCGCGGGCTCTCCCGATAAGGAACCAGAGGTAACCCATGGTTGAATTCGAGTTTCAGGACCACCCGCGTCACGAAGTAGTCGCGTTGACCGGGGAAGTCGATTTGTACTGTGTGGGTGACCTCAAGAAGGAGTTGATCCAGCATATCGATCAGAACCGCGAACGCATCAAGAGCCTGGTCATTGATATGACCGCCCTGAAGTACATGGACTCTTCCGGCATCGCGCTGATGGCAAATCTGCAGAAGAAGCTGAAGGCAATCGGCGCCAAGATGTATTTGGTCTCCGTGAACAGCGATATTATGAACGTGTTGCGGCTCTCGGCCCTGGATAGTTTCTTTTCTATTCACGAAAACGTCGATGCGGCGCCCTGAAGTTTAGAAACGCATCTCGAATCCCAGGCGCCAGCGGCGTTCCACCGCGTCCCCGTAGTACTGTACAAGCTCGCTTCGCAGGGTCGGTCGAAGGCTCGCCTGGGCGGCTTCACCAGTGCCGACCGCTTCTTGCGGTCCCAGATAACGCCAGTCAAACAAATGGTACAAGAACACCAGGCCGGCCCCGTAGCCCAGTAGACGTTGCATGCGCTGGTGGCGCGAGAACTCATCCAGATAGGACGTGTTGTTGAATAGATAGACGGTCGGGTCTCCGGCCGCCTCCGCCGAGACCTGCTGGGCCTGCAGATACTCCCAGTAAACGCCCAAAACCAGCGTACTGAAACCGCCAAACAGCAGCGATCCCTTGCCGCGTTGTCCCCAGCGGTACTGGGGCACTCCCGGCATAATATCATACCAGCGGGCTTCGAACTCCGGTTGGGCAACCGGGGCCGGCTCTGGCTCGGGTTCCGGACGATGCACGGCCGCTCGAATCTCTTCGTTGGGAATGCGAACGATCTGGCCATCTTCGCGCCGAATCAGTGTCGCAACGTCGTCCCGCGAGACCACGGTACCAACCACGGTTTCGCGAACCGCCGGCGCCGCTTCTGGTTCCGATGGATCCCCTTCCGACGGTTCTGCTGGCGGGACCGAACGCGAGATCTCCACGTTGATTCCATCTGGAAGCTCGGCGTGAAACGCCTCGGGCGCCTGGCTCTCGCGATCAATCTCGACCCGCTCGACCTCGCTCATCGGAATCTCCTGCAGTTCCAGAAAGCCGGTGCCGGTCGCGATCACCAAACGGTCCGATTGAAACTGATACAGAAGCGCGCTGCAATCCTGACCGGCTCCGCGTCGCTCAAAGCAGAACGGCTCTCCCGGGAACCCCACCTCCAATCCGGCCACGTCATCGGCCGGGACCACACGTTCTTCTCCGCCACGAACGCGAAACACAACGCCTTCGTCGGTGTCGCGAACAAAGAAACCTTCCAGGCTTTCGCCGGACTTCAAAGTCAGAAGGTCGGCGTAGGCCCGCGGCGCGACAAGACCGACGAGTCCCGCAATCGTGACTCCCAAAAGTCGTACTCGAAAGCTGCCTCTGAACGCTCGCATCTCACGGAATGGCAATTTCTTGCAACTGGCTCGCCGCCACTCGACGCTCCGCACCCGCCTGCACCAGAACCATGACGGCGGCTTCAAATTGCACCGCGTCGGCCTGCAGCCGCTCCCCATTTGATAGCGTAATATCGAGCGGCTGCGACAGACCTGGCGGCAGGGTGGCCGGGTCTGCCCTTATTTGACGCACAACCGGGCGCGGTAACCGTGTCGGAACGGGGCCACTTTCCACGGAAATGCTCTCTCCAGAAATCACGGCCCGCTCCCCACGGAGCTCGCGACCATCGTTAAGAACGATCACAAAGCGCCCGCGCGGGTAAAGCCGGGAAGAAGGTCTCTCCGGAAGCGATGGCTGCATCGATTCGCGCAGAGTGCTTATGTCGCCGCCCAGCCGGGCCAGGGCCTGCCCCGGCATGGCACGAACCGCGGCGCCATCCAGTGCGGCAGAAGGCACCGGGACCTCGGGTCTCTCGATCGCGGCCGAACCGACCGGCTCACTCAGCACAATCTCCGCCTGCAACTCCTCGGCAAGGGTGGCCGCGGCCTCGTCCCCGCCTTCCCGGGCAGCAGCGCGAAGTTCGTCGATCACAATCGCCTCGCGCTGAAGCTCGGCCGCCTCGCGCACTTCTTCCACGACCGCTTCGTCTCCCAGATTCTGGGCCTGTTCCGTCGCGTAGTTGGTCAGCTGCTGTCCGCCGCCGTAGAAGCTGCCAATCAAAAGCAACCTTCGGTTGGCGGCCCGCACGGCGACCAGGTCCGTTCCAGTGCGCACCACCTCCAGATATCCCTGGATCGCTGTGGGTACCTGTCCTGTCTCCTCCAGGCTGCGCGCCAGCATGTAACGATCCATATCGCTGAGGCTTTCCAGATCCTGAAAGGCAGTCACTGCGGCGGCATACTGTCCGGCCCGAAACAGGGCCCTCGCGCGCTCACGATCACTCAAGTCGGCCCCGGCGATGGCGTCGCTGCGCCGCTGGCCCTCAAGCAAAAGATTAATCAAAACATTGGCCGTCTCGGCGTAGTGTGTTCCGGCAAAAAGGTCTCGCACACGGTACAGTTTCTCAAGCGCCTGTTCCGGATCCCCGGCGATCGCGAGGCAGTATCCCTGGTGCAACAGTACAAAGCCCAGAGCTTCACTGCTGGCGTCGCCCAGCTCCTGTTCGAGTTCCGCGTATTTCTCGGCCGCCTGGGAGTAGCGACGATTCCGCTCCATGAAGAAGGCGTACCGCATCAAAAGAAGTACATCCTGGTCCTCGCGCAACCGCAGGGGCCTCTTCAGGGAAAGGGCCCGCACACCGTTGATAACGCCGAGGCCTACGTACTCGACCGGTCGCATTTCAAATGCGCGTGGGTCGGTCGCATTCATGATGCTGGCCTCAAGAACGTTGCGGCGTATCTCGTCCCGATAAGCGTCGTCACCCTGTTCCAGCAATTGTCTGAATCGGGCCCGCAGGACGCGCGAAGACAGTTCGTAGTTCAGAATCCGATCCTGAGAGATCTGAACACGAAGTTCAAGCAAATTGACGCTGACGATTGCCTGGGCGACCAGAACAAAGGACAGCAACAAGAGCAATATCAAAAGGATGGGGGCGTAGCGCCGCAACATTCACGGAATCTCCAGAATGATAAACGTCACATCGTCCTTGTAGTGAGCCGCGAAATCCGTGAATTCCTTTTCGAGCACGCTGTGCAATTCGGCGGGGTCGGCACTCGCGTGGCCGGAAAGCAGACTGAGCAGGCGCGCTTCACCGAATTGCTCTTCGCTGGCGCTCTGAGTTTCCACCAGGCCGTCCGAGTAGATCACCAGCTTGTCTCCGCTACCCAGCTGCAGAGTTTCGCTCGGGTATTCGAACTCCTCCACGAGACCGAGGGGTGGTCCCATCTTGCCGAGCTGGTTGATTTCCGTGGTCCCCTGCGGCATGTGATACATGGGATTGTGGCCGGCGTTTGTGTATTGCATGCTGCCGTCGGGATTAAACAACAGGAATACGCCGGTCGCAAAGAAGGAAGTGTCCAGACGATTGGCCAGAGCCACGTTCAGATGATTCAGCACTCCCACCGGCTTCACCTGACGGCGCAGGATCTCGTCGAGCGACATGATTGTGATAGTGGTTATTAACGCCGCACTGACACCGTGGCCGGAAGCGTCGGCGAAAAAGAGTCCCTTCCGGTCACCCTGAAAATTGTAGAACTTATAAACGTCGCCACTGACCTCGCGCAAAGGCCGGTAAAAAAGCGTGAGCTTAAAGTCCGCAAACATCTCAATCTCGGAAAGAAATATCTCCTGGACGTCCTTACCGATCTTGAGTTCTTCCTGGATTTCGTTGTTCAGGCGCGTGATCGTATTGACCTGATCTTCAATGCTGCCCGCCATCGTGTTGAAGGCGTCTCCAAGTTCGTCCAGTTCGTCGTCGCTACCGGAGCGCTTCCACTCTGCTCTCGCCTCAAGCTCACCCCCGGACATACGGTCCGAGGCTTCGCGCAAAATCGTAACGCGACGGAAGATCACCTGAAACACGAAGACCGCAAACAATACGTGAAAGACAATGCCCCAGACAACGGCGAGGCCAATCTGCAGATAAATCTGAAACAGGCGATCCTTGATGGTCGCAATGCTCATGGACAACTGCAAGAAGGCGGCCCGATCGCCCGTCGTAACCAGCGGCATGAGCAACTGCACGGAGAAGTCTTCCTCGTTGAGTTCCAGGGAGTAACGTGAATACAGCAATTCCTCGTGCTGAATCTCCCGGGAACGCTGAAGAGTTTCCTCGCTTACACTCTCGGGAGCGGGGGGGCCTTCCGGACGCCGGTGCCAGATCTGCCCCTGCTCGTCAAAGACGATGAAGTATGCCAGTTCGTGGGCCGAAAGACTGCTCGCCAGACGACGAAAATTGTCATCTTCCGCCGGAGAGACCGGGAGGTCCCGGATTTCAGCCTGAAAATCTTTGACGATGCTTTCGGTCTGGTACTTGAAGTTCGCCAGCAGAAGGTCGTTCTGGTTCTCAAAAATCATCACCGAGAAGAAGATGATGTTGATCAGGGCCAGAAGAGTGTACAGGATCCCGATGCGTATTCGGAGCGATCGTTTCTTGCCCGCCATAAGTTATCTTAAATAGCCCCGATTCCGGCGCGAAAGCCCTCTCTATCCTATCGACCGAAAGGGCCACGTTGCCGGGCGGAAACGTCAGCGAGCCAGACCGACGAACTGGTCCTCGCTGAAACGACCTTCAACAGGGGGCCCATTTGGCCGTGTGAGTCGACCTTCGCCGTCCCGCAGGCCCCGGGCAAAGCCGCCCTCGTAGACGCTGCCATCCGCATATTCCAGACGGCCTTCGCCTTCCATCTGCCCCCCCACGAACTCACCACGGTAGACGCTGCCATCGCGAAATGTCAGTTCACCGCGCCCGGTCGGTTTCCCGGCTCGAAATGTTCCACTATAACGACGCCCGTCCGAAAGCGAGAGCTCCCCGGCCCCGTCGAATCGCCCGCTCAAAAAACTGCCGGAATAGCGCCCGCCGCCCGGAACGGTGAGCTGACCGGTTCCGTGGGGCAACCCGGCCCGAAGCGCTCCTTCGTAGCGCGCCCCGTCCGGCCAGACCAGGACGCCATTGCCGTTCGGAAGGCCCGCCCGGACCGCTCCCTCAAAAGCCGGCCCGTCCACAAATTCAATGCGGGCCTGGAAAACGCCGAACAGCGCGCGGGCGTCGGCCCGCAACGCAAGTACGCCGGGCAGCGTCAGGGTTCCGGCCCCGGCGGGGCGTCCATTGGCAAAACCTCCCACCCAGGTTGCGCCGCCCGGCAGGGCCAGGCGCCCCGCACCGGCAGCGCGACCGTCCCGGAACGAACCCCGATACGTGGCCCCGAAGGCCCGGACCTCCCCCTCGCCGGCCGGCCGACCTGAATTCAAGGTACCTTCAAAAAAAGACCCATCCGCGCCACGAACGACTGACGCGCCGCCGGGAACTCCGTTGGCGAAAGTGGCCTGCAGCGAAGCGCCATTTACGGCCTGAAAGGTTCCCCGACCGTGGGCCCGGCCGGCCTGAAAAGACCCGCGATAGCTGGCGCCATCGATCCAGCGGAAAAGCCCGGTCCCGTTTTCACAGTCCCCTTCGACGCAGCTGCCGGCGCCGGGTTCTCCGCCGAGACCACCCGCCAGGACGGCTGTGAGGACCATAACGATCCAGCGTGGCCGGTTCATTCCGGCAGGTCGTCCTCGGTCGTGATCTTAAAAACCCGATCCAGCCCGGAGACCTGGAAGAGCTGGCGCACATGATCGTTCAGATTCATCAGTACAATATCGCGCCCCGCAGCCGCCATCTTGCGCTGCAACTGAATCAAAAGTCCGATTCCGGAAGAGTCCACGAACTTCAGATCTTCGAGGTCGAACAACACGGCTTTTGCGTCCTGGTCGAGCAGTTCAAAAAACTCTTTTCGAAACTGCTCTACGTTGTGCAGGATCAGCTTGCCTTTCAACTTCACGACTTTGTGCCTGGCGCGCTCTTCCGTGGTAAAATCCAGGTCCTCGTCTTTCATCGTGTCTCCCGAAGCCTATTACAGGCTGAATGCCGAATTGATCACGTCCTTCAGGTTTTTTTCCAGCTCTTTCCGGGAAGAGCCTTCCTCGAGGCACCGCGTCATATGATCCGACACGTAAGCCTCCCCGAACTTCTTCAGGGCATTGTTTACGGCCTTGAGCAACTGGATGTTCTTAACGCAATCGGCGGAGTCACCGCCTTCAAGGCTGCGTTTGATGGCCTCTATCTGACCGATGATGCGGTTCAGTCTGTGTACCAGTTCTCTGGTCGCCATGCGGACCTGCCCAATATACCCTGGGGTGTACCGCTTGAGTCCTGATTGTCGACCATTTTTAGGCGAAAGCGAAAAATCCCTCCGTCCCGATCGCCTTCGCCGGAGTGGTGATCAGCGGGCCGGAGAACACCGCTGCAGCACCAGCACCGTCAGATCGTCGGTTTCCGGGCCGCCCGCGCTGAAGGCCCCGGCCGCCTGGATAATCTCCTTGAGCACAGCATCGGGCCGCAGCTCCGCCGCTGTGGCCAGCAGCGCTTTCAAGCGATCCCGGCCAAAGAGTTCGCGTTCCGGCGTGCTCGCTTCGGTGACGCCATCGGAGTACAGGACCAGGCTGTCGCCCTCTTCCAGATGGGCCGGCTCCAAACGGGTCATCTTCGCAATCCGCTCGCTATCCAGAACGCCGAGAACAAAACCCGGGGGACCGAACTCGTCCACCTGGCCGGAACTGTGGATCAGAAGCGGCGGCTCATGACCGCTGCGCAGAATCTCCAGATCGCCGGTGCGCGGATCACAAAGCACAAAGCAAACCGTTACAAAGTACGAACGTTCTGTGGCCCGCGATTGCAAAAGAAGAACATCGTTCAGAGTCAGCACGGCTTTGAGAAGAGCGCCCTCGCCGTGCGGATCACTCGCCCGGAGAATCGCGCGAAAACTGGTTGCCACGCCGCTCATGTAAAGTGCCGCCGGGACTCCCTTTCCGGTGACGTCGCCGAGCACAAAAACAAAACGTTCGCCGAAAGGCAACACATCGTAGAAGTCACCCCCCACGGTGCGGGCAGGCATGCTCAAAGCCGCCGTGTCCATGCCGGGGATGGATGGAAGAGTCTGCGGTATAATGCCCTGCTGAATCTCGTAGGCAATGTGCAACTCGTGCCGGAAGCGTTCGTTTTCGCGGTCGGCCCTGCGTTTTTCCTGGCCCAATCGATACTGAATGAGGCCCAGAAGGGACAGGTGCATTGCCCCGACCGAGAAAAAGAGGCTGCCCCCCGGAACAAGGCGCTGGGCGTAGATGAATTCGAGGGCGGTATAGATCGGAATCAAGACCAGAAGCACCGGACCAACGATGTATATGAAATGCAAGCGCCGCAGGCTGGCTGCGATGGCCAGCAAGCCCGTTAGACAAATGTGTAGAATCACCATGTAGACAACAGAACGCGGACGATAAAAGGAATTCGTGAGCATTGCGTTCAGCAAAGCCGCGTGAATTGCAACGAGCGGCACGTCGTTTTCCAGCGGCGTGGCGCCCATATCCGCAATGCCGGTGGCCACGTCTCCGACCAGAACCACGCGTCCTTCGAATTGATCCACGAGGTTGCCATGCATGAACTCGTCGGTGGCCAGTTCCAGAAGACTGTGTAGCGGCACCTTGGCAAAGTCTCTTTTCCAGCGATGCACGTACGGAATGTAAACGCGGCCCTGGGCGTCGATCGGTATGCGCAATTGTGGCTGACCGTCGGAAGCGGGAAAACGCACAAAGCGACCCGGCTTGACGTCCAGATCCGCCAGAGTCAGCGAGCGCAGGTCCAGATAGACACGCAGGGGCAATGCGGGCACAAGAGCATCGCCATCACGCACGAACAGAAACAGATGACGAAAAATTCCATCATCGTCGGCCGGGGCGCTTACGTGTCCGCTACCGCGCGCGTGTTCTTGAAAGCGTTCCAGGGATGCAAAGGTCCGCAGAGCGCGCGGAAATCCGACCGGTTCTTCTTCCAGTTCGTAGGCCACCGGCAGGTAGACGTCAGCGTCTTCGCGGAGGGAGTCTGCAAAGTCCCGATCTTCTTCCGGCGCCGCGGGCCGCGCAAAGATCATGTCGTAGGCGATCGCCCGGACGTCCAGTCCGGCCAGCACCCGGTTTACCTCTGCCAGTCGCCGCCGATTCAGATAGCTTTCGTGGAAATGTTCGTAAGTGTCGTCGTTTACGGTCACATAAACAATATCGGGGCCCGCCTGTATGCCCAGATCACGTCGGGCCACCTGACGGTGTATCTGATCGCGCATTAGGTTATCAAAAACCGGCGCGCCAAACCAGAACACCCAGAAACCGGTGAGCGCGCTCAAAGCGACGCTCACCGGGAGAATTAGCCAGAGATCGGCCTTATCGCGAAACATGGAACGCGTAGGTACGCACAATCAGGCCGTGACCGGTGTATCGGAGCATGAATCGACCGCTGTTCGCCGGTGGCAGGGAACGCAGGTTGGCCGCGATCGACGTGGGATTCTCCCCGGTCTCGGATACCGGAGGGGCGCTCGAACGAATCAACTGTTCGCGCACCGCGCCCCAGCTCTGCCGGCTGAGCTGGCCTTCGAGGGCGCTCACGGGCTCTTCGCTCACAATCACGGTCAACTCCACCGGTCCGACTTCGGGCAGGGCAAAATACTCGGCCGTTGCGGCCGCCGACGACGATGGAAACGAAAAGTACGCGGAAGCTCCGACCGCTGTCCGGGCCAGCACGTTCACTTCGGTCGCAGTGGAGTAGACCAGGTAGACACGGGCGCCGGACTCGGGCACAACATGCAGGCGCACTCCGGAGGGCAGACGAACCTGGTTGTTTCGTCGAGCCCGAACGCTTTCGGCGCCGGAACGAATCTCGAGCCCCACAGAAGCGCGCACTGTCTCGGTCGCCGCCAGATCGGCGCCGACCAGGGCGAACGCAAAGATCGGAACTAACACAGGTGTACTTCGCAACATAGCCAGAGGGAAACGCACTTTCGACGCGTTGTCAATTGGGAAAGTTCACGCGCTTTCGCGACGCACGCCGCCCATGCGCCACAGGTAGACTGCGGCGGCCAGGGCGCTTACCAGAGCCGCTCCGAAAAGGGCCCGAAACACCATCTGCTGTCCGTTTTCGCCAATATCGAGCAAAGCCGCGATGCCGATACCGGCCACCGAACCGCCCGCATAACCCACGCTATCGATGATTCCGGAAGCAGTGGAACTGCCGTGCTTACCGCCGAGGTCCAGGGCGATCACGCCGGCCAGAAAACTGTAGGGGCCGATTAAAAATACGGCGGAGAGGCCGACCAGAGTCACCACCACCCAGTAACTTTGCCGCTCCCCGAAAAAGGCCAGGCCCATCATCGAGAACGTCGCCAGCACAAGTCCCGGCAAAATGATGCGCGCCCGATTCCCGCCGGCGACCACATCACTGAGATAACCCGCCGCAAGCACCGATATCGCCCCGCCGAACGGAAATACCGCGGCGCCCAGGATTGCGCGCCCCGGACTTCCGGAGACTTCGCGTAACAGATGCGGCAGCCAGTAGTTGAGCGTCTCTCGAATAAAGGTCAAACCGAACGACATCAAAAGCACCATCCAGAACGCCAGGCTACGCAGGAAGGGGCCCAGAATATCAAAGAAGCCCGCCGGACGATCCACATTACCCTCTTCGCCGTAAAGGTTCTCCGGATTCGCCAGCGGTTCGGGCAATGCCAGGTCCACCGGCTTTTCACGCAAAAGAAAAAGCGGCACCAGCGCAAAAAGCACGGTCGCGCCTGCTGCCAGGTAATAGATCGTGCGCCAGTCGGAGTTGTCCGCGAAGAATCCCAGATAGGCTTTCGCAAGAAAGTCACCCACCAGATACGAAAGGGAAATCACGCCCATAACGCTTCCGTGCCAGTGGTAATCGAACCAGTGCGAGGAAACCTTGACGAGTGCGGGCCAGCCGCCGGATTGCACGTACCTGGTCGCCATCCAGAATGCGAGCAGCGAAAGGAAGATGGAACCGGGCCAGAACCAGAACGCAAAGCCGCACGCCAGAACCAGACCGACAACGAGCATCGCGCCACCAACGTAGGCGCCGAAAATGACCATAGCCAGGGCGACCAGAACCACCCCCACGCGCGGATCGAGAGTGGCGCCGACCGTTAAACCGGCGGCGCCGAAAAGGCCAATCAGAAAGAGTCGACGACCGCCAAGGAAGTCCGCGGTCAGACCGTTCAGAAGTTTACCGAAGGCATAGACCAACGTGCCTACCGTTCCCAGAAGCCCGAATTCATACTCCGAGATTATGCCCGGTGTAAATCCCGGCATGGCGCCGGCCACGGACAGATTCATGCGGCAAAGATAAAAAGCGCCGTAACCGGCGGTCAGAATGCCAGCCGTTCCGAACTGCCAGCGTCGCAGACGGTGGCGACCGTCGGCGTCCGCAGTTCCAGAAAACGTCTCAGTATCGGCCAAGGTTTTCTCGCACGGACTGCAGCTTAATGCGAATGCGGCGCGCGACAGTTCGCCATTTGATCCAGCATTCCCCGCATACGCTCGCGCTCGCGAGGGGTGTAGTCCCGCGGATTCTGCTCCAGACGCTGCCCGATGAGTTCGCGCGCCGGTCTAAAGGCGGGCGCGCAATGCTCGGAGAAATAATCGTAACCACGCTGGCGATCGTACACGTTACGCGCCTCAAGTTTCAGAAAGTAATAGAGATTACGGCCGTCCGGGTCACGCAGATTCAGCGTCGCAAATCCGGGATGGCAGTTGCTCACGATAGGGTCCGGAGAAGCGTAGGGGCCACAACGGTCGAGGGAAGCTATGTAACGACGATACTCATCGAGGCTGTCATTGAAGTGGGTACCGGCCGACTCCCCGGAACGTACAACAATGAAGTTGCGCTCCACGCGCCGCCGCTCGTACGGATTTTCTACGACCAGATCGTAATTGCCGACCGGCGCATTCGAAAGGTCGGCCTCAATTACGAGTTGCCGTCCGTCTTCTGAAGCGCGGGTACCGGTAACAGGAATCTGATCGCGTTCGTTTTCAATGCGAACCCGCGTCGCAGGCAGAAAGTTCGTGCCCCGCACCGCAATCTGCTGGCGGCCGCCGGTTCGGGCCACGACGACCGGGCCGCCCGATGTGTCCAGACCCGGTTCGCGCACCTGGATAACCCGCAGCGGTCTCCAGCGCGACCAAACCGCGACCTCGCCGGCGGCGTTCAAAGGCGCCACGCGCACCTCATAACTGCCGTAACCGGCGACAACGCGATGCCAGGGATCGGCCACGCGCTGGTCGGTAACAATCTCGCCATCCTGATTTCGGATCTGAATGCGATACGCGGCGGCGCCCGCGATCGGCCTCCAGATGACGTAATCGTCCCCTTCGGGTTGCGCAAAGAGCGCGACCACCGCAAGAAACACCAGGACAATCAGCGCAAGCCCGATGCGCGCGGTTTTTCGACTCACGGCTTGTAAATCTCCTCGGGCGAAATAAATTCAATGTCATCCGGTCGCACTTCTTCCAACGGCACCCGGTCGTCTCTCTGCTGGTCCGTGCGATTCTGGTCACGCTGGTCCCGGGTAGTATCTCGAGTCGTATCACCGCGATCGGCGTCCTGCTGGTCGGTTCCCTCACGCGCATCTCTGCCATCGGCGTCTTCCCGGGCCGTCCGTGGACCACCCGCCACCTGGAAACTACGCGGGGCCGAATAAGCGCTCGTCTGGCCCGAGGCGGAGCGACCACGCACGCGCCAGTAATAGGTGCCATTGGCCAGCGCTTCCCGACTGAGATAAGACGAACGGTTCGAAACTGTTCTTTCGATCACGATCGCCGTAAAACCGGGATCGCTGCTCACCTGAAGATCAAAGCTCTGAAACTCGCTGGCGCCCTGCCAGTCAAAGGCGATACCACTTGTTGCGATCGCCGGCTGGGCGAAGGTTTCTCCAACCGGGCGCAGAGCAACCGGCGGAGCGTAGGACGAACGCTGGCCGAGCGAAAAACGAAAAACCGGACTCGCGACGGGGCTTACACCTTCAATCGAGGGACGAGTTGTAACCCGCCAATAGTAAACACCCGGGGCCAGATTGCTGACCGCGAGTGCAGTCGTGCTCGTGGTCTCTTCGCGCACGACAGTATTCAATGCGGGATCGGTGGCCAGGCGAAAAGTATAGGAACCCGCCAGATCACTTGCGGTCCATCGGAAATGAACCGGCGGCGACTGCTCCACGTACGTCACTTCGGCCCCGTTTGCCGGAGCCACGAGCGCCAGATTCGAATTCTGCGCCACGATCAGTTTGCGTATCTCGCTTTCTTCGGTGCGCCCGGTGCTTTGATTGCGGCCCCGAATGCGCCAGAAGTAGGTTCCGGGAGCCAGGGCCACCGTGGTGCCGGTGGCGTTTACCGTGGAGCTCCGGTCGATGTGCGAGAAGGACCTTTGCCGTGCGAGCTCGAAAGTAATCGGCCGGTAGTCGCCCGCAATCTGCCAGCTGAAGTCGACCCGGATCTGGTTTCCGGTCCCGGCGATCAGTTGCTGGTGGGCCGGCGAACGCAGGCGGAGATTGACTTCCCGTACGGAGACTCCAGAAGAATCGATTTGGGCCCGCTCGAACTGGCCCACCGTGTGCGTCTCACCGTTGCTTTCGAAGCGGGCCTCGCCGCGGTTGACCTGGACATTGACTCCGGCCTCCCCCGCCTCCAGCCGCAGGTCCGAATCGGCCACACTGAGTTCACCCTGAGCGGTTTGAATCAGAAGATCACTCGCTTCCCCGTTTCCGTTGGTGCCCCGCGCTATCTCCAGCGTGCCGCCCTGAAAGTTGATCGTGGGTCGTCCGCCGGAAAGGTCGAGAAAGAACATCGAGTTTTCATCAATACGAATCACCGTACCGTCGTTCAGGTGGATCTCGGCGTCCGAAAGGTTGGCAGACCGAATCGTGTCTTCGTCCGTGAGGGGGCTCTCGTTTTGCAGATTGCTCCAGATCACCTGGTCCGAGAAACGTCGCTGCACAATGTTGTTTCGGTAACGAATGAAACCGATGACTTCCCGATCCCCGATGTCGACGGTGCGGGTGTAATCCAGGTAGAACAGAAGCAGGAAGATGGCAATGATCACACCCAGCAGGGTGGGCACGCGCCAGTCCGAGAAGAGCAGGTAACGAATGAAGCGCATATCAGGATTTGGCCTTCGCCACTTTTTTCCAGTCGATGCCGATCATTTTGCGCAGGTCTTTGATGGTGGCCGGAGTCGACCTGTCATCCTGACGACCAAGCACGGCGTACACTGTAACGGGCTGCGATTTTCCTTTTACGCGCACTTCGTCCATACGTTCGACGCTATACAGGCCGCGCACGTGGGCGTAGGCGAAATCTGTAATAAGGATGTCGACACCATACGATTTGGTCAGCGACTCAACCCGTGAAGCCAGGTTCACGGCGTCTCCGATGACAGTGTATTCCAGCCGCTCTTCGGAACCAATCTGGCCCGCAATTACCGGCCCGGCATTGATGCCCGCGCCGATATGGATAATCGGCCTGCGCGCGGTACCCCGACCACGGTTGAAGCGAATCAGAGCCTGACGCATCATCAGTGCGGCATCGATGGCGCTCTGGGTATCGTGACCGGTAGTACGCAGGGCGCCCCATGTGGCCATAATCGCGTCCCCGATGAACTTATCCACGACTCCGCCGCTCTCGTTTACGCAACGAACCATTTCGGTGAAGTATTCGTTTAAGAACTCCACGACCTCCTCCGGCCGTAGCTTCTCCGACATGGAAGTAAACCCGCGGATGTCAGAGAAGAAAATCGCGCACTCTTTGCGTTCGCCCCCCAGCGAAAGTTTGCCGGCCATCGACATCTCGGCAATCTCGCGGTTCACGAATTTGCCGAAGCTATCTTTCAGGTTCTCGCGCTCCTGCAGACCAATGCTCATCTGATTGAAGCTATTGGTAAGCAAACCGATCTCATCGCGATATTCCGGCACAACGGCGACCGCATAGTTGCCCACCTCAATCTGGCGCGCGGCCCGAACGAGTTTGAGGATGGGTCTGGTAAGCTGTCGGGAATAGAAAAAGAGTCCGAGGATTGCGAGGCAGATGAAGACCACCGTTAGATAGCTATTCCACCGTTGAATCTGGTAAACGGCCTGGAACGCCTTGTCTTCGGCCACCGTCGAGACGATGCCCAGTCCGGCGAACTCGATCTTATGGAACGCGCCCAGGAAACGATTTCCCTCGGCATCTTCGTAACTCATCTGGCCGTTGTCGAAGGCGCTTTCCTGCATCGCCTGAACAATGCCCAGCTGATTCAGTCGCGCGCCTTCCAGCACGATCGAAATGTCCGAATGCGCGACCACTGTGCCATCATCGCTGACCATGAACGTTTCGCGAATGCCTGAAGTCTGAAAAGGCCCCAGGATTACATCCATGTGAAAGAAAGCAACGATGACGCGATTGCCTCCGCGATTGCTGTCGTACGGAAAACTCATTCCGACGAGGGGCAATCGAAAACCCGGGCTGACATTCACGATAACCATCTGGCCGGCCAGGGATCTCCGGAACTGTTCGGCGTAGCGCGCCGTAAGGCCCGCGATGTCGCCGGTAACGAGGTCGTGCTCAATTAAGAAATCTGGATTTACAATACGATTTTTCTGGGCGAGCTGATTGCCTTCATACACACCGACGAAAATCAGGTTCTCGTTATTTTCGAAGACCCGATCTTCTACAGTGCCCCGCGCGTTGGGATAGCGGTCAATTACCGAGGCGACCAGTCGTACGTTCCGGGCAATGGCCTGCAACGTGTATTCCAGATTGCGGGCGTAAACCCGATTGAGGTCAATGTTCGTTTCCTGAATGCGGACCGTGTTGTCGTTCTTGAAGAAGTAGGTCGCAATCGCAATCATCGCAATCAGTGCAACACCGATGATCGCGCTGATGATCAGCATCAGCTTGGTCCCAATGGTCAGGCGGGAAAGGTGAAACTCGGAGCTGTCCCGGTCAGATGCGCTACTCATTCAAGAACTCCCCGCAGGCTGCTTCGCTTTAAAAAACGTACGAACGCCGTCCACCCACGCATAGTTTTCCGCCTTCAGGTTTGCCATCAAATGCTTTTTATGGGGCGGGCGAAAAACAGCCAGAGCACAATTTACGCGCCTTAGAAACCGAAAACCGCTGCGAGCCCTCCCGCTACCGGCAGACCAGAGCCGCATGGCCATTGCCCGACACCGTCAGGGACGCCTCGTTCCCGAGTTCAGGATTTGAACTGCCCGGCGGATGCCCCCGGGAGTCATGTCCTCCATGGGAAAAATCTCGCGGATGCGCTCCAGGCTCCAGGCCGCCCGGCCCTGCCACCATTCCCGGGAGATGGGGTTTAACCATACACAACGTTGAAAACGATCGCGCAGCCGTGTAAGAGTGCTCAGGGATGGCTCGTGACATTCGTCGCGGGGGTCAATGGAGCCGTAGGGTGAGGAAAGTTCCTGGGGCCCCATAATCGCGTCGCCCAGAAAGATCACCCGGGTTTCGGGGTCCTCACTCAAAAGGCTCTGCACGGTCACCGGTTGGCGCCGGGCCGCATCCCGATACACCGACTCATATACCGTATTATGGAAGTAATAGGTCGAAAGTCGACGAAAACGGCCCTGGATACGCTGAAATAGGGACCGCGTAACGTCCACGTGGGGCAACATGGAAGTGCCGCCGTTGTCCAGAAACAGCATCAACTTCAAACGGTCTTTCAGCTCGCGCTCGAAAACAAGGTCAATCTCGCCGCCGTTTTTAGCCGTACGATAGATGGTCTCTTCAAGATTGAGCTCGACCGGGGCACCGGCCGGTTGCAGACGCTTCAGGCTTTCCAGAGCCTGACGAATGTTTCCATGGGGCCCCGAATGCAGGGAACGGTCCGCAGAGTAGTCCACATAACGTCGATCCCCGAAGACTTTGACCGCGCTTTTACGGCTGGAATCTCCGAACACGCGTACGCCGCGATCGGCGTGGCCCGAATGTCCGAAGGGTGAGGTACCGCCGGTGCCCACCCAGCGGTTACCGCCGTGGTGGGCTTCGGTCTGAGATCGAACCGTTTCCCAGAAACGGCGCATGAGTTCTTCGGGGGACAGGTTTTGAGAAACCGGCTGGATCTCACCCCGCGCCACTGCAGAACGTAACCATTCCTGAAACTGGCGCGTATGCAGGAGCTCCGGATCGCCCGGAGCAACCGGCGGGAGCTCGACCCCCATAAAGTAAGACAGGAAGGCCCGCTCGTAGGCATCGTACTCTTCCACCCGGCGCACGAAGCAGAGTCGGGCGAACAAAAAAAGTTCGTCCACGCTCTTCGCCAGGCCATCCCGCAGGCCGCGATAGAAGCGCAGCACATCGCCCATACCCACGGAAATTCCGTACCGGCGGAGCATTCTTATGAACGCGATGAACATGGCAATTCCGCTTTAACGATTCTCGCGGAATGCAAGAAAATCTGCGGTCCGCTTCAGAAGCACACCCGGGTACGGTAGCTCGCCAGGAAAGTGGTCCTGTAAAGCGGCCGGGGAGACGCCGTCGTGCAGGAGGGCTTCGATCCATTGCAAAAGTTCGCTGGTGGCGGGGGGCTTTTCATAGCCGCGGGCCCGCAGATCATAGAAGATGGACAAAGCTGCCTCGCGCAGGTCTTCCGCCAGGTTCGGAAAGTGCAGCGCGATGATTTTGCGCATCTCATCGCTCTCCGGAAACGGAATGTGGTGGCAGAAACAACGCCGCAGAAAGGGATCGGAAAGTTCCCGCTTCGCGTTTGACGTGATGATGATCACCGGGGCGTGTTTGGCGCGTACGATGTCGTTTACTTCTCGAATGGTAAACTCGTTCTCTTCCAGCACATCGAGCAGGTTATCCTGCACATCCGACTCAGTCTTGTCGATCTCGTCGAGCAACAGTACGACACGTTCGTCGCTTCGAAACGCGCGGCCGATCGGCCCCCAGATGACGTAGTCGTAGAACCGGTTTACATCACGCCCGGTATCGGCGCCTCCAAAGCGGGCATCGTTTAACCGGAGCACCGTATCCTGGACGTAGCAACTTTCCTCACCCCGGATTGTGGATTTTGCCCTCAAGACCTCAATCGGCATGCGCAGCTCACGGCTGATCTCGAAGGCCAACTGGGTCTTTCCGGTCCCGGGTTCGCCGGTCAGAAGCAACGGCCGGTGCATGCGCATGGCCATGTTCACAATCGCGCCCAATTCGGAGTTCAGGTAGTAGCGGTCGGTTCCGCCAAAAAGCCGGCTCATGGATTCAAAACCGTTCGGGAGCGGACGCTGTCAATGGCTTCCCGGTGTCGCCGGCCCGGCGAATGCTCCAGCCCGCCGCCGTACCGGCCGATGGGGTAATCAGGCAACCGGTTATGGCAAACGAACTTCACCGCGCTGATGACCCCACTCCGCCGCCACCCGTCCGCGAGGGGCCACGATCTTTCTGGCTGGACCCGGCCGTGCGCCGGGCGGTGGCCGATCACGGTCGCATCGCATGCCGGTCCTCCATGCTTTATTTGGCTGAAGGCCCTGGCACGGACGCTGGCGCCGCAACAGAAAACGACGCCTGATTCGAACCCGGCTGCAATTCCAAAAGTGCGTTGCCGGCCGCGCTTCGGCCGCGAAACTGTCCCCATGGCAGATCCGGTCCCTGGCAAGGTGGGTGACGAGATCACGGTCTCGGGCAAGGCCTGGACTTTCGGCGGCGATGTCCCGGTGGTCTTCGACCAGCATGTGAGCCGTTCGGTGCCCCTGTACGCCCAGGGACACGAACTGATCCTGCGACTCTCCGATTACTTCGTACTCGATAACAGCACGGTCTACGACATCGGTTGCTCGACCGGTGAACTTCTGCGCAAGCTCTCGGCCCGACACACCGGACCGGCTCGTTTCGTAGGCGTGGACCGCGAAGAAGCCATGATCAAGGAAGCCCGCAAGCGTTGCTCGGAGGAACCGCGCATCGAACTGATTGCCGCCGACTTCTCGGAAATCGAACACGAATCGTCCGATCTCATTATTGCCTATTACACCATGCAGTTTGTGCCGGCCCGACGACGGCAGCAGCTCTTTGACATGGTCTACAACAGTCTGAACTGGGGCGGCGCGTTTCTACTGTTCGAAAAGGTGCGTGCGCCGGACGCCCGCTTTCAGGACATTGTCTCGCAGCTCTACAACGACTTCAAAGTAGACAACGGTTATGAAGGCAATGAGATCCTGGCGAAGAGCCGGAGCCTCAAGGGTGTGCTGGAGCCCTTTTCGACCCAGGGCAACATCGACCTCATGACGCGGGCTGGTTTCAAGGATATCATGAGCATCTTCAAATATTTGTGCTTCGAGGGCTTCTTCGCTATCAAATGAACTCTTCAATTCTGATCTCTTACGGAAACTTCATCTTTCGCTGGCGCGACACCATTTTCACAATCACGATCCTGGTTGCCTTTGGGCTGCTGATTTATGGCCTGCCCGGCGCGGGCGACGAAACAATCGGCAGAATTCTCAGCGCCGCTGGATTGGCCATTGCAGCCCTCGGTCAATTGGTGCGCATCGTCACGATCGGCCTGGCCTACATAAAGCGCGGCGGTGTCGGCAAGAAGATCAGCGCCGAGACCGTGGTGCGACGGGGTCTTTTCGCGCACACCCGCAATCCCATGTATGTGGGCAATCTACTCATCGTCACCGGCGCAATCGTCTTTATAGACATACTCTACTATTTTCCGGTCTTGCTTTTCTTTTATTTGAATTACGCGGCGATCATCGCAGCCGAAGAGCATTTCCTGAAAGGCAAGTTCGGGGCCGATTACGAGGATTACATGCAGTCCGTGAACCGCTTGATCCCCGGTAATCTCGGTCGCCTGCGCGAGTCGATGTCGGAGATGAGCTTTACCTGGAAACGAGTCATCAAGAAAGAACACGGCTCGATCATCGTGCTTTTCGGAAGCATGGCGGTCTATGAAGCCCTGAAGTATCACTTTCGGTATGGACTTGCCTGGGGAGACGAGCGCATCGTTCTGTGCTGGATCATTCTCGCTGTGCTGGCGGTCTTTTATCTGGTCTCCGAGATTCTTACGCGCACCGGCCGGCTGGAATGGGACCCCAATCGTCCCTGAATCTGTAACTTCGGGGCCAGTTGCGATTCCTACCCGTAATGGCTGAAAGCACTGACAAACGACTCAGCGCCGAGGCGCGTAGCCTGCTGTTCGTTTTAGAAGAACTATCGGCTCTGGTGCACGATCTGGATCCGGCTGACTACAGCGCCCGTCCGGGTTCGCCCTTTGAGAGCAGCGTGGGCGCCCATGTTCGCCACGCTCTGGACCATGTCAGCGCGCTTGAGGCCCTCGAAAAAAACCAGACCATCACCTATGACCGTCGGGAGCGCGGAACGGATGTCGAAGTGGATCGCGATGCGGCGTTAGAACGCATTTCCATTCTGGCGGAATTGGTCGAAACGCTTGGCCTTGAAGAACCGGATCGTGCCGTCGAAATTGAGCACATGCTATCGTGCGATGGCCAGACCACGATCATCAAAAGCACCCTGAAAAGAGAACTGGTCTTCGTGTTTCATCATCTCATTCATCACAACGCGATGATTGCAAACCGGCTGCGACTGCTGGATATTGAGCTTCCGGCGGGTTTCGGCTTTGCGCCCGCCACCCTGCACTCCGGAAATACTCCCGCGCGCTCATGAAAAAGCGCCCGGCGCTGGCTTTCGGGTTGGCGACGTACGGGCTTTTGCTCCTGCTTTCCCACGGCTGGCAGGTCTATGCCCCGCCTTCCAATCCGCTCGACCGCCTGACCGCTCACGCCGCAGCAACAGGGGCCCCCCACTCGGATTTTGTCCTGGTTTCGGCCCGCGCTTCGAACGGTCGACCCGTAGCGGCCGCTCCTGGTGTACGCATCGCCTATGAAGAATGGCCGGGAACTTCTGAAGTTCCGATCGTGGCCCTGCACGGTAGCCCGGGACGCAGCCGAACCTTCGGCTATTTCGCTTCTGCGCTTACGGGTTTTGGCCAGCGCCTGGTTGCCCCGGACATGCCGGGGTACGGCGCCTCCACCCATGCCATACCGAACTACGGCTTCGTTGCCCAGGCGCACTATCTGCGCGACCTTTTGGATGGACTGCGGATTGAGCGGGCCGTGTTTGTCTGCTATTCGCTTTCCAGCGGCTGGTTGCTGGAGCTTTCGCGCATTGCACCGGAGAGGATTGCGGGCGCGGTCTTTGTCAGCGGGATCGGCGTTCAGGAAGGCGAAGGCAGCGGCAGCTACGCCTTCGAGCACTTTAAGTACGCTATCGGCTATGTTCTGGCGGTCTGGCTGCCGGAGCTCCTGCCCCACTTCGGAATGCTGGGATCGCATTCCTATCGCAACACATTCATTCGTAGCTTTTACGACGCAGACCAGCGCCCACTGCGAGCGGCGTTAACAAACTTCCCGGCGCCGCTTCTGATACTGCACGGCGCCGACGACGCGCTGGTGCCGGCCTGGGTCGCCGAAGAACACGCCCGGATTGTCTCTGGATCCGAACTCGTGATCTTCGACGACGATCACTACATGATTTTCAAACCGGACCGCGCCCGGGACCTGGCCCGGCTCACCACCGATTTTTTGAACCGCCGCGTTCGCAGCAATGAGGTTGCTCGTCTGCCCGTGCGCGAAAGCCTGAGCCACCTGAATCGCAACGTGCTGCCGGTCGAGCTGGACCTGGACCCGGCTCTGGGACTTCTGGGTCGCCTGGGCGTGATTGTGCTTTCGACCTTTGTTTCGGAAGACCTGACCTGCATTTCGGCCGGTTTTCTGATTCGCGAACACCGCCTGGATCTTTTTACCGGCGTGTTTGCCTGCTTCGTGGGTATCTTTCTCGGGGATCTCGGCCTTTATCTGCTTGGTGTGGCGCTGCGGCGGGGCCTGTTGGTGCTGCCCCGTCTGGGTGGTCTCTTCGAGGGCCAGCGCATGCAGAGCCTCGCGCGCCGCTTCGATCGCGAAGGCTGGAAACTGATCGTGGCCAGCCGCTTTTTGCCGGGCACGCGCCTGCCGGTCTATGTGGGGGCCGGCATCCTGGGAGGCCAGGCCAGCCGGCTGGCTTTGTTTGCGCTTCTGGCGGGACTTATCTGGACGCCGCTTTTGGTGTTGCTGGCGGCTTTCCTGGGCCCACTGGTGCTCGCTCCGTTTGAATTTCTGCTCGGCCAGGGCTGGCTGGCCGTGGCGCTTGCGATTTTACTTTTGTTTTACGTCTTTCGAACGATGGCGCTGCTTCTGACGGGCCGCGGACGTCTGATTGTGCTCGGCCGCCTGGCGCGCTGGCGACACGCCGAATTCTGGCCACCCTGGATCTTTTATGCGCCGCTCGCCCCGCTGGTCGTCTGGCTCACCGTGCGGTACCGCGGTTTCGGCACGCTCTCGGCGGCCAACCCCGGCATACGCGACGGCGGATTTATTAACGAATCCAAAGCCGACATTCTGGATTGCCTGCCTTCCGCGTGGGTCTGCAAATACGTGACGGTCGAACCCGAAGCCAACTTGAAAGAACGACGCCGGAAAGCCCGCGCCCGGATGGCGGGCGCGGGCCTGGACTTTCCGGTAATCCTGAAACCCGACGCGGCCCAGCGCGGCGTGGGTTTGAAACTGGCGCGGGAGCCGGCCCAGCTCGATCGGTACGTGGCCGAACACCCGTTGCGCTTTCTCATTCAGGCCTACCATGCGGGCCCCCGGGAAGCCGGCCTGTTCTATGTGCGCCATCCGGACCAGAGCCACGGACGGCTGTTTTCGATTACGGACAAGCAGTTCCCGGTCTTGACCGGCGATGGACAAAGCACCGTGGCCGAGCTCATCCTGGGCCACAAACGCTATCGCATGCAATACAGCACGTTTGCAAAAAGGCACGTCGAACGCCTGGATCGCATCCTCGCCCGGGGTGAGATTTTGCCTCTCACCCTGGCCGGCAACCACTACCAGGGCACCATGTTTCTGGATGGGAAGGCGCTCTGGAGCGAGGCCCTGGAAAGGCAGGTCGATCGGATCGCTCAGGCTTTTCCGGGGTTTTACTTCGGGCGCTTCGATGTGCGCTTTGAGGATGCCGCGGAATTGCGCCAGGGACGAGGCTTTCAGATTGTCGAACTCAACGGGGCCACCTCGGAATCCACGAATGTCTACGATCCCCGTATGAGAGTGGCCGAAGTCTACCGCATCCTGTACCGACAATGGATTTTGCTTTTTCAGATCGGCGACGCCAACCGGAAGCGGGGCGCAAAGGTGACTTCGGTGTTCAGCCTCGTGGGAGACATCGGCCGCTACCTGCTCGGTCGCACACGCTCCATTATTTCGGATTGAAAAGCGTGGTGGACAGGGAGGGGCCGGGTTCGGATCTTCGGAAGGACAATGAGCGCGATTCGTAAGTTTCTGGTGGGGTTTTTCGAGGCGCTGTTCGGTAGCCTCAAGCGCAATTCACTTGAGCATCGTCTGTTCAACACGCTGAGCTTTCTGAATGCCGTCACAAACCTCGGCGGTTCGCTGAACTACATTGACCTCGGCCCGGACACGGCCCTGTTCGCGCTGCATGTCGGAAGTGGTGTGCTGTTCCTGATCTATTACTACTTCTCCCGCTTTCGAAGCATCTACTATGTTCTTTTCTGGCCGTTTGTTCTAACGATGCTGGTTTTTCTGGTTTCTAATATAGTGGTCAACGCGGGGTCTTTGGGCGGCGCCCAGTACTACATCATTGCCGCCCTGGTCATCGCCACGATCCTTGCGCGCAGTTGGTTTCAGACCCTGGGCTCTTATTTGTTGTTTGTCGGTTCGGTCGGCATCATTTTTTACGTGGAAGCGTTTCGCCCGGACCTGATCACTCCCCACACGTCTACGGAAGCGCGCCACGCGGATGTTTTCGGAAACTTCGTCTTCGTCTTGATCTTCGTGGCCGTAATTGTGCAGGCCCTGGTTCAAAATCTGCATTCCGAACGCCGTAAATCGGAGCAATTGCTCCTGAATATCCTGCCCGAGACCATCGCTGAACAGCTGAAACGGGAAGATCGCGTGGAACCGCGCAGTTACGAGTACGTCACGGTGTTGTTCACGGATTTTGTCGGCTTTACCGGCATTGCCGAAAAACTCACTCCTCACGAGCTGATTCAGGAACTGGACGAATGCTTTCGGGCTTTCGACCAGGTAATGAACCGGCACGGCATGGAGAAAATAAAGACCATCGGGGATGCCTACATGGCAGCCGGGGGCATTCCCGCGCCCAACCGAACCAATCCGGTGGACGCGGTCCTGGCGGCCCTGGAAATCAGCCGCTTCATGCAGCAACTCCGGGCCGAAAAATCTGCCCGGAACGAGGCCTTCTGGGAGTTGCGACTGGGCATTCACACCGGGCCGCTGGTGGCCGGCGTCATCGGACAGGAAAAGTTTGCTTACGATGTCTGGGGGGACACCGTAAATACGGCCAGTCGGATGGAATCTTCCGGTTCTCCGGGCGCCATCAATATCTCCGCCGCTACCTATGAGTTGGTTCGGGATCTTTTTGAGTGTGACCATCGCGGGAAGATCAGCGCCAAAAACAAAGGCGACATTGACATGTATTTCGTTCGTGGAATACAACCCGAACTACGGGCCAACAACGATCCCTGCAAACCCAACGAGCGTTTTCTGGCGCTCTACCGACGGCTCCGCGATTCGGGCTCCGGCAATGGAAATGACCGACCCTGATTTCGCTTTTCGCTCCGGCCGTGCCAGGAATTCTGGACGGACGTTGATTTCGCGACCTTCGGTCGTCGGCCTGACCGGATCAGTCGCACCGTATTGATGAAAGCCCCCCTCAAACCAAAACAGAAGCTCGGTAAGTACACCATCGAAAAGACCCTGGCCCGCGGTGGCTTTGCCAGGGTCTATCAGGCGCGGGATTCGATTGAGGGCATCAAAGTCGCCCTCAAGATCCCCCTGCCCAATCTCATGGGCAAAGAGAATCTGGAGCTGTTTCGAAAAGAGGTGCGGCTGACGGCGCAATTGGACCACCCCAACGTCTTACCGATTAAGTATGCCGACATCATTGACGGACAGTTCGTGATCGTTTCCCCGCTGGCCGAGCAGACTCTTGCGGACAGGCTCATGACCCGGCTTTCTTCGAAGACCGCCCTGGACTACGCGGAGCAAATGCTGAGCGGACTGGCAGAAGCGCATCGCAAGCGCATCGTACACTGCGACATCAAACCCGAAAACATGCTGATCTTTCCGGGGAATCGCATACGCATTACCGACTTTGGAATCGCACGCGTCGCGCGTCACACCATGCCGGTTTCCGGTTCCGGGACAGTTGGTTACATCGCCCCGGAACAGGCCATGGGCAAGATCTCGTTTGCCTCAGATGTATTCTCACTGGGCCTGGTCCTCTGGAAGATGTTTTCGGGTGCGCTCCCGGAATGGCCTTATCGCCCGCCACTGCCCGGCCAGGAAAAACTGCGCAGCCGTGTGCACCCGGACATGATCGATTTTCTGCTCCGGGCGATCGAAGTCGATCCCGCTCATCGCTTTGATTCGGCCGAATCCATGCTCAAGGCCTTTCTGCGGCTCAAGCGCCGGGCGCTGCGAACCACCAGCCGACGGCGACGCCGGGAACCCCTGGACCGCGGCAAAGACTGGCAGGAACTGCGTATGCGCCAGTACCACCGGGAACATGGTCGCGCCTTTGGAACGACCACCGAATGCCGCCGCTGTAAAGGACCCATCGCGGAAGTCATGAAGGCCTGCCCCTGGTGCGGAGACCAGCCCGCCCGTTTTCGCGGCGAAACGGGTTATCCCTGCCAGTGTCCCCGATGCCACCGCGGTATGAAAATGGACTGGCGTTTCTGCCCGTGGTGCTACGGAGCCGCAGTCGGCCCGCTCAGCGATCGTGAATACAGCGATCGACGTTATTCGGCTCGTTGCAGCAACGCCCGTTGCACACGCAAGCAGCTCATCCCCTTTATGCAGTACTGTCCCTGGTGCAACCGCAAGGTGAAGCAAAAGTGGAAAATTGATGAAAGCAAGGACCGCTGCCAGTCCTGTGGCTGGGGGATTTTGCGCAACTACTGGAATCACTGTCCGTGGTGCCGGGCCAGCCTGCAACGTAACGGAACAACTCGCGGACGCGCGTAAGTTCTTGTCGTTTTCAACCGTCCAGTTGTGAAAATGGTCCCGGGAACGGGCCAGGCGCCGGACGGCCGGCTGTCGCACGATGAATATCAAACTGGAAGGATACGAAATCGACCGGGAGATTGCCCGGGGGCAACGTTCGGTCGTGTTCGCGGCACACCGTGACCAGAGCGCGGTTGCCATCAAGCTCACGACGGAAGAGTACCCTCCGCCTGCCCTGGTTGCCCGTTTCGAAGAAGAATACCGAATTCTCAAGAGCCTGAATCTGCCGGGGGTTGTGCGCGCCCTGCAGCTGGAAATGGTCGGCCATCGACCCACGATTGTTCAGGAACTGGCCCCGGGCATCACCCTGCGGGCGCTGCTGGAGAAGGAAGGCCACGTCGACCCACGCCGTTTCCTGACGATCGCGCTGGGCCTGGTTGAGGCCGTCCAGGGCTTACACGCAGCCGGCATCATCCACCGCGACCTGAAGCCTTCGAACGTGATGTACGACCCCGACTCAAAGAGAGTCTGCATCGTGGACTTCGGAAGTGCAACGACCCTCGCCCGGGAAAAGGCCAGCCAGGAACTGCGCGACCATGGCGTCGAGGGAACGTACGCCTACATTTCTCCCGAGCAGACCGGGCGACTGAATCGAACCGTGGATTATCGAACGGACTTCTATTCCCTTGGCGTGACGTTTTACGAACTGCTCACGGGTTCGCTTCCGTTTGAGGCGCGCGATCCGCTTGGACTGGTGCACGCGCACATCGCGCTTGCTCCGCGCCCGGTGCTGGAACGACGCCCTTCGGTTCCGGCCGCCCTTTCGGCAATCGTCGGCAAGCTTCTTGAAAAGGCGCCGGAGCAGCGCTATCAGACCGCAGCCGGCCTGCGAAAAGACCTGGAATTCTGCCTGGAGAATCTGACGCAACCGAGCGCCCTTAAGGATTTTGTTCCCGGACAACAAGACCGGACCGACCGGTTTCGACTTTCGCAGCAACTGTTCGGACGCGAACGCGAATTGGGACTCATTGACGTGAACCTGCGGGAAGTCTGTCAGGGGGCCGCGCGGCTGGTGCTGCTGGCCGGCGAGCCAGGTGTGGGTAAGAGCCGATTACTCGTTGAAGGCGAACGCCTGGTAGCCGCACGGGACGCGCGCTTCGTCGCGGGCAAATTCGACGAGTTCAAGCAGAACCAGCCTTACAGCGCACTCATCCAGGCGACCCAGGATTTGATCAGACAATTGCTGGGAGAAAGCGACGCCGAATTGCGACGATGGTCGGAGCGCCTGCGGGCAAAGGTCGGCCCGGATCTGGACCTGCTCTACCAGGCCTTGCCCGGTTTGCGTCTGGTGATGGGCAACGAAGAACCGCGCAGCAATCCAACCGGCGAAACGCGCAGTGGCTTTCGCATGGCCTTTCAACGCTTTCTCAAGACCTGCGCGACAGCGGAACGACCACTGGCTCTCTTTCTGGACGATCTGCAGTGGATTGACGGATCGAGCCTGGAGCTGCTGGAAGCATTGTACACAGACCCGGAGCTGAAGTACATGCTGCTTTTGATCGCGATTCGCGGCAGCCAGCCGACCGGCGTGCTCAAAAATGCCCTGGAAGGCATTCGGAGCCGGGGTTACGAATACCGCAAGATCACGCTCGGTTCATTGGATCTGCAGGCCACCAACAAACTCATTGCAAGTAGCCTCAGCGAAGACGATGAACGTACGGTCGAGCTATCGGAAGTTGTACAGCGCAAGACCGGCGGCAATGTATTTCTGGTCCGTGAGTATCTGACAGCCCTTCATGAACGCAAACTGATTCTGTATCGTCCGGGTGAGGGATGGACCTGGGACATGGAGCAGGTCAGAACCTCCCTTGTGACCCCTAACGTGGTCAGCCTGATGGTGGAACGCATTTCATCCCTGCCCGCGCAAACCCGTCGCATCGTGACCCAGGCTTCGTGCCTGGGCATGAAGTTTTACGCCGACACGCTTTCAGGTGCGACGGGCCAAAGCGAGGAAGAAACCCGCGACGATCTTTTGCCCGCGATTGAAGAAGGCCTGATTATTTTCAGTCCAACCCAGATAAGCTTCGCCCACGACCGATTGCGGGAAGCAGCCTACGGAATACTGGAGCCCCTGGAACGAAAGCGCATCCATCGCCGGGCCGGAGAGTTTTTGCTCGCCAATACGAGTCGCCCGCGACTGGAAGAAAGGATCTTTGTAATCGTCGAGCATTTGAATCAGGCCGTCGATCTGATTACGGAACCAGACGCGCGCCGGCAACTTGCCCAATTTAATCTTATGGCGGGCGAACGTGCCCTGCGGGCGACCGCCTACGATGCCGCCTCACGCTACCTTGCGCGCGGCCTTGAACTCATCGATCGACCGGACTCGGAACATGAACGAGATTTGCACCGGGAGCTGCTCTTCCGGAGCGCGGAAAGCGAATATCTGGTCGGCAATCCAGAGCGGGCCGAGGCACTTTTCGAACGCGCGCTTGCTCAGGCTAAAGATCGTGAGCAACGTCTGCGCATTCATGAGACTTTGATTCCGTTGCTCGCGGGCCAGAACCGGCAGGGAGACGCCCTGGACCACGCGCGACGGGCTCTGGCTCTGCTCGGAGTTACACTGCCCACGCGGCCTCCCCGGCTCTGGTTTGGCGCGTGGCGCATTCGCGCGGCGGCCCGACGGCTGGAACGACAGATCGCCGGGGCCGACCCCGAAGGGGTGGATGCCGACGCGACCACCATTCTGCGCCTGCTCGAAAACTGTCTGGTCCCGGCCTACACGACCCGGGCCGGTTTTCTTCCCTGGATTGTCCACAGCATGCTCAAGCGAAGCCTGGCCCGGGGACGGACTCAGTCCACCTCCGTGGCCCTGGCCGCCGCCGGCATGATCCTGACGCATTACAGAGAAAACCTGTCGGAAGCCACACGGCTGGTCGACCTCGCAGTTCGTCTGGAAGAAGCCCGTGCCGGAGGAGGCACCCTGGCGCGCACACTTTTTATTCGAGGGGCCTTCTTACAGCATCGATGCGACCGACTGAGCGAAGGCATGCGGGATCTGGATCGGGCCATAACAGTGGCCATGGAGGCGGGCGATTTCCATTTCGCGACTCATGCCGTGGGTATGTTCGCTTACTTGCGCTTTCTGCGCTCACGCAACCTTGAAGAAACCCGGCGCGAATTCGAAAAATACAGTACGCTCCTGAGTCGGCTGCACACCGGCGATGGAGCCCTGTTTTTTGGAGTGTGGTGGCAGACCATCGCAAGCATGCGTCAGGCGGACAACGATTCCCAGTTGCGCGGACAACACTTTAACGCCGACCGCACCCTCCCGCTCTGGAAAAAGGCCGGTAATCACAGCCAGCTTTTCAGCTATCACCTGGCGCGGGTCCGTTTGCATCACTTGCTCGGAGAATACCAGCGCGGTCTCGAGCAGGCGGTCCTGGCCCATCAGCACGCCTCCGGAGCCTTCAGCTCAATAATGACGGTCGACCTCCTTTACTACGAGGCGCTCTGCGCGGCCCGGCTGGCTTTTTTCGCCCCCGAACATGCGCCGGCCTTCTCAGTAGCGCGCTCCAGGCTTGTGCGTCTGACCGGAGAGAGCAGTCTGCATGAACACCGCCGCCTGCACCTCGAGGCTGAGGCCAGCGCCCTGCAGGGCGACGACAGTCGGGCCATGGAACTTTTCGACCGTGCGGCGGCCCGCGCGTCCCAGGAAGAATTCCACTTTGACCAGGCGGTCATCAACGAACATTCCGCCCTCTTTCACGGACAGCGGGCACGAACGCGGGTTTCGCGCGTCTATCTCGCGGAAGCGGAATACCTGTTCAGCATGCTGGGTTGTGATTCGTGGTTGCACCGGGCGCGCAGAGAATCTCCCGGCCTGGTGCGCGCGAGCTCGGGAGGCCTTCGCACAACACGCTCCAGCACTTCTACCGGAGCAACTGACAGTATTCTGGATTTCAGCAGCGTGCTCAAGGCCCAACAGGCTCTTTCGGGCGAGATCGTTCTCAGTAAGTTGCTCTCGCGTCTGATCCACATTTTGATCGAGAACGCGGGCGCCCAGCGTGGCGCCTTCCTTATGGAAGATCACGGCACCCTCTTTCTGGAGGCCGAGTCAGAATACCGGGCAAACGAAGTCGCACTGCGCGAGTCCATCCCGCTGGAACAAACGCGTAATCTTCCGCGTTCTTTGATCAACTATGTCGCCCGCACGGCGCAGCCGCTGGTCCTTGACCAGGCGACCGCGGACGAAACTTTCGGCGCCGATCCTTTTATTCAGGGACACAATATAAAGTCCGTGCTCTGCGTTCCCCTGCTCCACCAGGGCAAGCTGGCCGGCATCGCATATCTGGAAAACAATTTGTCGGCGGGCGCGTTTACTCCGGAACGACTGGAGGTTGTGCAGGCGCTCGCTTCCCAGGCGGCGATTTCGGTCGAGAACGCCCGGCTCTACATGGATCTCGAAAGCAAAGTTGCCGAGCGAACCAACGACCTGAATACGGCGTTGACCGAAGTCCGGGCGCTCAAAGAACAACAGGATGGCGATTATTTTTTGACGTCGCTTCTGGTGGAACCGCTCCGGACGGTCGCGCTGCAGGGCAATCGCGTTACCGCCCAATCACTTATACACCAGAAGAAACGCTTTCGCTACAAGACCTGGGACGCCGAAATCGGAGGGGATCTGAATCTAGCTCACAGCATGGAGATTGCAGGGAAAGATTGCGCGGTCTTTCTGAACGCGGATGCCATGGGCAAGTCTATACAGGGAGCGGCAGGTACTCTGGTCGTGGGCGCCGTCTTTGAATCAATCGTCGCCTATGACCGCGCTCTACAGATCGCGGACCCGGCCGCCTGGCTGAAAGAAGCCTTCAGCGAACTCTGCCGGGTCTTCGATACCTTCAGCGGCTACATGATGGCGACCCTCGGGCTGGGAATCATCGAGAACGACACGGGCAGATTGCACTATCTGGTCGCGGAGCACCCCGCTCTGGTCCTTCTGAGGAATGGTCAGGCCAGTTTCATGGAATGTCGACGATCGCATATAAAACTGGGGATGCTGGGCGCCCGCCAGCAGGACATTGAGATTGAATCCGTGCAACTTCTGCCAGGCGATGTTGTGATCCTGGGCACAGACGGGCGGGACGATATTCTGGTCGGCCATGACTCGCGCGGGAACCAGATCGTCAACGAAGACGAAACCGCGTTTCTGCGCGCCGTCGAGGGCGCGCGGGGAGAGCTCGGGGCCATCTACGAAGGGCTAAAAAAGACCGGCGAATTGATGGACGATATAGCACTTTTGCGCCTCGAATACCGCGCCGTGGATTGAGGGCTGGCTCAGAGCGCCACGGGAACCAGGCCGCTGCAGAAGCGACGCCGCAGAATCAGGCCCTCTTCGCCTTCCGCGGCGAGCGTCATCCAGGCGATTTCGAAACGATAAAGCCCGTCGGCGCTCCGGGCGATCAAGGCCCGATGGACTGTGGCGTGGGTTGCCGTAGAGTCCGTGTAGGCCGCGCCGGGAGCGATCAGACGCACTTCCCGCGCAGATATTCGCACAGGAAGAGCGGCATAGGTTGTGGTTGCGCCGGCCTGGGTCAACTCCACATCGCAACGGGCCTGCCGGCCGCTCAAATGGCAGGAAAGGGTCACGGCACAGGGGCAACGGGCCGTTTCGCCCGCCATGTAACGAGCCGCCCAGGAGGCCATCGCCTGGGAGCGTTGGGCCCCCCGACAATACAGGGAAAGCCAGCAAAGAACGAATGCCAGGCCCAGGTGAGCGACTCGGACCCATAACATAGTGCCAGGGGGCCACGCCGGGGCGGCCCCGCAAGGCATTTACCCGGGCGGCCAATATTGGATGGCCGGTCGGGACCGCCGTCGGCTTTCTTAGAGCATGCCACTGCTTTCGATGACGAGCCTGCCCCGGACCCGGGCGTTGCAATGCGGACAGATATGGGGCGGGATCGAGAACAATGACGCCGACATCGAATCGGACGGACTGATCGCGAGCCTCTATACCCGGGCTGCCAATGGAGTGCGCGGTGGTGACATTCACTACCTGAGTGTCTGTAAGAAAAACGCCCTAACGAGGCTGGCCATCGCCGACGTCGTGGGGCACGGCGAGCAAGCCGCCGAGCAAAGCGCCTGGCTCTACGCCGGCATGCAGCGTTATCTGAATCGCCGGGCCAACCACCGCATACTGCGTTCGCTCAGCAAGCAGGTGTATGCACGGGGCCTGCAGGCGCTTTCGACGGCGGGTATCCTGAGTTACTTTCGTCCGTTTCGCAGACTGCATTACAGTCTGGCCGGCCATCCGGCGCCCCTGGTGCTACGTCGGTCGGCCGGCACGGGCTGGCAGTCTGTGGATCAAATCACACCGCTGAGCGGAGCCCGCCTTCCTCTGGGAGCACGCCGACGAATGCCTTACAGGCAGCTTTCGCTCGGCCTGAACCAGGGAGACCGGATCTTTCTGTTTACCGATGGCGTCGTGGAACTACCCGAAACAGTGCGCGGCACGCGGGCGTTCGGCCTCACACGTCTGGTTGAAATCTTGAATCACGAGGTCGACGCGCCCCCGGCAGAAGTGAAAAAAACAGTGCGCACGGAACTGGAACGTTTCCATAGCGGGCCGGCCCACGACGACATGACCTTCCTGATCGCCGAGGTCCGCTGACAACTCAGGCTACTACTCGATTTGCAGCGGCCGTCGGCTCTTCGGGTCTCCGGTGAACCGGCAACACGCCAAACCAGGCGATAATTTTCTCGAGAGACGAGAAGTAGAACACCCACTCCAGCGGTCGGTCCATCCAGCCGCAGGTAATGCAGTAATGACGATCGTGAGGCGCGACATGATGAACATCGTGATGACGGCCGGGTAGTATCAAATGCAGCTTTTGTAAGATTTTCACGAAAGCGGGCACAGACTCTGCGTGCGCCCAACGATGAAACAGATTCGTAAGCACCGTCGCAAAAATCGTAATGGAAGCGAATAGAGTAAAAAGAGACCAGAAGACCGAGTCCTCGCTTGCGTACGCCAGAACCAACAGGGCTCCCTGGACGGGTGTAGCCGCAATGCAGGTGTTGCCAATGGTGAGCACAACGTCGTGCTTGCAGATGTCCCGGGGATAGAGATGGTGTGCGCGAAACGGACGCACGAAGGTCGAACCCAGAACCGGAGTGCTTTCCGAGAAGTAATTGTCGAACATCCAGTGGGCGGTCCCGGTTATCACGTCGCTGGCGGCCCATGCCAGAACAGCCAGAGGCAACAATGCCCAGAGCGCATCGAGACGCAGCAACACGGCCAGGCTGCCATGCAGAGTGAAAGCAAAGATCAGCGGGTAGCCGTACGTTCCGACATGCTCCAGCACCGAATGCCAGAAAGAGGAATGTTCGATCGTGCCGCTATAGCCCGGAGGCGGGTTCTCGGACCATATCTCCACCCATGCCTGTTTGTTGCGCGCTTTCATGACGGGAGTGCGACAGGTTGAGAAAACAGCGCGTGCGGGGCAAGT
This sequence comes from Spirochaetales bacterium, assembly GCA_024233935.1. Classification (GTDB taxonomy): domain Bacteria; phylum Spirochaetota; class Leptospiria; order Leptospirales; family Leptonemataceae; genus JACKOY01. Next base: position 68,128 of record JACKOY010000010.1, on the reverse strand, counting down.
AAATTCGCTGAAACCACAAGTGCCACCGAACTCCCGCTCCGGCCGGGACCCGCGCGGTCACGCCATCAGACCATCCCGGCCAGAGCGTACACGGCGACCAGGCCGGTATCAGTTCAGACCCGGGAAATGATCCACAAACTGAATCTTGAAATCGCCGAAGGACTCGACGAACTGGACCTTGAAGTCAGGGAAGTGCTCGACGAACTGCCACTGGCCGCAATCGTCGGGAAAGTGATCGACCCGCTGAACTTTCAGGTCCGGAAAGGAAGTCACGATCTGGACCCGAAAATCAGGAAAGTGTTCTACGACCTGAACCTTTCCGGCCAGAAATACGCCCTCAAACGTGCAACCGGAGTCGATCGGATTCGATGAAGCCAGATCGGAAAGCGGACCCAACACGAGCATCAGGACAATGACGACGCGGACCAGAGCGTGCAGGGTCATAGGGTGAATTCAGATCCGTCGGTTTCGAAAAGGCAAGCACAAAGCGGATTTCCGGTCCTGCTGGCCACCATTACCGGCTCGGCCATGTCCTTCATTGACTACTCGGCCCTGAACGTCGTCCTGCCGCTCATCAAAAGTGATCTCAAGTCCGGCATCTCCGGAGCGCAGTGGATCGCGACGGCCTACATTCTGACACTCTCGGCCCTGATCTTGATTGGCGGAGCGCTGGGTGATAGTTACGGACGCCGCCGTATGTTTGCGTTCGGAGTGCTGATCTTCTCGTTGAGTTCCGTGGCCTGCGGCCTGGCGCCTCACACAGGCGCGTTGGTTGCCGCGCGCGCCTTCCAGGGTATTGGCGGCGCCCTGCTGGTACCCGGCAGTCTCTCGATTATCAACGCCTTTTTCCCAACCGAACGACAGCCAGCCGCAATCGGCATCTGGTCGGCCTCAAGTGCGCTCATGACCGCGATTGGCCCGGTTCTGGGGGGATACCTGGGCGAAACGTTTTCGTGGCGCTATATCTTCTTTTTGAACGTGCCCCTGGCGGTTCTGGTCCTCGTCACTCTGTACTCCGGCGTTCCGGAAAGCCGGGACGAAAGCCGGGCGCCGGGAATCGACTGGTGGGGCGCCGTGCTGGCCGCGATGGGTATGGGCAGCCTGGTTTACGGCCTGATCGAATTGCCCGGCAATTCTCTTCGGGAACCGCGCATCGCTGCCACTCTGAGTGCGGGCATTCTTTTGCTGCTGCTCTTTCTCTGGCACGAGAAGCGTACCGAACAACCAATGATGCCGCCGGGACTGTTTGGAAACGCCGCCTTTGCCGGCGCAAACCTGCTGACGCTGTTTTTGTACATGGGTCTTTCGGGCTTTCTCTTTTTTCTGCCGTTTGAGTTGATCGGCATACTGAACTATCGTCCTCTTCTGGCCGGCATGGCCCTGTTGCCTTTTGTCGCTTTGATGGTGCTCCTGTCTTTGGGTTCCGGCATACTCGTGCGTCGCTTCGGACGTCGAAAGCTGTTGATAGCAGGGCCTTCTATTGCCGGCCTGGGCTTCTTTGCCTTCGCCTTTGCGGTGCCGCACGAGAACTATGTGCGCGACCTTCTGCCGGCCATCCTGATCATGTCCGCCGGTATGGCAATTACGGTGGCGCCCCTGACCTCGACCGTTATGGCAGCCGTCGGCCAGAATCGATCGGGTATTGCTTCGGGTGTAAACAATGCGGTCGCCCGGGCCGCAGGCCTATTCGCCATCGCCGTATTCGGCGTCGTTTTGATTTCCATTTTCAACGCCGAGCTGGAACAATCGCTGAGGCACCCGCGCATCCCAACGGAGCTGGCTCAGGCCATGATCAATGAACGAGCCCGCCTGTCGGAACTGCACGCACCCGAGGGCACGCCTGCGGAAGAAACCCGACTGGTGCGCATGGCGGTCGTGCGCGCCTTCGAAAAGGGATTTCGATGGATCGCCTGCCTGGCCGGGGCGCTGGCAATTGCGGGCGGCGCGACAGCTGCCCTGACAATCGATCGCCACCACAGAACCGACCCGCCGCTGTAACGATTATTATGATTGTCTGCGGCCGCCGCGTCTCTTTTCGTAAGAATATGCCCAACAACCGCAAACCCCAGGCCCTATCCCCGGAAGAGACTCCGCTCCAGGATGGAACCCATCGACTGTTCTTGCGTACGCTGAACGTCGCTGACTACGACGACGTAAACGAAATCATGAATCAGGTGTATGCTCGTATGGGCGGCGCCTGGAAGCAGTCTTCGTTCGAATCGTTGCTGGCTGCGTTTCCCGAAGGCCAGATTTGCATTGAGGACAATGGCAAGGTCGTGGCCGCTGCGCTCAGCCTGATTGTTCAGTACTCCCGCTTTGGCGACAACCACAGCTACGACCAGATTACGGGAACCGATGGACGCTGGTCCAATCACGATGAGGAAGGCGATACACTTTACGGAATCGATGTTTTCGTGCACCCGGAATACCGGGACCTGCGCCTGGGCCGCCGACTCTACGACGCCCGCAAGCAACTCTGCGAAGAACTGAACCTGCGCCGCATCATTACCGGCGGACGGATACCCGGGTATCACGTACACGCCAACGAGATGTCGGTAAAAGAATACATCAGTCGGGTCAAGAGCGCTGAGATCCGAGATCCGGTGTTGAGCTTCCAGTTGAAGAATGACTTTCACGTACGCAAGATTTTGCGCGATTACATTCCCGAGGACAGGGAATCGGGCTCCTATGCCGCCCTCCTGGAATGGATTAATATTTATTACGAAGACCCCGACCGCCCGATCCTTTCGACACGCAAGACGGTGGTTCGGGTTGGCGCTGTTCAGTGGCAAATGCGGCGCGTGCACGGCGAGGACGGAATCATCGACCAGGTCGAGTATTTCGTAGACGCCATTGCTGGCTACAAGGCGGACTTCGTTTTGCTGCCGGAGTTTTTTAATGGCCCCCTGATGGCCGAGTCAAATGACCGCAGCGCGGCGGCCGCGATCCGCCACCTGGCGAGTCACACCGATTCCATAGTGGAAGCCATCAGTCGCCTCGCGGTTTCGTACAATGTTAACATCATTGCCGGCTCCATGCCGGTCATGGCCGAGGAAAAGCTCTACAACGTCAGCTACCTGTGCCGCCGGGACGGAACCCGGGCCAGCCAGAGCAAGTTGCACGTGACACCGGATGAATTCAGTTACTGGGGTATGGTCGGTGGAAATCAACTTTCCGTATTCGAAACCGATGTCGGGAAAGTCGGAATTTTGATCTGCTATGATGTGGAGTTTCCGGAACTGCCGCGGCTGTTGGCCGAACAGGGCATGAAGATTCTTTTTGTTCCCTACTGGACGGACACCAAGAACGGATATTTGCGCGTCCGTCGGTGCGCCCAGGCCCGCGCGATCGAAAACGAATGCTACGTGGTCATTACGGGCTCCGTCGGCAACCTGCCCCGGGTCGAGAATATGGACATCCAGTACTCCCAGGCGGCGGTCTTTACGCCCGCCGACTTTCCCTTTGCCCACGACGCCATTGCCGCCGAAGCGACACCCAACACCGAAATGACCCTGGTGACCGACCTGGATCTGGACCTCTTAAAAGACCTGCGCTACCAGGGCAGCGTACGCAACTTTCTGGACCGACGGACGGACCTTTACAACTTGAAGTGGATCAAACCGACCGACTCCGCCGACCCTTCCGAAGTCGAGCCACCGGTCAGCGCGTTTGAGGCCCTGCCGCTTCCGAACGGCAAGCCGGCCAGTTTCTCCGCGGGCTGAGAGCGCTCGCTATTGGTTCACGCCCGTCAGTCGATCAATCCCAGTTCGGCCGCGAGCAGGAACATGGCCATGGCCGCCGCCTCTTTCGGAAAGGGATGGTCCAGGTGCGGAGAACCGAATCGCATGCGGTTCGGAAAGGGACTGTAAGAAACATCCCAGTGGTGACCGTGGAGCATTGCCAGATCGGTTGCCATGGGCATTTTGACTTTGGCCTGATCTTGCGTGACCTGCATGTCGTTGTTGGCGTCGTAACGATTGAGCTGATTCACTCCCTGGATCTGAAAATAAGGCACCTCAAGGGCGTTGGTCGATCCGGTTATGTTAAAAAACGGAATACCGAGCCCATCCAGGAAATCGCGGTGCTCGGCCATGAACGCAGAACGCACCGGCGTCGTTACATCGTGCACACAGGTCTTGATGTCGAACTCGGGCAGGCGTCGCATCGACTCGGTTTGAATGACAGGCGACACGGTTGTAAGTAACCTTCCGACCGGGGTCTGATCCAGATCGATAGGCAGGTCCTTGACGGAGTTGTAGATATCGTCGGCAAGGTACGAACCGCCCGGCGCTCCGGCCCAGTTAAAGATCGCGCGCACGCGACTCTTGAGTTCCGGATGGCGCACAAGCAGGTGAAGCACATCGGGAGTGCCCTTGCTGTAAGAAATGATAAATACATCGCCTGGCTTTTTTGCCCGATCGGCCGGGATGACGCTGCAGTCGGCGGCCAGACCCGTGCCACGTTCCAGGGCGGCTTCCAGGTCGGCAATATTGGCTTCGCAACCGCGCATGGGGTGCAGATCCGCGCGCAAAATTGGCCAGCCGTGCTTCTGTTCTATTGCCGGCAGAGCTTCCTGGAAGGCCCGTACCGGGAGCAGGCCGTTGAGCATGCCGGGACAGAAAAGCAAAGTCACATTCTTGAGAGCCGGCACCTGGGCCAGGGGCATCTCCACATTCCATTCATTCGGACCATCTCCGCGCAGGTATCGTTCGGCGATTTTCTGTCGGTCGCCGCGCTTATCACCAAAAGAGAAAAGCCCCCCGCTCGCGGCCTTCAGGGCTGTCTCATCCTTGACAGCTTCGTTGATAAACAGATTGCGCCAGCGTCGACCGCACCAGGCTTTGATGGAAGAATCGGTAAAGGCCCGCCGATCTTTTGCGACGCGTTCCCGCACTGCATTGATTACGCCGTTGTAGTCGCCGGCAGATTCAAGTTTCTGGATATCCTGCATGACGCAGGCTGGGGCCCGCCGGCCATTTGCAAAGTGAAAAAGGAAACCGCCTCGCGATGCAAACCGCGCGCGCTTTTGCTCTGGAATTTCACACCCGATCGGGCAAGAAATCCACAACCAGCAGGGTAGCGTCGTCTTCCAGGGAATCGTCCAGGCAGAACCGCTTGAGCGCCGCAAGCAAAGCTTCCACCAGGTCGGGCGCCGGTGCGGCCCCGTATTTCTGCACCAGACTCAGAAGCTTTTCGAAGCCAAAGATCTGCCCGGCCGGATTGCGCGCCTCGACCAGTCCATCGGTATACAAAATCATGCGGTCTCCTTCTTTATAGGCGAATCGCACTTCGTTGGGTCGAATTCGCGGCCGCCAGCCCAGGGCCGGACCGCGGGCGTGGATTTCGGTCAGGCGCCCCTGGCGGAGCAGAATGGCCGGCGGATGCCCGGCGCAGGCCAGCGTCGCGTGGCGGTGCTTCACATCGATTTGCACCAGAAGCGCGGTGCTGACCTGGCCGGCGGCGTTTCCGAACAAAATGTGGTTCATGCTCTCCAGCGTGCGACCCGGCCCGGTCCCCCGCTGGCGCGCCGCGATGAAGGCGGTCTGGACCATGCCGGCGATCAGCGAGGCCGAAAGCCCGTGGCCGGTCACGTCTGCAACCAGAATGCCGAGGGAGCGCTCATCGTTGGGGCCAAAGGCGTAGTAGTCGCCCCCCACATCGCGGGCCGGTTCGTAATGTGCATATACCCGCAGCCGCGGACACGAGATGGCGGGGCTGGGCAAGAGCGCCTTCTGCATGGAACGGGCCAGATCCATTTCCAGCGAGTACTCATGGAGCAGCCGCCGCGTCGCCTGAACCCGACGGATCAGAAGCAAGGACAGATTGATCGTAAACGCAAGGGCCCCCCAATGGGAGACGCTGCGCTGCCAGGGAATCAAAAGCAGATTGGCCAGTATGTCATGCACGGCAAAAAGAACGAGAACCAGTATGCCGTAGACAAAGGCGCGGGCCGATTCATCGCCGACGCGCACCCAGAACACGAGCATCACCAGAAAGACGACAATCGTGATCAAGAGGAGCAAATTGAACGGAGCGATGGTGCGGGGCAACCGCACAAAGCCGGCCAACGAGAGCACGATCGCTGCCACGGCAAAAAAAACATGGATCCAGAAGAGAACCAGCAACCAGCGACGCGTTGCATGACGTATAGAGCGGCGCAGGAACTCAACTATTGCGGCCGGAACCAGATAAATCGAAGTTAGTTCAACATATTTCCAGACCAGTGGACTATCCCAGAGAATCTGTTTGACCTGCGTCGTGCCGAGAATCCAGCAGCCCATCAAGCATGCAAAGATTCCAAGGGGTACAAAGATCAAGAAGTCATGACCGCGAACCGTGGCGAAAGAAACCAAAAAAAGGCCGAGCGAAAGCATGACGCACACTACGATGATGCGATCGACATCTCGCAGAAACATATTGTGCATCTCATCTCGTACAGTTGTGATGTGAGAAGTTCCCAGAATGCCCAGGTTTGTGTGTGCCGAACGTATGCGAAAAACAAGCGTGCTCTCCTCAGATGCATCGGGCAAATCGATCAAATGCCACGGGGACCCGGGATACGCGAAGCGTTCAGAGTCAATGTCGCCAAACGAGTAGATTCTCCGACCATCGACGCTGAGACTGAACACTTCGTCGACATTCTCAAGAAAGAGCGTTCCCTGAGAATGTGGGGCAATGCGAACTCGAAACTCATGCCAGTCCGTCCCTCTTCGCCCCGGAGGATTCCAGGGACGCTCGATTCCCTGCCAGGCCTGGCTTCCCGGCGCACGAAACTGCCAGCCTTCCAATGGCGAACCTGTCCGCAAGCTACAAGAGCAACAGAGAGAAACAATAACAATGCCGAACAAACGCCGCATGGTTCAAGACGTCGACTGTGTGCGGCACAGAACGAATGGCAAGGCTTTCCCGTGCCAGCGCGGGCCAGAACTCAGGTCCGCAACACTTCAGATGGGTCGCTTCGGCCGAAAGAGAATAAAACTCAGGTCGTCGGGTTTAGAGTGCAGTCCTTCCGTCGGGGACACCATCCGTCTCAGCACCTCGGCTGCCAGACCACTCGCCGCGCGCGCAAGCGGGCCCTTTCTCACCAGGTCGACGATTTCCGCCGGCTGCAGGTTGTCGGCAAGACCGTCGCTTGCAACCACCAGAGTATCCAGAGGCGAAAGTTTGATGGGCGGTCCGATCTCGATGCGCATCTCCGGAGACCCGACGATGTTGGAGACGAGGTGGCGATCTTCATGCGAAAGCGATTCTTCTTCGTCGATCAGGCCCGCCTCGACCCCGTACCCGACCGGTGAATGCGCGATGGTCTGCAACTTGATCAGGCCACGGTTTCCGGTAAGCAGGATCATGGAGTCGCCCACGTGGTAGGGCCGCGCGCCATCGTTCGAAACTTCTACCAGAGAGATTGTGGTTCCGGCCCCGGTTCCAAAAGCCAGAATACGCTGGTTTGCCATTTCGAGGCCATCCAGGATCGCTGTACGAAGCGACCCTTCCGGCCCCACTCCCGCGACAGACTCGGCCAGACTCTCAAGCGCGGTGCGCGAGGCAACCTCCCCGGCCGATTGCCCTCCCAGGCCATCGGCCACGACCAGAATCGCGGAGTCGGCCCCGACCGGAAGAATCGCCAGGGCGTCCTCATTGGCCCCTTCCCGATCGGGGCTACGCCGCGAAAAGAAGGCCACCGAACCGCACCCCAGCGAAGCCAGCTCGGGCGCGTCCGAGAAGGCGTCCAAGAGAAACGTCGGCCGGGCCAGGGGTTCAAGTGCCACACCAGTACTATCGGCCCCTGCCGCGCCCCCCGGAAGCACCATTCCTCGCGCAATCGCCGGCAGCTCCGGGGCGCCAACCGGCCCGAGAACCCGAGCGGTAAGGCCGGTCGAAGGCCGCGCTTCCAGAGAAGGCGGGGCATTTTTCGCAACCATTTCAATAAAATTCTCCACCATTCCAAATTGATTTGCCTTTCGACCGGTGTGGGCCTATGCCGGGGCAGGTTCCTTTATGTCAGGTTCGGTCCGGCAGGACTCCGAAGACTCCCTCGAATGGATCGGTCGTATCTCGGCCATCAGTCGGGGCAGTGACTTTTTCTTTGATCTGGTGCGTGAGGCACGCCGCGCCCTGAAGATGGACATGTGCCTGATAGCGCGGGTCCTGAACGAGCCGATCACCCGATTGGCAACCATTGCGGTCGATCTCGATGCGGGTCGGCAGCCCAACTTTGAATACGATGTGGCCGGCATGCCCTGCGAAAGAGTGATGCGCAACGGCATCTACTATTGCCGCACGCAGTTGGCGCGCCTGCATCCCGAAGATCATGAGGCAATCGCCCTCGGTCTGGAAAGCTACATGGGCATCACTCTTTTGGGTCGGGGGGATCGGATTCTGGGTCACATCGCGGTGCTCGCCAGAGAACCCATTTCGGACCCGGCGCACACGGAAGCCGTGCTTCGCATATTTGCGGCGCGGGCGGCAGCCGAGATCGAAAATGCCGAACTCCTGGAGCGGCTGGAAGCCTCCACGACCGCGCTGCGCAAACACAATGCCGAGATGCAACGCGAATTGAGCCTGGCTGTGCGCCTGCAACGCCGACTCCTGCCTCCCCGCCTACCCGCGGGCAGCGGACTGAGTGTTGCCAGCCTCTTTCAACCGATGCTGGACGTGGGTGGTGATTTTTTTGACGTGATCGAACGCGGCGATTTCATTGGACTGTTCCTCTGTGACGTCAGCGGTCACGGCGTTGCTGCGGCCATGGTTGCCGCCATGGTCAAGATCAGTCTGCACGAGGCCGCGCGCAGTGAAGATGATCCGGGCCGGGTGCTCGAAAAGATGAACGCAAGCCTGTTGGAACGAGTCGGCGGCAACTTCTGCACGGCTATTTACATCGTCTTTGATCGTGTTGGCAATTGTATGCGTTACGCGCGCGCCGGGCACCCGCCGCCACTGCTTATAGACAATGCTACCGGCGCCTGGAACCAGTTGCAATCCCGCGGGGCGCTTCTGGGGGCCCTTGCCAGTCCCCAGCCGGAGACCTGCACGGTGCCGCTCTCGCCAGGCCTGCGCGTGCTTTTGTACACCGACGGGCTGCTCGAACATCTGGGCGCCGACGGGGAGGAACAGATGAACGCGCTGGCGCGCATCTTTACCGAAAGCCCGGAAGCCGAACCGGATAACTTAATGACGCTCGCCTTAAGCCGCGTTCAGGAATGCTCCCCCGCTGGTTTCGAGGATGATTTGACCGCGCTTTTGATCGAGGTGCAGCCGGACTTTGCCAGAGTGACGTTGACAACATGAGAAAGACCGTGCTCATAACGGGCGCCACCGATGGGATCGGTTTGGAAACGGCGGCGCAGTTGGCCGAACTCGGAAATCGCATACTACTTCACGGGCGCAACGCGGCGCGGGGCCGGCGAGCGCTTGAAGCGGTGCAAAGACGCGCCACAGACCCGGATCAGCATCGTTACGTCCAGGCCGATCTGGCCGATCTCGATGAGGTGCGCGCGCTGGCCACACAACTCGCCGGAGAAAACATCGATGTATTGATCAATAACGCCGGCGTCTTCATGAACGAGCGCAAACTTTCCAGGCAGGGATACGAGATGACCTTCGCGGTCAACCACCTGGCGCACTTTCTTTTGACCACCCTGCTTCTGGAACGCATTCCCGACGGCGGCCGTGTTATCACACTCAGTTCCATTGCCCACTCCCGGGCCAGCCTGGACTTTGACAACCTGCAGCTGGAGCGTGGCTTCTCGGGTTACGCTGCGTATGCCACATCGAAACTCCTGAACGCCATGTTTGCGCGCGAACTTGCAGACCGCGTGCGTGCGCGCCGAATCGACAGCAATTCTGTGCATCCGGGTGTTATCACGACCAAACTTCTGAAGACCGGTTTTAACATGGGCGGCGCCGATCTTGCCGAAGGGGCGGCTACGTCGGTCTACCTGGCTCAGGCCGCGGAGGTGGCCGGAGTGACGGGAAGGTACTTTGCAAACAAGAAACCGACGCGAAGCAATGCGCTGGTGGAAGATGCGGCCGCCCGGGAACAACTCTGGAAAATCAGCGCCGGGATGTGCCGCGCGTAGCTATTCGCGTTTGCATTTTTTGAGCCTGGCCAGGAATCAAAGCCGCTTGCTTCGCACGATAGCGATTGCACTGACTGCCCGGAGTAATCGTCAGACCGGCACTTCCCGGACCGGTTGCTTACGGCTGAGCACACGCACCACGAACGCGATCAGAAGCGCAAGCAGACCGAGACCAAGATAACCCAGTCCCAACGGCAGCATGCTTCCGTCGAAGCCATCTCCCACAAAGTGGCCCAGCACGGCTCCGAGAGTGGTCGAAAGAAAACCAACCATGGCCGCAGCGGTTCCGGCAATATCCCCCATCGGTTGCATGGCCAGGGCGTTGAAGTTGGCGCCGAGAAAGCCGAAGCAAAACAAAAGCAGCCCCTGCAAAACAATAAATTCTTCAAGCCCCAGCAAACCACGCCAGGCCAGAACCGAAAACAGGGCGGCCGTACCGACAAAGCCCACGAGGGCCACATGGCCCACGCGTCGCAGGCCAAATCGCATCACGGCCCGACTATTCAGAAACGAAGCAACGGAGATAAACAGTGCGATCAACGCAAAGAGCAGCGTAAAGCCGGCGCCCACCTCATACACGTCCTGGAATACCTGCTGGGCCGTGGCGATAAAGGCCATCAGACAACCCATCACAACGCCCATGGCGAGCGCGTAGCCCAGTGTCATTGGATTTCGAAATGTTTGCAGGTAGGCGCCCAAAACCGAGGCCACCGAAAAACGCAAGCGCGCTTCCGGTCGAACCGATTCGCGCAACCGCAACAGGGTCCAGAAGAACAGCCCCAGAGCGCTCAAAAAGAGCGTGGCGAAAACCCAGCGCCAGGGCGCCACGAACAAAATCAACTGCCCCAGAGACGGCGCCAGAATCGGCACAATCATAAACACCATCATCACCAGAGACATGACCCGTCCCATCTCGTTTCCGGAAAAGCGGTCGCGCACCAACGAAATCGAAAGCGCGCGGGCCGCTCCGGCTCCAATGCCCTGCACCAGGCGCGCCAGCAAGAGCAATGCGAAGTTGAAAGCCGCGGCGCAGGCAACGCTCGCACCGGCAAAAATGGTAAACCCCAGGAGCAGAACCGGACGGCGTCCAAAGCGGTCCGCCAGGGGGCCGAAGAAGAGCTGCGAAACACCCAGCCCGAGGACGTAAATCAAGACGACGTTTTGACGGTCGTTTTCGCTTACCAGACTCAAAGCCGCGCTCATGGCCGGCAACGCGGGAAGAATAATGTCGATCGCCAGGGCATTGATCGCCATACAGGCAGCCACATAGACCACAAACTCCCAGAAAGCCATGCGCATCTCGACCGACGGCCCCACCCCCCCGCCGCTCTGCTCAGATGTCATGACCGGGCTGGCTCCATATCTCCTCCAGGATAAGAAGCCGACTCGTAACGTCGCGCGGAAAAAAGCTGTGTTCGTCAGGGTGTGACGGAATAGTTCAGCAGAGCACCGCCGGTCAGTGGCCGATCGCAATGGGAAGGCACGGGCTCGTACAGTACGTCGCAATTCAAAAACACCTGGGTCGCGTACCCCTGCTCGAGAAAGCAGCCGGTATCATTCTCGCAACGGGCCAATAGATAGGCGTGCCAGATCTTGTAGCATTCCACATTCTCTGCAACCTCCCGGTCGCAGTCTTTACCTTCGTAGCGGTCGCACTGAGTAGCAGTTACAGATAACAACAGCAGCGCCAGACAAACCAGCCTGCCACGCGCCCAACTACGCACATCCATGCTGTATTGGACACCGGTACCTCTACAATCGCAATGGGTCAAATGTCCCGCCGGGATATATGTCCCGCTTGGACTTGACTGTCCCTCTGGTGCTTTCTTCCTTTGAACATATGCTCGACGCGTCCGAAACCAGACTCGCGCTCGCCTTTCTGGGCCTTGCCTCCGCGCTGGCGGTCGCCGGTTTTGTGGACTTCGTCTATGATTCGAGCATAGAGGGCCTGCGTTTACTGGAGGTTATCGAACTGGCCATATTGATTGCCGGGCTCGTACTCTTGAGCCTGCTCTGGGCCCGCCTCTGGCGACGCTACCGCAGGCAACGCGAGACGGCCGCCGCGCTCAGAGAAAATCTGGGCAGGTTTCGGGCCCGGCACGGCGAATCACTGGCCGCAATGCGTCGCGCCATCGACGCGCAGTTTTCCGCCTGGTCTTTTTCGCCAACCGAAAGCGCAATCGCCCGCCAGCTGATCCTGGGCCACTCCTTCAAGGAAATTGCGGCTGGTTCCGGCAAAAGCACAAAAACCGTACAAAACCACGCCACGGCCATTTATCAGAAATCCGGGATGGTCGGCCGTTCCGACCTGGCAGCTTTTTTTCTGGCGGACCTGTTCGACGACGAAGAAACGGAGTGAGCAAATTATCGCACTGGCCGCAGGTGCGTTTCCGGTGTGTGATCCGCGTTCGCCGGCAGGCCATCGATCTCAAAACCGTTAGTTGTGCGCAAAGCGTGAAAGGTGGAGGCGCCGTTTTGGTGCGTGACCACAATGTAGTCCAGGCCGCGCGCGCGATACACCTGAAACGATGCCCCGCGCGCCGCGTCGGTCGAATGCCCATAACCGCTTGCCTGGCCCGAATGACCGGCCAGAAATCCAGGTGCGTCCGAGACGACTTGCCTTTCGCCCGAGAAATCCCAGCGTACCGCTGTTGGTCCTCCGCCCGAATCATCGCCGGCGATGGCTCGGTAACGGAACCGGGTGCGCCGCATAAGCCAGACCTCCAGATCCAGACGGCGATGCACCGAAACGTCAAAGGCCACCGTTGCCATATGGTGCGGCAGATCTCTGCGCACAAAATCTTCAAAGGCGCGCTTCAATTGGTTGGGGAGCGCCGTCGACGCGGTAATGTTCAGACGCGCCGCGAGCAACAGCGATCCGTTACGATCGTTCAGGATCACCCCGCCGACAGCGGTCCCCGTGTCCAGTCGACCGGGAACATACACCAGACCGGCATAGACGCGATCATCGGGCAGCCGGCCTTCAAAAAAAAAATCGTTCGAAAAACCGACTCCGGGAGTTTCTCCGGAAACTGGCTGCTCATGGGGAAGAAAACAACGCCAGCGCAGGCATGCTTCCAGGGAACGCAGCATGCCGACCGAGGGCTGGAATTGAAACTCTACAAACGTGTGGAAATCCGGTGTCATGCCCCCGAAGTCCGGCAGACGATTGCACAGGAACGCGGCCAGATTTTTGGGTTGGGACGAAACAGAACGCCAGTGCGCCGGCAGACGCATACGATAGTTGAAGAACGCCTGATCCTGGGACGGAGAGAAAAAAGCGTGGGGCGGATCCCTCGAAACTTCGAAAACGAGCGAATCCAGAGCAGTGCTGAAATCCGTCCGGGCCTGGGCAAAGGCGAGCGGTTCCTCTCCGGAGAGAAGCGCAATCGTCTGGAAGCGCGCACCGGTGGATAGCGTAACGTAGGCGGCCCGCCGTCTTTCGCCGGCCCGGGTGGACTCGACTTCCTGCGCGACAAAACCGAAGCCCGAACGCGTTACGCCGGGCCGGGGTCGGAGGGGCTGGCGACTCACAATCTGCCTGCCGTGTTCGTTCTCCTGAATAAAACGCGCGAGTACCTCGTCCCCGTCAGCGATCATCGGCGCCGTTGCGGGCCAGAGCACGATGCGCCGCCCGGGGAACGAACGACTGCTTGCAATGAGCGATCCGCGGGCATCCGAAAGGTCCCAATCTCCGGCCAGATCAAAACGCAGGGGACCGTGCGCGATGGGAATGGCCGGAAGCGACGCCGGAAAGAAAAGCAGAGTAGCAAAGAGCAAGCTCCATCGCGCCCGGCAGGAACGGGTTCGGCACCCGCGCACAGAAACCGGGATTGCAGGGGTCGCGCCAGGGCCCACAGCAGAAAAACCGTGAAACCCTTTCGTGCCACCCGGTAGACCTCGCTGCTGTGTGGCGTGTCTTGATGCTTCCAGCATACGCGTACGGCCTCGCCAGACAATCTACAGTCGCGCGATCGTCAGTCAATGCGATGAATTACGGCGTAGATCTTTCAGCAGCTCCGGATGACGTGCCAGGCACTCTTCGATGGTGATCGGCGGGCGGCCCAGAATCTGCGAAACCGTCTGACTCACCGCGCCCAGTTCGCCGGCCTGCATGGCCTCGTACGAACCAAGCCAGGTATCGATTTCCCAATCTGGCGCACCGGTCTTGCTGCGCCAGGCACGGCCGGCTTCGACCGACTCCGGTTCGTACACCAGCTCGCGCCCTAAAATCTTCGAAAGGCGAGCCGCGATCTCATCCAGATCCAGGGCCTCCGGTCCGGTCACATCCAAAGTGGCCGACTTTTCGGGCGGCGCCACGAGAAGCTGCGCGATTACGGCGGCCACATCGTCCCTGGCCACCCAGGCCGCTTTGCCGTTTCCCGCCGGTCCCCGCACACACCCCTCGCTATCAAAGAGGTGCGGGACGATGTCCTGATAAAGTGAATCCCGAAGGGCGGTAAAAGAAACACCGCTTTCTTTGAGGTACGCTTCACTCTGATGATGGTCGCGACTCATGGGAAACTTTGAATCCGGTGCGGCGCCCTGAAACGAAGTGTACACCACATGACCTACACCAGCACGCGCCGCGGCTTCAAAGGCATTTTTGTGAAGGAGCGCGCGCTCCATGGGCTTTGCATAACCCGAAACAATCAGCGCCGCGTCGACGCCTGCGAAAGCCGCGTCGAGGGACGACGGTTGCGCATAGTCTCCGGTCACGATCTGAGCGCCGGGCAGTGCCGGCGCGCGGGCCGCATCGCGACTCAGCAAGCGCAACGGGACTCCCCGCTCGACCAGCAAGCGCGCTACACGACCGCCAATCTCGCCGGTTGATCCGGTAACAAGGATCACGAGCCGCCCGCCACCTGATCCGGTCTGGAAGGGACCGATTCGCCCGCCTCAGCCCCGGCCGCTTCCAGCAACGCCCGGGGATCATGATAGCCCGTATCGAAGGCCAGACGGCTGAGATTTGCAAGCGCTTCGCCGATACCCCGGCTGGCGTTTACCAATCGATCCGAAACCTGGTTGCCACGCCGATTTTGCAGATCGATCCAGCGCACAATCTCGGCGTTGTGAACCGCAAGACTTTCCGCCATAGAAACCGTAAGCTTCTGCAGAGCCGTGCGCACGGCTTCTTGCTTGTTGAGTTCCATTTCCACGCGGTGGGCTTCGGCGATCGCGTGGCTGGCCCGATGCCACAAGACCACACCAATAGCCAGAAGAAAGGCATAGGCCCCGACCACCGGAAGCATGGGAAACGAGAACGCGGCGGACAAAAAGTCGCTTTTCAGATCGATCGTGAAGCGATCCACCAGCAGGTAGTCGCCGGTCAGCACAAAAATGTGCATTGCGAGGGACCCTACCAGGACGAGGAAGGCGTAGCGACTGAAGCGCGCGAGAATTACGAGCACGGTGTTCTTGTTCAAGATTCCTCCGAATTGGCTCTGAACAGCATAGGTCCGCGCAGGGCCCCCGGCAAGTGCAGTCCGGTTCTTCCGGAAGTCTCAAGCCTGCGCAAAAAAAGAATCAGGTTGGAGCGTTCCGGGTGCCGCAGACTTCCGTAACCGTATGGAAATGCGATTGGCCGTGCCCCGGCCCGAAAGGCGCCCGCGAGGTCGGCCTGGAAGGGTGGGTTCGGCAGGCCACCCAGAGAGACCGGTCGCACGTACTCGCCAAAAAAACCCGGCATCCACCTGGCCGCGGGAAAATCCCGCAGGGGGATGCCCGAGTCGTCCTCAATCACCAGGTCCGCGCTCGAAAGCACAAATTGTCGTAGCGGCTCGTAGCCCCGTAAATGAAAAAAGTACTCCGCCGCTTTCAAGATGTAGGCGCGGTGTGCTCGGTGCTGGCCCAAGAAGCGTCCCGTTGACGTGTTCGCAAGAATTGTCGAATTGCGAAGGAGCGCTCGCAAATAGATCAGATCGTGCACGGTCGCGCCATCTCGATCCCGGAATCGGATGCGTACGCCCTGGGCCTGTTCACGATCCGATTGCTCCATCACGCCTTCTTCGCTGAGATTAAAGTATTCCAGCGAAAGCGGAGTGTGCCCAAGGCGTGCCACAAAAAACAAAAAGACCGGAACGGCCCCTTCGAGTTCCGAACGCGAGATGTCAGAAGCCATGCCGACGGTCGTAAAATAGTTATAGCGCGCAAACCACTGCAGGGAAGCGAGCATGCTCTCAAAAATGCGTTCCATGTTCTCGGGACCGATCGAGGGAACACGACCGGGCGGCTCCATGGCAACGAGCAGATACTCCGGGGCGTCCGGAAAGAAACAATTCGGATTCAAAAAATCGACACCGCTCAAGAAGTAGGTCACGCTGCGGTGGCGGTAGCCTGTCGGGACGTTTGCCTCACGCCAGTTCCGAATCGGTATCACGCTGCTGTGCTCAATCTGAGTCCACAGACGATCCATGGCCGCGACATACCTGCCATACGGAGCGGAACCGAGCACGGGATCGCCGGCCTCGACGCCTGCTGTGCCGGCCAGGACGGCGGCGGCGCGCTCCAGGGCCGGATCCCCCACGATGGTTGCGTTCACTTCCGGCCGGCCGGAGGAGGCGTTGCTGCAATTTGGGTGGCTGACCAAAATCAGAACCATCGTGCACAGCGGCGCCAAATAAATTCCGCAGAAACCCCGTAAACGCCCGAACGAAGCAAACGATATGTTTGATACTGTTTTCACTGTACTTCCTGCCGCTCGAACAGCTCGGACCCATGCTCCGGGATTTGCAGTCGCGCGAACCCGGCCCTCACCGGTTTCAGGCCAACCAAACCGGACTGCAGCCCGACTGCCGGGTACCGGGCCGGTCGGCGAAGCGCACGCGCTGCCGCGTACACGGTCCGTTCGAAGGCCAGGTCGCGGGTGCCAGTCTGTCCGTATTCACGCAGGGCGCGAACAAATTCCGGATGAAGCACCGCGGTGCTGACGTTGGGACAGTTGCCACCGCGATGAATGCCGTGCACAACGGGGTGGCCGCCTGCATCGTAAGAAAAAACCGGCGAGCCAGAGTTTCCGATGTGGGTGTCCGCGCCATGATAGAACCAGTCGCGCTCATCGGCGCCGTTTTGCCCGGTGGCCGGGGCGCTCTGCAAAATGCGATTGTGGTGAAAGCAACCGTCGTGCTCTCGATAATCATCGCCAAAGCCGGCGACGAAGATCGGCCGGGGCTGGTTCCTATCGACGGGTGATCTCGCAAGTTCCAGCGCCCCGCCCTCGCTCATGTAGCGCGGCAAACCGATGGCCGCATTGGGTAAGACTCGAAAGAGAGCCCAATCCTGGCCGTCCTCCAGTTCCAGGCCCGAGACGACGCTTTCGGGATCGACCTGGAAACGACTCCAGGGCCCGGGGCGACGCGGGCTTCCGTCGCAGCTGGATTGCGGCACGTCAAAATCCAGTTCGTCAAATCCCAGAGCAACACAATGCCCTGCTGTGACAAAAACGCCATTGGGAGCAAGCCAGGCCGTACAAACCGGAAGCCCCCTGGTGGTGCTGTAGAGCCGCCCAATCGCGAGCTTGCGCTCCATGGGCGCGCGCTGATCAATCCCACAAATAGAAAAGAAGCGGGCGCGATCCTGGGAGGCCAGAGGCAAAGCGCAAAGTGCCAGAGCACAGACACAGAGTCGCGCGAAGCGGCTAATCATGGTTTTTTCCCGGGAGCCTGGCGATCGAAGCACAGGCCGCCTCGCGCTCCGACGCGTTGGACTCCGGCATCTTGCTGAGCAGTCCCTTTCGGTCCGCAAAAACATAGCTTGCGTACACAAAGAAGTACGCTGCCAGAATATCAATGCTGTAATGCTCGTGCGTCAAAAATAGAAAAAGAACAGTATTGAGATGAAAGGCCAGAAATACGAGAAAAAACGGATCCCGGCGACGCACTACCAGAAGCAACAGAAAGGTGGAGGCGACGTGGCCGGAAAAAAACAAATCCTGACTCAGGAAGGCCGCCGAAAGACCGGACCCACCCCAGAGAACGTCGAGCGGGATCCATTGACGCAAAAGAAGTGCCGGCGTAATCTGATCGACACTGAGACTGACAAACAGGGCCGGCACACCGTTTTGGGTGGCGGCTGGAGGACCGAGCGAAGTCAGAACGATGGCGATACCTCTTAACAGACTCACCGCCGCTCCGACTCTCAAGTAGTTGATGCAGGCGTATGGCCTTCGAAAACCCAACAGCGCGATGGAAAACAAAAGCGCCGTCAGCCACACGGTCGAATTCATGAAATCCAGCTGACGTTGGGCCGGCAGCAAATCCAGAACCAGGTCGGGCAGCGAAGGTCCCCGACGCGTCTCGGCAAACAGGGCCAGGGTTTGCATGATCACGTAGGCTGCGTAATGCAGCGCGGCCGCAGCCATCAAGCCCCGCAAGGGATACTCAACACGCCCCGCCTGGCGGGGCCGGGCCGCTTCAGGTTTGCTCATGCAGGCGTTTGTCCGGCTGACGTTTCTATGACAAGGCAAACGCTAGCACTTGACAGCGGCCGAAGACCCGGCACCTTCTGGCATGCTCGACCGCGCTATCGAACCCTTTCCGGCGGGACGCACGCTATGGCGCATGGCACCGGGGAACCGGAGTCGACTCCTGGTCGGGGTGATGATCGTGGCGCTCGGCGCCTGCCAGCGCGGCCAGATCGATGAAGCAATCTCGACCACCCGGGAAACGGCCCCCGCCGCCGCTGTGCGCAAGGACATCACCGCGGACGCCGCTGAAACCCAGGTGCCGGAAGCGCTCGCCGGGATCGAGACTTTGGTCTTTGAAGCCGTAAACCGGGAACGGGCCGCGGCCAATGTTTCCCGCCTGTCGGCGTCGGTCGAAATGCAAACCATTGCCCGCCTGCACTCGCATAACATGGTCGCCCAGGCTTTTTTCAGTCACACGGACCAGGCCAACCGCAGTCCTTTCGATCGCATGCGGGCCTACTATCCCGACCTGCGCTGGTGCGCGGCCGGCGAAAACATCGCTTACAACTACGGGGACTCCCCCGCCCGGGTGGCCGAAAACCTGATGACCGCCTGGCTGCGTTCGCCGGGTCATCGTGCCAACATGCTGAACCCACGCTTTCGCTACATGGGAGTCGGAGTGGTCGAGGCCGACGGAGCCTACTACGCGACCCAGAATTTCTACGCTGGCTGTGACTGATGGAGGCACCCGCCGAATCCATGATTGTGAACTGCTCGCTTTATCGCGATGGGCAGCCCACGGATCTGCCCATAGACCAAATCGCCAAAGCCCTCAGCGAGCCGGATTCGTTTTTGTGGCTGGGCCTGTTTGAACCTTCCGAAGAACTGCTGAAGTCCGTGCAGACCCAGCTCTGCCTGCACGACCTGGCGGTCGAAGACGCGCACCGGGCCCACCAGCGACCGAAGATCGAAGCCTACGGCGAAAGTCTTTTTATCGTGCTGCACACCGCCGTGCCCCACAACGGCGAGGTAGAGTTTGGTGAGACGCACATGTTTCTCGGCGATAGCTACATCGTCACGGTGCGGCACGGCGCTTCCGTACCCTACAGTCCTGTGCGGCAGCGTTGCGAAAGAGACGCGCACCGCATGTCAGCGGGCCCCGGATATCCGCTGTACGCGGTGATGGACTTCGTTGTGGACAGCTACTTCCCGATCGTGGAAGATTTTGAGGACGAACTGGTCAGCATTGAAGAAGTGATCTTCAAGGGCGACTACCAGAGTGACACCACATCGCGCATTTACGAGCTGAAGCGCAACATCATGGAACTACGTCGGGCGACGACTCCGCTTCTGGAGATGACCGGCAGCATTCTGAGGAACAGCACGCCTCTGATCAGCCCTGAATTGCATCCGTACTTCCGCGATGTTTACGACCATGTCATCCGCATCAACGAAGCGACCGATAGCATTCGCGAGATGCTGAATACGGCCCTGCAGGCCAACCTTTCGCTCGTTTCCGTGCAGCAAAGCGAAGTTGTTCAGAAGCTCGCCAGCTGGGCCGCGATCCTGGCCGTTCCGACTCTGATCGCGAGTTTCTATGGCATGAATTTCAGCAACATGCCGGAGCTGACCTGGACCTACGGTTACCCGACCGTCATTGGAATGTGCGGACTCGTGTGCGGATTTCTCTACTGGCGTTTCAAACGCGCCCGTTGGCTTTGATCTATTCGGTCGCGGCGGCACGGTCGGTGGCGATTACCCAGGCGGCTGCAAAACCGATGCCGTTGGATTCATAGTCGATCCACATGTAGCCGTCTTCGCCCCACTTCTCTCCCCAGGAATTCTTGATGAGATAGGCGTTGCGTTCATCGTCCCAACCAATGATAACAATCGCGTGATTCACGTCCGCTTCCGAATACGAAGCGTGCTCGTCAAAGACCCCTCCGGAATACGCCGTAAAAAGATTCGTAATCTTCACAGCCGCAGAAAGCGGGCCGTAGCGACAAAGGGCGGCTTTCATGTCCTCGATTTCGGGTATGCCGCCGGACTGTTCAACATAGCCGTAAGTAAGAACGTAATCCCGCGTCGGCGTCAGGTTTCCGGCCCGGCATTGAGATTGGAGGCCGGAATACGGAAGCTGGGCCTCGCGTGCGGCAAAGTTCGGTTGCAGGTAGTCGTAGACGTAACCCGGCATACCGCCGTTGCAACCCTCGGAAACCGGCACACAATCCAGGAACTGTTGTTCAGAAAGGTCCAGACTGTCGTCCTCGTTGTACAGGGCCCGGTGAGCTTCAAAGCTGGCCGCAGCGGAAAACGCCCAACAACTTCCGCAAACGCCCTGATCGCGTATCGGAGTTATGATGTCGAACTTGCGCCAGTCAAAGGCGGCGGCTTCGGGATCGCAGGCAAAGCGGGGCTCCGCACTCTCAGCCCATTCTTCGGCGATGGGCGCGGCGCGCTCATTTTGACGCCGGGCCTGTTCCCGAAAGTCGTCGGGAATCACCTGACCGCCGATCTGATCAATAGGGCGCAAGAACGCCGGATTTACATCGACATCGAATTGGTACTCTTCGTCGGAAACCTCGTCCCGCAAACTGTCGATTTCACCGATGCGCCTCTCAATCTCTTCCATACGACCCGGGGAGTTTATGATGTTGTAGATCTCCTCGTCCGAAAGTCCTTGCTCAATCAGTCTTTGAACCAGCGAGTCCTGTTCCTGGGCAAAGAGCAGGCCCGAAAGCACCAGCGCCAGAAAGGTGCTCACATAGAGAAGGGTCCGTCTTGCATGTTTGGAGAGTGTCATGGCCAGGTCACCGTGTAGGGCAGAATGGATGCGGGGTCGGTGGTTCGCGGAATGCTGATGCGCGCTATCGGCCGGCCAGGGCTTCCGAGAGTGGTCGTGCCGGAAAGCGACAAAGACCTTTCCACGACTCCGTCGGGATGAAAGATTGTCAGGGTTGCGGCAGTTGAGGCCCCGGTCGGGTTGAGGGCAAAAATCTCATACACCAGCGTGTTCGCTTCGACCGGAATGCCCTCAGGATCGACGACCTCAAAAATTTCCGTGGCCGGGCCGCTGCGGGCGTCGCGGGTAATGCGTCCGGGATGATCGGGAAAGACCTGGCGCACCGGAGAGAATTTCCGGCCCGAAGGATCGAGCACCATGAGATCGACCTGCACGTCCTCTTCCCACGTAAGAACCGCGATCATGTAACGCAGGTCCACGAGCTCTCCACTCAGCGCATCAAGACTCTGTTCGGCGCGGGCAATGTTGGCGTCGATAATATGGATTTCATTCTGCAGGCGCACGCGGGCTTCCACGCTGGTGGCAGTCAGATCCTGAAAGCGCGCCATCTCGCCTTCGATGTTCTCCAGTTGCGCAAAGGAGCGTGTAATGGCGCCGTTGAGGTGTTCCGCCGGGCCGCGAATTTCGAGGGTGCTTTCCATGTTGTCCAGTTCAGCGCGCAGACCGCTCATTGCTTCAAGTTGCCGATCACGGTGCAGTTGCGCCAGGCGCAGATACTCGCTCTGCAGTCCCACCAATCGCCCGACCAAAAGAAACAAGAGCACCGCCGCACCCAGGGCCCCAGACAGAAGATCCAGGAAGGAGATTGAGAAGTCGGCTGTTTCCCTCTTAGACATGGAACGATTGGCGCAGGTTCGCTTTTACGGTCATTCTTCGCTGATGCGATTGACGAAATTTTCCAATATATGCTCCTCAATGTCCGAATGCAGGTCCTCCTGGCGTGCCTGAAGACGGTGAAAGAACCACATGGCAATCAAGTTCAGAACGAGAGCCACAAGGGTCGTGTCAAAGGCAACGCCCAGGAGCCGGGTGATTTCGGTCAGATTGTCGGGATCTTCGAGCAATAGGTAGGCGCTGGCCAGAGCCAGAGAAATTCCGATCACGGTGCCAATGAAGCCAATCGAGGGAATTGCCCAGAGCAGATAACGAATCACGGACTGGTCGCTTTCGCTGCGCGCCCGGTCGACGGCGGCCTGCTGCCCTACCAGGTCGATCACTTCGGCCACCGATCGCGTGCGAATAAATTTCGTGCAGGCCCGTCGCACGGAAGTCGTCAGCAGATTGCGCGTGGAACGCTCATGAGCGATGGCTTCTTTTTGAATGCGCCGCACGTCGTCCAGACTCACGACATAGTGTTCTTTTTCCGGCAAGAGCCCCAGGCCGAAGGCGCGCCGCTCGCCTGCCACACGGCCGGTGCGCTCGCGAATTTCAAAGAGCGCCCAGAAAAAAGCCGCGAAAGTCATGTACTGAATGTAACCGCCATTCAGAACGTCGCCGCCGAGCAGAAGCGCAATACGATGAGCGGCTGTTCGCTCTTCCGAGGCCAGCAAAAGGCCCACAGCGACCGCCGTTACGCCCGCCGCCAATCCGACAGAGATCAAGATACGTTTCATTTCAGCTTCCTTCGTTGGGAATTCACGACCCGTCTCCAAACATCTGTATGCGCGCTTCCCCGGAATCGGTCACAATCACATCTGCGACTTTGATCAGATCGATCGGACCCTGGTCCGAGTCCACCCGAACCGTTGGCTGTCCCGGCCGCGGGCCGCCCCGGGCCAGTTCTATTACGGCACGTTGTCTTTCGATGCGACGTCCGCTGTGCACGAGCACGTAGACCTCGGCCCGGTTGTCGGCACTGCGATCATAAAGGTTTATACAAACCTGGTAACGCCCGGAGGGCATTTCGTTGACGTACCACACTTCAAGACCCGGCCCTTCGGTATCGTCCGCGGTCAGCAAACCGCGCGCCGAGCGGAGTTCAGCGCAGTGGTTCGCGTCCCGACAACCGTAAAAGAAGCGATTCCCGGCGGGATCGATGACGTGCAGATCGACGTCCGGCCGTTCACTGAAGTTCATGGTGATGAACACAAAACGCCGTTCATAAAACTGACGCTGCAATTCTGCTGTGCGCGCGCTTATGGTCTGAAGTTCTTCCTGGCGTTCTGCTCGCGTCGTTTCCATTCGAACGCGGGTTTCTTCGCTCCGCCGATAGACATCCATCAGATGGTGAAGTCCGTCCTCAATAGCCTCGAGATGATTTCGGGAACGAAGGATGCGGTCTCGAAACCCTTCAACATGGGCCTCCTCTTCGAGACCACGATAGTTTACCAGAAAACGCATCCCGCCCAGTTCGTCTTTGAGTAGTTGCAACTCCTGTAGTTGAGCCGCCAGGGCTTCGTCAATGATCTCGGTCGGGTCGGCCGGGTTGCGGGGCAGAACACTAACCGCCAGAAAAAGCAGCACACCGGCGCCCACAGCTCCCGATATCAGATCGAGAAAGGAGATGGCCGCCGTGTTGATGCTCCGACGTTTCATGGTCTACGCCGGTTGAATCTCAACCGTCTTCAGATAAGCAGCCGATTGTACGCGCGAACGAGCCTGGTCCAGGTTCTCCTGGAGCGCCGATCGGAGCGCCAGTTTCGTTCGCCCGATTTGGATCGTATCGCCGTGCTCAATTTGTCGGCGTTCCGTTGGCGAGATTCTGGAGGGGCGCCCATTTACAAACGTCCCGTTCAGGCTCG
This sequence comes from Spirochaetales bacterium, assembly GCA_024233935.1. Lineage (GTDB taxonomy): Bacteria > Spirochaetota > Leptospiria > Leptospirales > Leptonemataceae > JACKOY01. The sequence goes on along the minus strand of JACKOY010000010.1, from coordinate 44,101 downwards.
GGCTTTGCCTCGGTCCATTGCCCGGACCGTCTGTCAGAACAAACAGCACATGTGTTTCCTCCCAGGTTACCTCGAGAACGGCATGCTCGCGACTCACGAAGAGATCGTCATCGATGGCGATATCGGGCCGGGTGTCACCCCGACCGGCGCCAATGGAGTTCTGACCGTAGTGCAACACGAACTCGGTGGCCTCCAGACCCTCGCTGTGAACAATCAACCAACCGGGAGTATCCGGTCGCTCAATTGCATCCGGACCATCTTGCTGGTTCTCAATTGTTTTAGCCAGCAGGCGCCGCGCTATCTCAAAGTCCTCCACTCCCGCAGCACGTAGCTGCTCAATCTCTTTGATCCAGCGCACATCCGCCTGCAGGCCGGCAAGAATTTCACGCACCGGGCGGCCGTCCAGGCGCTCTTCATCCGAAGCGCTGCCCCCGGGGTTTGAATCCAGATAAGCGCGAACGCCCGCAGGCAGTTGACCGAGCCCATCGTAGCCCCAGAAACGCGCGTTGCAATTCGAGCAGCGCAGGTTGGGACCGGGAACGACCGGCTGATCGCAATTTTTGCAGACTATTTCTTTCATATGGAAGACCGGGCCGCGAAATTGACGGGCATTCGGACAGTCGCGTCAATAGATTTTGGCGAGATGTGATCATTCAAAAAAGCGAACATATCAGGGGTACCCGGGTCGAACAACTGAAGCGCGCCGGCGCGACATAAAGACCCTCCGGGCTCGGTCGGAAAAAGGCTTGCGGGGCTCGCCTCGCCAAAGCCATGGTCGGGCTCGGATTTTCGCTTGTTGTGGTGCTTTTCTAATCTCCGGAGTACTCCAGATGCCAAAACTTTTTGTAATCATCCTGACAGTGACCTTTGCGGGCTGTGCTGCTTCTTCCATCCAGACCAGCGGCCAGCTAACCGGGCCGAACCAGACCTACAGCCTTCGCGTCTCCCAGGGCGACTGGCTGGTTGCGTATGCAACGGGTGATTTCGATACGGTGCTCAAGGCCACAATGCCGGCGGGCCAGAACCTGGAAAATGATGACTACGCTGGTGAAACGAATCAGTCCCTGATCATTGGAGAAAGCGCCGGTAGCGGTACGGCCACCCTTGAGGTCAGTGGATACGATAACGCCCGCGGCCGGTTCGAGATCAATGCCCACGCTCTCGGAGGCGGAAGCGCACTGCTCGAACGGGACGACAATCTGACGGCAGAAGTGGGCGACTCCAGCGATGCGCGCTTCATTGATCGCTTCAACATAAGCGTCGTCAGCGGCGACTATGTCATGACCCAACTCAGTGGAAGTGACTTCGATATGGTCATGCGGGCCCGCGCCCCGGGAGACAAAGACTACGAAGCCGATGATCCCGAGCAGATATTTTTCGAGGCCGTCGACGACGGCCCCGTCCAGATCGACGTGACCAGCTACAACGCCAACGAGACCGGTCGCTACAATATCGCAACGATGATCGCGCGGGATGCGCAAACGGTTCGCGAACTCCCGTTGAATCTTCCGACAGGACAGACTCAGTCGGTCGACTATACGGTTGGAGAAGCAGGCGCCTATCTTGTGCGCGTAGAATCTTCCGATTTTGATACGATCTTGAAACTGCGCAACAACAGCACGGGCGAGGAAATCGAAAACGATGACTATGGTGAGGGCTACAATTCCCTGGCGATTATTGAAGCCGCCGCCGGTGTAACACTCAGTATCGCGGTGCGGCCGTACGACTCCAGCACCGGTGGCGCGTATACGGTTACGGTGCTTCAAGCCCGACTATTGAAGCCTGCAGCGGCGAACGTCGCGGGCGAACTCAGCGCCGGTGACGAGAGAGATGTCGCGCGCTATGAAAAATGGTATGACCTGGAAGTGCCGGGCTCCGGCATTCTAATCGCCGAGCTGAATGCGCCGGATTTTGATCCCATGCTGCGGGCCCGCGTGAGCAACCTTGGTTTTGAAAACGATGATTACATGGAAGATCGCCATCGATCGATTCTCGCGGTGCCGGTGCGGGCCGCAGGCAAGGTCCGCCTGGGCGTGACAAGCTACGCCGAACGCACGACCGGGTCCTATCGTCTGGAGGCCAGGTTTTTTCCACTCGCCAATCCACCGCAGATCGCGCCAAACTGGGGTAGCGACGGCTAACCCGGGCTGCGCGGTGGGCAGAGTTTATGTACTGCGAAGAAGGTCATCCCGCCGCTGAAACAGACCGCTTCTGCCCGAAATGCGGCAAGCGTATCGATCCTGATTTCTCATTGCTGAAGCAGGGCATCGGCGCCAAGTACGAAATCAAGCGCGTCCTGGGGCGAGGCGGGATGGGGGCTGTTTACGAAGCGCTGGATCGGGCTCTCAGCCGGACGGTTGCCATCAAGCTCCTGGCATCCGAGCATTTGCGTGATCCGGATCTGGTCGAACGGTTTCGTCGGGAAGCCAGACATACGGCGGCTTTTCCCGGGCATCCGAACGTGATTACGGTCCATGAGGCGGGAGAGATTTCCGACCGGCCCTACTACGTTATGGAGTTCGCGCGCGAGAATTTGCGTGAGTACCTGGATCGCCACCCCGTGATCGATCCCGAAGAAGTGCTTCGGCTGGGCATCGGAATGCTGAAGGGCCTCTCCGCCCTTCATGATCGCGGGATTATTCATCGGGACATCAAGCCGGAAAATATCCTGCTGAATGACGAAGGGGAACCGCGCATTACGGATTTTGGCATCGCCCGCTCCACAAACGAGCGCATTACGGAAACCGGCGCCGTGTTCGGCTCGCCCGCCTACATGAGCCCGGAACAACTTGAAGATGCAAGCCGGGTGGACCACCGCTCGGATCTGTACTCGGCGGCATTGATACTGAGCGAAATGGTCTCGGGTTTCTCGGGGGCTTTGGATCGTAATACCCACGCCATGTCCGCCGGACGGGAAGGGGTCACCACGGTACTGATGACACCCCGGTCCGAAACTCCGGCCCGCCAGCTTGCGCCATCGCAGAACCTGATCCGGGTGTTAAAGAAAGCTCTGGCGAAGTCCCCGGGATCACGCTTTCAGTCTGCAGACGAGTTTCTGCGAGCACTACAGGAGCTTCGTGCAGGTCGGGGCGCTGGCGTTTCGTTCCCCTGGAAAGGACTCGCCTGGGCCTGCGGCTTTCTTCTGGTCCTGGGGGGACTGGTGGCAACAACGTACGCCCTGTATCGAAGCTTCGCTATCGGCCAAAGCACTTCCCAAACCGCTTCGGTCGAGATTGGCACAACACCAATTACGGGGGCTCAAGTGCTCTTGCGACGCGAGGGCGAAAACGAAGCCGATTACGTGGGCCTGAGCGACATCACTCTGCAGCTCGCCTCAGGAGATTATGAGCTGATTTTGCGGCCGCCGCCTGGATACGGCCTTCTGAATCGCCGCGTCCGTTTTAGCGTTCGCCGGCCGGACGATTCGAGCACAGCATCAAGCGATCTGGTGGCGCCGGTGCATCTGCCCTGTCCCATTGAGTCACGCTGGGACGGCACACGCTGTACGGACGGCGCCGGTGGGGTCGCAAGGCCGCAACCCATGACCTGCAGTTCGGCCCGGCCCTGCCCTGCCGGCATGTTCTGCGTCCAAAATCGCTGCCGTTAGTGGCGTCGTCTTCTACCGCGGATCTGCCGGAGCAGGCCTGGGGGCGGATCCGTATCGACCCGGAAGCGAATTTTGCGGCGCGTCACCGCCTCGTCAATGTCGACCCCCTCTAAGAGGGCGATCTTTGTCCCCCAGAACGTCGGAGCTCCGTCGTGTGTGCGGTTCTCCTGGTCCTCCTTATCGAGGAGGGTGAGAACGACAAACATGTGAGACATTGTGATTCCGCAGCCGCCGGCGAGGGCCCGGAGTTCCGTCCAGAGCTCCCCCGGAATGCGCACATGCCATCGCTGTAAATTCTGCTTCTTCCGCTGGTATTTGCGCGTCACCCGATCCACTTCCGGCAGACGCTCCTGCTGCCGATACACCGCCGCCCGCCCCAACAAAAAGGCCAGGTAGGCGATCAAGGGCCCGTGCTGGCGATATCGTGTTCGTAGATACGGTTCCAGGGCCGCAGGCACCAGCAATGTGCAGGGAGGCTTGCCTGGCTCGGTTGCTTTGGTCTTCCACTGTAGTTCTTGCTTCATACCGGGAAGAGGTCGTCCGATTGCGTTTTGTTGCGCCGGTTTTGACCGGCCCCCGGGTTTTTTTGAGCTAACCGAACATGGCGCTGAAGCCGACCACGCTAAAACCGAAGACTCCAATCACGATGTGGGATATGCAGATACCCAGCAGGCTACGATGACGCGAGTAGAGCCACCCCCAGCCCAGCCCGGGAATGAAGACGAGAATCGCAAACGCAGGAGAAAGATGAATGTGTGTCATGCTGAACATCAGGTTGGCAACGACGATAGCAGTGGGCCGTCGGTACCGACCGAGCATGAACTTCTCAAAGGAACTCTGAATGGCGCCCCGGGCCACAAACTCCTGAATGGGGACAAAGAGTATGTATCCAACGATAGCCACCATATTCGTGGCGCTTAAGAAATCGTGATTCTTCGAAACGTCAAAAAGCGGGCTTTCGGCCATGCCAGCATGAAACCTGATCAGAAGCCACTTCACAAAGATAATGAGCGCAAGGCCTGCAAGCGTGTAGATCAGAGACTCTGTGAGGGATCGTTTCCAACGATAGAGATTTACACCGTACGTCGAGAGAGGATAGCCGCTGAACTTTGCCGCGAAGTAGGAAAGACCTCCGAAGAATAGCAGAATGGGAATCGAAATGAAGGTTGTGTCCGCAGCCTCCCGACTCAGCAAAGCAACGAATTGAATGGCGAAAACATAGAACACGGTTCCGGTAAGGAGGGTGTTGACAATTACACCCATCGCCACGCGGGATTTCGCCGACTCAAGTTCTTGCTTGAGCGTATCCACCACCGTAAGGTTTGTCGATATGAGATCCTTGGAAATTTCCTCGGCCAGATTCTTTATGACCTGGGTCTCAATCTCACGATCGTCCCCCGAAAGTGAACGCAGCGCGTCGTAACTCAGACGAAGAAGGACGCAGGGCTCCGCGGTGCGAATCGTGGCCGTGCGGTTTTCCTGACCCATGAGCGCCATCTCCCCGATGCACTCATTTTCAGGAATTGTGGCAATGACGTAGATCTCATCGGTCTCGGGGTGCCTTTTCACCACCTCTACAGACCCGCTCTTTATGAAGAACAGGTCCTGAGCCGGATCGCCTTCGGTCATGACCGTCTCCCCCGCCTCGAAAGAGATCTGTTCCATCACACCCAACAGCTTTTCGAGTTGGTCCGGCGAAAGATCCTTAAACAGAAGATTGCTTTGCAGGCGTTGCCCCGGTGTGCTCATCAGGCCGTCCGCTCCTTTTATCAATCACCGACCACGCGGGCCTGCGATTTCAAGAAGATCCTGAAATCTGAAGCAAAAAAGGTGCACCGGCGCAGACGGCGCCCGCAAACCGGGACGGTTCCCCGTCAGGCCTTTGCAATCGTGCCAGCGGCAACTTCGCCCGACATCCATGCGCCGTGCACGGTCCCCATGTATTCAAAGTTTGTGGCTTCACCGGCAAAGTGAACCCGGCCCCACGGGCGCGCCAGAGCCCGAAAATCGTCTTTATCGATTCCGATGCCCCAATGGGTGTAGGAACCTCCAGCCAGCGGATCGGCGTGCCAGCGGGACAGCCGATAGGCGCGGGGCTCAGGCACTTTCGCGGCCCCATAGATGTCCACCAGGGTGCGCAAAGCATCCCGGACAACCTGCTCGTCCGATTGCGACTTCGAGAATTCCGCCGCCGCTCCGGAGCTGAAGCCCATCAGAATTGGTTTTCCGCCGTAAACCGCATAGTTCAGAAACTCGGGGAAGTAGCCGGACCTCGTTTCCGTTTTCCCAATGAAATGCGCACCCCGATCCCAGAAGATCTCCGGAAATTCAAGAAACAGTTTATTCATGGTGCCGAACTGCATGACCCGGATGGCTTTTGCTTTCCAGTCCGGTAGAGGCGGGACAAATCCCACACGCTCACTTTTCAGAACTCCGAGGGGCAGAGTCACAACACAGTAGTCCCCTTCGAAGGTTTCGCGGTTGGTCTCAACCCGAACCGAATCGTGACGCTGTTCAATCAGTTGAACGCGCGTGTCCATTTCGAAGGCCACTTTGCCATCCTGGGAAAGCGACCGGGCTACAGACTCAGGCACGGCACCAAAACCGCCCGGAAACACGACGTCTTCTCCCGGAAAAGCCTCATCTTCGTCATAGTACCAGAGTGAAATGTTTTCGGCATCGGTTGCATATTCCACACCCAATTCGGATTGTATCAACCAGTCCAGGATGCGCTGCTCGCCGCTATCGTAGTCGTCTTCATCTATCGACTTACGCAGGGCCTTGCCGAGTGAACCGTCCGCATCGCGTCTTTCGCCCTCTTCCTGAACCTCTTCAATGAGATCCTCGAGGTATTTGTATCCGGATTCCAACGCGGCCCGGCTTACTGCCCTTGAACGGTCGTACAGAACCACCGCATCGAAATCGGTCTTTTTGGTTTCGAGACCGGCCACGCGGGCGAGATCCGCGATCGGATTTCCCCGCACTCCATGAATCCAGGAGGCACCCAGATCAATGGGCGCCGCAAAATCGCGTTCGGTCCAGATCCGCCCGCCAACCCGGTCGCGCGCTTCGAGAATGGTGACCGAGTGGCCGCTCCTGGCAAGCGCCCGGGCCGCGCCCAGCCCCGCCATCCCGGCCCCCACTACAATCACGTGCTTTGCCACAGCTTCCTCGCTTGCTCAAAACAAGAACGATAGCGCAACCGTCCCGGCCTCCACTGCACTGTCAGCCCGGCCGGATGATCTCTCTATCTAAGACGACGCCAGCAATCGCTCCACTGGCTTGCTCATTTGCTTAAGAATGAAATCCGGCGCGAGACGGCTCATGAAGTGCAACTGGTTGGCCTGTCCCGGGCGAATTTCAAAATCGTCCTTTTCGAAGCCCTTCATGGCGACGTCCACCATGTCTGCCAATGGCATAATGGAAACACCCTTCATGTCATCTTCTGAAAACTCGCCCAGAAGTTCTGTTCGTGTGGCCGGCGGCGCAAGTTCGAACACGCGAATCCCGGCGCTCTGCAACTGAACACGCAAAGAAAGCGTGTACGAATGCAACGCGGCCTTGGCCGCACAATAGATCGGGGAAATCGGAAGGGGCACGAAGGCCAACCCGGAGGACACGTTTACGATCACGGGGTCGGGATTTTTCTTGAGCAGGGGCAAGAACCGATCCACCATCCCGATGGGCCCCTTCAGGTCGATGTCGAGCTCTTTGGTCAGTTGCTCCGGCTTGTCTTTGTGGTTGTGGAGGTTGATGGTTCGCATGATCCCGGCGTTGTTGATCAACACGTTCAGGTTACCGAAATCCTTCGAAATCTTTTTGTAGAGCGAGTCCACGTCGCCCGGCCGACCCACGTCGCTCTTGATGGTCACCAGGACACTACCAAGATGGACCTTAGCCTGCTTGAGCTTGTTTGCATCGCGCCCGGTGATGATTACCTTGTTTCCGGATTTGATAAAGCGACCGGCCAATTCAAGACCGATGCCGCTTGAGCCGCCCGTAATCAAAACGGTATTGCCTGTTAGTTTCATTTGATTGCTCCCGTCGCCATGCTGGGTCAGGGGCCCGGGTTTTTCGAGCCTTTCCTTGCTCAGGTTTTCAAGCGATAGCCGGTCTTGAAGATCCACCAGACCAGAACCAGGCAGATCGACAGAAAACCGAGGGTCATGGCCAGGCTGACCTCCACGCCCACATCCGAAATGCCATAAAAGCTCCAGCGAAAACAGCTGATGAGATATACCACGGGATTGAGAAGGGTGACACGCCTCCAGAACTCGGGCAACATGTCGATTGAGTAAAAGCTCCCGCCCAGAAACGTCAGGGGCGTGATAATCATGAGCGGGACCACCTGAAGCTTTTCGAAGCCGTCGGCCCAGATGCCGATGATGAAACCGAACAGGCAGAAGGTCACGGCCGTAAGAATCAAGAATGCAATCATCCAGAACGGATGAACAATCTCGTAGTCGACAAACACCCGCGCCGTTCCCAATATCAGGATTCCCAGGATCAAAGACTTCGTGGCTGCCGCTCCCACATAGCCGATCAGAATCTCGACGTAGGAGATCGGGGCCGAAAGGATTTCATAAATGGTGCCGGTGAACTTCGGAAAGAAAATTCCAAAGGAGGCGTTGGAAACGCTCTCAGTCAGAAGCGAAAGCATGATCAATCCCGGTATGATGAAGGCCCCATAGCTGACCCCGTCAATTTCGATCATACGCGAACCGATTGCCGATCCGAACACTATGAAATAGAGCGAAGTCGAAAGCACGGGTGATGCAATACTCTGCATAAGTGTGCGCCCGGTGCGGGCCATTTCAAATATGTAGATTGCACGAATCGCGTAGATATTCATGGCCGGGACCTCACCAGACTCACAAAGATTTCCTCGAGCGAACTTTCCGAACTGTGGAGATCCTTAAAATCAATTCCATGACTGGCCAGCTTTCGCAACAAATCAGCGATACCGGTCTCCTGAGCCTGCACATCAAACGTATAGACCAGCTGGTTTCCGTCTTCCGTTAACTCAAGGCGCTCGTTCTGCAACCCGGACGGAATCGCCTCCAGACGATTCTGGAGATGCAGGGTTAATTGCTTCTTGCCGAGTTTGCGCATCAACTGCGTTTTCTCTTCGACCACGATCAGTTCACCTTTACTGATAACGCCAATGCGGTCGGCCATCTCCTCCGCTTCTTCGATGTAGTGGGTTGTCAATATGATCGTGACTCCGCCCTCGCGGAGCGTCCGGACCATCTCCCACATATCCCTTCGCAGTTCCACATCGACCCCGGCGGTCGGCTCATCCAGAAACAGAATTTCCGGCTCATGCGAAAGGGCCTTTGCGATCATGACCCGTCGCTTCATGCCGCCAGAAAGCGTCATCAGTTTTGCGTTCTTCTTATCCCACAGTGACAACTCGCGCAGAATTTTTTCCACGTGTGCGGGATTGCGCGGTTTTCCAAAAAGCCCACGGCTGAAATTGACCGTGGACCAAACACTTTCAAAAGTATCCGTGGCCAGTTCCTGTGGCACAAGACCGATCAGGGCGCGCGCTGCTCGAAAATCCGAAATGATATCGTGGCCGCGGGCCGTAATCTGGCCGCTGCCCGGATTCACAATTCCGCAAACAATGCTGATCAGGGTTGTCTTCCCGGCGCCGTTCGGGCCCAGCAGGGCGAAAATTTCGCCCCGACGTATCTCCAGGTTGATGTTTCGCAAAGCCTGGAAACCGCCGGCGTACGTCTTGTTCAAATCCTTAATGGAGATGATTGCTTCCACGCGACCAAAAGCCGGCCCCGGCGCGCTCTGGTCAAGGTCGGAATGCGCAGTCGATAGGGATCAAACCGGCCGGGACGCGGATTCGGGCGCGCCGGACTCTACGACCCAGCCATCGCTGAGCACCGCGGTGACCGAGTTATAGCGAGCAAGGCAGTCCCCCAGGGCGGGCGAAAACATGGTTCCGCTGTATTCGAACACGCGAAATACGGCCCGGCTGGCGTCTTCAAAGCGAATCAGGGCCTTTTGGTTCTGGCCGTCCCGCTGGCGGCTGAGAAAGAGATAGCGATCGGTCGGCCACCGGAGCGGTTCTAACAGGTACTCCTCGGTCGCCTTCATTCGGTCGGGGCTGGGGGACGAAAGGCCGGGGTTCATCTGGGTTCGAAGCGAGCCATCAAATAATCCTGCAGGTTGCTCTAACACTAAAATGGCCCCGCCTTGAGCGCAAGAGATATCTGCAGAAATAGCAATTTCTCCATTGCGACCAATTCCGTCGCAGGACGGCGGCCGGCCCCGGGCGCAAGTCGTTGACCGGAACCGTGCTGAATCGGATCTGGCGCGGTGCCCACAGGCCTGATTGGAAAGTCTTACTCGGAAATGCTGTCGCTCCATCGAGAGTACGGGGCCCCGCCGGAGCTGGCACGGGAAAGCTTTCGACGACTGTACGCCGGTGCTTTCATGCATGAGGCGGACTTCGCACATCTGCCGGCCACAATTCGTACACGACTGTTTGCGATTGAGAGGTCGCCCGCCGCGCTTATCGCGGATCGCCGTGCATCAGAGGATGGCAGCCTCAAATTTCTTGTTCAGCTACACGATGGCCGGCGCGTGGAATCCGTGTATCTGCCCTTCGGCAAACGCCGGACGGTCTGCGTCTCAAGCCAGGTCGGATGCGTATTGGACTGCCGCTTCTGCGCCACTGGCGCGATGGGTTTCTCCCGCAATCTCACGGCGGCCGAAATCGTAATCCAGGTCCTGCTCGTGCGGCGTTCTCTGCGTGCGTTGGGCCTGGATGATTTCGTGAGCAACGTGGTCTTCATGGGAATGGGTGAACCGTTTTATAACTATGAGGCCGTGCTGGCCGCGGCCAATTTGCTTTGTGATCCCCGGGGCATGGCGCTTGCGCCGCGACACATTACGATTTCCACGGCCGGGGTGCTCCCCGCCATTGAAAGCTACTGTGAGGCAGACCTTGCCTACAAACTGGCCATCTCCATTACGGCCGCGGACGAAGAATTACGCAATCGGCTCATGCCAATCAATGAACGATATCGTTTGGGCGAACTACGCAACCTGCTTCTGAAATACCCGCCGCGGGTCGTGTCGCGCATCATGTTCGAGGTTCCTTTACTGGGCGGTGTCAATGATCGCCAGCATGACGCAGAGCGCCTGGCAGAGTTTTGTGATGGCCTGCCGGTCCGCATCAACCTGATTGCCTGGAATCCGGTAAAGGGCAGCGCGCCCTTTGAAAGTCCGTCTCCGGACAGCGTGCTTGCTTTTCAGAACATCCTGCGGGCGGCCGGGCTTACGGTGTTCGTGCGCCGGAACATGGGCCGCGATATCGCCGGCGCCTGCGGACAACTGGCCGCCGGTAACGCTGACGCCGCGGGCTGAAACTCAAAGCACTCACCCCGGCCCGGGGCCTGAGACTTCCTGGAGATACAACTCCAGAGCTTGCGCTTCCGCCGGGCCCCGATAGGCGAGCATGGCATCGGGCCGCACAAGGGCCACTCCGTCGGGCACTCCCAGCTTTTCGGCCAGCCACCTGTTCTCTTCCCGGTTCGGCAGAAAGATCGGGCGGCAGAGGCTCTCGATAGCGGCCGTAGCAAAAGGCGCCGGCTCTGCAAAGACAAGCGCGGTAAACCTGCTCCGATCCAGAAGCGCGTACAGGTCTTCCGGCCCCAACTGCGGGTCTCGCACCACCCGCCCCGGTGGTAATCGCTCCCCGGCCCGCACGCATCCCGATTTGGGCCGAAGCACGTCTCTCGAAAGCGGGCTGTCACGATACTGGATGCCGATTTGTGAAACAGTCCGGAATGCGAAGCGCCGTAAGCGCGTGCTCCGGGCCAGCACGGGCAGAACCCGTGGTAAGACATGCAGACGAAAGACGTCAAAAAGCCGCCCGCGACCGGTCATGACACGAAAGCCGCGGTCTGTCAGTCGCAACAAACGTCGCGCAAAGGGGATGCGCTCCAGGCCGTATGTGTCGAGCAGGCGCGGGTGGACGCCGTCTCGCAATACGAGGCCCAGTTTCCACGCCAGATTGATCGCGTCCTGGATGCCGGTGTTCATGCCCTGACCGCCGGCCGGACTGTGGATATGCGCCGCATCACCACACAAAAACACGCGTCCCACCGCAAAACGCGCCGCCATGCGGTGGTGCAGTCGGAAGGTCGAAACCCAGCGACAGTCAGTGAGGCGCAGGTCCAGCTCCACGTTTCCTTCAATTATAGCGCGCACCTGGTCGAAGTTGAGCGAGTCCTCCGACTCCAGAGCGCGCGGCACAAAACCCAGCACTCGAAAACGCCGTTGCCCCGGCATGGGGAAGCAGGCCAGAAACCGACCCCTGCTCAACACCAGATGGATGCGCGCGTGGTCCAGGGGTCCCTCCATGGCAACGTCCGCCAGATAGAAGTTGCGTTCGTAGGTTCCACCACGAAAGGCAATGCCGGCACCCTCGCGCACCAGGCTCGAAGCGCCATCGGCACCGACCACGTAACGAGCGCGCACCGTCTCCTTTATCCCGCCCCGAACAAGAGTCGCCGTCACTCCCGAAGCGTCCTGGGTAAGCGCCTGAAACTCAGTCCGCCACTCAATCGCCTGGCCGGCGTTTCGAACACGGGTCTCCAGCAGTCTTTCGGTTTCGGACTGCGGCAGAATCAAAACATACGGATACGGACTTTCTCCCTGACCAATGTCGCCCAGTTCGATTGCCTGAATCGTTCGCCCACGAATGGTCAAATCGAGTCCCAGGGCCGCGTGGCCGGAGGCCACGGCTTCTCCGGCCAGCCCGATGCGATCGAACAGCTCCAGAGTTCGGGCCTGCACCGCGAGCGCTTTGGAAAGATCTGTAATGCCGGGCTTGCGGTCCACAATGCGAACCGTTACGTTCTGGTCGACGAGTTCCGAAGCCAGACAAAGCCCCGTCGGGCCAGCGCCGACAATCAGTACATCGGTTTCGGACACGATCGATTGCACCGCCGCTCGCTGTCCCTGTCAAGCGGTGCCGCCGCCCCGCTGATCAGCACCCAATGCGCTTGACCGGTCTTCCGCCGTCATCCAGTAACTGCCCTGTGGACTTCCGACCGGCCCATCAGACGCGCGTGGTACGGGCGACCGGATTGATTGTCCTTTTGGCCGTACTTGCAGTTCCCGAACGCCTTCTGGCCCTGGAAAGCATTCTGCTCGAAGCCAGGGACTCCTACGTGGTCAGCTCACGAATGGAATTTCTCAAAGACGGGAGCGGCACCGTTGATTTCGAGCAGGCCCGTCTGTCCCCCGACTGGCAGGCCTCCCGGCTGGCGGCGCCCGCGTTCGACTTCGAGCAGAAGGCGTACTGGTTTCGCTTCCGCCTGGAAAACAGGAATGATCGCGCCGAAGAATTGCTTTTGGAACTGGGCTTTCCCCAGCACGACTACGTAGACCTGTACGTCGAAAACTCCCCTGAACCGCTCTACCAGACGGGCGCCCTGCGGCCCGCATCGAGCCGACCGCTCTATCATCCTCGCTTCGTGTTCCCGCTCACAGTCGAGCCGCATGCGAGCCTCACAATCTACATGCGCATTGAGAACGAAGGCAAGTTGAGCGCCCCCGTTCCGCTCACCCTGTGGCAGGCCACCGCCATGGCGCGACGCGACGCGGTCCGCAACGTGTTCATCAGCCTGCTGGTTGGCGGTTCTGTGCTGATGGGTTTGTATAATTTCACGATGTTCTTTGTGCTGCGCGATCGCAGCTTCGCCTACTTTGCAATCTATTTGACTGTGGGCCTGTTATTTTTTGCGGGCTACGAAGGTTACCTGAGCCTTTTGGTTTTCCCCGACACGCCGATCGCGGCACGCATCTCCCAACCAATTGCAATCGATGTGTCTATGATCTTTCTGGTTTTGTTCACGCTCGAATATCTGGAAACCGCCCGTCATCTGCCCCGCCTGCATCGCGCCGCGGTAGTGCTCGTGGTACTTCTGGGAATTCATTTGGTGATCAGTCCGTTTGTTCTGGTCGCCACGAGCATCGCAATCGTACAGCCGCTGCTTGTCGTCGCAACCCTGCTGCTCTCGCTTTTGGGAACGGCCAGTCTCTTTCAGGGCAACCGCGCGGCCCGCTTCTATATGCTGGCCGAGGCTTTGTTTCTGCTGGGGGCCTTGATCTTTATCGCGAAGGGAATGGGCATATTGCAGTCGAACGAGTTTACCGAAAACGTGCTGCACGGCGGCGTGCTCGCCGCGATCCTTTTGTTCTCGCTGGGTCTTGCAGATCGCATCAATACGCTGCGCCTGGAACGCGAAGCCGCGCAAAAACGCGTGCAGAGCGAGCTTTCTAAGCGAAACGAAGAACTCAGCCGCCTGGATCGACTGAAAGACGAGTTTCTGGCAAATACCTCCCACGAGCTGCGCACTCCCCTGAACGGTATCATTGGACTTACGGAATCGCTCCTGCTGGGTGTGGCCGGCCCGATCGAAGGCGCCGCTCGCTCCACTCTGGACCTCATCGCCTCAAGCGCCCGACGGCTCGCCAGCATGGTCAATGACCTGCTTGATTTCTCGCGCATTCAGCACGGTGATATGCAACTGAACCTGCAGGCGGTGGACCTGGCAGCCGTGACGGATGTCGTACTCGCCCTCAGCAAACCTCTGATTGGGAGCCGAAATCTAAAACTGCTGCACGAACCCGGCAACATCCCGCTGGTTCTGGCCGACGAAGCCCGGCTGGAACAGATCCTGTTGAATCTGGTCGGCAACGCCATTAAGTTTACAAAGGAGGGAACCATAAGCCTGAGCTACCGCGTGCTTGCAACGCCAGGTGAAAGCGAGCCCCGTTACGTAGAAGTAACCGTTTCCGATACGGGAATCGGAATACCTCCGGACCGACAGCAGATTATCTTCGACGCCTTCAGCCAGGCCGACGGCTCTGTGGCCCGCGAGTACGGTGGCACCGGACTCGGCCTGAGCATTACGCGCAAGCTCGTTGAGTTGCACGGCGGCCGGCTCGGTGTTTTTTCCCGGGCCGGCGAAGGTTCGCGCTTCTTTTTTACGCTCTTGATTGCAGACTCCTCCGCGAGGAACGATTCGAAACCCGCTGATTCCACGGGCAGCCGTCCATCAGAAACAGGACAGAGACTCCCGACCGGCGTGGCAGTCGCTGCGGCTTCCGCCGAACAAGCTCCGGAAGACAGTAACGGCCCGCATACGGGCGTGCGCACTTTGATTGTGGACGACGATCCGGTGAATCTACAGGTGCTCTCCAATCATCTGGCGCTCGAAGGACACTCGGTTATAGCGGCCGACAACGGAAGGGAGGCCCTGCGACTTCTGGAATCGGAACAGGAGTTTGACCTGATCCTGCTCGATGTCATGATGCCGGGCCTCTCGGGCTACGAAGTCTGCAGAGTCCTGCGCGAGAGTTTTTCCGAAACCGAACTACCCGTAATCATGCTGACCGCCCGGAACCGCATCAGCGATTTGATCGCCGGCCTCGAAAGCGGCGCAAACGATTATCTAACCAAGCCCTTTGAGCCCCGCGAGCTCATTGCCCGGGCCCGTACCATGCTGAAACTCCGGCAGGCCGCGCAGTCGCAATCCCACCTGGCAGCAATCCGTGCCGAACTCCAGCTCGCCCGGGAGATTCAACTATCCCTCCTGCCCCCTTCGCTTCCGGAAGTTCCGGGCCTGGATATTGCGGTGCGCTACCGCGCCATGGAAAACGTGGGCGGTGACTTCTATGACGTGCTTGCGAACAGTAACGGCGCCGCCTTTTTCATGGCCGACGTCTCCGGCCACGGCGTCCCGGCGGCCCTGATCGTATCAATAGTTAAAATCGCTTTCTGGTTTCAAAAGGACCTGCTCATGCATCCCGACCAGCTTCTGGCAGGTATGAACTCGGTCTTGCTCGGCAACACGGGAAACGGATTTGTGACGGCCTGTTACGCCTACATTGATCTGGAACGGCGCGTGTTGCTGCTCGGTTGCGCGGGACATCCACCCGTTTTTCTCTATCGAAAGCGCGATCAATCCCTGGTCGAACTGCGTCCGCGCGGCCGCATTCTCGGTATTTTTGCAAGCGCGCCTTACAGCCCGGCCGAAGTGCCATTGGAAACCGGCGACCGCCTGGTCATGTACACCGACGGGATTATTGAAGCCAGAAACGCAGATCAGGGTATGTTTGGCGACGACCGATTTCGGGACTTCATTCAAGAGCACGGCGAATTCACACCCGAGAAATTTGCCGATACTCTCATGCAAACCATCGTGCAATGGTCCGGCGGTCCGGAGAAAATTGAAGACGATATTGCGCTGATCGTCGTCGACGTGCGCTGAGTTCTGCTTCTCGCAGATGAAGCTTGCCGGGTTGCCCTGTACTAGCCGTACGGCTGCGGCGCAGCCAGGGAACGCACTCTGTCGTTCGGCACGCTGCCGCCGGGCAATTTCGTGCAGTTGCGCCTGAGTCCCGAGCACACTCTGGAAATCTACGACGAACTCAAGAACCACCAGATTTCCGTACGCGCCCTGGCCTGAGGGGCCACGGGTGGTCCCCGCTGCTTTCGGCTGCACGCTTCAAGGGCGCGCGGAAACGTACGCGCTCAACTGCAGCGCCCGGGAATTGCAAGGAGGAATCGTGTTGTCGGCCCGCAAAGTCGGATTCGGGATGTAAGCCCAGCCGACGCGGCCCGGCCCCAGAGAAACCATTTCGTCTTGTTCGCCCCAGCCGACTCCTTCCAGGCGCATTGGTTGGGTGAGTTTGTCGCCGTTCGCATCAATCTCGACCACCCAGTATTCCCAGGGCGCGCGGTAACTCTCATCGGTATTGTCCGCGGCCAGGTTCAGGCGCTTCATTTCTCCGTAGCCGAGCAAAAAGCGACCACCGCCAAGCGAAGCCAGTTGCGGGTAGGAAAGATACGTGTTCGCCATCGACACGACCCATTTGACCGGCCCCATGGGCGCGCCCTCTGAGCTGAAACGAGCGATGCCAATGGACGTGGGCGGGCGCAACGGAATGGAATTCGTGGGTCGCACGCTGCCCGGCACGCCCGAAAGCACAGCGAGGTAGGAACCGTCCGGTAGCGCGAGCACACCGCCAGGACCGCCCTTGCTCTGAATCCCCTGATAGCTGGTTTGCAAAAACTCGCGCGCCGGACGATCTTCCAGGCGAAAGTAGTAACCGGCGAGCGGTCCGCCCGTATGAGAACCGTCCGTGCCGCACAAAAGCGCGTACTGTCCGGTCACGGGATTAAAGACGGGACGGTTCGATAGCGTATGACCGAAAGCACAGGCCCAGTGGTAACCACGCCCGGTGAAGCGGTGATCGGATCGGTCCATTACTAAAAATGCGTCAGCTTCATGACAGCCTCCGCCTCCGAAGACGCGCGCCTTCACACCGATGCCGTACGTATTTTGATCCTCGGCCAGGCGCAGGTAGTTGTTTCCGTACTCCCACTCCGTGTCCACCGCCCGGTGGACGACAAACTTTTCCGGAGCACTCGTAATATCTCCATTGTTCCATTCATAGAGCCACATCTCCTGTTTGGCGCAACGCGCCTGGGTCATCCACTCGTGATTCGCATGCGTCGCCAGAGAATCAAAGTCGAAGTCCGTATCGCCCCGACTCCGACGACAGAGCGCCGCCACCGTCGAGCAATCACTGCTGGCGGTGATTCCTTCCATCCAGACGCACTCCTCAAATCGATGTTCACGCCGCACTTCAAAACGCCCGGTCGTACTATCAAACACCGTTTCCAAAATTGCGCCCGAAGATGGATCCGGCTCGGGGTGAACACGATTCTCGCCCAGCGAAAGGGATACGAACATCGTGGGCGTTGCCGAATCGGTGTTACAGGAGGCAAAGTACATGCGCCGGGGCACCACCGCCGCCGGATGATAATGTAACATACGAATGATCCACTCTCTTTCGCAACAGGTGGGCTCTCCGTCCGGAAGTGTTTCAAGCAGCGTATTCAGAATACGCGGTCCGGCATCCGGATCGATGGTGATGCGCCGATCGTCCGAATCGTTTTCGTTTGCCAGCAAACGCGATGGCAGATTCAGGGCGAATCCGGTGCCGGCGAGAATACACGATACGGTTACGGTCCAAAATAAGGCCTTTTTGAAATTCACAGGGCAATACCTCCTGAGCCGGACCGTAGCAACATCGTCGCACGGATGTCTGCATGCAGGGGCATGGGGCAGGTCCGGCAACCGTTTTCCCGTTCGAGCTACGGATGCGCATCAGCCAGATACCGGTAACAGCCGGCGCGCGCACTCCCGACAACGGTGTCTCTCCGCAGCGGCAATACTACTTTCGAAACTGAAGGCTGTTGTGGAACTGCCGTAAAGAGAATATTTTTCAGCCTGCGCCCGACGGTTCAGATTGCTTCTCACGACCGTAAAGGAAACGATATCGCTCCGGATACTTTGTGCGCATGATTTCGACCATTTCCGACAATCGAAAACCGCAGGGATAGCGATCACGACCCCAGAAGTGGTGCGCCTCTCCCAGAATCTGCCAGGGAATGCCGACGCGCCGATGGTATTTCAGGACCAACATCTCCATTTCGGCAACGCCCACGAATTGTTCTGGATCGAGAAAGCCTTCGGTCAACCCGCGCAGCAACAAATCGAACACGAAGACCGAACGGTTGGCCGCAAGGCCGTGCGCCTCTAAGGCATGTTTGTCGACCGCAGTGCGCCAGCCATTGAAGAGAAAGCGGGCCCGGGGCGCCTGAAGCGTCTCCAGAATCTCCGCAGTGCTCAGCCCGAATTCCTTCTGGATGGGGAGAACCCGGTTATCATTTTTCTCTTTTAGAATCAATCCCCAGGTCCCGAGGATTGTGCCGTCCGGATGGATCACAGCACAAACGCGGGCGCTGTCGAAGTGCTCTTCGCTGCTGTGCACAATGTCTTCGAGACTGAAAGGGATCTGGCTGCCTTCCACAAAGGCCTCCCGATACACACCCCAGACGAACTCGTTGAAATCGTCGAAACGATCCCGGCCCAGGTGCCAGAGCTCCAGGCCCTGGACCTCCTCCAGGCGTCGCGAGGTTTCATGACGGCCGACGGTCTCTATAACTGTGTTGCCGGTTCCCCAATCCCCCATAATGCCCCTCCTCTTTGATCTCTGAACAGGCCGGAAATGCTTGACACTATTACTGACCAGTAATATATATTCATATGGATCAGCAAGCGAAAAATAACAGGTCCCGGGGCGGTGGCCGATCAGGAGCCCGAAAAAAGCGCAAGGTGCCTTACGGACAGGGGCGCGAAAACATCCGACGGGCGGCCCAACAGCTGTTTTACCTGAAGGGTCTGGGCACGGGCCTGGACGAGATCCTGAGCGAGGCCGACGTCAGTAAGCCGACTTTCTATCACCACTTCGCCGGGAAATCGGAACTGGAGACCGATTACCTCTTCGCCCAGGCCCGGGCGCTCTGGGACGGATTCGATCGCATATCGGAGAAATCACGCACGCCCCGTCAGTTCATAACACGGTGGATGGACTTCGTACGACGGCGCACCCGAGCCGCGGAGTTTCGCGGCTGCCCTCTGGGCAACTTTGCGGTGCAAACTGACCCGCAGCACCTCCCGGACGTACACGCCGTGTTCGGCACTTCGACAAAGAAGTTTGAAGAAGCCCTGGTACGCCTGGCGGTGCCCGCCGCACGGGCCCGCGATTTGGCCGCGGACCTGTTTTTGATCTACCAGGGTTCGTTTTTAATGGTACGGGCGACCGGTGATCGCAGCCACTTCAGCCGCGCCACCCGCTTGATGCTCACAATGCTCGACAGCTAAAGGCCTCGCAATATACAGCGGCCGGGATCACGGTTTGATACTTAACCGGCATGCTTTTTCATCCACCGAATACACTCGTCCAGCATGAGCCCAATATTCCCTATCTGGCAATGGTTCTGGGCGTGTTCCTTTTTTGTAAAGACCCTGTCGGTTACAGAGGCTGCATTCGTCAGTAGTTTTAGTTGCAGATCGTGCATCTTGTAAGGTATAAAGTGATCATTCCGTCCAGTCAGATACAGGACATTCTGCCTGATCTTATCGCAGTGCAGGTTGTTCGCATTCAGATTGAGCGAGTACTCGAAGGCCTCCAGAGGAGGTAATCCCGTTATATGGGCGAGGTTGCTTGTTTGCCATCCCTGAATATTGTTTTTTGCGGCGACCTTTTCGAAAGACTTTTCGGTATATGATCTGAAATTCTTTATGAAGAATAACATCAGCCACCTGGCAAATGCAGGCGGTATTCTTGAATAGTCAACAGCATGACCCGATGCTATTACATTTTTGATGCGCGGTTCAAACGCGGCTGCCCGCAGGCAGAACCAGCCTCCCATGGATAAGCCGAAAAGCGTCGCTTCCTGTAATTGAAAGTGATCCAGCACCGACTTCACGGGCTTTTCCCATCTGTAATCAAGATGAACGCCCTGTTTCAACAGGACCGATCCTTGCCCGGGACCTTCGAAGCCGATTACGTCAAAGCCGCCCCGGGCAAAGTACTTCATGATGTAGTACCACTCCTCAAGGAAAGAATCGAACCCTCCGTGAACAAGAAGTGTACCCGCCTTTTCAATTCTGGAATTGATTCTGATCGCCTTTAGCGATGTCGTTTCGTACGGAATCGCAATTCTTTCAAACTCATCATCCTGAATGGCCCGGTAGAAAAGATCGGCGAACCGGTCATAGAAGTACTCCTTCCCCGGCTGATCTCCCGGCATGGTATAGAACTCGGCCGCACGGTAGTAGAAGGCCGCATTAAGAAGTCTGCTTTCTGATTCTGCCTTCTGCGCAAGCCCGAGCATTTTCCTTTTCCATTCACTAAAGGAGCGGATGCTTTTTGCGACATCATTTATATCTTCGAACCGCATCAGGCCGAGCGAGTGCCACCGGTTTAACTGATAGTTGTATGTCTTATCGGGATGAAAATCATGATATCCAACGGGGAATGCGGCAACTGCTTCCTTCATCGTATCCTCATTTATTTCGAGATGCTTCGAAACTGCTTGAAACATGCCGACGGGAGTTTATAATCCCGTATGCAAATTCGTGAGGGTCTCTGTCATTACCTGCTCGCAATTGTGATCCTGTTCGGTGCGCCGTCTGCCGCCTTTGCGACCGAAATCAGTCAGGGCAACATGCGCCTGACGCTTCCCGGCAACTGGGAATTGAGACCAGGCGCGGCTATCCTGACGGCGGTCAGCCAAACACATCCGAATACGGTCGTACTTGTCAGCGTACCGACCGAAATGACCGCCGAGCACATCGTTGCCTACCTGAATCGTGGCATCAACGGCATGGAACAGGAGCGTCAGGTAGTGCGCCGGTTTCCCGAGCAGCCCCAGGCTGGCTTCACTGCCAGCGGGCACGGCTTCGCATTTCAGAGCGTTGCGTCACGTGGAGTCCAGGGTGATGGCCGTTATGCCGCTTATTTCACATTTTCGGTGGGCGCGCGGTTTCAGACCGTGATCCTGCTTTCGGCCGATCAATCGGCTTACCAGACTGTGATGCGTCAGCTCAGCCCCAATCTCGAAAACATCCGCTTTGAGCTGCCGGAGCCGGCGCCTACCCCGAATACGACCGGCACACGTTATCGCTTCTTCAACTACTCCATGTTTCACCCGACCGATTGGGAGCACGACGACACGCCGTACGCCAATCAGGTTGCATTCTGGCCCGAGCACATGAATGGCTTCGACGGCATAGCGCGTTACTTTCGTTTCGCAGCCGAACTGCAGGCTCAGAACTCCGTCAGCATGCTTGCTTCTCTCAAGGGCTTTCTCATCAATCGCGGAGGATTCAAACTGGAGAGCTTTCGCCGCGATCATCCCGAAGATGACGAGTTTCCAAAAGTCTACCGAACCTTTGAGGGACGATTGTCAGACGGTCGCATATACGCCGGCCTGATCATGTGGCAAAATCTGGACGACGGCCAGTATCTGACAGGCGGCGTCATTGTGAACGGGCCAAACTGCTCGCTGGTGATTGGCGCCGGAATTGTGCTGGATATCTTGAGCCAGCGCCCCCGTGAGCAGGGCCAGGCATATACGACCTACGTCACCCGGGAACTTCCACGTGTACTGGCCGGCGTGCGCTTTGACAACTCACGCATTCAACGCCGGGAATCAATTGAGCAATGGCTGATACAAAAACGCACGCTGCGCCATTTCTCGGAAAGCTCTTCGAATCTGGACGATTACAGCGCCTTCTATTACGGCTCCAATCGAGTTGAATGGGATTTCTTTCCGGAAAATCGCGCCAGTTTTAACGTCGAACGCCGCTCATCGTTCTTTATCGACAGCAGTTTTGGCTGGGGTGATCCCAGCTGGGGTTCCGGCTACCTCACCAACAACGCCGGGGGTGACCGGGCCATCTTTGCAGTCTACGGCGATGGCCAGACCGATTATATCATCATGCACCATCCGCATGGAGTTTCCACGTTTCATCCGGTCGTGATTGGAGAACGCTTCAGCATTGACGGCTTTCGCGACGGATAGAAAGGCAAGCAACCTGTGAATAGAGGCCCAATGGGAGCCCCATTGAGAACAAAGCCCGAGCGCGTAGCTTCACGCTTCGCCCGCGACCAAAACGTGCGACCAAAACGTGCGGCCAGAATTGCGCCCGGAGCCGCGCCACGCTCACGAGCAAGTACGCGCGTGTCTCGCTATGCGTCTATGATCGCGTTGAGTGTGGCGCTCGGACGCATGGCCGCGAAGGCCTTTTGATCGTCCGGTTGATAATAACCGCCCAGATCGACCGGCTTACCCTGGGCTCCGTTGAGTTCGTCCAGGATCTTCGCTTCGTTTTCACTCAGCGCTTTAGCCACCGACTGAAAACGCTTCTGGAGGTCGGCATCTTTGCTCTGGGCCGCCAGGGCCTGAGCCCAGTAGAGCGCCAGGTAAAAGTGGCTGCCCCGATTGTCGAGTTCGCCGACCTTACGCGAAGGCGAACGTCCGTTTTCGAGAAATTTGCCGATGGCTTCGTCCAGGCTGTCGGCGAGGACCTGGGCCTTTACATTCTTGAAGTTGGCGCTTACATGCTCAAAGGAGGCCACCAGGGCGCAAAACTCTCCCAGAGAATCCCAGCGCAGATGCCCTTCTCCCAGAAATTGTTCGACGTGTTTCGGCGCCGAACCCCCGGCGCCGGTTTCAAAAAGACCCCCGCCGTTTAAGAGCGGCACAATCGAAAGCATGCGTGCGCTGGTGCCCAACTCCAGGATCGGAAAGAGGTCCGTGAGATAGTCGCGCAGGACGTTGCCGGTGACCGAAATCGCATCCTGGCCTTTTCGAATGCGCTCCAGTGAAAATCTTATCGCATCCACCGGCGCCATAATCTTGATTTCGAGGCCGTTGGTATCGTGCTCTTTCAGGTATTCGTTTACCTTCTTAATGATCTCGCGATCGTGAGCGCGTTGTTCGTCCAGCCAGAATATGGCCGGTGCGCCGGTGGCCCGGGCACGGGTAACGGCCAGCTTCACCCAGTCGCGCACCGGTTCGTCTTTGGTCTGGCACATGCGAAAGATGTCGCCTTTCTCGACTTTTTGTTCGAGCAGTACGGCGCCGCTATCGTCCACAACCCGAACGTTACCGCTCGCGCCGGCCTCAAAGGTCTTGTCGTGCGAACCGTACTCTTCGGCCTTCTGCGCCATCAGACCGACATTCGAAACACTGCCGATCTTCGCCGGGTCCAGCTGACCATTCTTCTGACAATCTTCGATAATGCCCTGATAGATGGTCGCATAGCAGCGATCCGGAATCATGGCCATGGTGTCCTGAAGCTCATCTTTTGCATTCCACATACGACCACCGTCGCGCACGACGTTCGGCATGGACGCGTCGATGATGACGTTGTTCGGAACGTGCAGATTCGTGATACCCTTGCGCGAATCCACCATCGCCAGTCCCGGACGCTTCTGGTAAACCGCGGCCAGGTCGCCTTCGATTTCCTTGCGTTTGGCTTCCGGGAGTTTTTCGAGGCGTTGCACCAGATCGGCGAGGCCATTGTTCACGTTTACGCCAATTTCGCGAATGGCATCGGCGTGCTTTTCAAATACATCTTTATAGTAGACTTCGACCGCATGGCCGAACATGATCGGGTCGGAGACTTTCATCATCGTTGCTTTCAAATGCAAAGACAGGAGCGCGTCCGCCTGCTTCGCCTGGTCAATGCTATCGCTGAAAAACTTGCGCAACTCGGCCACATTCATGACCGCCGAATCGATGATCTCTCCTTTCAGAAGTGGAAATGCCTCGCGCAGCAAAGTGCTCTGTCCGTCGGCGCCCACGAACTCAATCTTCACTTTTGTGGGAGCGGCCATGGTTACGGACGTTTCGGTCCCGAAGAAATCGCCTTTCTGCATGTGAAGCACGCGGCACTTTGATTCGGCCGGCCAGGGCTTCATCATCTTGTGCGGATTCTTCTGGCCGAACTTTTTTACTGAGGTCGCCGCGCGACGGTCCGAGTTCCCCTCGCGCAGCACGGGGTTAACCGAGCTCCCGAGGGCCTTTGCAAAACGCGCGCGCAGCGCTTTTTCCTCATCGCTCTTTGGCTCCTCTGGAAAATCGGGAATCTGGTAACCGTGGGACTGCAGCTCTTTTACGGCCGCCTGTAACTGCGGAATAGAGGCGCTGATGTTGGGCAGTTTGATGATGTTGGCTTCCGGCTTCTTGACCAGTTCACCCAGGTAGGCCAGATCATCGCTGATCTGCTGGTCGGCCTTCAGCTTCTCCGGAAAACTCGAAACAATCCGACCCGCCAGAGAAATGTCCCGGGTTTCGAACTTGATGCCGCAGGCCCTGGTAAACGCCTGCAGTATGGGTAAGAGCGAATACGAAGCCAGCGCCGGGGCTTCGTCAACTTTGGTCCAGATGATTGTGTTTTCTTTTTCTGACATATGATTTCGTTCGGCTGTTGGGTTTGATCTGCACCGCAGACAGCGCCAGGATCGGACGTCCCGGTGCGCCTGTCACGAAATTATGGGCCGCACCATCCGGCGTTGCGCGGCCAGCCGGGCCCCGGTGGAGTCAGCGACAGACGCTTCCAACCGGCCATTCGTCACGCAGCGGGTGAAAGCGACATTGACTTTTGCGCTGGAGGCCGAGGCACCCGCGGTTTAATCCAAAAGACTGTGCAACTCGCGCACAGTCGGCAGGCGCCAATCGCTTCGGCCGGCAAGCGCAAAAATCTACTGACCGGGTACCGGGTTATCGGCAACGTACGCGCGAGATGGGCATGCGTGGCAAGATCCTGGAACGACAGGGCTATCAGCTCGGCGCCTACCTAATCCTGGGTGGGTTGTTGTTGTACGGCGGGCGGCGACTATCGAACGACGCGCACATCTTCGCCGGATTCTCCGCTCTGCAGTGGATGGCCGTATCCTGGCTACTGGCCGGAGTTTTTCAGTTCTGGATCGCATTCTTCTGGCGACTGGAACTCTACGGCAAACACATCAGCCGACGTTTGGGACCGGCCGGTTTTATTGTATTTCGAATCGGGTTTGTGATTCTGGGCGCCGCCCGCTTCTTGATGCTTGTGCCGGTTGCGCTTTCGACCCGCAACACCATGGACCTGCCCGACTATCTCCGGTTTTTTCTGATCATCGTTTCGACACCCGGTATCGTATGGGCCGCCTATGGGGCCCTCTTTCAGTTTGGATTCAAGCGCGCCACCGGCGCCGATCACTTCGATCCGGCCTACCGTACGGCTACGCTCGAGAGTAGCGGCATCTTCAAACATATGCGCAATCCCATGTACGCCATCGTGCTGCTCGTGCTGTACCATCCGGGCTTGCTCTGGCAAAGTGCGCCGGGGCTGCTGCTTGCGGCCGCGCACCACGCCTTTGTCTGGGTACACTATTTCTGCACCGAAAAACCCGACTTAACAGAAATCTACAAAACGCGCCGTTGATAGCCTGCTGGCCGGCAGATGCCACTTTCTTCTATTCTATGTCAATAATCGCCAGAGCAATGTCATCGGTGAGTTTTTCGGGACCGCCCGCCCAGGCAAAGGCAGCCTCAAAGATGCGACCGGCGTGCTGTTGGGGGTCGAGGTCCTGGTGCTCTTGAATGGCGGCTTCCAGACGTGGTTCACCAAAGAGCTCCAGCTTTTCGTTGGCCATCTCGTAGAGACCATCGGTAAACAAGAACAAACGATCGCCTGACACCAGGCTCGTGCCGGTCATGTCATACTCGGCCGAGCCAAAAAAACCAAACGGTCGGCCCGCGGGGCGCAGTGAAAGCAGCCGTTGTTCTTTTTTCCTCCAGAGCAAGAGCGGTGGATGACCGGCGTTGCTCGTAACCAGCACCTTCTTTACGGGATCGACGTACGCATAGCAGGCCGTGACGAAAGACGATTCCACGTTCTCGCACAGAATGCGATTCATGCCCGCGAAAATCTGATCGGGGGCGCGCAGGTCCTGCTTTTGAAGCCAGAAAGCAATTTTGACCATCGAGACAATCAGAGCGGCCGAAACTCCATGACCGGAAACGTCGGCTATGAGCACACCAATGCCGTTTTCGTCGGGCCGAAAATCATAGAAGTCGCCGCCCACGTTCTGCATGGCCTGATAACGCACCGCTATCTTAAGACCGGGGTACTCCGGAATGCGACGCGGCAAAAGCGACTGTTGCAGGGTGTGCGCCATCGTCAGTTCGGATTGTAGCGCGGCCAGATCGGACTGGGCGCGGGCGGATTGTTTCAGCGCCGCCATGGTTCGAACGCGCGCCAGCAATTCGCGGCCATCAAAGGGTTTGGTCAGATAGTCGTTGGCGCCGGACTCAAAGCCCATCAAAAGATCGTTCATGCGATCACGCGCGGTCAGCATGATGATGGGCAGTTCGGTCGACGAATATTGTTCGCGCAAAATACGACAGACTTCGTAGCCCGAGAGCCCCGGCATCATCACGTCGAGCAAGATCAAATCAAAAGGACCGTGCTCTTCAAACTGACGGAGGGCCACGCGACCGTCACTGGCAGAAACAATCTGGTGGCCGTTTAAGAGCAGGTGATTGCGAAGCACCTGAAGGTTGACGGGGTCATCGTCCACGACCAGAATGCGAAGTGGCACACCCGCTTCACCCCGCGCCGCTTCTGCTTCCGCCACCACTGGCGCCGACCCCTGCTCGCCCGCCATGTCCGATGTGTCTTTTGCGATCGGTTCTGCAGCGGGACGGGCCTTCTTTTCGGAGCGGTCGCCTGACTCCGCAAACGCGACCGGCAGCGTGAACGAAAAAACGGAGCCGCGACCGGGCGCGCTTTGAACCTCCAGCCGACCGCAGTGCAACTCCACCAGCTGCCGGCTGATCCCGAGACCAAGACCGGTGCCGCCGAACTCGCGGGAGATGGAACCATCGGCCTGGGAAAACGCGTCAAAAATCACGTCGAACTTCTCGGGCGGAATGCCAATGCCGGTGTCCGCGATCGAAACCACGACCCGATCGGCAAAATCAGAACTGCGGACCGCCCGCACCGTGATGAGGCCTTCTTTCGTGAACTTGATTGCGTTGCCGACCAGGTTGTGCAACACCTGCTCAATCCGATCACGATCCACCAGAACGTCCGGAAGATCCGATTGAATCTCGGTCCGCATGTTCACGGGCTTTTCACCAATCAATGGTCGCGAAAGCGCGGTGACCGCCTCAATCAGCGGACGCAGATCCACCGCAACCGGGTGCACTACAAAATCGCCGTGCCGTAATTTCGAAAGGTCGAGAATGTCGTTGATCAGGTTGATGAGGCGCCGACCGCTTGCCGCCACAAGTTCCAGATTGCTTTTGACCGGTTGCGCTATCGCCCCACCGGCGCCGGCCAGCAACGATTCCGTGATTCCGATGATGCCGTTCAGCGGCGTTCTCAATTCGTGCGACGTGTTGGCCAGAAACTCATCTTTCAGGCGGTCCAGTTTTTTCAGGGATTGATTCTTGCGCTGCATTTCCGCCGAGAGGCGCTCCACCTGAACCAGAGCCCTGGCAAATCTCAGGGTCAAAAGAAACGCAAAACCCAGCATCACGATCACAACCTGGAGGGCGGAAGTATCAAAATACAGCTTTAGTATGGAACCCATCCCGATCGAAAAGGCCAGCCCCATGGATACAAGCATCAGCCGGGAGCCGGTTCGCCGCCGGTGGATCGCGCGGCCCAGTATGAAAACGATATAGAGACCCGGAACAACCAACCCCACGATCTGAAAGTACGGCAGGATCGCGGTGAACAGGCGAATGGGGGCAAACACAATCAGGCTCATATAAGCCAAAAACAGCGCCCCGAAACTCCAGAGCGCGAGGCCGAGGGCGTCTTTCGGAAACAGGCTGTGCACAAGCAAGATGGCGCTCAAGATCATCAGGGGCAGGGTCAGAAACTCAAGGCGATAGGCCAGGGCTCCGTTGGATTCCAGAAACAGCCGCACCAGAACCTTGTCGCCGACGAGTCCCGTGCGCAGGGCCACCACCGCGCACAACACCGCCAGCCAGAAAGCCGAAGCCTCCCGACGAATGCCCAGGGAGACGCCAAAAAAATAGACGGCCATCATGGCCAGGGCCCCGGCCATGAGTGTCTCAAACACAATGCCGGAAAGCTCCCGCCGAAAAAGCCCGCTCGCAAGCCCGAGTTCAATCGGTTGCAGAACGCCCCCTTTGCGCGTGTGCAGGTTCGCTACCTGTAAAACCAATTCGTTTTCGGGCAAGAGCGAGGGCAGACTTACAGTCTGGCGCAACAGCAGGGGCTCGCCCTCGCCGTCTTGATTGAGCGCTCCCCGAACCGCGATCAAATCGCCGTTCAGGTACAGGCGATAGGCGCTGCGAATAGAAGGCAGATGGAGAGCAAGTCCGCGCAACGAATGGGACTCCGACAGAAGGAAACGCAGGCGATAGGTTGCGCGGCCGTAGGGAGTGGACGCATCTTCCGGGTCGTCTCCCCATTCGTGGGGCAACTCCACACGCCCGGCAAGATCCCGATCGGAAAACTCTCCGGGCGGGATCAGCTCTGACCAATAAAACTCCCAGGGACCCGTCAGGGGAATTGCATCGCCCCGGCTAAAGTCACGGTCCGAGAGATCAATGGCCCCATCCGCGTTCACGGGTGACGTTGACACAGGCGAGCCGCCTTCGCAGGCCACCAGAAATACAAGGCCTAAAACGACACCCAACATGGTCGATCGCGGAAGCGGGCGCGAAGACAAGGGCACAACAAGAGGAAGGCCCCACGCCACCAAATAGCAAGTGCAAAAACGCGGCCATGCACGCCGCTCCCGCTTTCATCTTTCAAACGCCGGGGTTTGCGCGCCGGCAGTACGACTCTGATTCTGTTCCAGGTTTCGGCCGGCCACGGACACCGCAACCGGGCCCCGATGAAAATGCCGCGCCTTCCGATGCACCGGCCGGTCCCGCCTGGTCTTCCCGGCGCGCTACGCTCCTCAGACGCCGGTGCCACGGCCCATCAACAGCTCCCGCCGGGACACTTATTTTTCTTGACGAATGCGGGCCCTCCCGGCCCCGTGGCTTACGCTTTTTTTCGATACCGATTGCAATAGAAACTCGGCGCAAGAACCCGAGCTGTTCGAGCAAGGATCCGTCCTTCCCCTCCTCCGTCCCCGTTCTTAAACCTGTTCCGGCAGCGTCTTTGGAAGCTAGCGAATTGACTTTTTGGAAAACAGAATGAAACTGTATGTAGGTAATTTAAGCTTTGACGCCGATCAAGATTCGATCACGGACCTGTTCAGCGCCCACGGAGAAGTGACTTCGGTAAATATCATTACCGATCGCGATACCGGCCGCGCGCGCGGTTTTGGCTTCGTTGAGATGCCGAACAAAAAAGAAGCCATCGCGGCTATGAACGCGCTGGCGGACACAGAAGTGAACGGCCGACCGATCGTTGTTAACGAAGCGCGTCCGAAAGCCAACCGCTATTGATCTTTGAAGGTCGGGTCTGCATCGCGGGCCCGACCTATTTGACTGCTCCCGCCTGTCCCGTACCTAAAAGAATCGTGCCACGCCTGGCTTGCGTGCGTACCCGACGAGAGCCAGCACGCCACCGTCCCTGAGCCTTCTTGCCATGCAAACCCAAAGCATTTGCGACTGGATCGATAGACTCACGCCCTTGTAATGGCGCTGCGCCGCAACGGGCTCACGTCCGCTTTCAGAAATAAGAGCCCGCGCCATCCGCGACCGGTCTTTCTGTGCGCTCGCGTAAGCCTTGCGACTGAAAATCGAGTCTCAAGGCCCTCAGGATGGTTGACAGAGTAACCCACGACGTCAGGTTTTCAAGAGGGCCAGGCGAATGGAAACTGCTGTCTTTAGAATAGAAGAAAACCCCGTACATTTGGGTCTGGGTGCGAAAGTCCTTGTCCAGGAGCCCTTCACGGACATGTCCTGGTACGAACGCTACAGCGAGCGTACCGCTTCGGACGGCATCGAAGGTCGACTGGTCAGCGTGTATCGTTTTTCGGAGTCCTGGGATAGCTGGGAAATGCACCCCGAAGGCGAAGAACTGGTCTACTGTATGGCCGGAGAAATCACCCTGCACCAGGAACTTCCGGACGGAACGAAGACCGTGACTCTGCGCGCCGGTGATGCGATCGTCAATCCGGCCGGTGTCTGGCACACGGCCGATGTATCCGGCGAAGCGACCGTGTTTTTCATCACGGCCGGGGTAGGCACACAACACAAAAGTCGTTAGACCCATGCACCCTTCGCATTTCGTTCTGCATACCCGCGGAGCCGGCGAAAAAGAGTGGGCCAATGCAGACCTCGCAGCCGGGAACGGAGACCTGGTCGCTTTTGGCAGACCGTTTCTCGCCAATCCGGATCTTGTGGAACGATTGCAAACGGATGCGGCGCTGAACGCGGCTGATGCGATTACATTCTACACGCGCGGAGCAAAGGGTTATACCGACTATCCGATGATGGCCAGAGTCCGAAGCTGAGTTTCCTGTCTTCCGACAAACTCTTGCCGGGCGCCGATTGCAGAATGCCGACGATGCGCAAGGTGCGGTCGGCACTCACCGAGCACGCAAACGCAGACGCCACACGCAAATTCGTGCCGGGCGCCGATTTGCCAGTTAGAGGCAGCAATTCGCTCAGTGCTGGCACTTAGAGTGCCGGGCGCAAACAAACCGGGGCGCCGGGCGGGCACGCAGCGGTTGCGCTATCGTTCGAAATTCTGACCAAAAAAAACCGTCTGCATTTACGAAAAAACATGGAAACACGAACGATGGCGTGTTCCCATGCGGCATGAACCCCAATCTGCTGCGACGAGTTTCCACCAGCTTTGCCGCGCTGGCGATGCTTGCGACTTTTTCGAGCTGCATAAACATTCTGCATGTGATTCGAACCGACGCCGATGGCCGCCTGCGTGTGCACTGGCGGCTTACGGTGCCCGCCAATCTGGAACAGCAACAACAACAGGCCACGCCAGAAAATTCCGGCGATCGCATGCAGGAGTCCCTTTCCGAAATGCAGGCCCAGGTGCGAAGTCGCCTCGGCCAGGACGTGGAAATTCAGGGGCGGCAAATTGAAGACGGTCCGGTACGCGGCATGGCCCTGGACTTCACCCTGCCCGGCCTGAACACCCTGGCGGCGGTTCCGCAAGCCGGTGAAGAAGACAAGATGGGGGCCATTGTTCCGCACTACGACGCCAGCGCGCGCACCCTGACCTTTCGCTTCAGCGACGAGACCAGGGCCGAACTCGGAGGACCACAGAACGATAGCGCGGCCGAACCCTCCCCGGACGCACCGGCCGATGCGCAATCCGAAGCCGCGGAGAACGAAGACGAGAGCGGCGCCACAAACAACGAACCCTTCGAACGCATCGCGCGCATGATGTTTCAGAGTGCGACCTACGATCTGGTGCTGGGCGCGGGTTTGCGGCCGCAATCGGCGCGTCTGGTGTCCCGGGCGAGCGGCGAAAGTCACGAACTGGAGATCATCGACATGGGTGAGCAAAGCCTGATTCGTTTTCCCTTTGTCAGCTACCTGATGGAGGAGCAGGCCGGCTTTGACCTGGTCGTCAAACTACGCTGAGCGTCCGGCTGACGAAATTTTCGGGCCGACCGGGCTCGATTTTCTGATCGGGAAAGGAATGCCGCCCGGCCGCTGCCTCAGTCGATCATCCAGCCGTCGTCCAGCAGTTGCTCGAGATTTTCATATTCCTGAATGACGTCACCCATGCGGGCGTTGAGAGGACCCAACCCGGGTTCGTAAACCAGGTAGCGACCGCGGGAAACATCGGCCAGAAGCACGGTCGCAAAACGACGGCGCCCGCCGGCCGGCGCCCGACTGACATTCAAGAAAGGCAACATCCAGCCCTCCACCTCTTTCAGGTGCTTTCGAAGGGACTGTGCGCGTTCTGCATCGTTGGAAGGGGGCATGATAACTGCGTGCTACTTTTCCGCGCCGCACTTGCTGCTTGCGGCTCCTCGACAGCAGCCGGCAATTTCATGCAGCGATGAAGGAATCCTGTTCAAGCGCTACGACCACATGTGTCATAGACCGATTCCGTTGGCCAGAATTCTACCCGCAGTCAACAGGTTCGGCCTGAAAAGATACTCTAATTTGTAGATCGTTTTTGATGTGTACGTCCCGGAATGCATGGCCCGCTTACGGGCCCCGTGACCGCCGCTGTGTTCGCGAGTCTTCTTGGGAATGCCTCAGTGGCTGGCGTGCGCACCGGGGCAAACTTCATCCGAAGACACCGATAGAATACAACCAGGGTGGCGGCGAAAACAAAGACCGTTCGAGCGCATTGCCGCCGACATTTCGGTTCGGCCATCGACCTCTCCTGCACGGGCTCGGGCTACGGCTCCGGGTCTACCGGACCGGGAGCCGATTTCCGGATGCAGAGCCCGGCGCTCCTGGCCTGAGTAGTATTACGCATTACCATGTAGTTTTTTGTTCTATAAACTTTCTTGATCTCTGCACAACGCAAATCAAATCGACGAGATGCCCCAATACACGCATACGCTCAAGGAGCTGGTCGACCGCTGCCAGAAACAATTCCAGGTTCTAATGCTGGCCGTCGGCGCCTACGCCTTTGTGGTACTCAATGTGCACCTACCGCTACTCCAACATTTGCAGCATGTCGAAGCAATGGGGCAAAACCAGGAAGCGCTTGGTATTGTAAACGAGACAATTGTGGCGCTGGAAACACGTGCGGTGCTGCGCGGCCTCAACAAGGATTTCCGATCCGCATTGGAAGAGTGCGAGAAGAGCCATGTTTGTACGTCTATCTCGGCATTACGGGATGAGCTCTACGAAGTGCGAACAAAGCTCAATGAATACACAAGTATTCTCGTAGCTCCGGGCGATTGGGACCAACGCGCCAAAGAGTTTCTGAAGGAAATTCGCAAACCAGGATCCGGCTACCTGGCCTCGGCTTCGCTCGGAAGCGCCCTATTAGCAGGTCCACCGCTACTGCTGGTGCTTTTGCTCTGGTTTGGCACGACCTTTGAGCGGCTCAGCCGACGCGTTATACGGGATAGAAAGCCTGCGCACACCATCGACTGGTTTCCCTTTCAGCCCGGCCCTATTTCGCGCCTGACGTCCTGGATGGCATTTCTGCCGGTGCCGATCCTGATCGTAACGCAGATCATAAGTACGCGACTCATCGCTCAACCGGCGCTGGATGCTCTGCGTATCGCCGGCAACGTACAGTTTGCAGCTCCTACAAGTCAAGGGCTCGCCGTGAGTATCGCGGTGATTTCGACACTGGTCACTGTCTGGCTGTTGCGTTTGCGCGCCCGGGCTCTGGGCACGAAAAGCGATTCCGAACCCGAAAGCGACCCGGCTGAGAAAGCCGCGGAGGCCGCGAATGAATCCTGAAGAACTGCGAAGCCATCAGAAGATCGGTCCGCTGCTCCATGAACTCGAGGAACTGGGGCCGGACCTGATTCTGTCCGATGTGATTGAAGAACGCGACGGCAAACGTCTGCAGTATGTGGACCTGGTCATGGAAGGCGGCGGCGTCCTGGGTGTTGCCCTGGTGGGATACATCTACGCTCTGGAAACGGCCGGCCTGCGTTTCTTGAGCATCGGCGGAACCTCGGCCGGTTCGATTGTGGCGCTTCTGCTGGCCGCCCTGGCCGAAAAGCACGAAGCGAAAAGTGCAAGACTCTGCGAGATCCTGTTTTCGATGAACATCGCCGATTTTATCGATGGCGATTCCGATGCCGCCGACATGAGTCACTATCTCGGTTCGGGAGAGTGGCCGCAGCGCTGGTTCAAGGGCGCCTTCAAGGCGGCCCAGGTCCTGGACAATCTACGAGACGACTACGGGCTGAACCCGGGCAAGAAATTTCAGGACTGGCTCCACGCGCAGCTGAAGGCCGCGGGCACGGCAACCACCGACTTGTTGGTAAAAAGAATCCAGAAGAATCCGGCCGGGCTGCAGCACCGCGAAACGGGTCGTTCGCTCCAGCAGCTGCCCTGTGAACTGAAAATCGTGGCCGCCGACATCACGACCGAAACCAAAGCCGTGTTTCCCGAAATGGCGCCCATGTACTGGCGCAACACGGCGGCGCTATCGCCCTCGTATTATGTGCGGGCTTCCATGTCGATTCCGCTGTTCTTTCATCCGCTGCGGGCGCGGGGTATTCGGCGAATCCCGGGGGTGCAGGCGGCCTGGAAAGAACGGGGACGCTATCGACACACGCCGCCAGACGAAGTGTTGTTTGCGGACGGCGGCATCATGTCCAACTTTCCGATCAGTTTGTTTCATGATTATTCGAAGGTCCCCGTGGCGCCCACTTTCGGAATCAAACTCGGGGCCACCCGGCAGGCCCACAAGACCGATGGATTTTTGGCCTACACGATGGCGCTTCTGGAATCCATGCAACACTACGCCGACCTGGACTTCCTGTTTCGCAATCCGGACTACCGCGCCCTGGTCGGCCGCATCGACACCGGCAATCACAACTGGCTGAACTTTCGCATGAGCGGGGCCCAGAAGCTGGACCTGTTCTATCGCGGCGCCCTCGCGGCCCGCGACTTTCTGAAAGCCTTCGCCTGGCAGCCCTACAAGAAGCTCCGCAAAAACCTGATCTCCGCTACCGCCGGCTGAACAGGCCCGACCGGCCGCATGCTTCGGAGCGCGCCGCGCGCGGCCTTCCCTCTCCGGCTACGCGCTTGACACAGCCCCCACCGCCAAAAACATAGTGCCGCGGGAGCCTTCCCGCCTGTCCGACACTCCCCTGTAGCTCAGTCGGTAGAGCAGTTGACTGTTAATCAATTGGTCGAATTCTAAACTCGCTCCCTATGGGTCGCTCGTCACGGGTTCAAAAGTGTCGACCACGCGACACTTTTGGGTCCTCGCCAACCGGGGCGCTGCGCGCGGCCTTCCCTCTCCGGCTACGCGCTTGACACAGCCCCCCACCGCCAAAAACATAGTGCCGCGGGAGCCTTCCCGCATGTCCGACACTCCCCTGTAGCTCAGTCGGTAGAGCAGTTGACTGTTAATCAATTGGTCGTTGGTTCGAGTCCAACCGGGGGAGCATTCCAGTACGATTGGCCGCGAGCACAGACGAAAAGGTCTCCTGGCCTGCGCGGTTTCCCAGTTCCAGTGATGGGCGGCCCCAAGTTCAAAAGCCCTCAGACAATGTCACGAGCAGGTCAGTTACATAGTGTCCAGTTCCTGAAAGAACTGCTCGATCTGGCCAAGGAACTGCTCCAGGCTGAAAAGGAGGACCCGCCTGAGGAGGAAGATGTCGACCGGGGGAAAGCAGCCCTGACGGAGCTGTTCCAGGATGTCGAAAACGCCGAGACGCCGGTGATGGTCCGGCGGATCGTCGATGACATTGACGAGATTGTGCGGAATGTTCGGTTTGAGGGATGGCAGCATACGAGCGCGGGTGAACGGGAAGTCAAGAAGGTGCTGCGGAAGACGTTATTCAAGTACAAGCTCCATTCGCATACGGAGTTGTTCGAGAAGGCGTACGGGTATATTCGGGAGTACTATTGATGCAAAAGACTGACCTGTCGGTAGATGAACTTGTCGGGATGATCTCGCGGGGAGAATTGCGCCTGCCCCAGATGCAACGCCGGTATGTGTGGAGGGCCTCCCGTGTCCGGGACTTGCTCGATTCCCTCTATCGTGGTTACCCGAGCGGCGCCATTCTTGTCTGGGAGACCGACGATGAAGAATTATCGCGAGACATGTCTGTTGATCAGGCGTCCAGCAAGTTTTCCACACAGAAGTTGCTGCTCGATGGACAGCAGCGTCTGACATCTTTGTCGGCGGTGCTGCGTGGTCTCCCCGTTGATGTGAAGCACCGCAAGAAGCCGATAGAGATTTTATTTAACCTCGAACACCCCGAAGACATTGATGAGGTCACGGAAGTCGATGACGAGCAGAGTGATGATGACCCTGGAGACGATCTTGATGACGACCTCGATGAAGACGGGGATGACGAGAGCGTTCAGGAGAAACTGTCCAGACTGACATTCGTTGTCAGCAGTCGGGCAACCGCATCGCTTCCTCAATGGCTGTCGGTTTCCGATGTGATGACGATGAGCGATGCGGATCTGATTCGCTCCGCCGGGGTAACTGATTGGGATGACCCTCGCTTCCAAAAGTACAGCGATAGAATCAAAAAGCTGAAAGGTATCCGCAACTACATGTACGTGATGCATATCCTGGAACGGAATCTCAGTTATGAAGAGGTCGCAGAGATATTCGTCCGCGTGAACTCGCTGGGTGTAAAACTGCGCAGTTCTGATCTTGCGCTCGCCCAGATTACTGCTCGCTGGCGAGATTTGCTGCCGCTGCTTGATGATGCGCAAAAGAGATATGCCCAGGAAGGGTTCGACCTGGACCATGGAGCACTCGTCAGAGCTATGGTCGTGTTTTCATCGGGGCAGTCGCGATTCAAGACCGTAGGTTCAATCAGCACTGAACGTCTGCGGGATGGCTGGAAACGTGCCCAGATTGGGTTGGATTTCGCCATTCCATTCCTGAAGGAGAACGCTGGCATTGAGCACATGAAACTTCTTTCATCGCCTTTCTTTCTGCTCCCGGTTGCCTGGCTCTTCGAGAAGAGCGGCGGGAAGATTTCGGCTGATGAAGAACGTGGCCTTCTGGAATGGGTTTTGGTTGGTTCGGGTCGCGGGTACTATTCGGGTTCCGCCGAATCAAAACTCGATGCGGACCTAAATCGTATCAGCAGGGGCGAAGGTTCGTCCGGTTTGGTCGCCAACCTGGACCAGGCTTTTGGTCGATTGCGTTTCAACGCAGGTGACATCACGGGGCGCGGAACTAAAAGCGGGCTCTACGCCCTCACATTCCTGGCACTGCGTGCAGGCGGAGCAAAAGATTGGGATACGGGCATGGCCATTTCTCTAAACCACAAGAGCAAACAGCACGCAATTCAATCGCATCATATCTTTCCACGAGCAGCGGTTCGGGGCCGCTATGACCGAAGTGAGATAAACGAAATTGCGAATCGGGGTTTCATCGGCGGGAAGACCAACAGACGCATCGGAAGCAAGAAGCCGACGGACTACCTGCCTGCCATCGCGAGCAAGCGCGGGCCCGCTGCGCTGGAGAGCCAGTGCGTACCTACGGACCCCGCTTTGTGGGAACTGGAGCGGTACCAGGATTTTTTAGCCTACCGGCGGGAGAGGATCGTGGCGCGATTGAATGAGTGGATCGATGGTCTTTCGGGGCGGCGATGACTGGAAGTAGTTGGATTGCTCTGCCGGGCAATGAATCGATGGATTTCCATCAACTGCTTGTCGGCTGCATCCATAGAATTGCGGTGCGGACACTCTCTTGAATGCGGACGACCTTCATGAGGTTCTCAATCGGGCGACGGAGACTCTCACGACCGAATTGAAGAGCTGGATTGATCCCGCCGCAGACGAAGATATAGAAAAAATCGCAATCGCATGTATGACGCTGCGCAATCAGGACGGTGGAGTTGTTATATTTGGCTACAACGACGATGGAAGCCCATGCACAGCACCAGACGTTGATGTCCGCAAGGCGTACGAGCCCGATGTCCTGCAAGGGCTCGTCTCAAAGTACGCCCATTCGCCGCTTGAAATAGAAATACATTTTGTCGAACGCAAAGGACATGAGTACCCTGTGGTTGTCGTTCCGGCCGGAGACGCACACCAGTAGTCGCAAAAAGGGATCTGCATCCTTCGTCTCGCGAAAAACCGCTGATCCGGCGTGATACGGTTTATGTCAGAACGTTGAGTTCAAATGGCACATTGAGCAGTGCCCCAGCGCGTGCGGCAGACTGGGAAACCCGGGTTGATCGTTGCTTCGACAATCGTGAGGCCGACATTGGAAGGTTCGTTCAGAGATATCTACTGGAGTTATTGGGATTTGCAGAGCGTGCGCAGTCTGATGACCGTTGCTTCTGTACGCGGAATCGAGTTTGAAGCGCTTCCGTATTAGGATCGACAAGATGGGTGACCTCGCCCTACCACGGGGCTGGTTCACCACAACATGTGTTTGTTCTCCGGAGCTTGAGGGCTGGGAACCTGATGAGGGCTTTCTCCATAAGGTGCTTCTCAATAATCCACGCCATTCCGGCTGGCCATTCTGGATAGATGGCCGGCCTGCCAAGGACGCTACGGAAAGACCACACGTGTTCGATAGGTCTTGGGAAGCCCTTGTGATCAGTCCTGGCACTCTCAACAATCACATCGACTTCTGGCGCATTCATCGTGCCGGTTCTTTTTTCCACAGGAGGGGGCTCGAAGATGATCTCGTCCGACCTGATGCTCGCAGAATCGATCCAGGTCGATGCTTAATATTGTAATTGCGATATCACGAATTGCTGAAGTAGTATCGTGCTTGCTCTCCTTCGCTCAAGCGCTGCAGACGGTTCCCAATCCGGGACGGAAACTTCTAATCCAGATGCGGTGGGAAGGCTTGAGTGATCGGCGGCTTGTTTGCTGGTCCGATCCAGGGCGGGATTTGGCGACAAACCGACGATCAATCCAGGAAGAGTATGTGTTTCATTTCGATGTGCCGGTTGACACGCCGAAGGGCGCTTTGCCGAGAATCGTGCACCAGGTATCCGCCGGACTCCTCGCGGTTTTTGAGGGTGCGAACCTTCCAATCGCTGTGGCTACTGACATCGCTAACAGAACGTTGCGGCGTCGGCTGTAGCTGGACGCTTTACCGGCCATGCACGTCGGTAAAGCTCATTTGTATTTGCAAAGCGACGAACCAATGATACAATCTCAGCATGTCAAATCATGGTTTTGTTCTGGATTCTGCTAAGAGAATCCGTTCAAAAAGGTCCGGTTCCGGGGATGATTTTGCCGGGCGATCGCTTTCGAAGGGAGAGGTCTTTCGCCGTTTCGGAAAGTCCGCAAGCAGCGTCTTGCTGATCTCCGTATGACGGGCAACTTCGCGGATGGACATGGAACTTGCGGCCAGGCTTCCGCGCAGTGCAGCTTCGAGATCCGGCAGTGTGCGTGCAATCGAGTCTGACATGAAGGGGTTCAGTCCGAAGCCAAGATTGACTTCATCAACGCTGCGACATATTCGCCGTCCTCATCCATGTAGAACACGTGACTTTCAGCAGCAGCCTCTTCCGTGATCTCCGATGAGATTTGTGCCAGCGGTGTTGGCGTCAGGATAAATGAGTTCAGAACGAGACTCGTGGGCTTGTTCTGAACTGGAACATGTGGAAGCTCTTCCGCCAACAACACCTTGGGGCTCTGTAGCCCACCCTCCTCCAAACGGAGGCCATGCGGCTCCACAAAGGTCAGATACGTCTTTCTGCCGTGAACGATCCACAAGAGGAAGTCAGGATAGAATCCGAAGAGCCCGGTGTAAAATCCGATGCCCTTGCCACGTCCCGCATTCCTCAGTAGGAATAGAGAATCCTTGGCGTGTACGGACGTGTTCTTGTTCCAGTAGGAGCGCAGATGGTCGACGAAGTCGGTTTCGCTCTTGACGAGGCCGGGTGGGCTCATTGAAGTTATGGCGTCGAACAGCTCTGGCTGGCGCTGTTTGCCGGTGCTGCGCACGTCTTTGCGCGGTTCGACCAGAAGGGGCTGGAATACATGGAACTCGGCCCAGATGTTCCAGCGTGGGCTTGCTGTCGCCCAAGGCGTTGGTTCCGCTTCCAGTTTCTTGAGATAGCCCGTCCAGTCGCCCTTGAGAGCTGGCGCAAAAAGTTCTTCCACGGCAGCGCGGAGACGCTCACCCGGTTCGTGCGGAGCACCATCCTCATCGCGCACCTGAATGCGAACCTGGGCGGAACCGTCCGCTGCGGGATGTGCGGGGCCAAGCAGGTCGCGCAATGGCGCGCACTCGTCAAGTTTGGGGCTGGCCGCCCGCAACAACGGTAGCGCTTCCACCTGGCTGCCCTCATACTTACTTTGCAGCCGGGAGTAGTAGCGGTCGACGTAGTTGCAGAGGAGCTTTTGGACAAGCCTGCGGATTTGATCGTTGCGGTCGGGACGGCCGCGCATGAT
The DNA here is from genome assembly GCA_024233935.1 of Spirochaetales bacterium. GTDB lineage: Bacteria > Spirochaetota > Leptospiria > Leptospirales > Leptonemataceae > JACKOY01. The sequence goes on along the minus strand of JACKOY010000010.1, from coordinate 4,088 downwards.
TGCGCGCAGTGGTTGATCGCTGGCGACCTCGAAATCGGTATCAAAGAGGATGTGCTGCAAATCGACCCGTTCAAAGCGCAAGTTGCTGTAGTGCTTCACCTGCGCAAAGCCAAGGATGTTTCCCTCGATTAGATCCCAGTCGATGCCCAGCCGTGCCTGGCTGCGCACGAATTTCCGGTTCTCGGCAAGGTGATCGTTGCCTCCTCGAGATTGCACAATTGTGTCTTTGACAAGCGCCTTCTGCTTGGACCTCAAATCAAGCCGGGGCACAATGCTGCGCGAAGACCCGGGAAGAACGCCAGACGAAGCGTCCTCTTGAAGAGTCTTTAGCGCGAAGGTTGGTTGCAAGTGGAATGGTGGAGCTTCGTTCACACGCCGTATGGTTTGTAGGTTGTGTTGCAGGATTGCCGCCTGCATCTGGTCCGACACTTTCAACGGGACGACAATGGTTTCGTGCGCTACGCCCTCGCGGGAAAGCACACGCTGGAAGGTCTCCATGTAGGCCGCATTGAGACCGAACACATTCAGGGTTTCCAGAATCTGGATAGACTCGGGGCCCTCTCCCTCCTTGCATCTCTTCAAACTGAAGTCCTTGCCACGTAGTCGAACCCCACGCCCAAAGAGCTGCATAACGAGGGTGCCCTCTTTGCGGCCGAAATTGATCAGGCCGATGGAGGACACCCGGTAGTTGTTCCAACCTTCAATGAACTTGCGCGCTCCAATGAGGACGTTGACCGGTTGGCTGGAGCGCTCCTGAAGCGAACGAAAAAGCGAAGGCGCAAAGCGATCCGGGGTCACAACCTTGTACGAGTCATCCAAACCCGAAAGAAAGCCACCCGCGTCCCCGATGTTGACGACACCGTAATAGAACTCCGAGTTGCTGCAGCGCAGCCCAATCTCCCCCGAAGTGCCCGGCAGCCGACAGATCTGAAGCTCCCCAGGCGCATCCGCGTGAAAGACACGTTTGAGCAGCGTCCGATAAAGCTCCTCGGCGTCTCCTTGAAGGGTGTCGATTAAGAAGGGCAACCGTTCGCGGATGTTCTTGTCTTTGTTGGCCCGCCCAGTCAGAATCGCCTTGAGCATCTTCTGATAGCGCTTTTTGTTGGAGAGGACATCGCGGTGGAAGGCCAAGACCTTTTCCACATCGCTGACCGTCGCTTCATCCTCCTTGGTTGGCTTTGACTTGGGATCCACTGTGTGACCCACGAAGATTTGTAGCGGATCCTCAGGCAGGTACTCCGCAATCAGCTGATAGCGCAGAGTGTAGTAGAGCTTCTGTTGCAGGAAGATTAGCAGGTTCTCAAACAGATACCGGTGCCGTTCTTCTTCCTGCCGGAGATCCGCGCCTTCTTCCAAGTTCGTGATGTGGAAGTCCTTTCCGTAACCGTCCCCATGAAAGTGGCGGTAGGAATAATCGAAGAGGATGGCGCGTTCATAGATGGAGCGGACTTCGGGCGTAGAGATGTGACCGAACGTCGCGCTGTATTCAAATGTGAAGCCACCGGCGGCCAGAATCCGGCGGATCTCGCGCCAGGCGCCTTCTTCCTTGAGTTCAGCCTTAGGCGTTGATGAGCCCTTGTGGCCCTCATCAACGAACAGCAGATTCCTATCCTCGAACTCTTCCAGCCAGAATGACTTGTCGAGACTCTTCTTCTTTCCGTTCTCCTGAGGCCGGCGGATCTTGTGGATCTCGATTACTTGTAGTTGTACGTTCCGGCGTGACTCGCTGTAGTGTGACGCCGGAATGCCGGACAGGGCCAGTTCAGCAAGGTGTTGATCGCTCATTTCGGCGGATGGGGTGATCAAGAGCGGCGGCTTGCGCTTGAAGTATTCAGGCGCGTAGCGCTGCATCTGAAATAGGTTCATGTGCAGCAGGAGTGTCTTCCCGGAGCCGGTGGCATTCCAGAAAGCCAAGAGAGCTAGATCGTCAACAGTGTATGCAATTGGCTCGTCGGCGTCGGGAGCATCGGCAGCGGTGAACTCGTTCAGGTCGGAAAGCAGGTCATCCCTTTCGGAAAAGAATCTTTCCAAGTAGTACTCGGCAAAGAGGAGCGAAAAGTACTGAAAGTACTTGAGTCGCAGAGGCGGGCGGCGGTGACGATTGACGCGCGCCAGGTCTTCGCGGATGTTTGCGTCATAAAGGGCGAGGTTCGGCATGCTGTGCGTCCCGTTGGCTTCCAGCACGGCCAGGAAACGGGAGCCGTCGATGTCGTGTTCGGCCAGCTCCAAGTCGGTGCGACCATCAGCGGGCGCAAAATCGCGCTTGAGATCGTCGAAGGAAGCGTAGCCCAAGCGACCGAGTATGAAGCGAAAGAGCACCAGGCTCCGGGCAAAGCTGTGGTGGCTCGTGCCCTTGGTGCCGGTGCTGCCGCCCGCCTTGCGCTGCTTGGTTGCCTTGGACCCTGCGCGAGCCATCAGTCCACGTCCTCAAACATGAGCCGTTTCAGCTCCGGTTCGATTCTGTTGCCGCCAAAGCTGTTGTGCCCGTTGGTCCAGACTGTGCTCGTTTTGAACCAGTCTTGCTCCTGTACCCAAGCGCGCTCGACATCCGGATCCCAAGTGTCGTCGCACTTGCGCCATATGAGAACGTGCTCCTCAGTGTCTTTGCGCCCAAAGACAATTACCACCCGGCGGCCCTGCTGCTCGGTGACCACGTAGCGCCGAACGCGCAGACCGAGCAGAAAGTTGAAAGTAGCAATGGGATCGATGGACGTGTCCTTGGGCTCGTTCTGCTCGGTGATCTTGAGCCGCGCAGAAAAGGGATCTCGGATCAGGTCCGACAGACCGAGCGAAGGGGACATCCAAGAGCCTTCCGTGAAATAGTAGGAGAGGCGTTCTTCTTCCGGGAAGAGCTCGCCAATGGCGGCGCGGACCTCGGCCGGATCGTTGCCGAGTATGTTCTGCGGACTGTCCGTGAAGACGATGTTGTTCAGCGTGTCTTCGTACTGCTCCAAGTTGAGGTACTGGAACATATGGGTGACGCCGCCGTATACGTCCCCGTTCGCTTCCGGTTCAGTTCCGTTGACGTCGTCATCGTCAACGGAATCATCATCGCCGTTTTCATCGTCCGCGCCGGTCTCGGGGATGCGCGCGGCGGCTTCAGGGTCCAGGACCGGGCGCCCGTTCTTCCATTTGGCCGAGAACATCACCTTTTGGATTCGAGGCTTGAGGACAGTGTGGAAGTAGTCTGCCATCTCGATTAGTGTATATCGGCGCTGGCTTCCGTCTCGCCTATTGAGGTCAAGCACTGCCTCACCGGTTACGCCTGAACCGCCAAAAGGGTCGATGACCATCGCCTGTGGCTGGCTCATGCCCACTATCCAGCGCAGTAGAGAAAGCGGCTTGGGATGGAGTCTTTGCGACAGGCTGCGAACCTCCTTCCCAAACATGGAAATCAAAGGGCGTGAGCCAGCTTGGGTGAAGCGCATTATGGAGGTCGGTTTCTCAAATCCTTCCTTACGCATCATTACGGAGAGGCGGCGCGCTCGTGGCCCCTTGCTAAAATAGACTTCGACTATTTCCTTGCCAAATTTCGTTTTGGTCGATTGACCAGAAAAATATTTCCGCAAGTCGCCCGAATTGGACCACCGTGCCCGCATTCGAATCCCATGAGTGGTACGGCCATTCTTGACGCGCAATGTAGACGGTTCTATCAGGAATATGTTTTCCAAGCTATTCGGATCTTGGAGGTCTTCCTGCGCGTACAGGCCATCGGCAAGACCTTCGCATCGAATGCCGCTCGGGAAGTCGATCTCTGGTTGGGTTTGATCCTCGTTGCTGGTCGTGCAGCGGCCGAGTTGAGGCTTGGCGGCAAACAATGGCACGAACGCCGTTGTTCCAAGGGAATAGGCGATCAGGTACTCCTTGTTGCGCACAGTGAACGTTGTCTCGCTCTGATTCGCAGTCTCTACGGAAAACGTGTTCAACCAGCGTTCGGACCCAATGGCGGTGTCCAAAATGCCGGTAAGCACGTGTGATGTCCGATTGAGCTCATCCTTGTCTCCGATGCTGAAAGCAGCAAGACCCGATCCCGACAAGGGGCGCTGTCCGCCGACAACAGCTTGGTTGATAAGGGCGATCCAAGAGGC
>JACKOY010000009.1 GCA_024233935.1 Spirochaetales bacterium | reverse complement strand
GCAATTGCCGCGAGAGCCTCACCCCGAAATCCGAAGGTGGACACGGCTTCCAGATCTTCAAGGCTCTGGATCTTCGAAGTCGCATGCCTTTGTATACTCAGGGGCAATTCATCTCGTGAGATTCCCGCACCATCGTCCTGAACTTCAATGGACTCAATGCCCCCTGCCCGCGTATGCACCTGAACGCGCGTGGCGCCGGCGTCGATGGCGTTTTCTACCAGCTCTTTTATGACCGAGAAAGGACCCTCGATCACTTCACCGGCGGCGATTTTGTCGATCAGGACAGGCGGCAGGAGCTCTATCCGGCCACGGGAATATTTAGTTCTTGCCGCAGACATGGCAAAGGGGCATTCGTCGGGGGAGGTCCAATGTTCTTTCGGGACGAAACTGCGTAAACCATTTCGTAGACAACGATGGAACTACTACGCTACCTTCTCAACCGCACCGAATTCTATGTCGGCTTTCTACCGGCCGCACTCCTGCATCTGATCATGGTGATGACGCGCACCACCACCGGGCCCCTGCGCTGCATAACGAACTGCGAGGAAATCTATCTTTTCGATGCCCCGGTCAGCATTCTGTACTTTCTTCTGCCGGGCGACGGCCCGGTCATACTTGCGTCCGCCTTGCTGGGCACTGTCTGGTGGGGGCTGGGCGGGTTGCTTGTGCTCTATCTTCTCGATCGAGTCGTGGAGCGGCTGCGTTCGGGGTGAGTACACCTATCCGCACCGCGCTTCTGGGCCTGGGACGAATCGCCTGGTCGCTTGAGAATGATCCGCTACGGTTCAAGCCCTGCACCCATGCGGGCAGCCTGCGTGCTCTGAATGAGAAAGCGCACCGCCAACCCCCTTTTCAACTCGTCGCAGCCTGCGATCCAAAGCCGGGCCGCCTTGCCGATTTCAAACGGTGGTGGGGCCGACCAGGCCGCGAATTGCAGCTGACAACAGCCTGGCAGCAAGCCCTTACCGAAGGACCCGAACTGGTCATCATCGCCGCAAGCACGGGGGCCCACGTGGACCTGGCCTGCGAGGCCATCGCAGCCGGGGCGCGTTCGCTGGTCGTTGAGAAACCGCTGGCCACAAACACGAAAGACGCCCAGCGTCTGCTGGACGTCGCCCGCAAGGCCCGGGTCCGCGTGTGGATCAATTTTGAACGACGCTATCATGCCGCGTATCGCACGGTATTTCGCTATCTGGAACGCAAAACCCTCGGCCCCCTCCGAATGATTACGGGCCGCGTCCTTACGGGCGAACCGCCGCGGGGCGCCCGGGTTGGCCCCCTGTTGCACGATGCCGTACACTGGCTGGACCTGTTGCTGTGGTATTCCGGCGGGCCGCCCCTTGCCCGTTACGGCCGGGTACTGCGCAAAAGCGCCCGCTCGGTAGAGCACACGGCATGCCTGGGGTTTCAATTTCAGGACCACCAGGCGTTCCTCGAAGCCGGCGGTCGCCGGGCCCACTTTGAGTTCGAAATGGTTCTGGATTGCGAACGCGGCCGGATCGAGATCGGAAATGGTGGGCTGCGGGTCTTTCGCACCGCTGCCTCGAGGCGCTACAAGGGTTTTCGAGAGCTACGGCCGGTTCGCGTGCGCCATGCCCCACCAGGTCCGTGGCTGAACCTCTACCGCGAGGTCCGCCGTGAAACTCGCCGTGGACGCCCGTCCGAACGCGATTTTGTGCGGGAAGAAGAACGCATTACGACGCGCCCCCTCGACTCGTTGCACGGAATTCGAATAATTGAGCAGGCCTACAGGCTCAGCTGAATGGCCAGGCAAACGACCGGGATGTTCGAAGAGCTCGACCAAACGCTGCAGTCGACCGCCAGGATATTATAGACGCAAGCTTCGACGTCCTCGCGGTCCGCGTCGGCATAGATCGGGATGGTCAAAGAGTGGCCGGTGCCGCATTGATAATCACGGGCCGCATAGGCGGCCAGAATGCGCTCGTTTGCCTCGGCCGGCGAAAGTAATTGATCGTCGGGCGTCGTGCAGGCGGTCAGCGTAAAGGCAACCGTCACCCAGAACGAACGCAAAATAGTATTGATCCAACGGACCCGCACTCTTTCTTCGAGTATCGTTTCGGTAGTCCTCATGTCAGCCCAAGGCCCCCTGAAAGTTCGTTTTGACGCCCGCATGATCGCACACTCCGGAATCGGCACCCAAATCCAGAACGTACTCGCGCTTTTGACCGCCACGCCCGAAGTGCGACTGCACCTGCTGGGGGCCGAGCGGGAAATCCGCAGGTTCCTGCCCGACTTCGCAGGTCCGATTACTGAATTTAACAGTCCGATCTACTCGATGCGGGAGCAAGTGCATTTTCCTGGCCCGGATATCGACGAAATCCTGCATGTGCCCCACTACAACGCCCCCGTCCGGTATCTTGGCAAAACGCTGGTCATGCTACATGACCTAATCCATCTGCAATCCAGGGAGTTTGCAAAACCCCAGTATAGAATCTACGCGTCCAGCCTGCTTGCGATGATCGCCAGACGTGCGGCCCACATCGCAACCGTCTCTGACACAACGCGAATGGAATTTCTTAAACGCTATCCGCGGGCCGCACCCAAAACGACCGTGCTCTATAACGGAATCAACCATGGCCTGTTTCGCCCCACCGGTGGCGACGTTCAACGGAAGTTTCGGCGCAAGTACGACCTCCCGGCCGAATACCTGCTGGCGGTCGGCATCGGCAAGATGCACAAGAATATCGATTTTGTGATCCGTTCGCTTGCGCCCCTATGGCGGTCCGGGACATTGAAGGAGAAACTGGTGCTGGCCGGCACTGCGGGAAAGCTGCCGGAATACGTCAGTGCCGCACTGGAACGCGAACGAGCCCAGGATCATCTCGTCCTTCTGCCGCGCGTCCCGGAAGCGGAACTCCCCGCGATGTACGGCGCCGCCCGGCTATTCATCTTTCCGTCGCTACTGGAAGGGTTCGGTTTTCCGCTGATTGAGTCTATGGCCTGCGGAACTCCCGCCGTCAGCTCCAGCGCCTCCTGTCTGCCCGAAATTGGAGCGGACGCTGCGCTGTACTTTGACCCCCGCGATCCGGAAAGCCTGCGTCGCGCCGTGCGTCGGGTTCTGGAAGACCGAAAGCTGAGCCAGAAAATGCGCACCGGGGGGCTGCGCCGGTCAGCCGACTTTCAATGGCAAAAACATGTCCATGGCTTGATCGAACTTTATCGGACAATCAGCCCGAGGATCAACGACTGATTGCATTTTCGAAACGCTCGGAAAAGCGGTCGATGGCGGCCATCACGCGGGCCGGAAACGGCCATGGCCTCAGCTCTTGAACTGCGAGCCCGATCGACAACGCAAGATACACAAGCGCAATCAAAGCCTGAAGCAAGCTTGCGACCAACTGGAATTCAAAGTCCAGCCCCAGAAACAAGCCCTCCAGAAAGCCGCGCGTCAGGTACAGCAAACCGTGCAAGAAGAAGAACCACAAGAAGAGCGTCAGTCCCCGCCCCGCTGCCCTGCGAGCGCCGCTGTCGACTTCCCAGGTGATCCCAAATATCCATGAGATAAGCAACGGCGCCTCATAGAAAGCCGCCCGGGCCCTTGAATCGCCCACAATCGATCGCAATCGGTCGATCACGATTCGCCTTTTCCGGCGCCGCCTTTGATCTGGTCCAACGCAGTGTCCACCAGCTCGTTGAGATAAGGAATCTCCCAGCGTTCTTCCGAAAAAGCCTTGTAGGCGCCCACGGCTGAAAGCGCCAGAAAGGCAAAAACGCTGATTAGCCAGACGGAGCGTGAAATGGGGTGCAGAAAAGCCGCCTCACCAAACGCCCAGGAGAAAAGCGGAAAATTTTCCAGAACCCAGATCGCAAAGAACAGAACGACCAAGACCAGGTTCAACTTCATCGCCTGACGACCGTGGAATTGGCAGAAGTCGTCATCTTTCTTCAAAACCAACGCAAAGACCCAGCCGAAAAGCGGTACGTAAGCTACCGCGGCCGCGATCTGGTCGCCACCATGAAGATTCTTCATGATCTTCGATTGGATATCACGAACCTTGTCGGACATAGTTACGGACCCCGGCGGGTTCAAAGTTCGGAGAAGGCGGGATTCGAACCCGCGGTACACTTGCGCGTACGACAGTTTAGCAAACTGCTCCCTTCAGCCTCTCGGGCACTTCTCCTTCTCGGAGGGAGTGGGATTCGAACCCACGGTACATTGCTGCACAACGGTTTTCAAGACCGCCTCCTTAAACCGCTCGGACATCCCTCCACCTGCAACGGCATTGGGCAGTCGGGCCATGTCAACTATTATGCCGGGCGCGTGAGACGACGTGGATGGCCCGCTGATTATGTCCTGTGCCCTATCCGTTGTAGGTGTGACCGTAGTACTCGTAGTTCTTGTGGATGAACTTTTTCTGATCTTCCGGGACTTCGTCCTCGGCGAAAATCGCCTGCACGGGGCAAACCGGTTCGCAGGCGCCACAGTCGATGCACTCTTCGGGGTCTATGAAGAGCATTTTGCCTTCCAGCTTGCCCTCTTCGTACCCCTTTTCAGGCCATTCTTCTTTGGTGGGGTGGATGCAATCCACGGGGCAGACTTCCACGCACGCAGTGTCGCAAACCCCTTCACATGGTTCAGTTATGATATATGGCATCTTGTTCTCCCTGAGGGCGGCGGACGCCAGGGCGTTCCGCAGGGCCCGTCAATTCCGGGTGGCTGCGTTTATCTCCCGAACAGGCCGCTTCCGCACAACCAAAATAATCAGGTCTGGCCTTCGAGTCTCTTGTCCAACTGGCCCACCTTTCGCTTCACTTCGTGAATCTTCCTGAGGACCGCCGCGTTTTTCATGTAATCACCGATCGGCATCAATGGATGAAATGCGTAGACGCCGGAAGCCTTCACGTTCTGGGTAACTCCGGCCCGGTGCAGTAAGATCGTGTCCGAAGGGATATTCAGGTGATCCAGGATGCCCGTCTGGCCGCTGCAGATGACGCGATCGCCAAGCACCGTCGACCCCGCAATCCCGGTCATTGAGACGATAATACAGTCCTCACCGATCTCGCAGTTATGAGCCACGTGGCACAGGGTATCGAATATTGTGCCGGACTTCAGGCGCGTTACGCCGTAGGCGGCGCGGTCGACAGTGTCATTCGCTCCAATCACGACTCGATCCTCGATTACGACCTTCCCGGTCTGGGGAATGCGATGGTGCTTGCGGTGCTCATCCTGCGCGAATCCAAACCCCTCCGAACCAATGATGCAGCCGGACTTCAGCCAGCAATCACGACCGATCTCGCAACCATACCCGACAACAACCCCCGGGTGGATGACGGTATTCTCGCCGATCACCGCATCGTATTCTACGACGCTGCCCGCCATGATGACGCAATTCTCACCGAGAGACACGTTTCGCCCGATGGTAACATTGGGGCCTATGACAACACTCTCAGGAACCCGGGTGGACTCGTGGATGACGGCCGATGGATGGATCCGGGGCCATTCCGTGTTCCGCAGGTCCCGGTCACCGTACTTTTGCTTGATCCAGGCCTGGGCCAGGTTGACGTTATCGCTTACGAGGAGCGGTACCCCGCGACCTTTGAGGAGTTCAATGCATTCGGCGCTGACAATAGCCGCGGCCGGCTTGCGGTCCCCCAACTTCTGCGCGTGCTCGGCTCGCGCCAGAAAGACCAGATCGCGGGCTCCGCACGACTCCACCGGCGCCAGCCCTTCGATCACGGCATCGGCACCGATCATCTCACGCAACACGCCCCGATCTTTGAATTCTTTAAATAGTTCTGCAGCTTTTATGTTCATTTTCCAGCCTCAAGCGCTCATAGAATGTGCGGCAGTCCCCTCTATCAACCGTTTTCCCGGCCGGGAGGCCCGATTCAATTGAGGGTCAGCTTTCTCACCTACAACATTCACAAAGGCATCGGGAACGATCGTCTCTTCCGGCTGGAGCGAATTCTGGAGACATTGAGGGAAGCCGACGCGGATATCATTGCACTTCAGGAAGTGGACCAGTACGCACCGCGTTCCCGCACCCAGGACCTGGCCCGGGTGCTGGCGGAAGAGCTGGGAATGGCCTACAACCTGGGCCTCAACGTCAAACTCAGCAAAGGCGCCTATGGGAACGCGACTCTGTCTCGCTTTCCGATCAAGGAAAGCCGGAATCTGAATATTACCTGGGGCATCAAGAAGCGGCGCGGCTGCCTGGTCTCCCGCATCAATCTTCCCGTCGGTGACATTGCGGTTTTCAACTTTCACCTGGGGCTGGCCGCCTTCGAGCGTATGTGGCAGGTGCGAAAAATTCTTCAGAGTCCTTCCCACGACAGCATGCGCAATCTGCCGACGATCATTCTGGGCGATGGAAATGACCGTCGGCACAAATTGAATGCCCTCTTTCTCCAGGCTGGTTATCCTGACACCTGTACGGAAAACAGCCGCGCAAACAATACCTTTCCATCGTACGCACCCCTGTTTCGGCTCGACAAGGTCTTTGCAAGCAAACACTGGAAAGTGAACCACCATCACGTGATTCGGACCAAGGTCACACGCGTCGCATCTGATCACTTTCCGTTAAACGTCGTACTACAGCTCGATCGGAAGAGGCAAAAATAAAAAAGGGAATGGGCGCACGCTTCATGAAAGCAAAGATTCCCGTCGTATCCGTATCGGCTCAGCGCCTATGGGCTATGATGTTGGCGCTGCGTCCGGATTAATCGTTGCGCTGAAAACGCAGCAAAAGCAGGATAAGGGCCACGCTGCAAAAGATACCAAGCACGCCATACCCCGCCTGCCACGCAATGCGCGTGCTTGCTTCCTGAACCTCAAAACCCGCCAGGACACCAACAATCGAGAAGGCAATCAATGCGATCATGCACACAATCACGATCACACGACTCAGGTTCCGAATTGGTCGCATGGTCCCTCCGCAGATAGCCGGACGCGGGCGCGGTGGCCCTCCCATCTGAAAGACCGGTATCTTTGATGCCAGGCAACGATCACAGTCAGATCTCGGTCGCTTTCAAAGGCTTCCCGGGCCGCGAAGAATTGTCCAGAAGGAAATGCCAAGCAACACCAAAACGATCAGAAAACCGAATGTAAATATGCGTCGACGGACGGGCACGTAATTAGAACCCGTATGTACAAAGAAGTGTAGCACCCGACTCGCCACGAACGTCCAGGCAAGCGCTTGCACGAAAACGCTCGTTTCCTGCATCGCCCAGAGCACGAGCATCAGAAGCCCAAACAGGATCGGTAGCTGGAATTGATTTCGTATATTGTTGCTGACCTTCTGAACGTCCTCAGGCCATGCATCATCGTGAAGCGACACCCGATCCAGATTGACGAGGCCGGCTTTGCGGGCCCGGCTTTTGCGCACGCTCAAAAGAGCAAAGGCGTACAAAGTCAAAAGCATCTCCGTCAATAGCGGCAGAAAAATCAGATTTCGGGAAATCATAGCAGGATATCCTCCCCAGAAAGTTCGTAAATTGCGTAGGTCGACCCGGCCTGAAACCGGCGGCGAGCACAATCCCAACCCCAGGTTTTGCTGCGAACCGCAAGCGAGAAAAACCAGGTGACTATGAAACGGATCCTACTTCATGGAATGCAGGCCAAACATGTTCCCCTCCGTGTCCACCGCCAGCGCAATGAATCCATATTCGCCGATTGGGAACTTGTCCTTGTGAATTTTCCCCCCGGCGCTGACCACCCGTCCGGCCTCGACGCCGCAATCGGCACAGCTGAAGTACACCAGCACGCTGTTGCCCCCGGAAGGCATGCCCGGCATATGCACCAAAGCCCCCGCCGCCCCGGGATTTTCCGGGGACCCGGGAAAGGCCCACATGGTAATCTCGGGGGAGTTCAATTTCTCCAAACGGGTCTGCAGAACGAACTCATAGAAGGTCTTAGCCCGCTTGCTATCCTGCACGTAGATTTCAAACCAACCAACCGAATTGCGCATACTGTGCCTCGCGATGAAGAGTGTACTCTGGACGAAAGGTACATCAATCAATTTGCAGCGCGTCAAGCAAAGTGATGTTCCGGTCGTGTTCCCCGGTATGGCCATCCGACAAGAAGCTTGCCAGGAAAGCACTTCCGTGCTGCCTTGATACTGTGAATAAGCTGCCGCTGAACCTGGCGCTGGTCTGGATGGTGATCGCCTGCGCGCCGCCCGAGAGAACGGCCATCGTGGTACGTCGCAACTACGAAGATGCTTCGATCACGCGGCGCGTGCTGGTGGACTACCGACGGCTGGAAGACCTACGACCAGCAGACCTCGAGGCCGCTCGCGCAACGCTGATGCGCAGCATCGAATGCGCGGATCCGGAGTTGCTTGAGGATGGACTAGACGAACAGAGCCAGGTGGTGCGTGATTTCAGCGCTTACGGTCCCGGCGGGTCACGAACATACTACCGGACTTACTATTGGGCGCGTTATCGTTGCTCAGACGATGTGAGATAGCTGCGGGTCATTTTTCACGATGTCTTCTATGTATTCGCAGACGCGTTCCACATGGGACCGCAGATTGTCCGGCGCGTCCTCCGCAATCTGCTGACGGTATTGCTCCGCAAGATTGCGAAGGTATCCATGCACCTCTTCGAGCTTCTCCGCGTGTTCGGCCGGATAGTCGCGCCTGAGGGAAACGCGGACCCCGTACGGATATGCGTCGCGAATTAGCTGACCGATCTTTTCTTTGTACTTGTCGGGGGACAGAATCAGCAGCTCTTCTTTCTTCGAACCGCGGTATCGACTGTAAGTAAGTGGAACTCCAAAAAACCGCCTCTCGATTTCCAGCACACGCGAATCGCCCGTGGCGGCCCGGCGGTACACTTCCCAGAGTTCCTGGGGCGTACACTCGGAAACCGGTTTGTTTCCGACGTCCGCCTCAGCCCGCGGGGCCCGGCGCGGCTCCTCGGCCAGGCCAAAGTGCACCGAATAGACCTGGACCAGTTCCTTCTCATGCGCGCGCAGCATTTCGCGGTCCTGAATCGTGATCAAAAATAGCGCGTACTCACCTTCTTTCAGAACGGTCTTGTGACTGTTCAACGGCCGCCGTCCCGGAAAATCCCGGAGCATCTTTCCGTCCATAATAGCGAACGGATTATCGGGATCCCTGCGGTTGGAAACGAATAGATGCAGGCGCTTGTTTTCGCGCATCACCGTGACCAGGATGTCGCCTCGCTCGGGATGTTTGATGGAGTTGAGCACAATTTCCTCGTCTGGAATCATGCCCGTCGCGCTCCCCAGAACCTTACGGGCCTGCAGGGCCTCCGCCAGCCCACTCAGTATGCTCCTCGCCTGTTCCAGCTCCCCGGGAGCCAGCGCGCTGAGATCGTTTGCCATATTTCATCTTTGACGGGCCGGGCGGTTCATTTTTCCAGCATTTTCCGGACTTTTTCCACGCAAACCGGGCATTCGGGCGAAAAGCCTGGGGAATTCGACTCGAAAGTAGTGGTCTGCGGGTGACCTGGACCTGATTCGGGACTCATGTCTGCGCTCTTTCTCGCTCTGGCCGGGCTGGCCATTGCGCTGCTCTCGAGCAGTCTGGGAATTGGCGGCGGTGTTTTCACCGTGCCCGTTTTGCGCTTCGCCGGCGATTCCATGAATATGCCGGCCTCGACGCTGGGCGTTCAGGCCATTGCTGGTTCATTCCTGTTAATGGTGCTCTTCGCCGGCGCTGCATCCTGGGTGAACCTCAAGGCGGGCCGCGTCCTTCTTCGCGAAGGCCTCATCCTGGGATTGAGCGATGCGGGCGGCGCTCTGATCGGCAGTCGCCTTGCCCTGCAACTCAGCACCGATCAACTGGGCCTGGTGTTCGCCGCGCTGTTATTTGCCAGCGCCGGAATCATTTTGCTCCGGCGACCGAAAGATCGGGTCGCAGAGCCTTCATCGTCCGGGTTCGATGCGATGCCCTACCGCATACTGCTTTTGGTGCCCATCGGAATCTTCACCGGTATCGTCTCAGCTCTGACCGGCATCGGTGGCGGTTTTTTTATGGTGCCCGCATTGATGGTAATATTCCGCGCCCAACCGCAAGTCGCAATCGCGACCTCGACGTTTTGCATCGTGTTTATTGCCCTTGCCGCCAATGCGGGCTTCTTGATCGATTCCTTTTATGCTCCGGTTCGTGATCTGCCGCCGCAACCACGATTGGGGTACGTGTATCTCCCGTTGATCCTGCCACTGCTCGCGGGCGGTGTGCTCGGAGGTGTGATCGGAGCGCGCCTGATGGGTTCTGTCAAGTCCCGACATCTGCGTCTCACACTGGCCCTGCTCCAGGTACTGGTCGGCTTGCGCATGCTGCTCGAATCAGTTGGTCAGTAAAAGAACAGCCACGCAATAATCAGAGTCCCCGGCAAAAGCAAAACCCATACGGTGATAGCGCGAGAGAATCATATTCTCGCCCTCTTGATTCTGCTCCCACCAATAGCCAAGAACATAATCATGCGGGTCGTCACGATGGTGAAAACGGGCCAGATTCTCTGCTACAAAGCGACGCGTCAGACCCAGGTTTTCCAAACGCTCCGCAGGACCGTCGCCGCGTTGACCGGCGTGGGTAAGTTCCGACTTCTGAAGCAGGAAGCGCGCATGATCTTGAGCGGCAGCCATCAAAGGACCATCGACAATCAACGGCATACTCCGCTGGCGACTCCGCAGGCGATTGATTCCGATCCGGACCTTCTCTGCTGCTTCCGTGTCCAGAGTGCAGTGATTCCCAGAGGGAGCTGCATCCCGCGATTGCCGCTCCTGGTGCAACGGCGTTTGCAGTTCCCGGCGGGTGCCCGACTGGCATGCGACGATCAAGAGGACCACTGTCAGAATTAAGGAACGGTGGCCGGCCATACTAGAATTCCTGGACCATCTCGTATTGGTTCACATTCACTCCGTCGGTGCTGAAGCAATGCTGACAGCCGAAGATATGCACCTGGCGCCGACGATCTTCTTGCGACTCCGGCTCCATGGCGCAGATCAAATATTCATTTGTGGTGAGCGGCGTGCGACAAACCGGACAGGTACGGCGGGTGCTCGCCGAACGCAGCATCGCATTGACTTTTTCGCGACGGCGATTGAGCTGCTCCTCTTCCGACTTCACGGCTGATTTGCCGCCGTGGTCAATCGTGTCTTTTGCCTGGAGCAGGTGCAAAAAGACGAGGGCCGCCACAACGATGCCCGCTACAGAAATCACTGTCATCATAAGTTCTTTTTCAACCCTTCCAGTAGTTCGGCCGCCCCGGCCTCCGGTTTGTATTCCGGTTCCGAATCGTTGTCGGGAGTCCGAATAGCGACGGAATCAAGAGGACCCCGCTGCAGGCGAATCCGCACAACGTTGGCCTGAAGCGCGGCCCGGAGGCGGCCGATAACCCGGCGACTCGCGAGCGAGAATTCCTGTGCGTAGACATCCTTTTCCACACGAACGACCAGAGTGCCGTCTTCACTAATCTTTATCGGCCAGGAATGGCGCGCTAAAGAGCCCGCCGCGTCGGGCCAGATGCTCTGAACGCGCTGAAGCAGGGCCAGAGCCAGAAGGGCCGGGTTCGGTTTTTCTCCGAAAACATGCTCCCGCAGGGCAGAACCCAGATCGGAAGCCGCCTCCGGTCGATCACTGCCCTTTCTCCGATTCCGACGCATGGCAGACTATGCACCGGAAAGCAAGGGCCCGCAAGCTATTTTGAAAGGGACTCGACGCGCCCGGGTGATGTTACGCGCAGTACCGCTGAATCCTGCTGAAAATCGTCGATCATCAGGCCGTCAAGATCCGGTGTCGTAAAGATCGCCTGACCGCATGACCTGAGAAGGGTAACGAAGGCCGCCCGGCGCGCTGCGTCCAGTTCCCGAATCACGTCGTCAATCAAGAGCACCGGCGGAAGATCCAAGCGCTCGCGCAAGAATGAAAATTGGGCAATGCGAAGCGCCAGTACCAGGCTGCGCTTCTGACCCTGGCTTCCAAAACGCGTTATGTCCATTCGGTCGCGTTCGAACAACAGGTTCTGTCGGTGTGGGCCCACGGTGGTGTGCCCCAGCGCAATGTCCCTGGAAACGTAGTAGTCCAGAGCCTGCTGCAGTCCTTCCGGTTCGCGTTCCGCGGAATACTCCAGACGCAGGCCGATTTCATCTCTGGTGTTCGATATGCTGCCCAGCGATTCCCGAAAGGTATCCTGGAATTCGGAAACAAATCGTTGGCGGGCCCGGGTCAGGCTGTCACCAAAGCGGGCCAGCTCCACCTGCCAGGGACCCAATTCTTTTATTCGTTCTCGCTGCCCCTTGATCTTCTTGAGTAGAGCGTTTCGCTGCCGCAGGGCCCGGTTGTAAGAGAGCAGGTCACGAAGGTAGTCCGGATTTTGGTAGCTGAGAACCTGATCAAGAAAGCGCCGGCGATAGGCCGGTCCACCGTCCACAATCAGAATGTCTGCTGGACTCATGATGACCGAAACCAGGTGCCCGATCATCTGCGCACGCCCGGCCAGCTGCTTTCCGTTAAGCACGATGCGTCTGCGTAATTTGGATCCGCTTATGTCGCAGCCAAGAGCCAGCTCGAAGTGCCGCCCGCGCTTTTCGAAGCGGCCGCTCACATGATAGGCGCTCCCTGCATGATTCACAAGGTCTATGTCCGGGGCGCCGCGAAACGACTTGCCAAACGAAAGCATGCCGATCGCTTCCAGGATGTTCGTCTTACCGTTCGCGTTAGGACCGATGATAAAGGTCAGCCGGGCAGGGAACTCAAGCGCGAGCGACACGTATGTCCGAAAGCCCTTCAGCTCCAGTGACTCGAGTTTCACAATCCGCCGCGAGCCCGGTACGGTTCAGAGCTTCATCGGCATAATGACAGCGATGAAATCCATATCCTCGGGATCCTTCACAATCGCCGGCGCGCTGCCTGAAGAAAATCCGACCCGCAAATCCTGAGAAGACACGACTTTTATTACGTCCATCAGGTAGTTCGAATTAAAGGCGATGGTCACTTCTTCGCCCGAGTAATCGATCTCAAAGGTATCCTGGGCTTCGCCAATATCAGGCGTCTGAGCCGCGATACTGAGTCCATCCGAAGCAAACGTCAACCGAACCTGTCGCGACGGTTCCGCCGCCATAACGGAAACCTGCCGCAAAGAGTTTTCAATCGTCTGTCTCTCCACAGCAACTTCGTGACTGACTTTCGCAGGAATCACCTGCTCGTAGTCGGGAAACTGTCCATCAATGAGCTTTGAGATGAGATCAACCGCGCCAATTCGCAAGTAGACGCGCCGATCACGTTCTTCGAAGGCCAGCTTGCCTTCCTGGTCCGAGTCCAGCAATTTCTGAAGCTCACGCACGGCCTTGTTCGGAATGATAACGCCCCCGCTCAACGGCAGTTTTTCCGGAAACTCGCGCTTAATGCGTGACAATCGCCTTCCATCGGTGCTCACAAAGGTGACGGTCTTGCCATCGTTCTTGATATACAGTCCGTTAAACACGTAACGGGCGTCTTCCTCGGCCATCGCGTAGGATGTTTTGCGAATCATTTCCTGGCAAACGGCGACCGGAATCTTTGTGTAATTACTTTCAGGTAATGTGGGTATGACCGGATATTCGTCGCTGGGCGTGCCCATGAGCATAATTCGAGCGCGGCTCTTTCCGGAGGCATCCTGGAGGACAATGTGGTTCGAATCGTCGGCCTCAAAACTGATAGTGGATCCGCGGAACTCGCGTACGGCCTGACTCAGCTTCTTGGCCGGGAGCGTCAAAGAGCCAGCCCGTCCCGGTTCCACCTCAATGCTGGTCTTGATTCCAATCTCCAGGTCCGTTGCTGTCAGGGTGATTCGATTGCCTTCTGCTTCTATCAGGATATTCGAGATGATGGAGCGGATCTCCCGCGCCGGGATGATGCTTTCCACTGTGTTGATAGCTTTGTGGAATGATTGCCGATCGACCTGAAATTTCATACAGCCTGCGTTCTGTTTTATGTCACTATTCCAGTCAAGGTTTTCCAGTACGTACATGGAGGTTCATGTACCTGTTGTTGTTGTACCTGTGGATAAGTGAAAAACAATGCTACTCGCGATGAAGCACAGGATGCGGAAGTCTTGAGCAACGGGATCCGGATGATCGTGGACAGAAACCCGCAAAGCCCTGGACCTGCGCTGCCGTGGCCGGCAGAAAAACAAGCGTCAGGACAGACCCAAATACGGCCAGTTTTTGCCCGGAGCAGGCGATTTATGCACCACTTGCTCGCAATTCTTCCACAATCTCATCGAAGATCTGGGCAAAGCCCGCTTCGGTACGCAGTCGACGCTCGATATTGCGCTCCGCATTGATGACAGTCGTGTGATCACTTTTGCGGAAGTAGCGCGCGATCGCGGACTTGTTCAGGCTGGAAAACTGGATGCCCATATGCATAGCAATGTGACGCGGTAAGGTAAATTCCGCTCTCCGGGAGCTGGACAGGATTTGATCCCGGGTGATTCCATATTTCTGACATACCACCTGGACGATACGATCCAACGAAATATGCAAGCCCTGGGTTCCCGGGACCAGATCGCGTAACTGGGCTCTCAATTCCTTAACGTCGTTTAGAGCAGCGCCGCCCGCTGCGAGCAGCGTCAGGCGGGAGAGAACCGAATCAAGCTCCCGGAGGCTGCCGCCAATCCGGGCCGACAGGTCCCCGATCACGTCCTCCGTGAGCCGCAAACCCAGTTCAGCGGCGGAACGGCTCAGATACTTCAGACGCAGAGCTGCACCAGGCCGCTGCAGGCTTACCTGCAGGCCGCCCAGCAACCGGCTTTGCAGATGTGCGGGCAAAGTCAGGGTGCCCGCGGGCCGATCCAGAGAAAGCACGACCTGATCGCCGCGTTCCTGGTAGGTATTGAAAAGGTGGAAGAACTCTTCTTGTATCGCCGGCGTGGTGACGGCCAGCAATTGGGCGTGCTCCAGCATCAGAACGTCGTAGGAGCGCACATGATCCTTAAAATCCAGAGTACGTTTGGACTGCATGGCGCGGGCAAAGTCGTCCCGAAAGTCTTCGAACGTGGCGTAAAACACGCTCAGACCGCGGCTTTGCATCAGAGCGCTGGCCAACCCGTGCATCAGGTGGCTCTTGCCCGTCCCCGAATCACCATAAACCACGAGTGGATTTGTCCGCCCAGGAGTGGTTGCGCAACTTTCAAAGGCGAGTAAGGCCAACCGATTGCCGGGATCCGTAATAAAGCGATCGAAACGATAGCCCCGATTCAACCAGCGTGGGAGTGCGGCCCCTTGACTTTGCTCTGCATCTGAGCCCGGCGGCTCCAGGACCAGCGAGACTTTGCGGCCGCAATGATGGGTTAAACGATCTTGAATCGCGATGCGGTGGGCTGGCTTCAATTGGCCGAGAAAGCTGCTATCATCAACCCGCAAGAGAAAGACATCGGGATGCTCCGCAGTTGCAAAACCAAGCGGGCGCGCCGAACGAATCAGTGGTTCATAGACACCGGCCGGTAGTTCAGCCTTAAGATCCTTGATCGTTTTTTGCCAGGCGTCTTCCAACTGTTCCCCGCGCCCCCTGGAAGTTGTCTGGCGCGCGGTGATTAACCAATCTGAGCCTGCAGGCTTCAAGTGAAAAACCCGACGCACATACCCCTCGCCCCTTAAAAAAGTTCAAGTCCCTGAGGGGCGCTTTCTTTCGGGCATAACCGCCGGGAATTGCTGTTGACCCGGGCTCAATCGAGGAAATTCTGGCTGTACACGGTCTCTATTTTTTGCCCTCTTTTGCAGGTGGAGGGCTACGGACTCATGATCTATCATTTCTTGAAGCGCAGGGAATCAAAATGAAACGAACCTACCAGCCCAGCACGATTCGAAGAGCACGCACGCATGGCTTTCGGGCACGTATGGCAAGCGCGGGTGGTCGCAAGACCCTCGCACGCCGCCGCCAGAAGGGACGTTACAGACTCACTATTTCGGATCGGTTGCATTCCAAGTAGCGGGCCAGCTTGGGAACTGCAGCGTATCGAGCCTGTGTCCTGAAAGGCAGGGCCCGGTTCCGACGACTGTTCGACGCGGGTCGCTTTGTGCGCACGCCGGCTGTTTCCCTGCTTCTGCTTTCCGCGCCAGAGGACCGTCTCCGCATGGCAATCTGTGTATCCAGGAAACTCGGAAACGCCGTACAGCGTAATCGCTATCGTCGCGTAACGCGGGAAGCGCTGGATGAGCTAATCGGTGACGTGGAGCATGGCTTTTATGTCGCTGTCTTTCCGCGGGAGCCTTTCCTGAAAATGGCCGCTTCGGCCAGAAAGCAGGCCCTGCAAGGTGGATTGCGTGAGGCGGGCTTGTTGGAGGCCGCACCGTGAATCCAAAGGCTGTGGCCCTGATTCGGCTTTATCAACGCACCCTGGGGCGTTTCATGGCCGGTCGTTGTCGCTATCATCCGACCTGTTCGGAATACGCCTGTCAGTGCTTCGATGCGTTTAGCTTCTGGCGGGCTCTGGGCCGAAGCGCCCGGCGTCTCGCGCGTTGCAACCCGCTCTTCCCCGGTTACTTTGATCCCCTCTTCCCGTCGAAGGCGGAAGAAACGGAAATAGGAACTTCAAATGGAAAATAAGGGCCAGGAAGCCAAACCAGGCTCATCGTTCTTGCCCGTGCTCTTGCTGGGAGGCGCCGTCGTATTGGGTCTCCAGTTGTTTGGGGGCGGAGAATCCGGAACAAACGGGCAAAGTCCTGCCATTCCGCAGGTACCGGCCCTGGACCAGCGAGACCAGGCCCGGGCGGCCGGCCTCGCGGATTTTACCTTTCCGGCCGGCGCCGGCAGCCGTCTGGAGCGCATCGATACCGGAAACCACATCATCTTTCTGGATGCCCGTGGCGCCCGTATCGACCGCCTGTACGTCAAGAGTCACGACCAGCTGCAGCTGCCGGACACCGTGATCGAAAGACAGGCCGATGAAACCGGACGCCAGGAGCATGCCCTGGAAATTACCCGCCATAATGGGATGGATTTTCAGTTTCATATGTATTTCCGCGACGACGCGGGCGCGCGCCTGGGCTGGCAGCTTGCCGACCCGCCTTTGAACAGCGCCGCGTTTCGGGAGACGGGGCGCGTTGTAGACGAGGAGCATGGGCTTTACGAGTTCGTCTACGTACTCCCGGTTTCTATCGGAGCCCAACGACTCGAGATAACGAAGATTTTTCGTTTCTATAGAAACGAAAACTTCTTCCATCAGCTTTCCATACTTCGCAATGTTAGCGCTAATGAATTTCGCCTGACGATTCCCGGTACCGGAACCTACGCCGACCTTTTCTTCCGAACGTTCGGAGACCTGGGTCCGGCCGCCGAAAGCGAAGACACAAAAACCAAATCCAGCTACACCCGATTCTTCTATTATAACGACTCTGTCGTGCAACGCATCAAT
Source organism: Spirochaetales bacterium (assembly GCA_024233935.1). Taxonomy (GTDB): domain Bacteria; phylum Spirochaetota; class Leptospiria; order Leptospirales; family Leptonemataceae; genus JACKOY01. Next base: position 128,760 of record JACKOY010000009.1, on the reverse strand, counting down.
AGCGCCGGCGACCATCGTAGCGGTGGTGGGTGTCATTTGCCTTTCGTTGGTTGCCGCAGTGCCGATGACAGTAGCGGCCTTTACACCCGGGTCGTAAACTATCCCGACACGCTCGAATTCATGGGCGCCACCAGCCGTTACTTTTTTGCCTATACGGAGTTTTTGCGCGACCAGGCAAAGCCCGAGCACCTGCCCGATGGCTATATCTATCTGAATCCGTCGGAGCCAACCGGCAAGCTGGCGTACACGGCCGTGTTTCGAGAAGTGCGCCTGGCCCCCGCCGCTCCGACTTCCATCGACACCGGAAGCATTCGCGACATCTTGACCGACGACGGTGGGTTCGTTTCGGCGGACCAGGGCAATCGGGCCCGCATTGTGCAGCAGCAGAGGACACGACGCGACGCCATTATTGTCGATACTCGTGTGTTTGTGGGTCCCCGCACCAGCGAAGCGCACCAGTTTCAGCGTCCGGAGCTGGCCGCGGCCGATTTCGGCGCTGAAGAACCAAACCCGGAAGCGGGAAACGTCATCTACGCCAACTGGTTTTACGCCATGTTTTCGGGCATCCAGAGCGGCATCGTCTGGATCATGCGCTGGCTGTACGGCCTGGTCGGCAACTACGGGTGGTGCATCATTCTGATCGCCGGCGTTTTCAAACTGCTGACGTTTCCGTTGAACCAGATGCAGGTGAAGAGCATGCGGAAGATGTCCGCGCTCAAGCCGGAAATGGAACGGCTCAACGAACAGTATGGAGACGATCCGCAGAAAAAACAGCAGAAGTTGATGGAGCTTTACAAGAAGCACAACATCAACCCCGCCAAGGGATGCCTCCCCATCCTGATTCAAATGCCTGTCTTCATTGCGCTTTACAGCGCCTTTTCCGAATCGATCGAACTCTGGCACAGCCCGTTTATCCTGTGGATGCAGGATCTTTCTTTGCCCGATACGGTGGCAACCCTGCCGGTTGTTGGTCTGAGTTTGAACATTCTGCCCCTGGTGATGGCAGTATCCCAGGTGTTGCAGCAGCGATTCACGACTGTGGCGACGGATCCACAGCAAAAGATGCTCATGTATATGATGCCGTTCATGATGCTTTTCTTCTTCTGGCAAATGCCCAGCGGGGTTACCCTCTACTGGACCGTGCAGAACCTGATTCAGATTCTCTGGCAGGTCATCGGGAATCGTTTCGGTAAAGACGAGCCGGTTGTGTCAACGCCGAAGAAGGGCGGATCGGGTGGCAAGGGGAGCTAGATATGGCTTATTATGTTTTTGAAGCTTCGGGCAAAAGTCGAAGCGAGGCGGAAGAAGCCGCCCTCCAGGCGCTGAACGCAGAAGCCAGCGCCGTAGATTTTGATGCCGCCAATGAAAAGGGCGGTATTCTGAAATTTCTGAAAAGCGAACCGGTCGTTCTGCGCGTATTTGCAAAAGAGCAACTGCCGATCGAATCTCATCTGCGGGGCGTACTGCTTACTGTGCTGCAGCGCATGGGATTAGAAGCCAAAATCCTGCAGGTGGGCGAGCGCGATGAAAATCTATACGTAGAAATTGAATCTCCGGACTCCGGCTTCATAATCGGTAAGCACGGTCGCACTCTGGACGCGATCCAATTTCTGGTTAACCTGATCGTCAACAGCAACACGCGGAATCAACGCCGTATCATGGTCGATGTGGAATCGTACCGCGAGCGACGGGAGCGCAGCCTGAAAAAACTGGCGGAGCGAATGGCGGAACGGGTTGGTCGGAGCGGTCGGTCGGTGTTGCTGAATTACATGAACCCCTACGAGCGTCGCATTGTGCATCTGGCGCTGGAAAAGGACGAAAGGGTCTACACCGAGTCTGACGGCAACGGTGTCTACAAGCGCGTACGTGTAATCCCCGCCGGAAAGTCGGCGCCGCCACCGTCATCGCGGGAAGGTTCTGGTCGGGGCCGAAACCGGAATCGCGAACGAGACGGAAATCGCGGCAACGGGCGTAGTCGACGGCCTTCACGGGATGACGGCGCACCCCGCGCTGATCGGGACGTGGATCTGGAAGAACCACCCCGGCGCGAAGATTTTATTCAGGACGAAGACTGAAGTCCGGGCGCCGCTATGGACGCCGAAACGATCGTAGCGATTTCGACCGGGGCCGGCCCCGCTGCAATCGGTGTGGTACGGATGACGGGGCCGGGCGTGGCGGACTGCCTGTCCCGACATTGCCGTACGCCCGATGGACGAAGGATCGAATTTCAGAGCAGGGCCCGCGAGCAGGTTCTCTGCGACCTGATCGACGACGATACCGATGTCATTGACCGTGCACTGGTGACGTTCTTTCCGGGGCCGCATTCGTACACCGGCGAGGACGTCGCCGAGTTTTCCTTACACGGCAATCCAATACTTCTGCGCGCTTTCGTGGACGCGGTACTGCATGGGGCGTCCGGCCGGATTCGCCCGGCCAGACCGGGAGAGTTTACGAAGCGGGCTTACCTGAACGGGCATCTCGATCTCAGTCAGGCGGAGGCGGTTCACCGCATGGTGACCGCCAGAAGTCGCTTCGAGCTGGAAGCGGGGCGCAAGAATCTTTTTGGGGAGATCAGTCGGCTGACCTCTCGCTTTCGTTCGGCCTTGATCCATTTGAAGGCGGAAACCGAAGCCGAGGTGGATTTCTCAACAGAGGATCTGACCTTCAACACCCTGGCCGAGCGCAAGGAGCAGGTGCGCGCCCTGGTGCAAAAGCTCGACGAACTTCTACGCCGGGCCCGGGAGACCGAGCGCATTTCGACCGGCTTCCAGGTCGCGCTGGTCGGCGTGCCCAACGCGGGCAAGTCTTCCCTGTTGAATCGCATTTTGGGTTGGGAGCGCGCGATCGTGTCGCCGATTGCCGGAACCACCCGCGATTATGTGACCGAGGAAATCCTGTTTGATGGCGTGCCGGTTCGTTTCGTCGACACGGCCGGCATTCGGGACACCGCGGATGTGATTGAAGAGCAGGGCGTGCGCATGTCTCTGGAACTGATCAGGAAAAGCGACCTGGTCTTGCATTTAATCGACGCGTCGCGGCCGCCGGTTGCTTTTCCTTCCGGACTTGAACGCGCGTCGCAGCTCGTGCATCTCATCAACAAAATCGACATCGATGAAAGGACGGCGTACTACGAAGCCAGGTATCCAGGCGAGAGATTTCTGGGAATTTCCTGCCTGACCGGGGCCGGGTTAACGGAGTTTCGCAGCCTGCTGGGCGAATACATGAGGCGCGAGGACGTGGGTGGCGAGCCGCTGCTTCTGGAGGCGCGCCAGAAACATCACCTGGAAAATGTCCGCCAGGCGCTCCTGAGGGCCCTTGAGCTGCTTGAGCAGAATGCGCCTCAGGAGATCGTTGCGATCGAGATCGACGGAGCCCTCGAACAGACCGGAGAGTTGACCGGCCGAATAGACAGCGAAGAAATTCTGGGACGCATCTTCTCCGTGTTCTGCGTCGGCAAGTAGATCAGTTGCGCCGCGCCCGGCGCAGCTTTTGCCGAATCTGGCGGGCGCGTTTACGATTCGCCTCCACTACTCCGCGTATGCGTTCAAATTCCTGCTCTTCCGTGTGGATCATGCGTCGGACCACTCGTTCCGGGAGCAGGTACCAGGCGGCGCGTGAACTTACCAGCAGAGTCTCCCCTTCATGGATTGTCGCACGGGTGTACATGCGCCTGCGACGCACACTGGTAATCCACGCCCGAACCTGAAATGCCTTCTCCAGCGGCGTGGCTCGATGGTATTTCAAGGTCAGCTGCTCGGTCATCACAATATGACCAATATGGAAGCAGAGCACACCCTGGGCTTCATCCATGATCGAAGCGAGAATACCGCCGTGCACAAAACCCGGGGCGCCGGTCAAGAATGGCCCGGGCGTATAAGAGAAGCGTACCTCTCCGTTGTCCTCGTCGAAGCGAAAGTCTGCGCCGAGGCCGTGGGGATTGTCCGGTCCGCAACCAAAACAAATCCGATGGTGCCAGTCCTGAGCCGTCAGACTGGGCGTGCCCAGGCTTTCAGACAGATTCATGCGTCGGATTCCGGGTCCAGTTGCAGAGACGCGGAATTGATGCAGTAACGCAGGCCGGTCGGTTCGGGACCATCGGGAAAGACGTGGCCGAGATGTGCATCGCAGGCGTTGCACAAAACTTCCGTTCGCAACATACCGTGACTGCTGTCTTCCTCGGTGCGAACGTGCTCCGATACGGCCGGCTCATAAAAGCTCGGCCATCCGCTCCCGGAGTCGTACTTTGCATCGGAATGGAACAGCTCGGCCCCGCAGCAGATGCAACGAAACATGCCTTTTTCTTTCGTTGAGTTGTACTCGCCGGTAAACGCTCGTTCGGTGCCCTTCTCGCGGGCGATGTGGTATTGCTCTGGCGTGAGCAGTTTACGCCATTCTTCCTCACTTTTTCGAACCTGTTTCATGATAACTCCACGTTGCGTGTAAATCGACTGTGACACCGGGTTCGCCTTTTACGAATCACCCCCCGCGCAGTTCGTCGGAAAGTTCGTTCTGGTCGTCCGGTTTGATGGTCACCGCTTTGCGACCAAGTAACTGCCCGCATTCCTTGATGGCGAGCACGAGACCCTCCGCCGCACGACCGAGCTTCATGTGACTTACAATCGTTCCGACGATGCCTTCCCAGTCCTCCGGCCGCACCTTCGCGTTGATGCCGCTATCGCCAATTACCTGGACGCGACGTTCATCGAGGCTGAGAAATATCAATATGCCTGTACGGTCCCGGGTTGAGAAAACCTCCTCAGCCACGAAAGCCTGCAGGGCGCGCGCCGCGACCCGTCTTTCGATGAGCGCTGCGCCGGCCAGTGTAGTTCGCACACGTGGAAACGCAAAGGCGAGCAGAATGCCGGTAACGCCGCTCGAAAGCACGATCAGCAAAGACACGCTCAAGCCGAAAGGCAGCCACTCCTGGTGGATCGCAAAGTATTCCCGCAACGCCAGCAGGGCCAGGGTTGCCAGGCCCATGCCGAGCAAGCCGGCCCGCCACATACCCTCATCGTAATCGTCGCTACGGTCCACAAAGTAGGGCACAATTTCGCCCGAGGTCTGCCCTTCGGCTTGCTGTACCGCCGCTCGGATTTGATCTCTATCTGCTTCTGTGAATGGATTTCGACGCATTGCCAGACCTTCCTGCCGGAGTCAGAACCCTATGAATGAGCTCCAGGCCCGCCGTTCGTCAATTGCATTTTCCCTGCGACCCGCGCCCGGATCAAGGATCAATCGCGTTTTCTGTGTCCAATCGCAGGTGCATGAACTTTACTGCGGGTCTTTCCTCCGGAGAAGCCCATTTTTTTGGGAGCCGGAGTAGCGCGCTCCGTCCATACTAACACCATGCAACAAATGCAATTGATCTATTTCTCGGATCCGATGTGTTCCTGGTGCTATGGGTTTTCCGCCACCCTGGCGCGTTTGGCAGACTCTCATTACGCTGATCGCATCAGCATGGAATTGGTTCCCGGGGGCCTGCGTCCTGACGAAACGCGGCCCACGCCTCAGACTCTCGCGAGCGAGATTCAACACCACTGGCGCATGGTTCAGAAAGCGAGCGGTCAACCTTTTCACTTTGGTTTTTTCGAGGGGCACCCGGGCTTTGTGTACAATACAACTCCGGCCTCTCGAGCTGTGGTTGCTGCCGGTCTGCAGGCCGGACAGCTTGAGGCTCCAGACCACAAGACGGCACTGGCATTCCAGCATGCCCTTCAGCGCGCATTCTATGCGCAGGGGGCCGATCCGACCTCCGAGGATACCTTCCTGAAAATCGCAGAAGAAGTCGGTCTGAATAGCGAGGAGTTTGAGAGCCGACTCAAGGACCCTGCAACAGACGAAAAGACCCGCGATGGGTTCGCACGGGCCTTCGACCTCGGCATCATGGGCTACCCCACTTTACTGGCGCGGGACGAAGAGCGTCTGGTTTTGATAACCCGCGGCTTCGTCGCCTTCGACGAGCTGGAACAACGGTTGGCGCAGCTCGCGCAACATCTGGAGAGTTCTTCCGGCGTTCGGGAAAAGTAGGCAGGGGCAATTTACCCCCGCCAGCTGAAACCGATCAGGCTTTCTGGCTGCGCTTCCGGTACCAGAATCGCAGTCCATACGCTATCGCAGCCAGGAGAACCAGGACCGGGGAAATCCAGAGCAGGCCGTAGAGCATCCACAGGAGCGTATTCACAAAACCGATCAGGGCGTTCGTATAGTTGGGGACGGAGATCGTATCTGTGGTCTCCGGTCCTTCCAGCTGAATGTTCAAGGTGGCCCACTCTACGCGGTCGTTTATGCGCCATTGTTCGTGCTCGGCCTGGTCCTGACGATTCTCGCTGGCTTCCAACAGCTGCTCGATTTCATCCCAGTTACGGTTCGTTCCAGGCGTGGCTGCCCCCGCCCGCGCGCGACGCTGGCTTCGGATCTGCTCCCGTCGATACTGACGCGCGGCGATGACCATCTCCTCGGTGTGGTCGACAACGGATATGTCTTCGCTCAAAAGCACGCCGACTTCATTCAAGTCCTGGAGGGCCTCATACACCCGATCAGATCGCACGCGCAATGTCGTGGCGAGGTATGGATCGTCGGTAAAACGCGCCGAACTGCTGTTGATGTAACCGTTGCGAGAGGCGAAAGCCAGAAGAAAGACACGCGCTTTTTCGAAGTCGTTAGTGCGATAGCGGAGCGTAATAACATATTCAAGCAACCGTCCTTCCGCCAGATCAAAGCGCGGGAGGATCGCTGTCGGTCCCTGAGTGCGATCATCAGCGGGAGCGCCGGGCTGCGCGGCGCGCTGCCTCTCGGCCCGGGGCGCATCCATGTCAGCTTCTGCGGCCGCCTGGCCTGCAAGCAGGCCGTCTTCATCGGCCAGATTGCCGGTCTGGTCAGTGGAGGTAGTCGGGGCTTCGTTTTCTTGAGAGCAATAAGCAGCGAACAGAAACACCAGGAGGATGGCGGAGAAACGAACAAAGTTTTTCATGATTGCAAGATAGACGATCGGTAATCGAGAAAAGTTCAAACGCGGAATCGCTTCTACCAGGCCCGGGGCAGGGGCTGATCTGGATTGAGCGGAAAACAGGCCAGTTCCACGTAGTTCGGGCGATCGGCCGGGCTGGTATGTCGATAGGCGCGGGCCACTTTACCCTGATACACAAGAAAGATGCCCGGCAGTTGCCAGGTGTCGCCCATCGGGGAACCGATGCCATGACCCCGGATGACCCCGGCCAGAAGTCCGCGGATCATCACCTTGATTCCCAGGAGCCGATGAAGTCGCGCGCGCGGAAGCTCGAAGGATTGATAGAGTTCACGATCGGGATCACTGATTTTGATAACATCATAGAGACCGTATTCGTCCAGAATCGGATCGGCCTCTTCGGGAGGGCTCATGTGCACCAGTGCGAGACCGGCCCCCTCAAGCTCTATCGCTCGCCTCTGGGCGCCGATGTCCGCCAGGGCCTCGCGACAGAACGTGCAGCCGAGATGCCGCAAAAATATGAAGAGCACAGGGAGTTCGTGGGTCAGTTCCGCCAGATTGTGACCATTGTGGCAGATCTTCTTACTCAGAATCGCTTCGACATTCATTGGAGCGGCAAAACCCTCTGTAGTATAGTGCCCCGGTCGGATGGGGGACACTACCTTTCTTTGTTTTGAATGCGAAATTCCCGGACAAGCTCGGCCGCCACAATCAGGAAGGCAGCCACCGAGCCAGACAGGATCGCGTAGTACCCGCGCGCCATCCAGTTTGCCCAGGGCTGTTCGCCCGCCGGCAGTCCCCACCAAACCAGAACCAATGCCGAGACCGCAGCGCTCCAGTAGGCGACACACCGCCCACAGCGGGTCCAGTGGGTGATCGCACGCAGCCCGGCAGAGGAGAGTGCGGCGGGGCGTTTCAAACCCCGCAGAACCCATCGGTCACGCTTCAAATGGGCCACGCCACGCAGCCACGAGCGAGTAAGGCGAAGATTCCGGGTCAGCAAGCGCGCCAGCACCGCCCATCCGACAGACAACAGCAAGAGTGAGATGTACAGGATAGCATACCGTTCCAATCCCGCCAGCACTGCCGCCCGGCCGGCAATCGAAAAGGGCAATAGGCTCAGGGCCGTAGCTACTGCCAGGTGACGAAAAAGTGTGCGATGGGTGTACATGATCTCTCGTTGACAACTACCTGCCCGGCCTGCGATTCCGTCGGGCATGTATGAGCGCGGCAAGCGATATGACGAGATTCAGGTCGGAGATACGGCCAGCTTCACAAAGACTATCAGCGAAACGGACATCTATCTCTATGCCGGCATCAGTGGTGATTTCAATCCGGTGCATGTCGACGAAGAATACGCGAAGAAAACACGCTTTAAGAGTCGCATCGCCCACGGTGGTTTGCCGGGCTCTCTTCTGGCCCCCATACTCGGGACAAAATTACCCGGATTGGGTACCGTCGCCCTCGAAGTCACTCAAAAGTACCGCCGGCCCACGTACCCCGGGGACACAATAACCTGCACCGTGGAGGTCACCAGAAAGATTCAGCGACTGAAAGCAGTGGAAATGAAAATCCTCTGGGTCAATCAAAGGGGCGAAAAAGTGGCCAGCGGCTCCTGCCGCGCGATTCCTCCCGGAGAAGAAGATTAAGCATCAGTGTACGAACACGAGATGCAGGCGCATCAAAACAACATTCTCAATGGGGTTGATTACGCTATTGTAGGTGATGCCGTAGTCGAAGCGCCGGATGTGCATGGCCCCTTTCAGCTCCAGCCGATTTGCGGTTTCGGATCGCTCGAGCTCAAGCTCCACGGGTAGCGTCTTACCTTTGATCTGCATTTGTCCGGTCACGTAGACCAGGTCTTGATCGACTTCGACACTCTGAACTATGAAGACCGCCGTCGGGAAGCGTTCCACTTCGAAAAAATCGGGATTACGAAGATGGTCATCGCGCCGTTGATTGCGCGTATCAATGGAAGCGACGTCGACCGAGATCTGGCCCCGGGCCTGCGCCAGATTCTGCGGTACGGCGCCGGTAAAAGACCACTCATGAAACTGCCCTTCCACGTCGCCGAGCCGGGCCCGTGCAACGAATTCGATGCTTGAACTGGATCGATCGAGACTCCAGTATCCAGCAGGCGGTTGCTGTTGGGCAGGAAGCTCCGGGGTCCGAAGCGTAACCCAGACCAAAGTCAGGGCGCAGACGACAAAGCGATTTACGTACGGCAATTTTGACATATCAGTTAGACGCCGGGTGGCTCGCCGTGTTTTCGACTGTTTTTTTTTCTGAGCGCGCGCGACGGGCCACAATGGAGGCATGGACCCGCGACAGGATGCCCCTTCCGATCTTCTCATATATGTAGGCGCTGGCGCCGACGATTTTGTCCAGACTCACCCCCGTCTGCCATCCCGATCGTTCCAGGAAATACACGAGATCCTCAGTCGCCAGATTCCCGGCGGCGCCGGGAGCATAGGGGCACCCGCCCAGACCGCCGGCGCTTGAATCGAAGGTTCGCAGCCCAAACTGAAGGGCGCACCCGACATTCGCGAGAGCGGTGCCGCTCGTGTCGTGAAAATGACCCGCAAACCGCTCGGGCGGAAGCTTCCTTAATAATATCTCAAGTAAACGCGAGACCTCATCGGGAACCGCCACACCAATCGTTTCGCCCAGAGAAATTTCGTAGGCGCCCATTTGCAGCAACGCCTCCGAAACCTCCAAAACGCGAGTCGGTTCGATCTTCCCTTCATACGGACATTCGATCACGGTGCTCACATAGGCGCGTACACGCACATTGTTGGATTGCGCGAGAGCAAAAACCTCTTCAAAGCGCTCCAGGCTTTCCGCAATCGAAGCATTGATGTTGCGCTTCGTAAACGTCTCGCTGGCGGCCGTAAACACGGCCACTTCCCGAAGGCCCGCTTCCAGGGCCTTTTCCATTCCGCGCCGATTAGGAACCAGAGCCGAAAACCACTGTCGGTCCGTGCCAAGGGCGGCCATGAGTTCTGAGGCATCGGCCAGTTGGGGAATCACGCCCGGTCTGACGAATGAGGTGACTTCAATACGCTGCTCTCCCGATTGTACAAGAAGGTCAATAAAGTGCTTCTTCACGTCGACCGGCACGATTGCCTTCTCGTTCTGCAATCCGTCTCGTGGCCCCACCTCCACAATCGAGATCCGTCCCTTATTCATGTACGACTCCCCGGATATGGCGCAGAAAAGACTGGCTCGTGCGGAGCATGATTTGCTGCACTTCTTCAAAGCCGTCGTCGCCGCCATAGTACGGATCCGGGACGTCGGGCACTTTTTCGGGGTTCGCCTCCGGGTCGAACGTGCGAAACAAAGCGATTGTGGCTCGTGACTCTGCAGGGGCCATGCGTAGTACGTCCTGAAGGTTGCTCCGATCCATCGCGAGAATGTGATCGAAGGTCTGAAAATCATCCAGTTGCAGCTGTCGGGCCCGGGAGGTGAGCGTTATTCCGTGACGGGCAGCGGTACGGCGGCTACGTGCGTTCGCAGGCTCGCCGATATGGTAGGCGGATGTGCCGCAGGAGTCAATGTGGAAGGCGTGTTCCAGGCCGGCCTCCTTAACGAGATGCCGAAAGGTGCCTTCGGCTGCGGGCGACCGGCAGATGTTGCCCAGACAAACAAACAGTACCGCGGTCTTGTGCATGCAGATTCAGTAGAGAAGTCGGGCGAGTTTCTTGCGGTATTCGTCGACCAGTTCATTTCCGTTGCCCAGAAGTTGAAAGCATGTGATCAGATCGCTGCGGGCAGCCTCCCGTTCTGCTTTGGTCTCGGCCTCCGCAACCTTACTCAGAAATGTCTCCAGCGTCTGGCTCTGGCTGGCGCTTTTCGTTAGTGGCGCCAGACTTCTCAGTGCATGCTCGCCGTTGCGCGCCACAAAATCGAGAATGGACCGGGCCCGGTCGGAGAAAGGACTTCCCACTTCGGGAATGCTTCCGAGCATTTCGAGCAGCCGGGCACTGTCGTTACCGGACTCGAGCAAGCTTTGCACACCGAACCAGACGATTTCTTCTGCAGCCGGCCCGCTCAAATGCCTTTCGATCGCCATGTCGGCGGCCGCGACGGGGTCGGTTTGGGCCAGGGCCGAAAGCTCGTCCAGCTCGGGTCGTGGGAGATGCTGGTCCAGAAAACGACGAACGGCGTGTTCCGGAAGCGCTCCCGTAAACTCACCTGCCACCTGCCCATTCACGAACAGGCGACAGGCCGGTATGCCGGTAATCTGAAACTGACCGGCCAGGGCCTGATTCTCGTCCGTATTGACTTTAACCAGCCTAAACGCGCCAGCGTACTCCTGCTCGAGCTTTTCGAGCACCGGAGTGAGCATGCGGCAGGGGCCGCACCACTCCGCCCAAAAATCCACAAGAATCGGCGTTTTGCTGGACTGGTCGATCACCTGGGTGGCAAAATCGGCTTCGCTGACGTTCTGGCCCATGCAACGAAAGAGCGCATTTTGCCCTGGTTTGTCAACTTTGTGGCCTGGTTGTGGGTCGGGATCTTCAGAATTCTACCGGAAGGACGATATACTACACGTGAAGCCGCGCGTCCCCATCGCCCTTTCCGTACTCCTGGCGGCTCTGTTCCTTTTTCCGGGCCCCGGCCGGGGGGAAGGAGCGTCCGGGAGCGGCCCGGTGCTGTTCGTTCTGGATGCCTCAGGCTCCATGGCCGAGGCCTTTGGCGATGTGCCCCGCATGGTGGCTGCCCGGGTGCTTTTGTCGGAGCAGATCAATCGCCTGCCGGCCGCCGCCGAGGCGGGTTTGGTCGCTTATGGTAATCAGATTCCGGGCTGCCGGTCCACACGCATTTATGCGCCGATTCGTCGCGACAACCGGGCCAGTCTCCAGAGTCAGGTGAGCACCATGGTTCCGGCCGGGGCAACGCCGTTGGGCGCGACGTTGCGCCTCATACGCGAGACAATCCTGCCGTCCCATCCCGGAACCCGAATCATTGTGATTTCGGATGGCGCCGAGAGCTGCGGCGGCAATCCGGTCAGCGAAGCCCAACGAATTCGCGCGGCCGGCGGAGATGTTCGCATCAACGTGATTGGCCTTGATGTCAATGGAACTGTGGCATCGGAGTTGTCTTCCATCGCAGGGGCGGGCGCCGGGCAATATTTCGACGTGCACAACCACACCGATTTCGCCGCCGCCATTCAATCTAGCATAGATCCAAATTACATAGCGCAGATTCCCTTTCAGCCGGCCGCACCCACGAATACTCATCCAACCGAGATTCCGATGCTGGAAATTCTATCTGCTCACGCGGAGCGCCGCGACACCGGCCCCGTATTGATTGTGAGCTACCGTTTTCGCGCCAGTCGGCACGGCAATTACCACGTGGCCATCAAGGCGGTCCAGAGACCGGCGACGCCTGGTCCCACGAGCCGCATTGAAGGCCGCGCTGGGCTGGCGGGAGTCGACGGGTCCAGCTACTTCGCCGTGGACCGCGGCGATGGCACGCTGGAGTTGGAGTTGCCGGTTGCTGCCCTGCGCGGCCCCATCTACGTGCAGGGTGAACTCTGGGACACGACAGACGTTCCGGACCATCTCTATGTTTCCAATCATGTGCAGGTGGGGCAGTAGTTACGCGCGTGATTCGAACCTCCGACCTATTCCGCATTGCCGCAGCGCCCGTGCTTCGCTCGTTCTTGATCGCGTTTCTGGCCTGCTTCGTTCTCGTGATGCCCGAATGGGCGATCTACGTACTGCGCAATCCGGCCTGGCTTCTGGAGGGGCTGGCGCGCATCGGCGCGTTGATGTTTTGTCTGGCCGTATTTTATGCGGTATTGATTGAGGCCTCTTACCAGATATCCCTGGCAGTCGGTTCATTGCTCCTGCGTTTCGAGAAGTACTCCACCGGCGCCGCTCCTGGCCTGGTTTTGTTCATCATCATCGGGATGCCCCTGCAGGCCTATTTTCCCTCCCCCGAAAGCGGCGAACTTTTGCGCGGCGTGTTATTCTTCTTTATATGTTTGGCCACGGGCATCGTTTGTTCCTACTTCTTCCCTTTCTTTCGGGGCTTAAACGCCCCTCTGTTGCTGGCCGCAGCGATCGCGTCACGCACACTGTTGGTGCCTTTCTGGCAAGGCGGTACACCGCTGGAGTTTTTGATTCATGTTCTTAATCTGGCACTGACGGGCTTTTTGATTTTCATTGTTCTGCAAGTTGTGCACCGTTTGCATCTGGCAGCTGGATATGAGAATGTTCCGCCGCCGAAACCGCTCTTGTGGATTGGTGTTGCTCTGGCAGGACTTGCGGTCGTGCTTCAGTTTCTGGGCGCCATACCGGATTTGTCTTTGACCACCGCCAGTACCGAGTATGGCATCGAAGTTGCCGGGCTGGGCATGACCGGTCTGGCCCGGCAGTACGGAATACCGACCACTGTTTTCGTTCTGTGTTTGGTTCACTGGGCCGTCGCTGCCACCTTTCTGACGCGCGATCGTGGCGGTCGGCTGACGGATCATCTACAGGCTTATCAGCGCTCCTTGCTATTGAGCCTTGCTCTGTTATTGGCCTGCGTTCCAGCCGGTTTTCTGGCGGGAACCGCGCGGCCGTCCCTTCTCGGTCAGATCGTGGCGGCGCGTGGAGTGACCTCGGACGTTCTTTCGGTGGCCGGTGCGCTTTTGGATTTCGACGGCGATGGCAATTCCCGGTGGCCAGGGCAGGATCCGGATGACTCTGACCCCTGCGTGCGTTATGATGTGCGCGATATTTGTCAGGCGGTTCCGTCGCCCGCGCGTCTGACTCCGGCCGAGTTCGTCGGTGCCTCTGAGGAAGTGGCCCCGGGCCGGACTACGATCGTGTTCTTTTCTTTCGGCCGCAGTGATCCACCGGGTGTGCGCAGCGAGTTTCGCCGGAGCGCGCCCGCATTCCGGGCGCTCTCTCAGGGCCTTCCGACGGACCGATTTGAGCACAGCCTGCGGGCGCTATTCCAGGATCTGAACGGCATTGAAGAGTATCTGGGTGTCGATGGACGATCGTTGTGGAGTCGCTTTGCCGCCGATGGTTTCCGGACAATCTGCGTGGGATACGACGGTGGACGGGGCTACTGGAAAGCAAACGGGCTGATCGACCGGGGGTGTCAGGTCCTTGAAGCGGTGCCCGATTCGGTGGCGAGGTCTCCGGACGAGGCGGCACGCAATAGCATACTTCGTTTTCGGGCCTACCGGGAGGATCGTACCGTGCTCTGGTTTCACTATGACCCTCCGCCCGGTGCCCCCGCGGACCGCGAAGCTCTGTTGCGCACGCTGAGCATTCTTCGGGAGCCCGGTGGCGTCTTGGTTGTGCTGTTCAAACCCGACCCGGGCGAGTTTACGGCGGATCTGTGGGCGCTTGGTCGGAGCCTGCCCGACGAATTACCGGCCGACCCACGGCTGGGGGACTTGATGCGGCATCTGGCCGGGACAACACGGGAACCCATTCTTTCGCGCGGTATGAGTTTTGGAGTGATGTACGACCAGCCTTTCGCAACGAGTTGGGCCCGCAGCTTCATCCAGCGATTTCGCCCCGGCTATCCGAAGTACCCGGTGTTCACCTTTGCGCATCGCGGGGGCAGCATACGGATTTTTGACGCGTTGTCCGGAGCAGAGTGGACGCCCTAGACCGGCAGCTCGACACGATGCGAAGCCGCCGGCCAATCCCGAACAAGCAACGGCACGCCCCGGCGCTTTTCCGGATTTAGTTCGCAGCGGCCACAATGCCGGCGAAGTCCTCGCCTTTGAGTGACGCGCCACCGATGAGGCCGCCATCCACATCGGGTAATCCGAAGAGTTCCGCCGCGTTACCCGGCTTGACGCTGCCGCCGTAAAGGATGCGCAATTGCTGGCTGAAGTCCGCGTCGTACAGTTTCTTCACGAGATCGCGAATGAAAGCATGCACTTCCTGGGCCTGCGCCGGCGTGGCAGTCTTGCCCGTGCCAATGGCCCAGACCGGTTCGTAAGCCACTATGGCGCCGAGGGCCAGATCTTTCGCGAGACCCTGAAAGGCGCCTTCGATGTGGGACTGCACAATGGCCTCGGTTTTGTTGGCCTCTCTTTGTTCCAGGGTTTCCCCCACGCAGACGATCGGCACCAGGCCGGTTTCGAGCGCCTTGCGGGTCTTCTTGCAGACCGTCTCGTTTGTCTCGTGGAAATAGGTGCGCTGTTCGGAATGCCCGATGATGACGTACTGAACGCCGATGTCTTTGAGCATGTCGTGCGAGACCTTGCCGGTGAAAGCGCCCTGGTCTTCCCAGTGCATGTCCTGGGCCCCGAGTCGAAGTTGAGTTCCGCTCAATACCCTGCTAACCCGATCAAGGGCCGTAAACGGAGGGCAGACAACGATATCGGCTCTGCCCGGTTTGCTGAAACGCTCTTTGAGGTCCTTCGCGAGGCTTTCGGCCTCCGAGGGTGTCTTGTACATTTTCCAGTTGCCGGCAACGAATTTGGTTCGCATCGGCCCAGTGGGTGGGGCGGCGAGGCCAGCTGTCAATTTATTTCAACAGCCGGCCTGCGGGGTCAGTCCGGTTGAAAGCGATCAAGCACCGGTTCCAGTCGGCGGGTCCTGATCCTCTTGACGACCTGCATCTGCGAGTCGTCAAGCAATGAACGTGCATTCAAACGGTTGTCGGGGAGTAGCGTATGACTTTCGACGCTGGACAGCAATCGAGAGCGCCCCATGAAGATCGTAGCGCGGTAATCCGGATCCAGATCTTCGTACTGTTCGTGTAACATGCTTGCCTCCGTGCAAAACCAGCCCCGTTGCATCCATGCAGGTGGGCCCTGATAAGTGAATCGGCCTTCCGGCTGGACTCTGTAGCGCTTTTTCGACGCGCCAGGAAAAAAGTTATCCACGTGTTCGCAGGCGGCGGACGCGTTCTCGCACGGTTTCCACAAAGGTTCGGTCCCGCAGGGGTTCACCGTGGCCGCTTACGATCAGGTCAAAGTCCAGCTTCTCAATTTCGTCAAGAACGTGGTCGTAGCCATCAAGCACGGCATGGTCCATGAACACGGGCGGGTCGCTGAGTACGCTACCGGCGTAAATTACGCGTTCCTGCGGGAAGTGCACGATCACGCTATCGGGCGTAAACGCCGGACCAAAATGGTACAGATGGACCCGGTCTTCCAGAAGCCCTACCGATCGATCGAACAGCACCGTCGCGGGCACCGGATCGAAGCGGCGCCAGCTGGAAAACGAGCGCAGCATCTCATCCTGCATCAGGTCCCAGTTCTCGCGCATCAGTCGCGGGGTTTGCCGTTGCATGAGAATGGCCATGCGATGGGTTGCGAAGGGATCGAGCCCGCCGGTGCGAAAGAGCGGAAAGCCCGTAAGCACTACGGCCAGAAAGTCACCGCGGGTATTTGCCGCGGCCTTCCATAGAATCTGGCGGGCGCCCTTGTAGGTCCAGGTGGCGTCCACGAAAACCGCGCCTTCGTCCGGATCGATGTACATGACCTGGTTTGTGGGGTAGTAATTGAAGTCCTGGATCAACCAGACTCCGCCGCGCAATGGCGTGATGTTCAGAGGCAAATCATTGCGGTCGATAAACCCATTTGTTCGCTGCCAGGGGGGAGTGCAGAAGCACGCCAGTAATGCAACTCCGGTAAGCAGGCGTAAACCGGTCTTGCTCCGGAACAAATTCGGGATCCGAACCATCGTCACAGCCCCCGACGCATGCACAGCCCTGTCAAGTTCGTCGTCCGCCAGTCGATAATCAGAACATGCGCATTGACGGGGGTTCGCAGAATGTTTCGCGTATGCCGGGAGTCTTTGTCTATCCCGTGCATCGTTACAGCAACCAGGCCATCCAGCCAACGGCCGCGGTTGCCCCGCGCTTTTCGCCCGAGCGGTCCGGTCTCTCCCTGGAACAGCTGCGGGGGGTCACTTCTGACTACAGTTCGCGCGCCTTTGGACGACCCGAGGGCGCAAGCCCGGGCCTCTTTCTGGATCTGACAGTCTAGCTAAGACGCGCGCCGAAGGGCCTTTTGCAGCCGGCGTTCCACGGCGGAGTCCAGGTTTCGAAACGCAAGACCGGCGCCCAGTCGATCCACACGAACGATTCCGGCATCCAACTCGAAGTCTTCCTCACCCAGTCTGAGCCTTACGCGCGTCGCCTCTCCGGGCTCCCTGTCGCAACCGCTCCAGCGCACGTACACGCCCCGCACACTCGCGTCGAGCGCTTCCAGCTCCTGACCATCCACCCTGATGCGGGCGGAGATCGGCTTTCTTTTCTGCCCGCGCCAGCCCCGTGGATACATCTTCATATAAGGGGCGCTGATGTCGGGTCGGAGCACGTAGGCCATGGCCACCAGGCCGATAACCGCCAGGATCAGCGCGCCGAGATTCTCGACGGCCGGTCGGACGGCAAACACGACCGCATTGTAGAGGATCATCGCCAGCGAGAACACCAGGAAGAGCCACCAGCCCCAGCGCTTCACCAGGAGCAGTCCGATTCCGACCGGGATTGGCGCAAGAAGCAGCACCATTTCGTACGGTTCCAGTGTTCCGAAAATGAGTTCGTAGACGTGCAGCGGCAGGTGCAGGACGAAAGCGATGTTTACGTAGTTGATGATCGGCAGGGCCAGCATCAAAAGGCCGACCAGAATCAAACTCAGTGGCCTTCGAATGCGGCGCCGACGATCAGTGAAGGGCAACGGTACCGGGATTGAGCTCAACGAAACATCTCCAGGCCGAAAGGCTCAGCGGGGGAAACTCTGCCACTGTTCTCCGACAGGGTCAATTTAATTTATTTGGCTTGTGTTAGGTCGGGGCGCCAACGCGGGCCGCCTCGACATAGGCCCGCTCCGGTCGCACGCCCACGATCTGTTGGGCCACGCGGCCGTTATGAAACACAAGGACTGTGGGAATCGCGCTGATGCCGTAGCGTCGCGCCACGACCGGATTTTCATCTACGTTCAGCTTCAGAACCCGTGCCCGGCCAGCAAGTTCGACCGTCACTCGATCCAGTATGGGCCCGAGCATGCGGCAGGGCCCGCACCACTCCGCCCAGAAATCGACGAGTACTGGCCGATCGGACAGCAGGACGTCCCTTTCAAAGCTGGCGTCGCTTGTTGCCTGTGCCATAACTTCCTTCCTTTCACTCTCGTTCGCAACATATACCCTGGTAGGTATATGTCATCATTCGTATGTAAGGGATCCGGCGGTAGTTTGGCAAGCCCTGGGCGGGATTTTTTTTGGCGTAGCCCTTCTTGCTCCGGGCCTTCCCGGGTGCGATACTAACAAGGCGGCTCTGCGGAGCCGGTAACGTTATGCTCAACCGAACGGGTCAATTGTGTGTTTGTATCGCCTGGATGGCTTTCGCAAGTTGTCGGGATCTGAAAGAGGGACTCTGGGACGAGGTGACTCCCCCGGAACCCTGCGATGCGGCTTCCAATGTCTATCTGGGAGAGCGGCACTTTCTGGACCGGGATTTCGTGCGGGACGACGGCACTTTGGACTACGAGCGTTATCTGCGCTTGCGGGAACCCCGAGCGTCCCCCTGCGATCCCATCTATGGAAAGACCGAAGCCGAGGTGCGCTCGGAGTTCGATGAGCAGTTTTCAGTTTTACGAGGCAGATAAGGCCAGGATCGCTGGTCAGCATGGCAGTTGAGCTCGGCTCGCGGTATGACCACCAGGAAGTGGAAGCTCGTTGGTACGAGCGCTGGGAAAAGAGCGGAGCTTTCAGCCCCGACTACGGCGGCAACGACGACGGTGAACCCTACACCATCGTTATCCCGCCCCCCAATGTCACCGGCGAACTACACGTCGGTCACGCCCTCGATCAGACGATTCAAGATGTCTTGATTCGGGTCGCCCGCAAACGCGGCAAGCGTGCGCTCTGGATGCCCGGCATGGATCATGCCGGCATCGCAACCCAACTGAAGGTCGAAAAGAACCTGCAGGCCGAGGGTCAGGATCGGCATGCCCTCGGTCGCGAGGCTTTTGTCCGGGCGGTCTGGAAATGGAAAGAAGAGTCCGGCGGCAAGATCGTTCGGCAGCAGCGATTGATGGGCTTTTCCCTGGATTGGAATCGCGAGCGATTCACGATGGACGACGGCCTTTCGGCGGCCGTGCGGCGGGTTTTTCTGGAGCTACACGCAAGCGGGCTCATTTACCGCGACACCCGGATGGTCAATTGGGATCCCGTGATGCGGACTGTACTTTCTGATCTTGAGGTCGAATACGACGAAGAGTTTCAGGGGGAACTCTATAGCTTTGCTTACCCGCTCAGCGATGGTTCCGGAGAGATCGTCGTGGCCACCACCCGTCCCGAAACCATGCTGGGAGACACCGCAGTTGCCGTACATCCGGACGATGCCCGCTACAAGGCACTGGTCGGAAAGACAGTGCGGCATCCCTTTCTGGAACGGGAGATTCGTATTATCGGCGATGCCGAACTGGTCGATCCGGAGTTCGGCTCGGGGGCTGTGAAAGTAACTCCTGCTCACGACCCCAACGACTACGAGACGGGCCGCCGGCACAATCTGGAATTCATCACGATCCTTACCGAAACCGGCGCTATCAACGAGAACGGCGGTCGCTTTGCGGGTCTTGATCGCTACGAAGCGCGTAAGGCCGTCAAGGAAGCCCTTGCGGAAGCGGGCCTGGAGCGCGGCCAGAAAGCCCACAAGATGGCAGTCGGGCGATCACACCGCAGCGGCGCTGTTGTGGAGCCGATGGTTTCCACTCAGTGGTACGTGCGAGTGCAGCCGCTGGCGGACAAGGCCATGCAGGCTGTTCGGGACGGTTCGGTGAGCTTCGTCTCCCGACAATGGGAACGCACCTACTTTCACTGGATGGAAGAGATCCGGGACTGGTGTATTTCTCGCCAGCTCTGGTGGGGGCATCGAATTCCAGTCTGGTACGGACCCGATGACCACTACTTCGTTGCCGAAAGCGAGGAAGCGGCGGCTCAGGCCGCCCGCGAGCACTACGGGCGCGCGGTCGAGTTGCGTCAGGACGAGGACGTGCTCGACACCTGGTTTTCTTCGGCCTTGTGGCCCTTCTCCACTCTGGGCTGGCCGGAAAAGACCGAAGATTTGAAAACCTATTATCCCACCACGGTCCTGGTCACGGGTTTTGATATCATTTTCTTCTGGGTAGCCCGTATGATCATGATGGGCGTGCACTTCATGGACGCGCCGCCTTTTCGTGAAGTATACATCCACGGCCTCATGCGCGACGAACACGGACGTAAAATGTCCAAGACAGTTGGCAATGTCGTCGATCCGCTTAAGGCCGTAGAAGAATACGGAGCCGACGCCTTTCGCTTTTTTCTAATGGCAACTCTGCCCGAAAACAAAGACGCGCTCTACTCAGAACAGCGTCTTAAGGGTTACCAGAACTTTGCCAACAAGATCTGGAATTCCAGTCGCTTCGTGACAATGAACCTGCCCGGTGCGTTCAAGGCGGTTCCGCATCAGTCGGCCCTGCTCGGGCTCGAACTCGAAGCCGAGGACTCGTGGATTCTTACCGAATTGAATCGGGCGATTCAGTCTGTGGACGACGCGCTATCGGCGTATCGTTTTCAGCAGGCCGCGGAAGAGATCTATTCGTTCACCTGGCGAACCTTTTGCGACTGGTACATCGAGTTCATCAAGCCGCGTATCTTTGGCAAGATGGGTGAAACTTCCGCTGAGAGCGCCCGGCAGGTCGCATTTTTTGTCCTGGAGAACTGCCTGGCGTTGCTGCATCCGTTTATGCCCTATATTACCGAAGAATTGTATCACCATCTCAGCCACTGGAAGGAACGCCACAGCGATCGAGAGCAGTTCCTCATGACAAATCCCTGGCCTTCGGTTCTGGAACTTCCGGCGGCCGCCGCGGCTCCGGCCCGTAGCCTGGCTTTGCTGCAAGATGTAATCGGCGCCGTCCGATTGATCCGTGCGGAGATGGGCATCGCACCGGACAGAAAGGTCAGCATCGTTGTGGCTTCGGCAGATCAGGAACTGGCCGCAATGATCCAGGGCCGGGCTGCAGCCATAGACCGCCTGGCAAAAATTGAAAAAGCAGTGGTGGCGGCCGACTACCAGCCCGGGCCCTTCGATGCCATGGAATCTTTCCGCGAAGGTCAGGTGTTTGTATCTCTTGAGGGTGTGCTGGACGTTGCCCGGGAGACCGGTCGTCTGCACCAGGAGCAGCAGCGCCTGGAAAAGCTGCTCGGGACGGGAAAGAAGAAACTTGAGAATCCCGGATTTCTGAACGGCGCCCCGGCAGATGTCGTGGAAAAGGAGCGCCAGAAGCTGGGCGAGACCGAAGAGCGTCTGGCGGCGGTGCGTTCGGCTCTGGATCGACTTGTGCGCATCGGTTCGCGGTAGGTGATGGTCTCATGAAGGTTTTGCTTCTCGGCTCCGGCGGGCGCGAGCACGCCCTCTACTGGAAGTTGCGCAAGAGTCAGCGCGTTTCTGACCTGCGTGCCTTTCCGGGCAACGGCGGCTTTCCCGAAGACAGCCTGATAGCGGGGCTCAATCTTTCCGACCTGCCCGGGTTGCGGCGTCACGTGGAGCAGGAGCGTTATGACCTGGTCGTGGTCGGTCCTGAAGACCCGCTTGTAAATGGAATCTCGGATGCATTGAGCTCCGTATGCCCCGTCTTTGGGCCCCGGGCTGCGGCGGCCCGGCTGGAAGGTTCCAAGGCCTTCAGCAAAGATTTTATGGAGCGGCACGGAATTCCGACTGCCGCTTCCCGCGTGTTTGAAGCCATTGGACCGGCCCTGGAATATTGTGAGGGCCTCGAACCCCCTATTGTGATCAAGGCCGATGGCCTGGCCCAGGGCAAAGGCGTGGTCGTGGCGATGGATCGGCAGGAGGCCGAGCAGGCCCTGCGTGACCGACTGGAACGGGACCGTTTTGGGGAGGCCGGACGCCGGGTGGTGATTGAAGAGTTTTTGCCCGGCGAAGAAGCCTCGGTGTTTGCGATCTGCGACGGTGTGCGGGCATTGCCGCTTCTGGCCTCTCAGGACCACAAACGCGCCTTCGATGGAGACCAGGGGCCCAATACCGGGGGAATGGGCGCTTATCTCCCGGTGCCCATGATGGATGCGGCGGTGATGCAAACGGTCCAGGAGCAGGTCCTGGACCGGGCCGTGGCGGGCATGCAGGCCGATGGACACGAATACCGTGGCTTGCTCTACGCCGGGCTCATGATTCACGAAGGGCGGGTCCGGGTGGTGGAGTTCAACGTGCGCTTCGGCGACCCGGAAACCCAGGCCCTGCTGCCGCTGCTGAACGAGGATCTGGGGGAACTGGCTCAGACGGCCGCCAGTGGCCGATTCGCGCCCAACCGAACCCTGAATTTCCATCCTGGAGCGGCCCTGGTCGTAGTGCTCGCGGCCGACGGCTATCCAGGCAGTTATAAGAAGGGCATTGAGCTAAAAAACATTGACAGCGCTGAAAGTGACATAATATTTTTCCATGCTGGAACGCGTCGCGAGGGCGGGCGCATTCTCAGCACGGGCGGCCGCATTCTCGGCCTGACCGCACTCGGCTCCGGGTTGCGGAATGCCCGGGAGCGCGCTTATGCACGGCTGGAAAAGGTCGTGGCGCCGGGGACTTTTTACCGAAAGGATATAGGGGTGAAGGCGCTACAATGAGTTTGTACCTGGCCGATGCGTTTCAAGAATTGCCCGAGATCGAAGTCCGTCGTATTCAAAAAAATCTGAAGATCATTCTCAGCCCCGGTGTAAGCCAGGAACGCCTGAAGCGGACCATCCGCGCCAGCTACGAGCGCGCCGGAAGCCCCCTGGAAGTGCTGATTCGGCTCGGTTTGCGTGAGAATCTGGACCTGCTGCTGGAATGTTTTGGCGTCGTGCAGGCTCCGGTGGGCAGCTCGCAGCGCGCCGATCTCCTGCGTAATCCCTACACGCTCTGGCCCCGGGAAGACATCTGTTGTCTCAGCGGGGAAGCCATGGACCTGCTTTGTTCCGATCCGGCCTTTCGCAAAGAAGATTATCTGCTTTCTCAGATCAGTCGCCTGGGCGCCCGGGAGCGCAAGGCGTGGGAACGCTGGTTGGGCATCCTGGAACCCGCTCGCTCCGAGCGTGAGCGTATTCTAAGACTGTATAGATTTCTGGGCGAGCGCCGGTCCAAATCTCCGGCCATCGACCCGGGTATGGTGCCGGGGACATTGCGGGACGTGTTCTCTGACGAACTTGTGGCCCACCCCATGGCCTGGTTTTACCGCGACGTGCTTCCGTTCTACGATTGCCTGCGAGAGGAAGAAGCAAGGGCCCTCTGCGATCGGGATTTCGCCAAACTGGAAATGATTGAGCACTTCAAGTACGGACGGGTCTTTTTGCGGGCCCGACCTCTGGTGCTCGGAGAACGCACGCGATATTCCATCGTTGTGGCGCGCGAAAGGGGCCTGGCCGCCGCCAGTGTTGCCCCGGTTGTATCGGGCGAGCGACAGGAAGTTCTGTTCTAGTCCGGTTTTCGGCTCCATTCAACCGCCTTCACGAACCCGGGTCACGACTCCGTTGCTCGAACCATTGATCGGACGAGCTAACTAATAGGCTTCGATTGGATTCGGCAGTTCCAGACGAGCGCCGCGCCGAATCAGATTGCGTTCGTACCAGCCGGCATTGGTCTCTACCGCGTAGCGGGCCGGTCCGCGGGAATTCCAGCGACCCACGCCATCGTCCGGTTGCATGGTCTCCACATTTAGTAGAAAGGGGCGTTCGTCAAAGAAGCCCACATCCAGGGGAATCAGGCAGTTTTTCATCCAGAAAGAGCGCTGCTCTGTGTCCGGAAAGACAAAGAGCATGCCGTGGTTGGGTTCCAGCTCCGCCCGATACATCAGACCGCGCTGGCGGGCCGAGGGGCTCGCGACAACTTCGACTTCCAGGGGCACGCCGCCGATGTGAATGCGAATGCTCTCGTCGCCATTGGCCCGGGCGGTCTCGCCGCACCCGCCGGCCAGCAAAAGAAGGGCGAGCAGGACGGCGGGCAAAACGCGCGCCGCAAGAAATACGTCAGATCGAGCCCGCCAGTTCAGGTCAGCCACCGCAACCGCCGCCCACAAATTCGAGATCGATCTCGCCGCGTTTTACGCGGGTCACCCGGATGGTTTTGCAGTTTTCGCGCAGGGCACGAAAGATGTTCGGATTATCGCCATAAAAGCCAATCGTGTCGGCCAGAGCGAAAGAGCGACCGGGATAACGCACATCCCAGACTGTTTCCTGCTGGCTGTAGCTCACCTCATCGATGCTGCGAACGTTGGTGGCTTCTTTCAGGTCGTCCAGGAAGATGCCCCTTTCGACATCGTCCATTCCGACGATGCGCATTTTGATCTGATTGTTGCGCGTCATGGCGCCCCATTCCAGCGAGAGCCGGTTGTGGATCCAGGGTGCGAAACCCGATGGTCGTCGGTCGTCTTTTCCAACCGTCCACCAGGTGACTCCGTTTGCCGCCGCGCCTTCGTCGCTGACCTGGGCCCCGGCTTCGCGTTCGGTGTACTCGGCCAGTACCCGACCGTCACCCCAGAGCGCGATCGCCTGGACGTTGCCCTGTACTTCACAGCTCTTGAAAGGACCGGTCGTGGCAATCTGCTGCGGGAAGGTCCGGATATGTCCAATGATCAGAACATCCGCGCCCGCTTCGGCGGCGGCATCCTTGATACTTTCGGCAAGCAGGGTCGGATTCTGGGCCACGGCGTCTTCGTTCGGTATGCGACGTGCGATCTGGCCCGGGTCGAGCACGGTGTAGCCCTTGCTCACCAGGTAGTCACGCACCAGGGGGGCCGCTTTGCCCTGGGAGGAACTGAAACCGAACACGCGTCGTCCGCTGGGCAAATTCCACTCTTCGCGAATGAGAACCATGACCTTGGGGTTGCCCACCAGGTTCTGCATGGTGTCGATGCGGTTGCTGATGTCGGAAGGATCGACGGTGAAGCGCACGAACAGGCGCAGCATCTTGATGGTGTCCAGATTGTACTGCTCTTCTTCGACGACCTCATCGTTGCGGCAGATGCCCTGGGCCTGGGTGAAGATTTCGCTGCCGATCGATTGGGCGTCCATGGTACCCGACGCCTGGGCAACTTCTGAACCGATGCAGGTCGAGACCGCCCGACGACAGGCGTCGGTGCGGGCCTTCTCGCGGGCGGTGCCCACGCTGGTGTAAATGGGCGCTTCGCCAAAAACGGTAATCTCACCGCGGCGACACTCCGCCTCTACCAGGCGTGACTCCCGGGAGCTGCTACCACCGCCGCAGGCCATCGCAAGCGCGGCCGCAAAGCCAGTAAGAGCCAGGGTAGTATTCAGAAATGATTTCATGGATAGAGAACTCCGATGGGAAGTGTCTGAGTGCCTCGCTTTCGGGAACAATGGTCAACCAAATTACCGGAGCGCCGTCAAATTTGCTCAGGAACGCCATCGTTCGGCCGATAGGTCCATCAGGGGAAGACTGATGGCACAAACGGCGATGAAACAACTGGCGGACTTCTTTGCGGCGGAACTGATATTGATTCGCGCTGCCCGGGAAACCGAGAAGGAAAAGAACCGGGCGATTATGAAGGGTGACGGAAAGCGGCTGGCGCTCTTGACTTCCAAATCCGAAAGCTGGCTCGTTGAGATTGACCGGCTGGCCGAAGAACGCAGCCGGGCCATGCGCGCCGTCTGGGACAACCTGGGGCCGACCGAAAGTGAAAGCCTGAGTCTGCGGGACCTCGAACGACGGCTGGCCGGCCTGGAAGATAAAGAGGCCACGCGCCTCATGGAACTCGCCGGTCGGTATCGTGCGGAACTGACCGATCTCTACGCCCTGAATCAGGAGAATCAATTGCTCCTGGTGACGACATCGCAATCTATTCAACGTGTCCTCGCGGACATTCAGGAAGCCGCCCAACCCGAGAAAGACGCCTATCAGCCGGGGGACAAACGGACCCGTCGCGGTCCGGCAAATTCGATTCTCTTAAACGCCAACGCCTGAGCACCGTCATCAGTGGCTGAGTCCTAAGGGAACCAGCCGATCGAGAGTCGGGCTCGCGTAGCCGATCGATCGAGAGTCCGGTCAACGTACGCCAATCTGCGCGTCCGCCGTCAAAGAACCGGCCGCCTCAAGTTCCCAGAATTTCGACCCGCCAAAAGCGATAGATCGAGTGTTGTTCGGACACAAAGTCCTTTGCCGCGGGTGCGGCCGACACAGAAACAACGCACGACTGCGCGCGGTATACCGAGGCGGAACGCCAGGAATCGAAGACGGCCACAGGGCAACGGCCGTTCGGAAACACTCGCGCCGCGACACGCAAAGTGCACCTCCGCTCTTGTTATTTTGGAGGCGCATTTGCGCGGCCGGCGGCAGCCACCCTTGCATCGTCCACCGTAGACTCCCAACTCCGCGCCGGCTCGAGCCCGGGTGTCGTCTGGCTCCCGCCCTTCTCAGCCGGAGCCCCCAACTTCAGCTTTCGACCCGTGCAGGCGCATCTCCCGCCGGCCGCGCAAAATAGAGCAGCCTTCGATTTCCCTGTTCGTCGGTCGCTATTTCGGTTACGCTGCAGTTCTTGACCCAGCGCAGAATCAGGCGCCGGTGTGGTTTTGTAAGCATGAGCGCCAGAAACAAGATCCAGAATCCGTGACCGACAACCAATATCGTGCGTTCCGGTCGTTGATCCAGTGCTCTCAGAGCCGCTTCAACTCTCGTGCGGACTTTTTCGATCGTCTCGCCGTCGCGATTCAGCCCGCGGCGCCAGGACCAGATGTAGCGCAGACTGAGATATGCGGCCAGCAACTGGCCGGCGGTGCGCCTGACGAAGCGTGGCAGGCGTGGATCAAGTAGCGGCAAGACAAGCCGACCGGCGCGGCCCGGCGCTTCTCCCGGCGCGATTTCGCGCAGACCGGGCAACACGATGCATTGCGCCGCCAGTTCTTCTGCAATGATCTGACCGGTTTGTGCTGCCCGTTTCATGTCCGACGTAACCACGATCTGGATCTGTTGGGTCCGCATCGCTTCGGCGGCCTGGACGGCCTGAGAAATGCCGCGTGCGGAAAGAACTTCGTCCATCTCCGCCCGCATATCCCGACGAAACGCGCTCAAATGAAACGAACCCTCGTCGTTGATGGGCGCCGCATGGCGCATAAACAGGTAGCGTCTCATGTGCTATCCCGCTGCCCGCTCTCTTTGAAGTCCAGGCGCCGGAGATCCGAAAACAAAAACGATGCCACTACGACTACTACCAGAGTCATGCCGGCTCCAAAAACGACGGCCGGCACGGTGCCCATCCAGCGAGCGGTCACACCCGACTCAAAGGCGCCGATCTCGTTTGAGGCTCCAATGAATATGGTGTTCACGGCCGCAACTTTGCCGCGCATGCTGTCCGGCGTCAGCATCTGCATGGTCATGCTTCGAACGACCACGCTCACGTTATCGAACGCGCCACTCAGTAGCAAAAGCCCGAGCGAGAGATAGAAGTTTGTTGAGATTCCAAACGCAAGCATGCAAAGTCCGAAGGCGAACACACTCCAGAGCATCTTGCGCCCGGTCCGATGAATGGGCGGGCGGGCAGCAAGCACAAACGCCATCGCCAGGGCACCAACCGCCGGGGCCGCGCGCAGGAGTCCCAGCCCCTCCGGGCCACAGTGCAGAATGTCCTTAGCATATACCGGCAACAGCGCGACCGCACCGCCGAACAAGACCGCAAACAAATCCAGACTGATCGCTCCGAGCACGGGCCGGGTCTTCCAGACAAAACGTACACCTTCCAGCATGGTGCTTGCCACGCTGCCTGTGCGGCGGGCGCCGGCGACAGGATAGGGTCCGGTGAAAGCAAAGACCAGCAAGGCCAGGCTCGCCAGTAGAAAGTCTGCCAGATAGGCGCTCTCCAGGTCGAAGTAGCCGTAGAGCAAACCGCCGATCGCGGGACCGCTCATGGCCGCCAGTTGCCAGGTCCCACTTCCGAGCGAGGAGGAGGTCGGGTAATGGTGCGGAGGAACCATCTGCGCCATCCAGGAAAACGCGGCCGGTGCATAAAAGCCGCGCGCAAAACCGCTGAACGCAATCGTTGCATACAGAAGTAAGATCGTTATGTGGGCGGCCGGCTGCACGAGTGCAATCGTCAATAGCGAAAGGCTGCAGGTGGTCAGGCCCATCACACAGAATAGAACGATGCTGCGTCGCGGAAAGATATCCGCGACATAACCGGCGATCAGGGCCACTCCCAGGTGCGGCACGGCCTCACAAAGACCAATCAAACCCAAAGACAACGGATCGCCGGTAAGGTCATACACCTGCCAGCCCACAACCACGGTCTGGATCTGCACCGAGATGGTAACCAGGAAGCGACCGAGCAGGAAATGGCGAAAGTCAGGAAAACTCGAGAGCAACTCCCTCCAGGCCGGTTGCGGTTCCATGATGTCACTGTGCAATTACTCCTGAAAAGACCAAATGCAAAACAATGCACAGGGCGGGGCCTTGCATTTTTTGGCTTATGACTTGGGCCAGAGAACCGATGAGAGTATCGGGGAGGCATGCCTTCCCGGGAGCTCATTATGGGATCTACATTCGGAGGCCTGGAAATCGGGAAACGCGGTCTGTTCGTGCATCAGACTGCGATCAACACGACCGGCCACAACATCTCCAACGCCGACAACCCCAACTACGCCCGCCAGCGGGTCACCATGGAAAGCATGGATCCGCTCTACGAGCCTGCCCTGAATCGGGCCATGGTCGCCGGGCAACTGGGCCAGGGCGCCCAGGTGGCGCGCGTGGAGCGCATCCGCGACACGTTCTATGACGACCAGATCATTGACGCCGAGAACCATTCGAATTACTGGCAGGCGGCCGATGTGTACCTGTCTCAGATGGAAAACATCTGGGGGGAACCTTCGGACAATACCCTGCGCACTCTGACCGATGACTTCTGGCGGGGCTGGCAGGAGCTGAACAACTTTCCGTCCGATCTTTCACACCGAAGCGTGGTTTTGACCCGCGCACAGGCCCTCGCCACCCGCGTGCAGGATGTTTACGAGAAGCTGGCGCGTCTGCGCGAACGTGCGAATCAAGAAGTCATCACCGACGTGGACCGAATCAACAGCCTGGCCTCCACTATTAGGGACCTTAACGAACGCATTCTAAAAATCGAGGCTCTGGGGGATCAGGCCAATGACCTTTCGGACCGTCGCGATGCGGCTCTTGAGGAACTTTCGAAGCTGGTCAATGTGCGCGTTGGTCGGGGGGATAGCGATGAACTCTTTGTCTTTATTGGAGAACAGGCGCTCGTTCAGGGCGAGATCCAGCGGCGGCTGACGACCGTGCCCGATTCTTCGAACGAGGGCATGGTGAACGTCATCTGGGAGCACAACGAGAAGAAAGTGATCCTGAATAGCGGTCATTTGCTGGGAGTGCTCGACATGCGCGATCATGCGATACCGGAGCGCATTGACGCGGTCGATACATTCGCGGTGAATCTCGCGGATATTGTAAATGAAGTGCACCGGGACGGCTTCGGACTGAACGGCACCACCAACCGCGACTTCTTTGAGGTCCGTCCGCTGAGCGCAAACGCCCGGGCTACTTACGAAATTCAAAACGCATCCGCGAACTACGACCTAAACGGCGACGGCACCGCAGAGTTGACTTCGATTTTTCGCGTAACCGGAACGAACACCGTCGATCCGAATCGACGGCTGGGTTTTGCCGGCACGCTGTCTTTCTACCGCAACGACGACAGCAACACCGAGGTTCGCATCGACTATTCTCAGGACGACACCTTAAACGAGGTTATTCGGCGCATAAACGATAGCGAGGCCGGTGTGGTCGCTTACATGAGCCACGACAACCAGCTGGCCCTCAAGGCCACGACCTCCAGCGATGATCGGCGTACAAACTTCATGATTCGCCACCTGGAGGACTCGGGCGAACTGCTGGTGGGCTACGGCGGTATTCTAAACGCCTCGGGCGAGGCGGGTGCCTTTGACTTTCGCCGGCTGGACGAACTTGTAAAGCTGCGCTCTCCGTTGCAGGATATTACGCTTACGCCCATCTTTCACCCGGCGTCTCATCTGGTTCTCAGCGACGACGTGCGGCGCGATCCGGCCAGCATTGCGGCGGCGCGAGGCCGGGACGTCGGCGGTACCGGGGATTACAACACCCCCGGAGGCGCCCTCGATGGTTCCAACGCCCTTCTGATTGCTCAGGCGCTGAAGCAGCGCGAGAGCATGTTCGGTCGCGCCGCCAACGCGGAAGAGTTTTACAACGACGTTGTGGCGCGGCTCGGCACCGACGCCCGATTGGCCCGCGACGCCGTGGAGCGACACAAGGACAACCTCGTGGCTCTGAACCAGAGCCGGCAGAGTGTGATGGGCGTCAGTCTGGACGAAGAAATGTCGAACATGGTGCAGTACCAGCACAGCTACAACGCCGCGGCGCGTATCATCAGCACCATCAACGACATGCTCGGAACGATTCTCGGACTGGGACGCGGATAAAGGCAGGGATATAGACCATGATGCGAATAACAGACATAATGAAAAATAGCCAGCTGGTGCGTAACGTAACACGCCACCAGATGGAGATGGACCGCGTGGAGAATCAGCTGGCGACCGGTCAGCGCATTCGGCGGCCCGCGGACGATCCGTCGGGCGCCACGAACCAGATGTACTTCCGGACTCGAGTAAGCGAGTTGGAGCAGTTCGAGAACAACCTGACGAATGCCCAGTCGCGGCTCAATCATATGGACGGACAGTTGGGCAGCCTCACGGAGATTATGCAACGTGTGCGCGTTCTTGCGGTCCAGGCCTCGAATGGCATCTATCAGGGTGACGACCATTTTGAATTGCGCAACGCCATCGCCCGTGAAGTGGACCAGCATTTGCGACAGATGATTCAGACCGGCAACGGCCGCGATGCCACGGGACGGTATCTTTTCAGCGGTCACCAGGCCGAAGAAGAGCCCTTTGAGACTTTGCAGGCGAGCGTGCCCGGATTGACCGGTCTCGGCACCGAAAACATGATCACGGCTGTTCGCTATCGGGGTGACATCGGCATGCAACTGCGCGAGGTTGAACGCGGTCAGTACATCGATGTAAACCTGCCCGGTAACCGTGTCTTCTGGGGCACCAACATGACTGTTACCTCCAGTCAGGATGGATCGGGCTATGTGGCCGATCGCGAACAGGTCTTTCGCATTGACGGTGTGGACATTCGTGTGGCCGCCGGGGATACGATCGACGACATCATCGACAAGATCAACAATTCGAATATTGAAGTGAAAGCCAGCAAAGTTGGTCAGGATAGCCTGTCTTTGCACACCACGTCACCGCATGAAATATGGCTGGAAGACGTTGGCGACAGCACCGCCCTCAGAGATCTGGGCATGATCAACGAAGGACATTCGGAGCCGCCCGGCAACTACGCGGAATCGGCACGGGTCAGCGGGCGAAGCGTCTTTGACCTCATGATCAAGTTGCGTGATGACCTGATGGCCGGTGATCAGCTGGAAATTTCAGGCAACGACCTGGCAAACCTTGACGAAGCCCTGAACAACCTGTTGCGCTATCGCGCGGAAATAGGGGCGCGTCAGAATCGTGTGGAAGAGCACGATCGTCGGGTTTCGTGGGATCAGACCTTTATGACCGAACTGCTGGCAAAGAGCGAAGGCGTAGACGTGCCCGAAGCCATCATTGATCTGAAGTGGCTGGAGACCGTGCACCAGTACGCTCTGAACATTGGCGCCCGCATCATTCGGCCCCAACTGATGGACTTCTTGCGTTAGAGATAAGGGAGTGAACTAAGGAATGCCCCAGCTAGCAACCAGAGCGCTCGGAACGGTCGAGATCAACCCGGCCGAAAACATTCAGTTCCCGGACGGCCTGTTCGGCTTTTCGGACGTGCGTGAGTTCGCGCTGCTTGGTGAGCGACCGGACTCGCCGTTCAAGTGGCTGCAATCAACCGCCCGACCCGACCTGGCGTTTATTGTGATTGAGCCGCACCTCTTTCTTAAAGAGGCATACCGACCGGTACTCATGCGTTCGGACCTGGAGCAGCTGAAGGTCGAGAAAGTCGAAGACTGCACCATCTATCTTATTGTAACGATTCCCCGGGATCATCCGGAAAAGATGACGGCAAACCTGCAGGGCCCCATACTGGTCAATACAGACGAACGCATCGGCCGCCAGGTGATTTCGGGAGACGATGCGCACGTGGTTCGAGTATCCATCATGGATCAACTGGAAGGCTAACTTGCTCGTTCTGGCGCGAAGGATAAACGAATCGATCATGATTGGCGACGACATTGAAGTCGTCGTCGTGGACATGAAAGGTGATCAGATCAAGCTGGGCATTCGCGCGCCCAGGCACGTATCCGTGCATCGTTCGGAAGTCTATCGCGAGATCCAGGAGCAGAACCGCCGGGCCGCCGAAAGCTCACCCGATGCTCTGAAAAATCTGGACGTCCTTA
This sequence comes from Spirochaetales bacterium, assembly GCA_024233935.1. Lineage (GTDB taxonomy): Bacteria > Spirochaetota > Leptospiria > Leptospirales > Leptonemataceae > JACKOY01. Next base: position 96,412 of record JACKOY010000009.1, on the reverse strand, counting down.
TTCAAAAAAAGCGCGCCCGTGATGACGCTCAGTAGCGGTTCTGCCCGGCTGTGGCTGTTTTGTTTGATATTGGCTGTGCTGTCGTTCGCGCCTTATTCCGTTCAGGCCGAATACCCATCCGTTGGAAGTAGTTTTGATTACCGTGTGACCAATCGGCGTTATGTCAGCCATGTGGTCTCCGAGCAGATCGACGGCCGACTGTTCGTGACGATCATCATGACCCACCCGGGCGTGTGGGCCTTTCATTCCGATAGCCATGCCGTGCACTATCATTGTGGTGCGCCCGCGGCCTGCCTTCAGGAGCTGGAAAGACTGGACGCTCACCTGAACTCGGGATGGAATCTGGGACTCAAAATGCAGGGTTCCCTCGTGACACGCATCGACTATCTCACTCCCGGTCAATAGGCCCGGTTTTTCAGGGCCGGAACATTTGCCCGGCCGGGCGCAGCGCCTTTTTGTCGTCAGCCCCGCCGGGGCCGATTTTTCTGACTTCAGTATGAAGGTTGCGGCGCTTGTTTCCGGAGGTGTGGACAGTTCGGTCGCTTTGCACCTTGTGCGGCAGGCCGGGCACGATGTGCGCGCTTTCTATTTGAAAGTGTGGCTGGAAAACGAGCTGGAGTACCTGGGTCAATGTCCCTGGGAAGAGGACCTGGAATACGTCCGTGCAGTTTGCGAAGAGGCGCGCGTGCCGCTGGAAGTGATTTCCGTGCAACGCGCTTACTGGGACCGAGTCATTGAGCACGCACTGGTCGAGATTCGAAGCGGCCGCACACCGAATCCCGACGTGCTCTGCAACACGCACGTCAAATTCGGGGCCTTTCTGGACGCGATTGAGCCTGGATTTGAGCGCGTCGTCACCGGACACTACGCGCGTGTAGGGCGGGCCGATGGTGACGCGCGGCTCACTCTGGCGAAAGATGCCTTCAAGGATCAGACCTATTTTCTGGCGAACCTGAGCGCGGCTCAGCTGGCGCGGGCAGAATTTCCCATTGGTTCCCTGGAAAAGCGGGAAGTGCGCGAGATGGCCGGGCAGCTCAATCTACCGAACCAGAGTCGCCCCGACAGTCAGGGCCTGTGTTTTCTGGGCAAGATCAGCTTTCGAGATTTTGTGCGTCATCATCTGGGTGAAAGGCCCGGCCCGATTGTCGAATTCGAAACCGGCGCGGTCCTGGGCGAACATAGTGGCGTCTGGTTTTACACGATTGGCCAACGACAGGGGCTCGGGCTTTCCGGCGGTCCCTGGTATGTCGTCAAAAAAGATCTGGAAAACAATCGGGTGCTGGTCTCCCGGGATTACTTCACCGAAGACAAGCCCCGCAACTCCTTTCGGGTTTCCCGGCTCAACTGGCTGCGGTCCCCGGAGTCGTCCGCGCTACGAGTGAAGGTCCGACACGGAGAACACTTCTATCACTGCACAATCGTCCCGGGTTCTGATTTTTTGGACGTTACTCTGGACGCCGCCGATCAGGGCATTGCTCCGGGGCAGTACGCGGTCTTTTATGAAGAAGATGTCTGCCTGGGTTGCGGCGTGATTGAGGAAGAGCTGGCTGTAAGCCGACGAAGCCCATGACCGGCAAGCGGGTGCTGATCACCGGTGTTTCCCGGGGCCTGGGCCAGGGTCTTGTGCGTGTGCACCTGGAGGAAGGCTGGGAAGTGCTGGGAGTGGGGCGCAGCGAACCCCCGGAAATAACCAACCAGGATGGCTTTTCATTTTTGAAGCTGGATCTTTCTCAACTGGGGTCCATTGGAAATGCAGTCGGCGAGTTTACGGCGATGCATGGCCGACCTTCGCGCGTGTTTCTGAACGCCGGAGTACTGGGTGAGATCCAGGACCTGCGCGACACCGACCTGGCAGAACTTCAATCGATCCTGGACGTGAATGTTTGGGCCAACAAAGAGTTGCTGGATGCACTCTGTTCACAGCCGGAAAAGCCGAACCAGGTCATCGCTATATCATCGGGTGCATCGGTTAACGGCCATCGCGGCTGGGGCGGGTACGCGATCTCCAAGGCGGCTCTGAATATGCTGGTCCAGCTGTACGCCGCCGAAGTCCCGGAAACGCACTTTGTTTCGCTTGCGCCGGGATTGGTGGATACCGCCATGCAGGATTACATGTACTCCGAGCCCGATGTAAGAAAGTTTCCATCGGTCCAGAGACTGCGAGATGCACGTTATACCGACGCCATGCCTGAACCGGTTGAGGCCGCGCGACGCATCGTGGCCCGCCTCGATGACTTGCGCCAGTACTCCAGCGGCAGTTTTGTTGATATACGAAAGATGAAATGATTGTCGCCAGAAACAGACAGGAATTGCGGGACGGACTCAATCAGCTACGGGCCCGGGGTCCGCTGGGTTTCGTTGCTACGATGGGATATCTGCATGCCGGCCATCGAGCCCTGATGCAGGCGGCGGCGACCGAAAATGCAAGCGTCGTTGTAAGTATCTTTGTAAATCCCCTGCAGTTCAACGATCCGACGGATTACGAACGCTACCCGATAGATCACGAACGCGACCTGAGTATCTGCTCCGAGGAGGGCGTGGCTTTGGTCTTTTTGCCCGAAGCCGACGAGCTTTTTCCGGAAGGCAAGCCTCACCTGCGCATGGCCATGCCGGAGCTGACGCGTTACATGTGCGGAGAGTATCGTCCCGGACATTTTGAGGGGGTGCTCTTTATTGTGGCGCGCCTGTTTAACCTGCTTTTGCCGACGCGGGCCTACTTCGGCCTCAAGGACTACCAGCAGTACCGGGTGATTGCGACCATGGCCGCTGAACTCGACATGGGCGTTCAGGTCATCGGTGTCGAAACGGTGCGCGAAGAGGATGGACGAGCTTTGTCCTCGCGCAACGTGCGCTTGAGCGCGCGCGGCCTCGAACATGCCGGATTGATCTTTCGTGCCCTGAGGATTGCCGAGAAGGCCCATAAGGATGGAAACGACAATCCGACTGAACTTTGTGAGATTGTCCGTGATGTAATCTCTTCCGGTTCTCTGAACCGCGTGGAGTACGTCGAACTGGTCGACGAACAAAACCTGCAGCGTCTGGACAGACTCGAGCCCGATCAGGCTTTCCTGATTGCGGTGGCGGTATTCTGCGAGGGCGTGCGCCTGATAGACAATCTACGAATAGGTCCCGAACGGCCGATTTCTGATTGAAGTCGTGCGCGCGCCTGCGATGCACATACTATGAAATCGTTGCTGTTAATGGTAGTTCGGGTCGCCGGCGCCCTGCTTGCCCTTTTGCTGGGCCTGCTTCTATTTTCTACAAGCGAGAGCCCGCCCCTGGCCGGTCAGCCTTACGCGACCGAGGCGGGCATCGCCTATCCGGCCGTGGTCGCTCACCGCGGGCTTTCGGGCCTGGCCCCGGAAGAAACGGCCGTGGCGTACCGGTTGGCGCGGGCGCTGGGCGTGGATTATCTGGAGGCGGACGTTCAGCGCACGCGAGATGGCGTTCTGGTCGCCTTTCACGACGATAGCGTGGCCCGAACCACGAATGCCGCCTCGCGCTTCCCGGAGCGGGCTGAGGCGGGAATCGGCGATTTTACCTGGGCCGAGCTGGCGCAACTTGATGCCGGTAGCTGGTTTAACGAAGCCTATCCCGAGCGGGCCCGGCCAGCGTACGCCGGTCTTCGCATTCTGCGCATTGATGAGTTGCTTGAAATTGCCGGTAACGATGGGCCGGGCCTTTATCTGGAAACGAAGGCCCCTGAACAATTTCCGGGTATTGAGGAGGAACTCGTGGCCCTGCTGGCGGCGCGTGGATTTGTGCGTACCAGTTCGGACGGCCCCGCGCGCCTGATTTTCCAGTCGTTCTCAATCGATAGTTTGCGTCGTTTGAAAGAACTGGCACCGCACGTTCCGCGTATCTACCTGATTGGTACGGAAATGGAAGCCGAACAGGGATGGGATCAGTTGCTTGAAGCGGCCGCGGAAGTCGGAGACGGCGTTGGTCCGGTTGGTTATCTCGCGTATCCCTGGTACAGCGGACCCGCCCACGAGCGAGGCCTCGTGATTCATCCTTACACGGTGAACCTGACCTGGCAGATGCAACTGCTTTCCTTTTTCGGCAGCGATGGCTTCTTTACAGATAGAAGCGACTTGCTCCTGGCGTTCTACGGTAGGCCGGTCCCGGACGTGGAAGGCATCCTGGCCGACCTCGGCTACTGAACTCTGCCGCCACCGCTCAGCGCGCCCCGGAGCGGTGTTGGATTACAAGCTGGAGGTTAAGAATGGCACTACTGGAATCGGAACAAATGGAGGTCGGAACTCCCATGATCCCGTTCCGCCTGAAAGAAGCGCACGGCGGCGACTATGATAGCGCCGAACTCGAATCGAAACTGGCCTTGATTGCATTTACATGCAATCACTGTCCCTACGCGAAAGCTTCCTGGCCCGTGTTGATCGAATTGTCGAAAAAATACGCGGGCGACGGACTGACCGTTATCGCCATCAACCCGAACAACAATCCGGATTATCCGGAAGATCGTTTTGAAGCCATGCGGCCTTACGCGGAGCAGCACGGCATTCGCTTTCCGTACCTGTTCGACGCTGATCAGAGTGTTGCTAAAGCCTACGGCGCCGTATGCACGCCGGACCCCTTCTTGTTCGCCGACGGAGAGTTGTTCTATCACGGAAGACTCAACGACAACTGGCAGAATCCCGCAGCGGTCAAGGAACCCAGTATGGAGCTGTTCATTGAAGCGGCCCTGGGTCGGCGGACCGCTCCGGAGAAGAGTTTTCCCAGCATGGGCTGCAGTATCAAGTGGGTGCGCTGAATTGAAAGCCGCGCGTGCATCGGACGAAACTCCAAATGCCGTCTGTCCGGAGACCGGGGAACGATTTCGCTGCGGCGCTCGCGCAGGCGAAGAGACCTGCTGGTGTATGGACTTGCCGGCGATAGAGCCGGAGCCTGGATCCAGTTGCCTGGGCCCTACGGCCTTGCAGAGAAGGACCGGCGCCGTTTTGCCGGCCGCAAAACCGGCAGTGGAATCACCCCAGCGACCGAAACTGGGCGCGGAATAGGTCTGCCGACGGCACAGGCAGGAATCCGGGGTCGCCCGGGCGTACGGCCAGGGTCTGCAATATGCGACGTAGATCTTCTTCCATGAGGCGCTTGCGGCCGGCCGTGTGAAGGGCGCCCAGGAGTCCGGGCAAAACGAATACGGGGTGTGGTTCGCTGGCCTCGAAGAAGCGATCCGAGACCCCCGCCGGCAGTTCGCTGCGTTGGACGACGCCCGGACTGAAGCAAAGAATGATCTGACCGGGTCGAAAGCGCTTCGGGTCGAGGGTCGTTCGATAGCCTGGCGTAACAATAATGAAGTCGGCCGAGTCATAGACGGCGTCAATGCTGGAGGCGATTCCGTGCACCCTTTCGAACCGGGTGAGCTGTCGGAAATCCGCATCGATCCCGTAGATCTTCTTGAGCCCGAGACGCGCCAGGAAGTTCTTCAGGCCGTGCCCCGCGGGTCCAAGGCCGATCACGGCCGCCACTTTGTCCTCCAGGGTGGCCTGGAAGTGGCGCACGGCGTTCTCGAGAATGGCCGCCATCATGACCGCGGTTTCGATGGCCTCGCCGTGAATCACCGGTATCTGGACCTGCTCCTCCAGCCGTTCGCACACGTCCATGGCATAGTCCCGCGAAAGGCCCGTAATACGTAGTGCGAAGAAATTCACGCTGAGCGCTACGGCGGTCTTGATGAATTCTTCTTCGTTTCTGGTTTCCAGCCAGAGCGGAATTGGCTGAAGATCGGTATGCCGGGCGAGCAGGAACGCGTCGCGCTCCAGGCGCAACAGAGCATGGTGCTGGGCCTCCAGACCGCTTCCGTCAGAAAGCAGACCGATTCGGTTTCCGGTCAGGCTGTTCGTGCTGGTCCGCTGGGCGTAGCGCCGGGTTGCTACCTCCTCAATGGTTGTCGGCGAAGTGGCTATGAAGGACCGGCGAAAATCAATGGAGCGTCCTGGGACAATATCGATCAGATTGCCTTCAAAAAGTGACGTATCACTCCGAACCCTGAACTCAGAATCCGGCGCGCTCTTCTTGAGCAGCGCCTCCAGGGTCTGGGCATCGTCCGCGGTACTGATTTCAACGCGGTAATAGGTCGAGCGCGGATCCGAGTAGAGCAGATTTGCCGAAACCGGTTCGACGCCGGGAGCATTCAGAATGTCCAGAAGTCGGGTGTTTTGGCCCCGGGGAACCTGGAGATCCACCGTGTACAGAGACATCGGTAGATTATCGGAGGGGGGGATCCTTAATCTTGATTGAGGATGTAACTAACCCGCTCGGCGCTGTAGTCGCCCAAGTCCTCTTCGCGTAGCTGGGTTTGGATACCCTGAAATATTCCCAGGCCGGATGTGCGGCTGGCCAGTGGGAAAGCCCGGGTTCGATAACTGTCTCGCAGGCCAAATAGATCAATGGGATTGCGCGTGACGATCGCCTGAATGCTCTCCGTGCCGGCCGGTGGCACCAGCTTCCATTCGAAGTCGTCTTCGGGCGCCGGAATGCTGTATTCCTGGCCCACCCGGACCTGCATCTGTGGCGTAAACTTGTTCGGATAGATCAGCGTCATCGCTCCGACCGCATCAATGGAATAGAGCTGTATGTAGACGATATCGGGCGCCTCGTCGCGGTGTTTGATCACCCGGAATGTGAGCTTGAGGCGGTCTCCGAGGCGGTAGCTCGCGTCCGCCCCCCGATCCAATCGCAGAAGAATTGAATACGGACTGTCCGGATTGTCCATCAACAGATAGATGCGCAACTGCTCCACGAGTTGGGCGGACACGCCATCGCTCACCGTGCTCAGCGAACCCACCTGTCGCGCCGCGGCGATTACGATGCCCGTTTCCGTCCGAAGCACCCGGGCGCTTGCCAGATACTCCTGTCCGCGGGCTTCAATGTCGCCAACGATCATGTACTCTGCGCCAACCATGTGGCCAATCTCCTGCACGGTCTCTGAATCCACGAGGCCACTTTGCGATTGCGCGATCTCGTTCAAGGCCTGTTCCAGCTGACCCCGTTCCACGAGTGTGAAGTGTCCCGTGGCGCGCAGGTCCACAAGCAATCCCGCGGCGACCTGCTCACCCAGGCGCTGGTCTTGCGACTTAAACGGCATCACCGCAATCGGTGGCGTGCTCGCGAGAAGGGCAACCGACGGCACCAAAAAGAGCAGTATGGAAAGAAATACATTTCGCATGGCGATTGTCGTGGAACTAGTTCTCGGACTCGGAAGTCCGATCGTTTACTTCGTAGGTCAAAAGAGCATACAGGCGTACCGCCTGGGGTTCAAAATCGCGAAACAGACCTGCTTCCACCTGCTTGAGTGTCTGGCATCGGAAAGAAAATAAGTACGTGGTGCTGCTGTCGGGCGAGTCCCGGAACTCGACGCCGTAGTCCCAAACCGGGAGACAACGTTTCGTGTACTCCGGATTCCAGGATTGATTTTCGGTGATCAGCTGACGCAGTTCCTGGATGACGTTTGCGTTCGTGATACGCCGTTTGCTTTCATAATCCCGGAATGGATCCAGCTCATCAAGGGTCTCAGCGTAGCTGTACACAAAGACACCCTGATCGCGCTGGACCACCTCTACCGCCCCGAGCTGGCCGTCCCGACTCTGAGGCGCCGCGCCGGGGCCTGCCAGCGCGCAACCCGCTGCCAGAAGCACCGCCAGGGGCCATATTGTGAGAGAACTGGATGGCACAGGCATTTGGACGGTCTGCGGGCTCTGCGGGTTCATCCGGCTTACGACCGTTCTGGGCCCGCAGACCGGTCGGCCTGACCTTTCAGATTAAAACATGTGGCTGAGCTTGAAGGCCGTAAACGTCTCATATTGGGACCGACCGGCAAAAATCGTAACGATGGTGTTTCTCTGCCAGACCATGCTGATTCCTGGACCCCAGGCTTTGTGCATGTCGTTCAGTGTCCACTCCCGTTTGCTGGGCGCCACGCGTCCGATGTCATAGAAATACATGGCCTGGAAATCGATACCGCCGAGCCAGCTCACGCGTGAAAAGGTGTGTCGCATCTCAAAGTTGCCCATGGTCATGACCCGGTCAACGAATTGGTTCGAGGGATATCCGCGCAACCCGCCGGAACCACCAAGGCCTTCCGAGCTTTCGCGCATGTTGTAAATTCGGCCGGCCTCAAAGAACGGCACGTTGCCAAAGGTCTCCTGGCCCAGCAGGCGATAGGCAAACACCATTTCCTGGCCGTACTCAGACCAGAAATCGTGGAAGAACTCCATGTAGTGGCGGAACGTAAATGTTACTCGTTCGAAGGAATAGTGGCTGCCGGTGCCCTTGCCCACGCCCTCGTAGTGGATGTCCGTAAAGATACCGGCGTTGGGGTTGTTCTCTCTGACCTGGGGACGTGAGTCGTAGGCCAGAGCGACCCGAATCCCGTTTACGTAACGGCGGGAAGCCTCTGAGATCGCATCGTAGCCGACCGGTTCTTCAATGTCCACCAGAGTCAGGCTGTTCTGTTCCGCCTCGCCGCCTTCCCGATCGCCGGCAAAAGACTGAATGCGGTAGCGCTGGCCGCGAAAACCCACGAACCACTTAAAGGGCGTTCCGGCGATAAAGTCTTCCGTAGAAGCCTCGAAGTAGGGTCGAATTCGATCGTAGTTGTAGTATCGATTTTGCCGTTCCCGCAGAATGCGGCGTCCGGGGTTGATGCCCGAGCCGTTGTAAAAGTTCTGCGGCCCCCCCAAAATGTTCTGATTCAGGTTGAATTCGTCTCCAAACTTCGCATCGACCAGATCACTACGTTCGGCTACATCGTAGCCGCCGAGAATGGACCGGGTTGCCGGAATGTTTTCGCCCACCGCAATCTCGCCCGTGCGGACTCCTTCGATGCGGCGTATATCCTGGAAGTTGCCGAAACCATAGTACTGCGCATTCAGAGTGCGTTCAAAACCGACCCGAAACTTGGCGCGCAGACCTGTTCCGAGGAAGTTCAGATAGTCCAGGCTTGCCGCGTGGTCTTCAAAGCCCTTCGTGGACGCCAGATACTGCGCCCAGAACTGAAATCGGTACGGCTCGGCCTCCGGCTCGTAATAGGTGGCGAGCACGCGCAATCCATAGGTAAAACCGATATCATCGTTAAAGGAGGGCAGTGGCAAACCCGTGATACGCAATCCCTCGGCCGAATCCTCCTGGACCTCTTCCTCGGGCGGATCCTGAGGTTCGTCCTGGGAGAACAGAAGCCCCGGCACAAGAAATAGCAATAGCGAAGCAAGCGATGCGAGGCGAAGCGTTCGTTTCATCATAGGGTCTTGGTAGCCGAGAAGTTGTAGATCAGAGTTGCAAAGCCGTTGATGCTGGTGGCACTGAGGACTGCCTCGAAGCTACCCACCAGCGCTTCTGGTCGGTCTTCCGCCCGGAAGTTGTTGATCTGAATGCTGTGATTGGGGTTGGTGCTGACAACTCCCGTTTGCGTAAGGCTGATGATCGGCGACTGCAACCAGCTGCCAGGCGTTATAGTACCCGTCGAGGAAACCACATAGGTATACGGTGCCACGTTGAAGTGCGGCGCGACGAGGGCTAACTGACCGGTGAGCGTGCCCGTCGGGTATTGCATGAAGAGCGTGAGATTCTTTCGTTGATAAAGCTGCTGAATCTGGAGGCCTTCAAGTAGGAGCGTTGTGCAAAAGACGTTCGTATCGGTTGTCGAGCCAATGCAACTTTCGATATTCGCGGAGCCCTCCCACGCAAAACCGCTGGGCGGATAAAGGCCCCCCCCAAAGAGTAACGCCAGCACAGCGGACTCATCGTCCTGGGGTGTTGTCCCCGTCGACTCTTCCGCACCGGAAGTGCAGGCTGAGAGGCTAAGTGTTAATAACAGAAGGAAAAGGGTTATTGGCCGGCGCATGGCGGACCTCGGTATAAATAGGAAAAGCCGGCGGTCAATAAAAAAATACGTTTTTCTTGTGCGGCCGGCTTTCGCCTGACGCAATTTGTCGAATGCAAAACCTTCGCGAACTGAAAGGCCAGGCGGTCGCTCAACGCATCCTGATGCGCTACCTGGAGGTGCATCCGCCGCCGCTTCTGGTTCTTCACGGCCCCGAAGGCACGGGACGTTGGTCGGCGGCCGAAGCATTTGTGCAGCAGCGGTTGTGCGAAGTGGGATCCGGCTGTGGTCAATGCGGCGCCTGCCGCAAACTGATCCGAGGTGACCACCCGGACTTTATTCGTTTTCCTGAGGAGCGCACCCTCATCGGGGACCCGGATGATCCGGCCGAGTTTACGGTTCGCTGGCTACTCCGGACTCGAGTTATCTACACACCGTTTGCCGGCGATATGCGTTTTGTCCTGTTTCCGCGCGCCGACCTGATTCACAACGAGGCGGAGACGGCCCTGCTGAAAACCCTGGAAGACGCACCGGCACATACGCGCTTTGTGTTTCTGGTTCGCTCAATAGAAGAGCTAAAGCCCACGATCGTCAGCCGTTCAGTTCTGGTTCCCTTCCGTAGCCTCGGTGCCAGCACCCTGGCGGAGTTGGCCGGTGAGAACAGCGAACGAGAGCTTTCCGTACTTGGAGGATCTCTCAAGCACCTGGCCATGATCAAAACGCCGCTATTTCGTGAACTGTGCGAAAAACTGGGGCAGGCCCGGCAACACCCTCAGGCCCTTGCCGAACTGGAGCGTTGGATAAAGCACGGCGAGAAGCGCGGTTTCGGTGATTTGACCGGCGACGTCGATTTTGAATTTTCGGAATTACTGGAAGTTGTTGGCACCGTTCTTCTGGCGGATAGCGCGGCTCACAAAGAACGCGGCTCTGTTGCGGAGGCGGTCTTCGAGTTCAAAGCCGGACTTCACGAAGAACAGGCCGGCGCCGTGCCCTATCTTCTGGGTCGCCTGTTCTGGCGGCTATCGGCTGCCTATTTTCCGCGGGCCGGTTGATCTTACACTCCGGCGATATTGAGCATCAGGGTTTTGAGAATTTCAGAGTCTTCTTCCCCCGCTCCGACGCGCCAGGTAATGCCCGTGGGCGAGGCAATCATCGATCGTCCGCGAATAGGTTCGTTCAGGAGCTTTCCGACTCCACAGCAGCGTACGATGTGCAGCTTGAACTCGCCCGCCAACTTGCTCATCGCTTTTTCATCGGCTTCGACGGTTTCATCGCCCCGGAAGGTATAAGGGGCGAAAACGAGCCGTATGCCGCTCTCCTGAATCGTTCCCAGAAGTTGTGCGTTAAGCAGGTCTTCGCCGGCCAGCGTTGCAAAGCGCTGACCTCCCAGAATAAAGACCCCCGTTTCGGACGCTTTGCTTGCAAACTTTGTCTCAAAGGATGTAAGCGTGCACTTGCGGCCGTAATCGACAATCGAGCCTTCAGAAACGATGGGGATCGAGACGTATCGCTTCCCCCCCGATTCTTCGTGAACGACGCTACCCCCTATGATGACACCACGATACACATCGTTTAACTTCAGCAGCCAGTCCTGAGCAGCCTGACTGCGATCGGCCACGATTTGCGGCGTCGTTACATTTGAGTCAGCATAGAAGTACTCGGGAAAAACCAGAAAATCGGATTTCAGCGCCGCAAGCCGCTTCAACAATGACAGATTGAGGCCGTTACCAAGCGCCTTCTGGAAAATGCTGACCTTGATTGAAGCCATGCACATCCTTGGAACGCGGGTGCGGGCAGTGCGTCAATCGCTTTACGAGCGTCAGGTATTGCGGGGCTGGCTGACAAATTTCGCGAGTGCCTGGGCTTTCTATTTTGCGACCTACTTTTTGCACCTGGGTCAACAGCTGGAGCCCGTTCCGTCACAGCTGTACGTTGGTTGCCGGTATTTGTTGGGACTTCTGGTTTTCGGCTCGCTCTTTCTTCGCCACTCCAGGCGTCCTTCCATTACCTGGCGCAGAGCGGATTACCTGATATTGCGTGGACTTTACAATCTGGCGGCCCTGCTTTGTTTCTATCGTTCCGTAGAGCAGGGACAGACGGGCCGGGCAAACGTGCTTAACATGACCTATCCCGCCTTTGTGGCCATATTTGCCGGACCCATGTTAGGCGAGCGCGTGCGTGCCCGGACTTTCTTCCTGGTAGCGCTGTCGGTGGGGGGAATCGTGCTCAACTTCTACAATCCTGGAACCGGCCCCGGTTTTTCGGCCGGCAACTTCTGGGGATTGCTTTCCGGAGTTACCGCGGGCGTCGCTGTGGTTGCGTTGCGCGGGGCCGCAACACGTTCTTCCGGCACGGAGATTCTGACATGGATGTTTGCGATGGGATCCTTGCTTTTGATTCCCATCAATCTGCGCTACATCGTTGATTCTGGCATTCCCGCGACCGCCGGATACATATTCGTTTCTTCGGGTTTTGGGGTAATCGGACAATGGTGGCTGACCGCGTCTTACCGGCACCTGGACGCCGCTACGGGAAGCATCGTTTCGACGACCCGCATACCTATAGCGGTCCTCATGGGCTACCTTTTCCTGGCCGAGCCCTTCGTTGCACTCCCCTGGGCAGGCGCGGCCGTGATCCTGACGTGTAATGTTTTACTTGCTTTCCAGGTCCGGGCTGAAAAGCTCGGAGGCGGTCCCTCAACGGGTTACGCCAGGCCGCCTGCTAATGCCTGAGTCCAGCGATCAACTCCAACGCGCATTGTTGGACCTCGGAGAATCCGGTTGTCAGGGGAATTCCCAGGACTACCGTGTATGGGTCCAGTTGTTCCACGACGTCGAAGCCACGCCTGCTGAAGTAGAAAAGGCGCTGGCTGCCCTGGAACAAGGCGGTCGCATGCGTCGTCACGCCGACTTTCCCAACGAGTACCTCCTGGCGGACGGTCCACGTTTCGGAAACTCCGTCGAATATCAGGTTTCGGGCACGCTGGAACACGCGCCCATTCAAATGGTCCGCTCACGCCTGGAAAGCTTCCTGCGTAGCCACGCGGCGCACGAAAGCGACATCATCGACATTTCAATCGCCACAACCGAAGCGATGGAGAACGCGGTAAAGTACAGCGATCACAAGGAGATTACTGTAGGTTATGGCATAGAGGACGGCAAGTTTTCGATTCGAATCGTAAACCGTATCGGCGAGACCGAACTTGAGAGTGACATTGAACAGGGTAAGTACACCGGTTCCATAACGCTTATGCGCGGTATGATGGTCATGGTGAAACTGTTCGACGATGTCGATATCGACATCTCGGAAGATGAAGGGCTCGCCATCTTCAAAGCAACAACCGAGCTCAAGGTCTGAGTCGCATGACCGATGCATTCCGACTCGTGTCTGGCTATCGACCCGCCGGGGATCAGCCCAGGGCCATCGAAGAGCTCGTTTCGGCTTTCGAGGCGGGCGAAGAAAAACTCTGTCTTCTGGGCGTCACTGGTTCGGGTAAAACTTACACGATGGCGGCCTTTGCCGAACGCATCAATCGGCCCATACTCGTTCTCACACACAACAAGACCCTTGCCGCACAACTGTACCGGGAATTCCGCGAATTCTTCCCGGACAATGCGGTCGAATATTTCGTTTCGTACTATGACTACTATCAGCCGGAGGCTTACGTCCCAACCAGCGACACTTATATAGAGAAAGATGCGTCCATAAACGATGAGATCGATCGCCTTCGTCTGCGCGCGACGTCCTCGCTTCTGGAACGCCGGGATGTGATTATTGTCTCATCGGTGTCCTGCATCTACGGGCTGGGTTCTCCAGAGGAATACCGGCATAGTCTTGTGCTGCTTGAGACCGGTCTTGAGTTCGATCGCGATTCGGTAATGCGGCAGTTATTGCACGTGCAATACAGTCGCAACGACCTTGAGTTTTCGCGTGGCACGTTTCGCGCGCGCGGGGACACCCTTGAGGTCTTCCCGGCGTATCGTCAGGAGGCCATTCGCATTGAGTGGTTCGGAGACGAAATCGAGGCAATTTCGCTTTTCGACCCGCTTACCGGCCGCGCAATTGAGAAGCGCAATCGGGTCGTGATCTATCCCGCGAAGCACTTTATCACCTCGCCTCCCCGGCTGAAGGAGGCCATAGAGAGAATACAGCTTGAACTTGCCGGGCAGATACAGTCGTTTAAGGATAATAATCAGCCGCTCGAAGCGGAACGCATCGAGTCGCGCACTCGCTACGATCTGGAGATGTTGCGCGAAATGGGCTACTGCAACGGCATTGAGAACTACTCGCGGCACCTGACCGGTCGATCGGCGGGAGAGCCCCCGGCGTGTTTGCTGGACTACTTTCCGGATGACTTTGTGACCATCGTCGACGAGAGTCACGTGAGCATCCCGCAGGTGCGTGGCATGTACGAAGGCGATCGGTCGCGCAAACAGACGCTGGTTGACTTCGGGTTCCGACTGCCGTCGGCACTAGACAATCGCCCGCTGAATTTTTCCGAATTCGAGGCGATTGCAAAGCGTGTGCTGTTCGTTTCCGCCACGCCCTCAGATTACGAGCTGCGCGAGTCGGCCAGAGTTGTTGAGCAGATCATCCGGCCGACCGGTCTCCTGGATCCCCAGGTCGAGGTCCGGCCGGTGCGCGGTCAAATCGAGGACCTGGTGCGGGAGGTGCGCGCGCGCGTCGAAGCGGACGAACGGGTGCTGGTTACGACGCTGACAAAGAAAATGGCCGAAGACCTTTCGGACTACATGGCAGAACTGGATATCAACGTGGCTTATCTACACTCCGAGATCAACACGATCGAGCGCGTTGAGATCATTCGCGATCTGAGGCGAGGAGAATACGACGTTCTGATTGGCGTCAACCTGCTGCGGGAGGGGCTGGACATGCCCGAAGTGTCGCTGGTGGCGATTCTCGACGCAGACAAAGAGGGCTTCCTGCGCAATCATCGCTCCCTGATTCAAACGATGGGCCGCGCCGCGCGCAATCTAAACGGCAAAGCGATCCTGTATGCGGACCGCATCACAGAGTCCATGCAGCACGCGATCGACGAAACGGCCCGTCGCCGGAGCATCCAGGCCGACTATAATCATGCGAATAACATCAGCCCCCGGACTATCGACAAGGCAGTCCAGGACATTATTGAGCGCGAGTTCGGGGTTAATGCGGAAGAGGAGGCCCTGGCCGAAGTCGAAGCCGAACTGGACCTGCCGTCCGGGCTTTCGAAGGCCGAGACTATAAAAGTGATACGCGAGCACATGCTGGCCGCCGCCAGGGATTTGGATTTTGAGAAGGCCGCGCTACTGCGGGATCGCATGCAGGAGCTCGAAGGCGGACCGGCGGGCAAGAATGCGGCGCCGTTTCGGGCAAAGTCCGGAACGCGTGGCAGTGGCAGTCGCCGTCGGGCGATTTCGCTTGACGAGACCCGGACACGTCGTCGGAGGAACTCGTGAGCGACATGAGCCTGCTGAACAAACAGCTATATCTATTCAAGAAGCAATACGATGAAGTCCGCGCGGATTCCGTCGAACTCTTGCGGCGGGGACGACACTTTCTGGTAGTTCAAAGCATAGCATTGCTGGCGCTGGTTTTGCGTCTGGATCTCTGGCTGGCGCTGGTCGAGAAGTCCGCCTGGTTTCTTCTGGCGCTCGTTCCGCTTCTGGTCTGTCTTGGGATCGGGCTGATTCTGAATCTAAATGCTCTGCGGGTTTACGCCGGCTTCGTAAACGCCTTTCAGCTGACAAAGATTTATCGCGACGAAATTGAGCCGGCGGGTCTTGAAGAAACAGATTTTTTGCGCAATCGTATCCGTGATTACAAGCATGCGACCTCCCTGAACCTCGAGGCAAATGAGGCCCTCGGCGATCGTACACGCATCTTGATGGTGCCTCTCGGGGCGAGCCTTGTCCTCGCCGCGCTACTTGTGCTGGCGACGACTGTGATGGCGGCGCTCTGAGAGTTTTCCATGGAGTCCGGCAGGCAAGCGACCGAAATTCCGGATTCTATGGCGGGCGCCCGGGCCCGCGACGAGGTCATTAAGCTCAACGAATTCACCCGCCAGATCAACGCCTCCAGTAATCTGGAAGCCGTGCTCGACCGTATTTTCGAGTATTTCCGCGAAGAGTTTTCCATTGAAGCAAGCATTCTGGCAACTGTCGACGAACAGAATCGTTTGTTGCGGTCCACGCGTACAACGGCGCCAGCGAATGCGACGCCCGAGATGATCGCCTACAGCCGTTCGCTTTGTGTTTCCCTGGAAGGTGAGGGTATACTGGCGCGAACGGTGCGGCGTGGGAAGCCGTTTTATCTGCGGCGGGTCAACCCGGTAGCCTTTCCGCCCGGCGCCGACCGCGAGATTGTCGATCGTCTGCAACTGCAGTCGTTTCTGCTGTTGCCAATTGTGGCTCGCGACAAAGTCATCGCCCTTCTGATGCTTACGTCCTACGATCATCGGCTGAAGCTTTCGGCCGAAGACCTCGGCCGCATCAATCGTATGGCCGATCAGATTTCCGCTGCGATTTTCAACTCAACTCTCGTTAAGGCGGCCGAAGACGCGCTACAGTTGGCCCGCCGGGAACGTGAACAAGTGGAAGCGCTTCGTAAGCAGAGCGAGCGCCTGAATGCTCTCTCGCGCGAAGTCTCGGGCAGCACGAGCGTGCAGGAGATTGTGGACTTTATTTTTGCTTACGCACTTTCGCACTTCGAGATTGATACGGGAATTCTGTGGCTGCTGGACGACTCAGGCGTGCTCCAGCACCAGAATTCCATCTTTCCCCTGGACGCACCGCGTGCCTATCAGGATCTAATCCGAAAGGAAAGTTTGCCCGTGGCGCAGCAAACCGATTCTCTGCTGGGTCGCGTGCTTCAGCGGCGTCGACCGCTATTTCTTCGCAAGCTTCCGCGCATCGGCGGATTGGCGAAGGAGCGCGAGATTGTCGAACGGCTGAATGCGCGTTCCCTGCTCTTGATCCCGCTGATAAGTCACAACCAGTCGATCGGTCTTCTGGCCTTTTCTAGATCGGGCGTGACCATGAAACTGCAGCAATCAGCGATTGCCAATCTATCCCGATTTTGCGCTCAGGTTGCGGGCGCGATACGCACGTCTCATCTCTTGGAACAGGTTCAGAAGGAGATTGAGCGTTCGGACCGATTGCTCCTGAACATCCTGCCTGCCAAGGTCGCCCACGAGCTCAAGACCCTGGGCCGCGTCGACGCGCAGCAGTTTTCCGACGTAACAATCATGTTCACTGACTTCAAGGCTTTCACCAGGGTCGTGAAACGTATGGAGCCTCAGGAGCTCCTGACCGAGCTCGATCAGATTTTCGAACAATTCGATAATATCTGTCAGAAGTACGGGATCGAGAAACTCAAGACGATCGGTGACGCCTACATGTGCGCCGGTGGCCTGCCGGAAGAGAACAAAACACACGCTGTCGATGCCTGCCTGGCTGCGACCGAAATTCAGGCATTTATGAAGCAGACCGCAGAGATCAAAAAGTCGATCACCGGGGAGGAGTTCTGGGAGTTGCGTCTGGGCATCCACACAGGCCCCGCCATCGCGGGGGTGATCGGAAAGTACAAGTTTGCCTACGATGTCTGGGGCGATTCGGTCAACGTGGCCGCCCGCATGGAGTCGAGCGGAACTCCGGGCATGATCAATATTTCCCGGGACACGTACGATCGCGTGAAGTACTTCTTTGTGTGCGAACACCGCGGCCAGATCGCCGTAAAGAATCGCGGGGAAATGGACATGTACTATATCAAATCCATACGACCGTCACTCTCCGTGGGAGGTGAAGGGCGGGTTCCCAACAGTCGTTTCCGGGAATTACATAAAAGCCTCGCGGAGGGTGCGACGCTGCGATTCAGAAGCGAGGTTCGAGAAAGGTAACCGGCGGCGGGGCGGGAATGCAGGGGGGGGAAGCATTCGGGCTAAGCCCCACCGCCGGTTGAGTTCAATGTGTTAGATCGGGGTGAGGATTAGCTCTTTACGAGACCCTCAACTTTGCCCTGCGCGTCGCGCACGGCTGAGATTCCCTGATCCAGGTATTTGCGCAGCGTAACTGCCTGCTCGGAGGTGTCTCCGGCACCGGTCTTGATCAGGTCGTTGTACGACTTTTCCAGATCGGCTTTGAACTTGTTTACGCTTTCCTCTACAGTCTTGAAGAGGCCCAGGCCTGCGTTCAGCAGGTCCCGTGCGCCGTTTTCGATGGTTTGTGTCTGTGCTGCCATTGTAGTATCCTCCTAAGAGTGCCGCCTTGTGCGTTGCACCATGATTTTTGCGGCGCACCATAGGTCAAGCGAAAACAGAACTTTTTTCGGGGTGGGCGGGGGCCCTTTTAGATGCCGGTCCCGGCATGCGCGACGAGGGCCGGATTGGTGCAGTTGACGGATTCCAGGGACCGGACCGGGCTGGGTTATGCTCCGTTTGCACGGCTTTCCGATCAGTAACTTCTATAACAAAGTGAAGTTGGGCCTGCTGGAAGCGGGCATCGACTTCGAAGAGGTCCGGACCGGACCGTCCCGAACCGAGGAATCCTTCCTGCGCATGAACCCCATGGGGCTGATCCCGGTGCTCGAAGTGGACGGGCGCTTTCTCTTCGAAAGTAGCGTAATGCTTGAGTATGCAAATACGGTCTTTCAACCGACGCCGGCCCTGATTCCCCGTGAGCCCTTCGCTGCTGCTCTGGTGCGAGAGATCACGGCGATCATTGATCTCCATGTGGACCCGCCGGCCCGCCGCATCTACGACGTTGCTACCGGCAGTACATATTCTTCAGAGCTGGTGGAGTCTGTGCGGCACGATATCGAGTTCGCGTTGCGGGGTCTGGGCCGGGTCGCCGCTTTCGATCCCTTCATCGCCGGCGAACACTTCACAATGGCCGACGCCGCGGCCTGGGCCACTCTTGCAATCACCGATCAGTGCATGAAAGAACTCGTCGGACGAAGCCCGTTGGCCTGCTGTCGGGGCCTGCCAGAATACATGACGATGATGAACGAACGGCCCCACGTGAAGAAAGTGGCGCGTGGTCAGATGGCCGCGCTCCGTGCTGGTCGCATGCGACGCGAAACATAGTCCAGGTCGGTTTAATGAGGCTGAGTGGATTTGGGTGTGGCCTACAAACGCCTATGTCCCAAAGACGGCAATCGAGCGCGCGCTTCCGCAAGCGTAAGCGGATCGATTTCGGCCAGAGCGAAAGCATCGGGAGCTTTGCCGACGTCAGCAAGGATGCGGCCCCAGGGATCAATAATCATCGCATGGCCGTGAGATTCACGCTTTCCAAAATGCACCCCGACCTGTGCAGGGGCGATCACATAGGCCAGGTTTTCGATCGCGCGGGCGCGGAGAAGAATCTCCCAGTGATCGCGCCCGGTGAATTCAGTGAAGGCCGCCGGGATCAAAAGCACATCCGCGCCCAGCCGACTTAACTCGCGATACAGCTCCGGGAAACGCAGGTCGTAACAGATGGAAAAGCCAAGCGTACCGAAAGCTTCTGCTTGAAGGAGCATTGCTTCACAGGCGCCGGGTTTGATATAGCGTGACTCTTCGTACCGCACCTCGTCCGGCAGGTTTACATCGAAGAGATGTATCTTTCTATAGCGCGCGACTTCAGATCCGTTCCGATCGTAAGCAAGCAGCGTATTGTAGGCCCGGCCATCGTCGGCGCGGCTGTACGTGCCCGCGATCAGACAAACCTGCAGCTCTCGGGACAGTCGGGAAAGAAGTTCCTCCCCACCGCTCTCAATGTCGCTCAGGAGCTCGAGCAGTCGCGGTTCGGGCCCCAGGAAAGTGCTGCATTCCGGCAGCACAATCAGGGACGCACCGCGCCCGGTCGCGGCCCGAACGCCTTGCTCCACCGCCCGGAGGTTTCGCGTCAAATCCGGCGTCGAGTTGAGTTGCAGCGCGGCGGCGGTGTATCGGTCCATAGAACTACCAGAATGGATTCGACCCCGACTGGCGGTCGACACCGGCCAATCTGATCGGCCGGGACTCCCATGCAAGCTTTAGACGATTGGCCGATTTGGCCTACGCTTGGCCCGACCTCTTGCTCTTGCTGAGGTCAGGGCCCAAAACCCGCCGTGGGCGCCGAAAAAAGAGGGACGCTGCCATCAGTTTGGCGTAAATAGAGCAAGCGAGGCGGCAATTGGGCGCAGGCCACGGGCGCGCGGGCGTCGACGTAATGTCTCAAACCGGTTGAGTGCGGTGTGTGGATCATGCAGAACCTGAACGTGCTGCTGGGCGGCAGCGAAGCCGCCTGGCGGGATTTCGTGCTCGAGTACGCGCCTCTCCTGCTCGCAGTAGCCCAGAAGACGCTCCTTCACTATCGGGTGTCCGATCCGGACCTCGCAGACGACGCCGTGCAGGAGGCGTTTTTGCGGCTGGTTCGTGAAGACTACCGGGGGCTACGACTGTACGATCCCCAACGCAGCCAACTCCGTACTTTTTTGGGGGTCATTGTGCGAAACGTGACGATCGATCTTCTGCGAAAGCGCCGAAACACCGAGGCCGTGAGCCCGGAGCGTCTGGAGCAGGTAGCCGCACCCGCGGACGTGCAACCGGAGGAACTGCAAAAAATTCCGG
Source organism: Spirochaetales bacterium (assembly GCA_024233935.1). Lineage (GTDB taxonomy): Bacteria > Spirochaetota > Leptospiria > Leptospirales > Leptonemataceae > JACKOY01. The sequence continues at coordinate 75,989 of JACKOY010000009.1, read as the reverse complement.
CAGGCGTGCTTTCGGTACGGCAAAGCCGCGTGCTCCATTTGCTGGTGAACGAAGAGCTCTCCGTGTCCGAAGTCGCCGAGCAGATGGGTGTGCAACCGCACACGGTCCGCAGCATGAAGCACAAGGCCATCCAGCGCCTTCGACGTTACTTTCACAATCAGCCCCGGACCGGGGAGGGGGTCGCGCCTTGAAACCGATCGAGCATCAAGAAAGATCCGAAATCAATGCCCTGGCGGCGGCTCTGGATTCGAAAAACGACGGGACCTTATCGTGGCTACCGTCCGATCTGAAGGAGCTGCAGGCGATTTTTAATGAGGCGGAACTCACGCAGCCTTCACCGACTCAGCTTTCTCGCTGGCAGGATTGTGTGGTCTTCGAGCTCAAAAGGGCCCGTTCGCGCAAGCGGTTCGCGATCTGGAGCGCGGTAGCAGCCGCCCTGGTTGCCGCGGCGATTGGGTTTCTTTCCGGCCAGGCAACACGCGGGCACGAGGTCACAGAAAGCCGCGCGCTACGACGCTATCTCATGGCCGAACCGATTCGGGTCAGCGCGCCGCAGCTCTTACCGGCGGCGCTCCACACCGGGAGGATTCAAGAATGAAAAACGTTCTATTAGTTTCTGCCCTGAGCGTCTCGTTGGCCTTCAACGCATTCTTCGCGCTGGGCTACTGGCAGAGTCGGCAGCGAGCGACGGAGCTTGCGCAATCCGGCGCGGAGATGGAGCGCCTGCGGGAGGAACTGGCGTTAACGCCCGAACAAACTCTACACCTGCGCGGTCTGCGAACTGCACTCGACGCAGATCTGGAAGAGGCCCGGCAACGCTACGAGGCCCGACGCGTGGCCTTCATGGCGGGGGTTGCGTCCGGGCATAGCGAACCCCATGTGATGCATGCATTCATTGAGGAGACGGAAGCCGATCTGGATAAGCTGCAGATGTCGGCTCACGAGCGTTTTCATACGTTTTCCCAGGATCTGAAGCCCGAACAGCGGGAGGCCCTCGCCCGCATGATTGCCGGCGACCGGGCCTGGGTCCTACCCTGAACTCCTGAGGCTGAGACTCCTCCACCATCTCGGCGGCGCCTCCCCGGGCGCCGCCGCCTTTTTTTCATTTACGCAATGGGAGCGTCGCTTTAGTTCGTGGACCCGATGACTGCCGGCACTTCAGAGAACACATACGCTGGTGGCGCGTTTGACGATAGCCTGCCGGGCGGTAAGGCCGGCGGATTTCTCAAACTTTCGGAGCATCGTATGCACTACCGGGGCGATGCGGGCGAACTCGAGCTGCCTCTGGACCGCATGGAGTTGAAGCGCGGCGGTGCGGCCAACAGGCTGCTTTTCTTCTCGCACCCATCGTATGCGAATCGCCAGTTCTATTGTTCGGACGCCTCGATACTCAAAAACGTGCATCTACAGCGCTGGCCGCAGCTGGCCGGTAGCGGTCGGCGCATTCGGGGGCTTACCGGGGCGCGTCGGTTCGGGTATGCCGCGCTTCTGGTGGCGGCCCTGGCCCTCGTAGGTGGAATCTTTTCCCTGAAGGAGGCGGCGGTCGGCCTGGTGGTCAGTCAGATTCCGGTCGAGTGGGAGGCCAAACTGGGTGATTCGGTGTACGAGCAACTGGCTGCTTCCCACCACGTGGTGGACGACCCGGCTCTCAACGCCACGCTGCAGAGAATTGTGCAGCCAGTCGCCAATAGCGCAGACCGCCTGTCCGAGCGGAGCTATGAATTTCGATTCCATATAATTGAAGATAGTACGATCAACGCCTTTGCTCTGCCCGGTGGCACGATGGTATTTCATACAGGCCTCATTCTGCGGGCCGGTTCTCCGGAAGAAATTGCCGGCGTCGCGGCCCACGAACTGGCGCACGTCACCCATCAGCACGGAATGCGGCAGATGGTTCAGTCCCTGGGCCTGCTCTTGATTGCGCAGGCCCTGCTGGGAGACATGGAGGGCCTTGTGGGTGTGCTCGTCACGCAGGGCCAGGAATTGCTGAGCCTCAAGTTTTCGAGAGACTACGAACACGAGGCCGATCTGACCGGGCTTGCGTATTTGCGGGACGCAAACATTGACCCGACCGGCATGTTGAGCTTCTTCGAGAAGCTTCAGGAGTCGGGTTCCGGAAACATGCTGGAAGACGCTGATTTCTTAAGCACGCATCCCGCAACCGCCGACCGCATTGAGGCACTTCAGGAAGCGATCGAGGCGACGCAAAAAAACTCGCCGCCCCATCAATTTACTCTGGACTTCCATGCCTTTCAAAACAGGCTTCAATCGCACCTGCAACAGTGATACCGTAGCCGCGGTAGTTTATCGGAGTAAGAGTAGATGAAAGCAGAAATTAAGGGCGCGCCATCGTTTTGTTATGTCATCGTAAACCTTGAGCCCGGGGAAAGCGTGATCGCTGAATCGGATGCCATGGCCACCATGGACGCCGAAATCGAAATGAAAACGTCCTTCAATGGTGGATTTTTTTCCGCGGTACTCAAGAAGTTCCTCGGTGGAGAATCCCTGTTCATCAATACGTTTACGAATTCGAGCAGCCAGACCCGACGCGTGACTCTGGTTCAGGGTACTCCGGGCGAGGTGCGGCAGGTCGAGCTAAAAGACAATGCCATTTGTCTGCAGCCGGGGGCCTACGTCTGCTCCACGCCGGGCCTGAAGCTGGGCGTAAAATGGGCCGGCTTTTCTTCGCTGATCGCCCGGGAGGGTCTCTTCAAACTGCAGGTCAGCGGCACCGGGACGCTATGGTACGGCGCTTACGGCGGTCTGGTTGAGCGTGAGATTGATGGCGCCTACATTGTGGATACAGCGCACCTTGTGGCTTATGAACCAGGCATGAAGCTCAAAGTGCAGCTATCGGGCGGTATATTCTCGGCTTTCTTTGGCGGCGAAGGTTTGGTCACGCGTGTGGAAGGCAAAGGCCGCATCACCATACAATCACGGAGTTTGAGCGGACTTGCGGGTTGGATTAACCCGCGTCTCTGGGGATAGTCCGAACTAGGAGCAGGCCATCATGGAAGTACAAATCGAACACAGTCCGGGAAACGCAGCCGCAAAGATCAAGATGAAGGCGGGCGAAAGCGTTACCGCCGAAGCCGGCGCGATGATTGCCATGGGTCCGGGCATCACAATAGAGACCACTACGTACAAAAAGGGCGGAGGCAGTGTCTTCAAAGCGCTCAAGCGCATGCTCGCCGGAGAGTCCTTCTTTCTGAATCACTTTAGCGCTTCTCAGGATTCTGAGATCTGGGTTGGCCCCGTGCTTGCCGGCGATCTGATGACTCATCAGTTAAACAACGAAACTCTGGTCGTACAGAGCGGTTCTTTCATGGCCGCCGAAAGTTCAGTCGAAATGGATATGGGCTGGCAGGGGTTTAAGTCGATGTTTTCCGGCGAGAGCATGTTCTGGCTCAAAATGAGCGGGTCCGGCAAGATCGTACTCAGTTCGTTCGGAGCAATCTATCCGCTTCAGGTCGATGGCGCCGTCATTGTCGACACCGGACACATCGTGGCTTTTGACGAGACGCTGAACTTTACAATTCGCAAGGCTTCGAAGAGTCTGATCGGTTCCATACTTGGAGGCGAGGGTCTCGTGACGCGCTTCGAAGGCAAAGGCACGGTTTGGTGTCAGTCGCACAACGCGACTTCGTTCGGTCAGGCGCTGGGCCCATTGCTGCGGCCGCGTTCGGCCTAGCCTGCATTTGAAGAAGGAATGTAAGAGATGAACAAGACGAAATCTGACTACGAATACGAAATGCAGTGTAAGCCCGACTTCGCCATGGTGAATGTCAAAATTCCCGCCGGCAAAACACTCAAAGTGGAAGCCTCTTCTATGGCGACCATGGATACGAACATCAAGATGAAGACGAAGTTCCGGGGCGGCTTTTCGCGCTTTCTAACCGGCGAGTCGCTGTTTATCAACGAGTTTACGGCCGAAGGCGGACCGGGCCGCATTGACGTTGCCCCCGGCTCTCCGGGCGACCTCGAGCATGTCTATCTCGAAGGAAACGACGTGCTCTACCTTCAGAACTCTGCCTACGTAGCCTCTTCCATGGAAGTGAACGTGGAAACCAAGTGGCAGGGCATGATGAAAGGCTTCTTCTCCGGAGAATCTCTGTTTCTTATAAAGTGTTCCGGCACCGGTGACCTGTGGTTCAACACCTATGGCGCCATGATTGAGATCGACGTGCAGGGCGAGTACGTGGTCGATACGGGCTACATCGTAGCTTTTACCGAAGGGCTCGACTACAAAGTGCAGAGCGTGGGTGGCTACAAGTCCCTGTTTCTTTCGGGCGAAGGTCTGGTCTGCCGCTTTTCCGGTTCCGGAAAACTCTGGATCCAGACGCGCCAGGTGCCGAGCTTTTCGTCCTGGGTAAATCCCTTCCGGCCGGTTAAGAAAAGCAACTGATCACGAGTCACACTCCCGGTTGCGCGCACCGGGAAGTAATGCGTTTCGAGAACGGTCAGTTGGTAGGGACGGGCCGCACGGGATCGCGGCCGCTCCACCCGGGAAACTGCTCTTGATTTCGCACCGCGCTATCTTTCGGTTCCCGCACGTTCCATTCGGTAGTCGAGTTTTAAGAAACGCATGCCGGCCAGCCACATGCAATGTGTGGCTTCCAACCTGCCCTCAGTTTCGCGCACGGTGATGGTTTCGTTGAGCGGCAAACGCACGGGCCAGCGTCCGAATAGGACGAGGTAAATGCCACGGTCGTCGCCGCCTCTGGGGCTGCGCGTTGTAAGCGAGAGCTCTTCGTTCTTCCATTCCAGATGAAGGATACTGGTCACGTTTCCCAGGGGAACCGGAAAGGCGATATTCATGAAAACCGTTGAAGATTCCCGGTGCCAGGAGTAGGCAGCTGCATAAATGGCCCGGCCATCGTCCTTATAGGTTCGGACCCAGGCCCGGACGGAACTACGGCCGTCTCGGGCGCTGCCCAGGGCGAAAATCTCACTTTTCATATTGCGTTCGTGCTCGGTCGCAAGTGGCAGATTCATTTGTTCGAAACGCCGTCCGAACGCGAAGGCGTACAGGCGCGCGAGCAGACCAAACCCACGACTCCAGTTCGGCTTCACTTCAAGAGAATACTGATTCGTGTGTTCGTAAAAGCGTACGATTTCGTCCGGCAGCTTCGAACTCGGAAAGTCGGAGCCGTCGAACACTGCCATGCGATCGACCAAACCGGTGGTTGCGATAGCGTCGCCTGTATGGACGAGATGATTGCGCCGAAACCAATCACCTCCAACCCGGCCGCGCGCAGCCAATTGACTAAAGGGTATGCCAGGACGCAGCGCTTCTCCCCGGCCCGGTCCGGCAATTCGCAGGGCGACTACGCCACACAGGGCAAATCCGAGGGCGTTCCACCAGGCGTGCCAGGGCAGCATCTGCGGCAGAGCCAGGCTCCAGACTGCACCCGGCGCAAGACGATTCAGGGCGAAGAGCGCCGCCATGCTCATCGGTACCAGAAGAGCAAGGCATGAGAACGCCCAGGTTAAGCGCGCACGTATTGGCCAGCGATAGGAGCGCACGCACGCAAGCTGAACGATGGCGTGCACGAGCATGCCGGCGGTAACCAGTAGCGCTCCGACAATCTCAAGCCAGCGTTGCCCGGCAATGCCGAGGGCGGTCAGTATGGTTCCGCCAAGCAGCATCGCGGCCGCTGCGTCTGCAGCCCGACCTGCCCCGGCCCGTCCGCCGAGACCAATCAGGATCGGCGCCAGGACCGCCGCGTAATGGAAATGTGCAGCCGTCAGTCCCAGCCAGGGTTCCTCAAAACCCAGGATCGAAATGCCGCCCAGATGGGCCATCAGCCAGATGCCGCCGACCGGACTCACACAAAAAGCGATCTCGATCGCTGCTTCACAGAACGGTCTCAGGCCGCGCTCCAGCAGGACCGGAAGCGCATAACAGAACTGGCAGAACTGCATCACGAGCCACGGTGCCGCCCAGAGGGCCTGCCATGCTTTCGGTTCCGCGAAAACAACCAGACCGACGCCAACCAGAGTCGCCGCCGGTCCCCACATCTGAATTGCAAGCCGCGCTGCCCGGCCCGGGCCCCCTGTCCTGGGAATTCGTACCGCCATCTGCAGGAGCGCCGGTTGCAGGACCAAAACAAACAGCAGCAACAGCCGGTCAATTTCACCCTCCAGATCAGCAGGCAGAATCCAGAGCAGGAGACACCAGAGCGGAATGCCAACGGCGATGCCAAAGTCGAGCGCCCGATTCCAGTCCCGGTCCGCGAGTTTGCTGGGCGACTGTTGCGGGTCGACTGGCACGTGCTACTGCCTGCGCGGGTTTCCGAAGAAGGTCGGCGCTATTCGGGAAGGAGCACGTCCCGGAAGTAAGCGATCGTGTCTTTCAGGCCTTGTTCGAGGGGCACTGCGGCCCTGTAGTTGATTTTCTGCCTGGCCAGGCTCAGGTCGGGCTTGCGCCTTGTGGGATCGTCTTCCGGAAGAGGCCTCTGTACCAGCTTTGATTTCGAGCCGGTCAGTCGAATCACCAGCTCAGCAAGCTCGCGCACAGTGAATTCACCGTCGTTGCCGATATTCAGCGGTCCGGTGAAGTCATCCAGGTCGGTGAGGTCCAGAATTCCTGTCACCAGGTCGGAGACGTAGCAAAAAGAACGGGTTTGCGAACCATCGCCATAGATTGTGAGGTCCTCTCCGCGCAGGGCCTGTACAATGAAATTCGAAACCACGCGCCCATCGGCCGGATCCATGTTCGGTCCGTAGGTATTGAAGATTCGGGCCACCCGTATTTCAACGCCGTGGATGCGATGGTAATCATAACACAGGGTTTCCGCGGCGCGTTTGCCTTCGTCGTAGCAGGATCGAATTCCGTTTACGCTTACGTTTCCATTGTAAGATTCCGGTTGCGGGTGCACTTCGGGGTCACCGTAGACTTCCGAGGTGCTGGCCTGAAAGATACGCGCGCGGATGCGTCGGGCCAGGCCCAGCATATTGTGCGTGCCCATGATGGAAGTTTTTAGAGTCTTGATGGGGTTGTACTGATAGTGCGGTGGACTTGCCGGGCAGGCCAGATGATAAATGCGATCGACCTCAATGTGTAGAGGTTCCACGACATCGTGTCGTAGAAGCTCAAAGTTCGGATTGCCCACGAGATCACGCACATTTTCGCGCCGCCCCGTGAAGTAATTGTCCAGGCAGATAACGTAGTACTCTCGTTCCAGTAGCCGTCGACAAAGATGCGAGCCGATGAACCCGGCGCCACCCGTTACAAGCGCGGTTTTTTGTTTACGAATCTTCATGCGGACCGACCTCACCCGGGGTCAGCCGGGCGTAGGGTGAGTCCACCAGTTCGAGGGGCAGTGGCCGACCGTCCAGCCCAAATCCGTTCTTTAGCAGCCAGTCCTGAACCTCCGGCGTCACCTCACCGGGGAAGGTCGGCTCGGGCTCGGGTTCGGCGGCAACCGGCGGTCCCGGCAAACGGTCCAGCATGGCATGGCGCACACTCAGGCCAAGCACGGTCAGCATCACGGCCACCCAGAAGATCGAAGCCAGCACCGCAAGAGTGCCGACGGGCCAGGCGCCCAGTACAGGCCACTCACTGGCTACGATATACCGCGCCAGAATACCCGCATCTGTTTGCAGCACGTCGCGCGTGAAATCGAAAAGATCAAAGACACAGTACCAGGCAAAGAGCGTGCCCAGGGCTACCAGACACACCTCTCCGATCATTTCGCCACCGCCACAGACCAGAAGCAAGACCGCCGCCCACCCGAGGCCCGTAAAGAACGCCGTGCTGCCCGGCGCCGTGAACAAGTACGTCATGTAGCCCAACAACATCGAAAAGGCGATCAGGGTCAGGCGTACGTTGCGGCCCGCCAGTCCGCGGTTGAGCAGTACGGCGCCCGTAAGCGCGGAACCCAGGTAGCCGGCCGAGACGGTCCATACGAAACCGGTCGTCGAAGTGAGCCCCGTCACCATGGTTTCTCCCCACTCATCAAGTGTGATGTCCATCTGACTCAGAAGCGCCCCGCTGCTCAAGGCTGCGAAGCCATGCCAGGTTTCATGGACGAGCACGACCAAGAGCTTCAGGGGCAAGATGATCGGAAACTGCCAGAGCAGGGTTGCTGCCAGGCCGGTGCCCAGGCAAATCCAGAGGCGGCGCTGATGGTCCATCTCTTCAATATCGGTCCGGTGGCGACCGGATTGCAGAGATCAGGGTTACTGAAAAGTCACTCTATCAGCGTGGCATCCGCATCGATCTCTTCATCGACCGCCAGCAACTGCGCCGGCAGGCCCGGGGCCACGGCCTGACGTTCCGCAAGACCGGCCGAAACCTGAACCAGCTGGGCCAGGATCGTATCCATCGTCTCCGTCGGTACGCCATAATAGAGAAAGTTGATCGGAGTCAGGCCGGCCAGAAGCAAAACGTCGCGCGAAACCGGTTCACTTCCCCTTTCAAAAAAGAAACGCGCCCGATGGCCTACGACGTGATGGGTTTGGGGGTCCCGAATGGGACGGATGCCCAGTTGAACCGGCACGTTTTCAATCATCGGTTTTGGGTTTCGGCGCAGCTCTTCGATCCAGCCGGCGACCTCGGTAAACTCGGCCGTCTTCGTGGAACCGCTTGCCAGTGCAAGAAAGGGCCGGCGGCCGTGCAGTATCATGCGTCCCAGCGTGGACGGCCCGAGGATCGAATGACCGACCACGCCCACCACCAGATCAATATCCAGAAGTTCGGCCTCCGGGAGATCGTCCAGGGATCTGGCTTCCAGCCAATCGGTATCATCGGCGTGTTCGCCACTCGCCACGTCCACACCGAGCACGTTTTTTGGACCGACCCTTGCGCTGATGTCCTCCATCAGATTTCTTCCGATGGCGCCTTTGCTTCCAAGGACCAGAAATCGACGTTCAGAAAGCACAAAACCCAGACCATGGAAAATGCTCTCAATGGCGTGCAGAATAGAAATCGAGACCTCGCCGGATTCCCGCTCGCGCTTCGCCTTAGAAACTGCGATGCTTGCGGCGGGAAAGGCCAGCTTGCCGTATTTTTCCTGAATGTCCGCCAGTCGATTGTATCCGTTTCGGGTGTGCTCTACGCTTCCGGGAAAGATTTCCGTCAGCCATTGCCGGAGGCTCAGTTTTTCTTCGGGGGTGCCTTCCAGAGGCAGACCAAACTCCTGCAGCGCTTCCGCCAGCTTTGCGTTTCGCAGGCAAAGGGCGTTTAGCTGCGGCGCCAGATAGCCGCCGTCTTCTATCAAAAGCAGGCGTTGCTTCTCCTCCCGGGCCCGGCGCGCCTCCCGCAGAAAGAGATGGCCGGCGTACAGGGACATGGCCTCATAAAACGCAAGCCGCCGTTCTTCCAGGAGGGACTCCAGCACCTCAAGGTCATGCGCCTGGGAGTACTGTCGGGAAAGCAGATAGTAGCCCTGGATGTTGTGGGAGCGATCTTCAACCCTCTGCAAACCATGGGCCGCAAATTTCTCTTCCGGGAGCGCCAGCAGGGCTTCCAGATAGTCCGACGGAACGACGCCGGCGTACTTTACGAACAGTACCCGGAGGAACTCGACACCCAGATTTTCCAGGGCCTTGATGGTGCCCAGAATTTCACCGGTAATGTGATGGATCAGAAGCACGCGCGTGGACCTCAAGGAGCTTTCTTTTTCGAGGCTAATCGCTTTTAGACGCGGCATGCGATCCAGATAATAATCGATGTCGGCTGATTCCCGTCTTTCGCTCAGGCTGACGTTCAGGCTGCGGCCCCGGCGCGAAAGGTCCAGGTACGCGGCGTGGTCCCCCTCTCGCACTTCGATCATGTCACCTTCATGCAGCCGCCGCACAACCGAGCGATCCTCCAGTACGATGAAGATACGTTTCAAAAACGCGACGACTATGCCGGGCTCGTTTCGAATGAGAAACTCGGTCTGCTCATAAGGCCACCGAACGGTAATCGTTTCAGTTTCTTCCAGGCCCACCATCTTGAGTTGCCGGAAAAAGTGAGCGTGGCGTCGGGCGTTGTCAGTGTGTTCGTTTCGATTATTTTCGCATTCCCGGAGAATGCCCATGTAAGTGGATTCCGCGATGCGCGTCAGACCCTGCAGGTAGGTTCTGCGGTCCAGATCGTCGACGACCCGGTGCTCAATGCGGTCCAGGGCCAGACGACAGCGCTCCGCCGAATCGATTGTAATGCGCAGAAAGTCGCCTTCCGGTCCGCGCTCCACCAGAAACATGTATTCAATCTCCGACGATTCTGTATGCAGATGAAACGGAAAGAGCAATGCGCGCGGCTCCGGACGTGGGTTTGCCTCACTCAGCTCCGGAAAAAGTACACTGCCCCAGCGTGGTCGCTGCAGCGTTCCAAAAACAGTCCTGATCTGATTGTGAAACTCCTCCTGAAAGTGGGGCAGTCCTTTCAACACACCCGAAAGCGCGAAGATCATCACGTGGGTTAGCCCCAGGGCGGCCAGCTCAGGGGTGATCTCGGGGATGATTTTCTGGCGCAGAACAATGTCCGTTTGCCCGGCCCGGCACTGTTCGAGGATTTCGTCGCCGATCATGCGCGCGACAACGGACAATCCCTTAAAGAGGCGCAGACGACTGAGGTCAATGGCCCATTCGGTGTCCCCCGTGCGTTGGAGGGGTAGTCCAAGGGACGTGAGCTCGGATGTTGCTTCGGCCGACATGTCAGTTTCGTTCACAGGGCCGCGTAGCCCTCTTCGTCGATGACCTCGAAGATTTGATTGATGCCCGCCATGCGAAAGACCCGCTCGATATTCTCACTCATGCCAAGCAGACAAATGCGATCATAACGGTTCACGGCGCCCATCTTCAGCTTTATGAGGTCCCCGATGCCCGAAGAATCAATGTACTCAAGTTCGCTCACGTCGACGCACAGAGCGCCACCGCTATCGCCCAGGTTCTGCTCTGTAAACTCCTGGAAGACGGCCTTGTCTTCTATTGTGAACCGGCCCAGCAGGCTGAGCCGCGTTTTGCTGCCATCGCGCGTGCACTTAAACTTTTCCATGAACGAACCTGCCGTCAATTGTCTGCTCCCCGTTTGAACTCCAGAAGCGACCAACCGTCCGAGTTTGATTTTTGGTTGAGGTGCCATTCCGAAGCAAATATTTCAATGATTTCCCCTTCTTTATCGGTCAGGATTCCGGACAAAACGGCACGTCGGGCCCTGGATCCGACGATTGCAGCGTAATTGGCACGGATAACGTTGGCCGTCAGATTTCCGATCAAGACGGTCGCATCGAACTGTTCGATTTCGGAGAGTTCAAAGCCGCCCGGCACAACCTGAATACGTTCCATTATATCGGGGCAGCTCTTCAGGTTCTGTGCCGCGTTGTTCCTGGTTGCCTGGACCGCGTTCGAATCGACGTCGAAGGCCAAAATGTTTCTGACTCCGACCAGCGCGGCGGCGATCGACAGGATGCCCGAGCCACAACCGGCATCGATCAAACGCGTGTTTGCCGGGAGATACTGCTCAATGTACTCGAGGCACAGGGCTGTGGTTGCGTGCTGGCCGGTGCCAAAGGCCAATCCCGGATCCAGATAGATCGGCCGGCGACCGGCCTCGATTCGCGTGTCCTGTTCCCAGGAGGGCACGATCAAGAAGGAACGCCCAATGGGAAATGAACGGTAGTGCTCCCGATAAGCCTGCAAATAGTCGTCGCGGAGAACCGACTGCTCGCGGACGGCATACTCTTCAATGTCGAGTGCGGCCAGAAGCAACTCGCATTCGAGCCGTCTGGAATGCGCGTCAGGCGTGAAGTAAAGAACGATCTCGGTGCGGTCCTTTCCCGCCGTGGCGCCTTCATCGTAAAGCACCTCGTAGTATCCCGAGAAGTGAGTCAGGGGGCGAGACGAGTCCAGGACCCGGACCAGAGATTGGGCATCCGCCCGCGAAAGTTCGATACGGGATTCGATGAAAAGATCCGGATCACTCACCCGGCTTCGACCCGGAAGGCCTCCTCGAACTCCTCGTCGCTCATTTCAATGACGCCCCCGTATAGATCGCCCCCTTCCAGCCGATCCGCCAGGGCGATGGTATAACAATAGGCCTGCATGATGCAATCCTTGACCGCCTTGCCGTTGAGCCGTTTACGTGCATCGCGTTCCAATTGAAACTTAACCGGCTCTTCGCGATTGAGTACGATCTGATTCGCCCCGCGCATGTCTTTAATCAGGGCCAGAAGAATAGCCGACAGCTTCTCCATGTATTCCTTGATCTGTATGCGCGCTTCCCGGCCCTGAGCGCCCCGGCGACCTTCCAGATTGGACAGGCGCTTGGCAAACTCGACGTAATTGCTGGCCCGACCCGATTCCTGAGATACCTTGTGGAACTCTTCGGCCTCGTGCAGGTACGAGCGGAAGGCGTCGTGGCACACGCGCGACTCCTCAAAAGCATCCCGCATCTTCAGGCGGTAGTCCTGCTTCACGCCGGCTTCGTAGCTTGTATCAAGCTTGATCTGTGGAGTCGTCAGGATGAACGAGTACTCTTCGTCGAACTCCTTCAGGAACATGTAGGCCAGAAAGACTTTGTCATGGTCGTCAAGATTCTTGAGTTCGCCTTTGACGTCATGTTTCTGCCGGAGGGACTGCACCGGCAGGATCTTCATAAGGCGGTAGCCATACTGTAACTCCCGGCTTTTCTCGGTTTCCGGGCTGGTTTCTTTCTCGTCCGCCTCTTCCTCGCCTTCTTCGCCCGCTTCGTCAGTGCTTGCCGGCTCCTCGGCTTTTGCTTCTTCTGGCGGCTTGCCACCCACCGGGGTCCCGGCTTCGCGCGTTCCGATCTTGTCCTCATGGATCACGCCCAGCATTTCTTCAAAGAGGCGCGACCCCGGCTCGGCCTTTTTCATCTCGGCTCTCTGCGCGAGCAACACCAGACCGGGATAGATCGTATTCAGCAGCACCTTCCACTCCTGACGGATCTTCTTTTTCTTCTGGGAATAGAGCGCGGCCTGTTTCTTTTCTTCGCGTTGCTGGATGTCGATCGCCTGCTCGGCCGCGACCAGATACGTTTCCTGGTACGGCTTGAGATAATAGAGCTTTCTGAGCAGAGAAAAAATCGGGGCCCGGATGGCATCGAGCGGTACGGAGACCCGCGAAGAAGGGGAATAGGCGCCGACCAACTCGGACAGTTCCTGACGATTGTAGAGTGCAGCCGCTCGTTCCAACAACTCTACGAGCATGGGGTTTTTTTGATCGAGCTCTTTGACAATGGCCTGGCCGGTCTTGCGGTTATTGAGAAATAGATCGTTACCCAGGATCTGGCATTCCATGATGGCGCGCTTTGCGTCCAGATTGAGCAGAGAGAGAAACTTGGGCTGAACCATGTCCTGCCCGAAGGGGGTCAGCCCCGAAACAGCGCAGCGAAATTTGATCGATAGCCGCGCGAAGAAGCCGGTTGCTTCCTTCTCTTCCGCTTCTGCCAGCTTGCGGCTCGCTGCAGCCCGTTCGGCCATGGCCCGATTCTTTTCCCGGGCGATATCGGAAGGCAGCCGGTTACCCGGAAGGTCTCCTCCTCCGCCCGCTCGTCGGCCGCGTTCCCGTTCGGGCTCCGGTTTCTTGACGGCGCGCTCTTTCTGAACCTGACCGCCGACGCCCTTGAACTTTTCGAGCATCTCTTTGCGGTCGGTCTTGCGCAGGCCCTCGGCGCCGATCGACTTTCTGGTCTTGTCGTACTCGAACTCCTCCATCGCGCATTCTTCCTCAGGCCTTCGGGGCCAGTTGATCCTCCGCCCGCGTTCGGGTGTATTCTACGGCAGCCGAATCTACACCGCAACCCGATTCGCAGGCCACGTTGCGAATCGGGCGGGTCGGACGCAAGCGCATTGACAGGGCCTTCGAGGCCCAAACACGGTCCGTTTGTGATCGATCTGCTCGTCGTCGGCTCAGGAATCATCGGTAGCTGGGTTGCCCTCGTTGCTGCCCGAAGGGGGCTCGTAACGGCGGTTTGCGACCAGAGCGCGGATCCCCGGGACGGAATAACGGGCCGCAACTCCGGGGTCCTGCACGCCGGCCTGTACTATGAACCGGATTCGCGCAAGGCGCGTCACTGTATCCGGGGGAGGACCCTGGCCGTTGAATTTGCCCGTGATCGAAATGTGCCCTTTGAGATCTGCGGTAAACTGATCGTCACCGGTCGCCACGCCGAACCCGACCGCAACCAGGAGGCGGAGACCCGACTGCTGGCGCTCAGGGACAATGCCGTGGCCTGTGGCGCTACGGGTCTGGAACTCATAAGGGATCCGGGGGGAACCTACCCTCATGTGCTGGGAGCTCTGGCTTTGCACAGCAAGAACAGCGGAGTCATCGACGTGCCGGCCTATCATGCTGCCGTGCGACTTGCGGCGGAGGAAGCCGGCGCGATCTTTCTGTTGGGACGGGAGTGCCGGGCGCTTCAGAGCGGTCGTGCAGAACTGCTTTCCATTCGAGAGCAGGAAGGGGGCGTCGAGGCCATCGAATGCAGCGCCATCGTCAATGCCGCCGGTCTTCAGGCCGATGTGGTGGCCGGCCTTGCGGGCTTACGTGGCTACGAAGTGCGGCCCAACCGCGGCGAATACTACCGACTGCGTCGCTCCCTTCCCTACCGTAAGCTGGTCTATCCGCTTCCAGCGGCCAGTTCTACGGCCCTCGGTGTGCACTACACCTTCCACATGAACGGCGATGCCTACGCGGGGCCGAATTCCGTCTGGGCCGATCACAAAGCCGACTACCGCATTACCATGGAGCGTCGTGTTTTTTTCGAATCGCTGGAGCAAATCCTGGATTCGTACACCGAAGAAGATCTGGAGCCTGGCTACAGCGGACTTCGACCACGGCTATTTCTGGAAGGGGCGCCGGTGCGGGAATTCGTGATTGAGGAGCAGCCGGCCCGGGTCCTGCATTTGCTCGGCATCGAGAGTCCGGGCCTGACGGCATCCCCTGCGCTCGCCGAAGAAGTCGTAGAACGATTGTTCCCGGGCGGCTGAGATAGATTCGCCTCGGTTGTACGCGAGGCAGTCACCTGCCCTTTGGCCCCCCGGCGCGCAATTCTGGCCCTGATCGAAAATTCCCGGTTGCACGCACAGAGCGCAACGCCCCAGCATCGGACGTAACGCGCTTCCTGAGGTTACCTGCCATGCACCGAAGTTTGATACTGCTATCCGCGGCCGTCTTGATCCTGACGGCACTGTTTGCCTGCGACCGGGGGTCGTCGTCCGCTGTCCCGGGTGAGGTAAGCCTGGTCTTTGACGTGCCCGGCAATCAGATTGAATATTCGACATCGGTCCAACCAGGCGCCACACTGCTGGATGTGTTGCTTGCGCTCCGGTCTGACGAGGGCCTGGCGATTTCGGTCGAGGGCGAGGGGCGAGAGGCTTTCGTAAGCGCCATTCAGGGCTACGTGAATCAGGGCGCGGGGGACGAGGCCCGAAACTGGATGTATGCGGTAAACGGGCAGCTTTCTCCGGTCGGGGTTGGGGTGTCTCAGCTTTCGGGTGGAGATCGCGTCGCCTGGTGCTTTGTTTCCTGGGAGGAGCGCGAAAGCTGCGGACAACCCCACGCCAATTGACTTGACAGAGGGGCCTTCGGCGGGCTCCAGTTCAGCCATGAACAGGAATCTTTCGCCGGCTCATATTGGGCTCGTTTCCACCCTGCTGATTCTGGTCGCCGTCGCGGCCAGGCTGGCTCCGCACCCCGTCAATTTCGGGGCCGTGGGAGCAGTGGCTCTCTTCTCCGGCTACTATTTCCGTTCTCCTCGTTTTTCCTGGATGGTGCCGATGGCAGCCATGCTGGTCTCGAACGTCCTGCTCGGTGGTTACGATCTTCTGCAGATGGTGCTCGTCAACGCGGCGATTGTGATGCCGGCCTTTTTCGGCCATCACCTGCACCGTGACTTCGCTGCCGGACCCCGCTGGTTACGTTCCCTGGTACGCTTCGGTGCGTTCGTTGGGGCTTCCCTGGCCGGCTCGGCCCTGTTTTTCGTTTTCTCCAACCTGGCGGTGTGGGGATTCAGTGGCATGTATGCTCACACCATAGATGGCCTGGTCTATTGCTATCTCGTGGCCCTGCCCTTCATCCAGCAGGACCAATCGATGGCGTTGGTCGGCGGTACGGTTGTCGGCGACTTGCTCTACAACGGTTTGCTGTTTGGTAGCCTGGCGGTCGTGGTTGCGTTGCGCGAGCGTCGCCCGGCTGTCCTGCCTGTAGCTGCCTGATCCAGATTCCTGCGCGGAGTCAGCGGATTTTTCGGTAGCGGCCGTCAAAGTAGGCCCGCAGGCCGTGATATTCGGAGCACTCGCCCTCGGTGACCTCGACCGCTCTTTCGAAGAAACGAAACTCGAGCGTGCAACAGCGATCGCCGCAATTCGCTTCCGATTCGAAACGGGCCTGACCATTTTGAATCTGGATTTCTCCGGAGATCTGCCCGATGTGCGCGGTGGGGCCTCGAACCACATCAATCGCGAACTGCAGCGTCTCGCCTTCGAGACTGCGGAGTGTGAGTTGTCCTCCAAAGCCATCGTCGTAGACTCCGGCGCGCCCGGATCGAACTCCCTCGCCCGAAAAAGCCCGCCGTACGTAGTCCATGCGTTCATTCGTAAGTTCCAGGCGACAGGCGAACAGCGCCGTCTGACCATCCGTTTCTAATCCGTCCGGGTCGCCGCAGAGTTCGTCGCGGTAGCCGGCCCAGCGCAACGCATCGGCCTGCAGCTCCTGACGCTGACTCTCCCCCAGGTCCTCGTAGATGGCCTCGGTCACTCTTTGCAGCCGGCGGTCGGCCGACTCGAATTCTCGTTCGAAACAGGCGCGCTTGTGATCCGGGTTTACGAGTCCCGCGCAGGGGCTGCGTTCGGCTTCGACAGGCTTCAGGCCCACGAGCAGAACCAGAGCCGCGAGCCCAACGCCCGGCAATGTGGATTTCAAAAAGAGCGACAGCGGTTTCATTCGAATCCGGTGAACGGCCTGGAGAAGGGGCCCCGCACCACAGTTACAGACTGAATGCCCGGGCTTTGGGTTCCATCTTTTTTCAAACCGGCTCAGCTTTGATCCCGGTCTGTCGTTTTTTCCAGAAGTAGAAAAGGAGCCCCAACAGGGTAAGCAGAACGCCGAGCATCGACTCGAGCGGTCGGTCGATCAGCGTTGCCAGCGTAAACCAGCCGTAGATTGCCAGGGTGAGCGGTACTGTAATATAAAAGAACGGGATGCGAAACGGTCGTTCCAAACCGGGCTTTCGAACCCGAAGGACCCAGACCGCGAGGATTGTAGACAGGTTGAAGATGTAAGATGTAAACGTAAAGAAGTCGATGATGCGTTCGTACTTGCCGCCTGCCAGCGTGGCCGCGATCAACAGGATCGACGCCCAGAGCGCCTGCAACCACAGAGCCCGGTTGGGGGTCCGGAAACGAGGGCTGGTCTTTGCTGCCACGGAAAAGAACAGTCCATCCCGGGCCATGGCATGCCAGGTCCGGGCCTTCACCATGATCTGCGTGCTCACATTGCCGAAGGTGCTCAGCATGACCGCGCCGGCGATAAACAGACCCCCGGCAGTCCCGATCGCTGCCTCCATGGCCCGGGCTGAGATTTCCTTGCGGGCCAGCGCAATGGAAACCGCATCGAGCTGGTAGAGATAGGCACCGTTAACGAGCAGGTAGATGCACATGACACCGCACACGCCCAAAAGCAAGGAAAGCGGCAGATTCTTGCGCGGGTTGCGGACTTCTTCAGCTACATAAGTCGCCCCTTCCCAGCCGCTGTAGGCGAAGAAACCATAACGTAGAGCGGCCGCCATACCGAACATCGTACCCCAACCCCATTGCTCGGGCCAGACGTTCGAAGTGAAATGCGCGACATCGCCCCGGGCGCTAAAGCAGGTCAGAACCAGGACGATCAGCGCGAAAACCTTCAAGAACGATAGCACATCCTGCAGGATGCCCGAGGCGAACACGCCGAAGGAATTGGCCAGGGTCAAAGCCAGAATAATCGCCAGTGCAACTCCGGCCTCTCCCCAGGTTCCCGCCTCGATACCGGTGGCCGTCTTCAGGGCGTAGGCGCCATATTCCGAAAATACCAGGGCAACTGCCACAATCGAAGCGGTTTCCGAGACAAAGAACATGGCCCAGCCCCGCAGGAAAGCCCACAGATCGGAGTACGCCTCTTTTAAATAGGCGTACGGTCCACCGGAACGCGGCAACATTGCGACCAGCTCGGCGTAACAAAGGGAGGCGAGAATCGTGGCCACACCGCCGATGACCCAGGCCAGAAGAAACAGTCCGACCGACATCTGTTGCGGAGACAGGCTGCCGGGTGCGTAATTCTGTCCCGCATCAAGGCCGGCGACTGCCAGCATCATGGGGCCGGGTGTGCGAAAGATACCGGATCCGATAATGCGGCCAACCACAATGGCCAGGGCTTCGCGTAGCCCCAGACCTTCGACGAGATCGCTGCCTTTGTCTTGCGACAACGATCAGATCCCGGTCAACCAGTGCTGGAACTCCGGATTGGTTCCCCGCACGATCGAAAGGAAATCCGCGCGCAGCTTTTGTGTGATCGGTCCCATTTCGCCATTGCCCACGACCCGCCGGTCCACTTCGGCCACCCAGGCCACCTGGGCTCCGGTCCCGCACAAAAAGAGTTCGTCTGCGATATAAAGTTCGGACCGGGCCACGTCGCGCTCCGCAACCGGAATGTTACGTGCCCGCGCCAGTTCGATGATTGTGCGTCGGGTAATCCCTTCCAGCACCGCGGAGGCCACATGCGGGGTAATCAAAACGCCATCGCGCACCAGAAACAGATTCTCGGCGCTGCCTTCGCTGACAAATCCACGCATGTCCAGAAAGATGGCTTCGTCGTTTCCGTTCTGAACCGCCTCCGACTTGGCAAGTGCCGAATTTATATAACCCCCCGAAGCCTTGGCCCTGGTGGGGATAATGTTCTCGTCGATGCGTCTCCAGCTCGAAACGGCCACCCGCAGGCCGCGGGTCGTGTCCAGATAGTCATCAAGGGGGATTACGTACATCGCAAAGCTGTCCTGTACGTCATGGAGACGGGGCGAAAGTTGCAGGGCGCTTTTGTAGATAAAAGGCCGAAAGTAGATGTTCTGGCGGGCCTGGTTACGTCGCGCCAGCTCAATGGCGACTTCCTGCATTTCTTCGACCGAAAGCGGCGGCTTCATCTGCATAATGCGGGCGCTTTTTGTCAGCCGTTCGAGGTGATCCCGCAGGCGGAAGATATACAGGCGACCGTGTTCGGCGTTGAAGTAACCACGCATGCCACCAAATACCATGGTGCCATACTGGAGCGCGTGCGTGGAGATATTCACGTTGCACTCCCGCAGCGGGCGATACTGGCCTTCGTGAAAGGCGATACTTTCCAGTTCGATGGACATGGCGCGGATCAGAAGTCCGACGGCGCCTTTTGCTGTCAATGGAAACGCCTCCGGGACGGCCGGGCAGTCGTTACTTCAGGCGCCGGAAAGCCACCATGGCGATGTCATCGTTCAGTTCCGAGGGGCCTTCGTTGAACAGGCTCTTCTTTGTGAAGCGTTCCACGCTGGCTGCAATGGCCTGGACGACTGCGGCGGGTTTCTTGCGCCCCAGCTCCTGTAAGATCTTTTCCAGCCTCTCGTTTCCGAAGAGGCGGTCTTGATCGTCCATGGCTTCGTTGACGCCGTCCGTGTACTGAAAGAAGAGGTCACCCGTCCCGAGTTTCATCTTATGGGATTCCAGGATATCGGCGAACAGGTCGTTGTCTACGGCGCCGATGGGCATGCCGCCGGCCGGCATGGTCTCGAGTTTCTGTGCACGATAGCGGTAAACATACGCCGCATTGTGCCCGGCCGAGCAATAACGCAGTTCGCCGTTGGTGCGGTTGTACACACCCAGAAAAATGGTAATGAAGATGTTCTCGGGGGTCTCGGCATAGGTCCGTTCGTTCAGTTCCAACAGGATCTCCCGGGGATCGCGCACACCCCGTCGCAGGATTCCGTGCAGTTGGGACCTCATGAGGGTCATTACAATCGCCGGGCCAACGCCGTGGTTGGAAACGTCGGCCACCGCAATCGCCATCTCGTCGCGCCCCACTCGAATCAGATCGAAGTAGTCGCCACCGACGCCATGCATGGCCTTGTAGAACATGCCGCAGGAGATCCATTCCTGCATACTCTTCGGGATATCGGTCGGGATCAGCTGCTTCTGGATCTCTTCTGCCGCCGAGAGTTCGCCACGCAGCTCCTCGCGCTCGCGCAATCCGCGCACCATGGAGTTCAACGAACCAACCAGGTCGCCGAATTCGTCGCGCCCGGCATAGTCGAAGTGCACATTGAGTTCACCGCGGCCGACCCGTTGTGCCCCACCGATAATCTGTCGTATGGTTTGGACCAGAGCCCCCGAAAGTAAGAACGCAAGAAAGATCATTCGAAACCCAATCGAAAGCGACGTGTCCAGAAAGCGATCACGCTCGGCCACGATCCGGCTGCGGGCTTCGGTCTGGTCCATAAGAATGCGCGTGAAGCCGGCTGCATTCTCATAGAGCAACTGCCCGGCAAGTTCGTCCAGAGGCGTCGTGTCGAGCTGAAACATCTGCTCCTGGGCCTCGCTGCGGGTCAGGTAGAGCAAACGGCCGCCGGTGTGCGGTGCCGGTGCGTACGTTTCGCTCCGTGCGCGCAGGATCCAGGATCGTAGATTTGCATAGTCTTCTCGGGTTCGAGCGCGGGTCCACTGGCTGTTACAGTACCGGCTGTAGGACTCGAGGTCGGCTTTGTAAGAGATCTGGGTTCGATTGAACAGAGCCGCATCGCGCAGGTAAAGAAAGGCATCTGCGAGGCTGTCTTCGGTCGTAAAGCGGCGCGTTTCGTCCAGAGCCGCACGCTCGGCTTTCACTTCCCCGATGCGGGTCAAAAGCGCCTCCCGCTCGGTAGACGCGTCGGCGGGCAACTCTTCGAGGTCGCTTCGCAGGTCGCGCAATTGTTCCAGAACCGAAGCATAACCCGGGTCCTGCTTGCCCAATAGATCCACATAGAAGCGATCAAGCAGGGCCGCGCGTTCTTCGAGGGCCGCGTCATAGTCGCCGAGCAACTGCATCAGCTCACGATCGGCGAAGGGCGGGACAACGGGCTGGCTTTCGCGTAGCGCAGCGGTACGCCCGCGTATCTTCTCAGCCAGATCCTGAAATTGTTCAATAATAGTCCGCTCTCGTTGAACGTACTGTCGCCAGAGGCTTGAGTGGGTGCCGGTCTCAAGATTGCGTGCCACTAGCGTGGCCCGCTCACTTACTTCGGGATTGCGAAAAAGAGTGCGGAATACCAGGAAGTAGGTCGCGTTTTCAGTCTGGTACGGCCGGCGCAACGGCTCAAAGAGGGCGCGTTGCTGTTCGGCCAGCGGTGTATGGATATCGTCCATGGCCTGGCGTAATTCCGGCACCTGGCCCCATTCGAAACGGTTGATTTCCGAGCTTGCTCTCTGGTCGGCGCTGACCACCTGCACGGTGTCGAAGCGGATTTGCCGTGAAAGATTGATGGATTCTGCGCGGTAACGCGTCAGATCGAGCGCCTGAAAGCCCAGCTTCAACCGATCTTCGTAGTCAAAATCCTGGCGCAGGCTGCGCCAGAAGGCGATGCGTCGAATGGCGTAGTTGTCGTGCACGCCGGGCGTTCGCCGCGGATAGATCGCAAACCAGCGGGCCTGCTGCAGATACTGTTCGAACCGCCGCTCGTCTATGGGTTCCGCCCGGGCGCTGGATCGAATCTGGGCGCGAAAGCGGTCTTCGGCCAGGTCCAGCACGTTTTCTCCAAAGTACGCGTCATAATAGTTCCGATCGCGGCGGCCGCGCATTTGCCGTTCATGGTTCTGGACCCGCAGACGAAGCTCCTCCAGGCGGATCAGGTTTTCAACGGTCTGGTCTATCTCGAGACTCAGGATTTCGACCGGTCGCAGGAAACGTGTCACTTCGGCTTCGGCCGCCGCGTATATCGTTCCCCGTTGCTGTTTCAGTACAATAGCGAGGATCACACCTATCAGGACCAAAAGCATCACACCGATAAAGAGCGAAAGTTTGCCGCGCAAACCGGGCCGCAGTGTGTTGATAAACTTCATGCGGCGCTCTCCAGTCGACGTACGAGGGTCAGAACGTTTGCTTCGGATGGATCGCGTCGGTAGCTTGCTTCCATGAGCGTCGTATACAGAAAGACCCCCAGGCCACCGTCGGCGGTGTTTCGCCCCAGAGAATCAAGATCGGGTTTCCCAAGGTGTGTGGGGTCGAAGGGCGGCCCTTCGTCTCGCAGTTCAAAGACGACCCGGTCCGGTTTGCGCTCCATGATCAGGCTAATGGTTTCCTTCGATTCGGGCGGGTATGCATGCTCAATAATGTTGGCCAGCGCTTCATCAACCGAGAGCACGACCCGGTTTAGATTTATTGCGTCAAAAAGATCCTTTATGAATTCGCGAACTTCGGCCCGTACGCGATCCAGTTCGCTCATGTCACTCTCAATGACAAGCTCGCGTCGCATGCTAGAGCCCATTCATCGCATCGGCAACAGATGGCGTTACTACGAATAGCTTTGTGAATCCCAGCACATCCAGTACATCCCGAACTTCGGACGTAAGCCCGGCCAGGCGAAGGTCGCCACTGGCTTTCTTTGCTGCGACCAGGTTGGCCTTGAGTGTGCCCACTCCCGCCGAGGCGATGTAGCTGACGCCCGACATGTCGATTACGAGTTTGACTTTGCCTACGGCAATCAGACCCTTGAGTTCGTTGTTCAGGCCGGGGGCTGTTTTTGCGTCCAGCTTGCCGGCCACTTTTACAATTGTTACGCCGCCGGATTCCTGTTTCTGAATGCTGAGTGACGAGTCGGACATTTTTTGGAACCTCGCTTCAAATTTGCTGTGCCGGGGATAGTATGGCGGACTCCCACGAAGCGGGAAAGAGATTTTTCCCGGCCGCTACTGTTTCAGCTCTTTCCAGAGGTCTTTGGCAGTGATCAGGCGATACAGTTTTTGCTCAAGCACGTCGATCTCCTGGAAGTACTTCACGTCCGGATTCCCTTCAAAAATGTGCGCATACTTGCGGATGCCTTCGATCGTGCGCTTTAGATCGCCCTCGGTAATGCTTTTTTGGATCGTATAAAACAGATTGATGGCGATGTTGTCTTCGAGGGCCTGCTTGAAGTTCTCATCCTTGGTCTGAAACGCCTCAATAAGGCGATCCACCTCCTCCCGGTTGTTGTTTTCCGCATCGCCGTACTTGATCAGGTAGGCGGCAATCAGTTTAAGGCAACGGGGCAGGTCTTCATCTTTGTTCGCGTATTTGATTTTCTGGAAGAGCTGCAGGGCCTGACGCTGCACTTCCACTTTGATCTTATGCTTGCCGAGATCGACCGGCTGGAAGGCCTCTTTCAGGTCGGCAGTGCTGATGTTGGCCAGGCTGTCCTCAAAGATTTGCTCGCTGCGATTCTGATGAATATCGCGAAACTTGCTCAAGGGCTCGTAGATGGTCTGCACGAATTCGACTGCTTCTTTGCTGGCCGAAACAACCGACGATTGACTCATCTTTTCGAGAAAGAAGATGCAGGAATCTCCCACCGTGGAAAGGCCTTCGTGCATCGACTGGGAAATCAGTCGCTTTGAGAGCGGACCGACCGTATGAATGGAGGCCCGGTCACGCATGGCCCGATCGATGCGGTCCATGAGCTTGCGGGGCACTTCGTTTGAGGCCCGTCGCTTCCAGCCGCCGTAATCCAGCGGTTCCTGAAGATGCTGGACGAACATGCGCCGCCCCGTCATGGCCAGAAGCCGGATGATCTTTACAAGGTCCTCGGCGACCGTCATCGGCACCTTGCTCATTGTGCGAACGTCTACAGAGGTCATTGGATTCAGCGCGGCAACAGCAACCCGTCCTTACCGTAAGACGGATGGGCGTGGTGATTCCCTGCGGCCTGCAGTTCTGCTTTCTATCTTCGGTCCCCGGGCGCCTGGTTCTGCAAGCACTGTTCGTATCTTCGTGTCAATCTGCACATTTTCAGGTCCCGGATTCTCCTCGGGGGGTTCCTCCGCCTGGAAGGAGGCAGGGCCCGCGTTCCGGTGTTATTGCCGCCGTGCTGCCTCAAGTTGCGGTCCGCTTGTCGTCGAAATATACTGGAGTGGACCCTGAAAAACTGGAAAGACTGGCAGCCGCTCTGACCGACCAAAATCTCTTTTTGGCCGTCAGTCCCCGTGGCGCCCTGGCTTTTCTGGATCGCGAGAGCGACGAGACTTTTGTGTGTGCGTTCACAACCGTTCGGAGGATGGAGAGTTTTCTGAAACGGACCTGTACGCGCCTGCCCGACGGTTTTGGCAGTTGCGATCCTTTGCTGACAAGTTTCGCGGACTTTCAGTCGAACCTCCGGGGTCGTTTGCGCAATCTTGAGGTTTTTATGGACCCGGCCGGGAGCGACGTGCGCAGCCTCATTCTGGTCCCACTGAAGCCCGTCTCCGCCTCCTGAAAACGGCGTTGGGTGCTTTCGGGAACGGCGCGACGCCCGTGCAAAAGTCACGACGCGATTACGCAAGCCCTCGCCACGCATGATACGAAGCGAGCAGCACAAAGATTACAAGCAGGTGGAACGTGTAGTCCGCAGGGCCTTTGAGGCCTCCGGGCAACCGTATCACCACGAGCATGCCCTGGTTGGTCGACTGCGGAGTAGCGTCGCTTTTGTGCCGGCGCTGTCGCTGGTGGCCGAGAAAGACGGCCAGGTGGTGGGTCACGTGCTTTTCACCCGCATCCAAATTGGAAACGATAGCACTGCCGTTGAGTCGCTTGCTCTGGCTCCTGTATCGGTGTTGCCAGAGTATCAGAATCAGGGCATTGGCAGCCGGCTTATAGAGACCGGGCTGGAGCGGGCACGTGAGCTGGGATTTGCGTCGGTGGTCGTGCTGGGCCACAGCACTTACTACCCGCGCTTTGGCTTTGAGCCGGCTGAGCGTTACGGTGTCCGGGCGCCTTTCAAGGTGGCTCCGGAAAACTTCATGATTGTATCGCTCCGTGCGGGCGCGCTTGCGAACGTGCAGGGTATGGTTCGCTACGCACCCGAGTTTTCCGAAAGCTGCGACTGAGTAGTCTCCTTTTTTTGGGACGGCCCTCCTCCCATGTCATGGAACTGGTTTCCGAATCCACCTGCGCTCTCGGGCTCTCAGCCCCGGTCGTTGACTCACTGCCGCCGGCCGGGTCGATCGCGCCGGAGTGGCGTTACGGCGGAGGCAGTTGCCTCACGCTGCGTCCCCTTTCGGGTTCTGGATTCCGTTGAGCAGCGACTCGATCAAGGGCAGCACAAAGGCCTCCAGTTCCTGGTCCGAGTTCAGGTCGATCGGGCACTGGCCGCCCACGATCAGCATGGCGGCGCCATGGACCAGAGCCCAGGCCGAGAGGGCCAGCTCGCGTGTGTCCCGGTTCAAAAAGACTCCCTGCTGCTTTCCCCTTTCGATCATTTCGAAGAGGGCGTCCAGGGAGGCCTGGGCGATGGTTACAACTTCTGGTGGCGCTTCCTGGGGGGGCAGCATGCCGCCGAACATCAATTGTGTACGCTCCCGGTGCCGGACCGCCAGACGCACGTAGGCGACTCCCGCCCCGATGAGTTGCTCCCGGGCGTCCGCATCGACGTGGCCTGCTTCCCGGGTCGCTCGATCCAGCTCCTGAAACCCG
Organism: Spirochaetales bacterium; assembly: GCA_024233935.1. Lineage (GTDB taxonomy): Bacteria > Spirochaetota > Leptospiria > Leptospirales > Leptonemataceae > JACKOY01. Next base: position 50,369 of record JACKOY010000009.1, on the reverse strand, counting down.
AGACCGGCCAGTGCGTACAATAAATCGGCCCGGGAACGGAAGTGGCGGTATGGCGCGGTGTGGCTGACACCCGCCCGCCGGGCCACGTCACGCAGGCTGAGGGTCCCGGGACCCCCTTCTTCCAGAATTTCCGAAGCCGCCACAAGGAGGGCCTCCCGGAGGTCTCCATGATGGTACGGCCGGACCGGGGCTCGTGCCGGCACTAGACGACTCTCCCATGGCCTGGAAAAAAATATGTTGACAGTGTAAACATGGCGGGGCTCTGTATGTTGGCACTGTAAACATTGAAGACCGATCCGTCAAGCGCTTCGGGGGAGTTACCATGTCACATTCCGAAAACACATCTGGCTTAACGAGGCAGCCGCGTGGGCTCTTGCTCCGGCTCGGGCAAACGAATCCGCCCCTGGCTTTTACGGTCGGGGCGATGGCGCTGTCGCTACTTGCGTTTGGGCCACTTCTGGTTGTGGATGGGCGAACGCTCGATGGCCTGCCTCTCTGGATAAAACCCATCAAGTTCGCCGTTTCCATTGCGATCTACTCTGCCAGCCTGATCTGGATTCTATCGTATTTGCCCGATCGGCCGCGGCTCGTCCGAAGGGTCTCGTGGATCGTGGCCTTTGCGTTTCTCATTGAGGTGATCGCAATCTTCGGCCAGGCGGCGCGCGGCGTTCAGAGCCATTTCAATCACGAAACTGTTTTTGACGCGGCTGTGTTTCAGGTCATGGGCATCGCGATCGGAGTTCTGTTTGTGGCCCACCTGTTCGTTTGCGTCGCGGTGCTTCGAAGAAAAGACCTGGACGTGACTCTTGCGAGCGGTCTGCGCCTGGGGCTGATCGTTTGCGCGGTAGGCATGGCCGTCGGCTGGTTGATGGTCGTTCCGACTCCCGAGCAGATGGCAATCTTAGAGGCCGGCCAGGTGCCGGCCCGGGCCGGCGCGCACAGCGTGGGCCTGCCCGACGGTGGCCCGGGTCTTGGCTGGCTCGGTTGGAGTACTCTCGGGGGCGATTATCGGGTGGCGCACTTCTTTGGTATGCATGCCCTGCAGGTGCTGCCCCTGGTAGCCTGGTCTGTTTCGCGGAGCCGGCGATTCGGGCGGGCACTTGTGCGGATTGTTGGGGTGTATTATCTGGGTTTGACTTTGCTTTTGATCTGGCAGGCGATGGTCGGTGAATCGATTGTGGACCCGGGTCTGGCTCGCCTACTTGTCTTTGCGGCGTTGACACTGACGAGTCTCGCAGCACTGGTCCTTGTAGCCTTTAGATCGAGGATGGCGGGCGCACCCGCACCGCAAGAACCCGGAAGCATCGGGCTTCAGAAGACTTGAATCACAGCGCACGCAGAGAGAAGCAGCAGACACAACAAGGGAGCAGTGCAGTGGAACCAGAATTGATCTTCACGATTACAAATGCGATCGCTATGGTGGGCTGGCTGATCCTGGTCGTTGCCCCGCGCTGGAAACACCGCCACATCGCAACGATTGGCGTGATTGGAGCCCTGCTTGCGCTGGTGTATGTAGGTTTGCTGCTCTTCGGAGAAAAGCCTCAGGGCGGCGGCTTCTCAAGTCTGGCGGGCGTTGCAAAACTATTTGAAAACCCCTTATTGCTGATGGCGGGCTGGGTGCACTACCTGGTCTTCGATCTTTTTGTGGGCACCTGGGAGAGTGCGGATGCCCTGAAGAATCAGATTCCGCACTGGCTTTTGGTGCCGTGCTTGCTGACCACGCTCATGTTTGGTCCTGCCGGCCTGCTGTTGTATCTGATCGTGCGGTTTGCTTACACCCGTGCCTGGCTTCTGTCCCCCTTTGACTGAAGCTTGCTCACCAGCGTGCGCGGTGGTCCTCGGCCCAACCAAAGAGTTGATTGATCTTCAGTTCTTTGCGGCCGACCCGGACCCGGCCGGAGTAAAGGCCGAACAGCTGGTTCACTTTCGTGCGTAAAAGCAGCAGATTGGTTTCGGCCACGCGCTCGTGAAAGGGTTGAAAATCGAGCTCTAAAGCGCTTGAGGATTTGGTGCGCATGCTCCACGGTCCTTTCAGGTCCTGCTCATCGTACTGAAAGACGATGTCATCGAAGATCTTAAAGAGTTTCCCGTTCAGGAGGATTCCATTTTCGTTCATTCCGGTTCCGTCGGTCCAGCGCGCGCCCATATTCACGCCAACACGATCGCGCCCGGCATTTCCGGAAAAGGCCGCCCAATTCCAGGATGTCTGAAAAGGCCAGATGCCCCGGCCCAGGTCCAGCGTTGCAAACGCCCGGCCTTTCTTGAATTCGTAGAGTTCGGACCCCCACTGAACCTTGCCGGTGGCCGGCAGGCAGAGTTGCTTCGACGTAAACTGAAAGCGTCGCCGACTCCATGGTACAACGACGTTCAAAGACTCTTCGTCTGCGGGAATCTCAACCTTCACTTCGGCGGTCAGCACCGTCCCGCCGAAATCTTCGGAGCGGCAGCTCAAGAGCCGTCCGCCGGGCATGTCTTCGAAGCGGGCCCGTAGACCCTTGATGTCCATCTCAACCTTGCCACCGAACCCGGGCGGCAGTTTCGTTTTGCCGGGAAAGGGAAGGATTGCAGTCTGTTCCGTGAAACGCTGGTGCCTGAAGTCCAGGGCGTAAGCGAAAACGCTTTCGGCATAGTCCAGATCGGCGATTGTTACGGAGAAAAGGAAATTTTCATCGGCGATGCACCAGTAATTCCAGCGCTTCTTCCGGAACGGGCTGCCCTTCAAATTGCAGATAGGGAACGGCCTGCGCGCCCAACCGATCGCCTCCGGATTCAGGGCCCCGTTCGGACGGCACAAATACACGCTCTCTTTAATTTCTTTTTGAATTGTCTGCACGGTTGCTCCCGCAAGAAATCAAGAGCCTTCCCGTGGATGATAGCGCGACAAGCCTAATTTTTGTGCCGCCCGGCATCAGAGCTGCGGGGCGCGGGCGTATCTTTGACGCGTGGCAGTCAGCCAGCGCGCGTCGTACTTCTCGGCCGCCAGTTGCACGACCCCCCAGACTGCGGGCGCGCTACCGTCAATGTGCCGTCGCACCCAATAGCCGATCGCCTGTTCCGGCTGAAAGGCGTAGACTTCGACCGGATGCCGGTATTCCATCAGAGCCCGCGGATAGCGCAACCGCAGGTATTCCGGAGCATGGAAGTCTTCGCCCGCAAGGGCCGCGGACGAGTAGCTCAAAGCCTCCTCGTTGATGTCGGTTCTGTGGTTCAGGTAGAAATAACTTTCGATCATCAGGCGCAGAAAGCGCCGACCGATCGTGTCGTAGAGTTCCTGGTAGCTGCGTCCGTCGAGGCGTTCTGCGGGATCGGGAATCAGGGCCGCACCCCAGGCGACTATTGCTGGATTGTACATGGAAAAGCGATGAGTCAGATACGCTTCCGGTGCTTCGCCCTCATTGAAGGCGATGGCGGTTCCGTTTCGAGAACTACGCCGCGCCGGCATGTCGGCGAGGCGTTCAATGGATTCCAGTCGGCGTGGTTCGGGGACGCCTGCGGCGACTCCCACACAGCCTTCAAAACCACTGTAGACAAGCAAGCTCCGCGGCCCGCCGATAAATTCGGAGAAGGTGTTTCCGCGTAGTTGCAGTTGTGGCCCGCCGGACCCGGCCTGGCTATCGTGCTCGAACACGAACGGTATTTCACTCGCCATTTGATCCAGAGTGCAGGCGATGATTTGATCGCGAAGGCGCGCTGCCAGTCCCACTTCGTCGGCCACGAAACCTGCGCTGAGAGCTGCTGACAGAGCCAGAAGGGCTATGCAGGTAAGACTCCTGATGGTGAGTTTCATGCGCGAGCCGGCTCGATTGCTTTGAGTTTTTCTTCGCGTTCTGCAGCCAGGAGGGCTTCTAATAATTCGTCCATTTCCCCCTCCATGAAGTGGTCCAGATTGTAGGCCGTAAATCCGATGCGATGATCCGTGACGCGCCCTTGCGGGAAGTTGTAAGTACGTATGCGCTCCGAACGATCACCACTCTTGACCTGCTCCTTTTTTCGAGCAGCGTCGCTGGCCGCACGGGCTCTGTCTTCTTGTTCCGAAAGACGGGCGCGCAACACGCGCATGGCCTTCGCCTTGTTTTTGTGCTGGGAGCGTTCATCCTGGCAGGTGACGACCAGGCCGGAAGGAATGTGTGTGATTCGAATGGCGGACTCAGTCTTGTTCACGTGCTGGCCGCCGGCCCCGCTGGCTCGATAGACGTCTATCTCAAGGTCCTTATCGTCGATTTCGATCTCGGTTTCTTCGACTTCGGGCATCACAGCCACGGTGACCGCGCTGGTATGAATGCGCCCGCCACTTTCCGTAGCCGGAATGCGCTGCACGCGATGGGCGCCGCCTTCGCGATGAAGGAGGTCATACGCTTCGGAGCCCTGAACAGAGACCACGACTTCCTTGTAGCCACCGATTTCAGTCTCCTGAGCCGACAGCAACTCTGCCTTGAGACCCCGCTTTTCGGCGAAACGCATGTACATGCGAAGTAGATCGGCCACAAAGAGGCCCGCTTCTTCTCCGCCCGTACCGGCCCGGATTTCCATGAGAATGCCTCGTCCCGAATTCGGATCGGGCGGGATCAGCAGGTATTCGATTTGTTTGCGTCGCGACTGCAGCACAGATTCCAGTTGCTCCAGCTCGGCTTCCGCCATTTCGCGCACTTCTGAATCGGATTCCGTTTCAACGAGACTGCGGGCCTCTTCTGCTTCCCGGCTCAGCTTGATAAATTCACGAATCTGCCGGATGCGAGGGCTCAGCGTTGCGTGCTGTCGGGAAAGTTCTTTTAGCCGGTTGGGATTGTCGGCGATCTCGGAAGAGGCCAGCAGAGACTCGACTTCCTCGAAGCTCTCGATCTCCCGTTCCAGCCGTTCTATGAGGGTGCGCGCTTGCATATCCCGGGTGTCCCTCAAGGGGCCGATTCGATTCTTTTTTCGATCGGGCGGCCTGTCAAGCCGGGAGCGGTCGCCGGCCCGGAGTTACGCTTGTTCCGCGGCTGCCTGGCCTACGCAGTTTCCATGTAATCTGAAACCATCTGGATAAACTCCGGGGGAGCTTTGCGTGGTCGCCGGCGACTGAGACTCACGATCAACTGCTCTTCGCGAATAGAAAGCAGCACTTCGTCGGAATCTTTCGGGGTCACGTCCTGGCGCATGAAACAACGGATTTTTTCGATCTTCTCGATCCAGGAATGGATGGCGAGTTCTTCTCCGGGCCCTGGAATGCGGTGAAAGGCAAACGTAGCGGCCGTAAAAAAGGTGATCGTGTCGGTCTCCAGAATCTTCTTCTGGTCCAGCCCGATGGCGTGACCGAACGACCAACGACCTTCTTCTCCAAGCCTCCATAGAGCCGTCGGCGGGTAGTCGTAAAAGATTGTGCGGTCGCTGAATAGCATCACGGCCGGTGCGGAAACACGGCGGCAGCTGCCACCGAATTGCGGCGGCTCGGCCAGAAGGTCAAGGTCCTCGGAGGCCGGCGCCCCGGGATCGTAGCCATCGAGCTTGAGCGGAATCGCATTTCCGTTGGCCCGGGTTTCGGTTTCCGTCAGTAGCCGGCAGGCCAGCGCATTGCTTTCGGCCTCGCGCACTTCCTGGACCCACAGTATGCGTTCTGGCTCCGTCCGATAGAAGACGCTGTGAACCTGCAGGCGGGCGCCAGGCATCTGCTCTCGAAAGAACCGCACAAAGGACCGTCGGGGCACCAGATGGATTTTCTCCTCGAGCAAACGTTCGGTTGTATACGAGCTTTCTGCGAGAATGGCGAACCGGGCCTCGCGGCAGAAATCTTCGTACGTGCGGCTGGTCACGTGTCGTTGCGTATCCAGATCGGCAAATCGCGGGCTCGCGGCCAGAATGTGGCTGTTTGACTTTGCGGTCGTCTGCATGGAGCCAGGCTTTCGGTCTTTCGCCCCATGTCCAGAAAATAAACGAACGTTCGTTATGTTTTTGACAATCTGTCCCGAGGAACCAAATGTGGTCGAATGAGCAAGGCGGACACAGTTGTCGGCAGACGCGGCCGCAAGCCCATTCTCCGAAGGCGCTTGCTTGAGACCGGCCGCGATCTCTTCTATAAGAAGGGCTACTACAATACCGGGGTTCGGGACATTGCGCGGGGCGCGCGCACAGCCCTCTCCAGTTTCTACGATCACTTTGAATCGAAAGAGGACCTGGCGCTTCAATACCTGCTGGCCGAAGAGGCCGAGATGCAGCACAATTTGCGCGCGATTATGCACAAGTACCCGAACATGCGCGACTGTTTCCGGGCCTGGATTGTCGCCAAAAAAAAGGACATTCGTAGCGGGCGCTTTGTCGGCTGCCCCTTTGCAGGATTTGTGTATCAATCCGCGCGCCTGCAGGACGAACATCGGGCCGAGATTACGCGCATCAATCGGAACTGGGAGCATTTACTGCAGCAGTACGTTGAAAGTGCGATAGAAAGCGGACAGTTGCGGACCGACACCAGCGCGAGGGACTTGAGCCGCCGGATCTTGATGCTGTATCAGGGCGGAGTGGCTGGCTGGCGCCTCACGGATAATGTGCAGTACATCAAACTTATGGAATGTGCAATCCTCGAGGAAATTGACAAACATACATCCTCAAACCGCGGGAGTCGCGAGTGAACCGTTCCCAGGTCTTTTTTTATGTAAACAGCTTTGTGACTTTGCTGGCCGGGAACATGTTTAACTACGGCATGATCATTCTCACGCGTTCTGTCACGGCTTCCGACGCGCTCACCGGAACGGCCTTCCTGGGCGTGTTCGGGCCGACGCTTCTTTTAGGATTCTATGCCGGCGTCTTGCTGGACCGATTGCCGCGCAAACTGGTGCTACACACAGCTCAGGGCATCATGTTTTTAAACATGCTGTTGTTCGCCTTTCTCTTGCGGTACGGATTCGATGAGGCGCAGCACGCCTGGCTCTTCATAAGCTCCAGCGTCGTGCACGGAATTGCTCTTGCATTCATCGTACCGTCGCGCTTCGCGCTGATCGGAAATCTCTTTTCACCAGAGCAAACCGGCCGCGCCACGATTCTCCTGAACATTCTTCTTCTGACGGCGTTCGGTGGAGCACCCTTTTTGACCGGGCTCGTTCGCCAATCGTCCGCCTTTCCGACGGTCTTCGGAACGATCGGATTGTTGTTTCTCGCGGGCTATCTGGCGTTGATTCCGGTCCGGGTCGAGAGAACGTTCCCGCCAAAAAGCGTGGGCACACTTCACGAGCTACGGGTGGGTCTGTCGTTTATATTTCAGAAGAAGATTGTGCTGGAACTGCTGCTGGCCACGTTCTTTGGCCTGTTCATCGTTGGTCCGATTCAAGTGCTCTTGCCTGAGTTTGCCAGAACTGTGCTCCTTCTGGGGGAGGCCGAGCGGGGCGCCTTCATGGGATGCCTGGGCGCCGGCCTCCTGGTGGGCGGCATACTTGCAAGGACCTTAGACGCCTCGGGCCATCGCGGTTGGATCATTCTGGCGGGGATCCTGGCGACCGGCACCACAATCGGGTCGCTGAGCTATCTCGCAGACGCGCCGGGCGCGGCCCTTCTGATGGCGTTGGCCGGCGTGGCCGGCGGCGCACTCAGCACGTTGATTCCGGCCGCTATTCAGATGGAAACGCCGGATCATGTTCGGGGACGGGTCATGAGCATTTACAGCATGCTCTTTCAAGCGACCCCCGCTCTTTCGGGCTTCGCTATGGGTCTTTTCTCAGAGAGTCAGGGTTTGATTCCGGCGATCTTCTTCAGCGGTCTGGCTACTGCGAGTGCGGCGCTCTTCTGCATGGTGGCTTTGCGTCAGTTGCGCACCTACGGTCGTGCAGTCCTGCCGGCCAGTCTGTCTTGAGGCAACTTTGAGCAGCGTCCCCTGCCGGGAGGAAGAAGGGCGGCAGCGGACTCCGGTCAGGACAGTGCCCTCGGCCGGGGCCCCGGGCCGCCACGGGGCTGATCGAATAGGTCGACGACAACACGCCAGCCGCCGCGTGTGGGGCCCGCGCGTAAGGCCCACCGACCCGGCCAGCACTCCTCCAGGCGTGTCTCCACATAGCGCAGACCAAGGCCCGTGCCACCCGAGTCGTGCTCTTCCTGGTCCCCGTCGTTAAAAAGAATGTAGCGTGTGCGATCGCGGCCTCGTTGCCTGGCGAGTACGAATCGCCCCTGGTTGCGCCCATAAAATCCATGGGTGATGCCGTTCTCGATCAGAGTGTGGAAAACCATGGGCGGAATTTGCTCACTCTGCCTGATGTTCTTTTCCACCAGTGTAAAAGAACAATCCTGTCGCAGGCTCATCACCGCCAGATGCGCTCTACAAAGGGCGATCTCCTCATCTATGCGCACGGTCTGCCTTTCCACGACGTTCAGAATGATACGCAACTCGTCGGCAAGACTGTGCAGGAGGCTTGCCGCCTGCTCCGGGTCTTCTTTGAGCCAGACCGCCGTTGCATTCAACGAATTCAGGATGAAGTGCGGCTGAATGCTTTTCTTCAGAAGGTCAAACTGATAGCGCGCCACACGCAAACGCGCTTCCTGCTCGCGACGGCGGGCCTCTTCCTTCTCTTCGTTTATGATATTGATGCGGTCCGCCAGGCCTAAAGAAAGCAAACTCATCTCTACAGCGGAGCCGAACTGCATGCCATTTTCGGTCAGGGCCGTTGAAGGGATGACGCCAAAGGCCTTGAGCGCGTACATCACCATGCCGGTAAGGAAGGCCACCCAGGCGATTACGAAGTAGCGGGCCGGCCGATAGCCCGTGCTCCAAACGCGCAGGGCGATTGTGAACACGGAGATTCCGAAAAAAATCATCAAACCAGCGCCGAAGTTGATACGCGCATGATAGCTCACCAGTTGCGGAAAAAACGTCAGGGCAATGAGCAGCAAGAACGGGATTGTGAGCACTTTTAGATAAAGATGCAGACCGGGAGTGTTGCGGCGTGTCTCCAGCAGTTCCATGGCGAAGAAGATCGCCCACAAAAACGCCCAACCGATCGAAAGCGGCAAGACATGATTGTTCCACGCCGGAAAGCCGGGCCATAGGTACTCGAAAGATAGACCGTTCAGGTTCATCTGAAAGATCCCGAATCCAGTTATGTAGAGCAAATAGTAGAGATAGGCGCGCTCCCGAACCAGAAAATACAGGATGAGGTTGTAGATTGTGAGTACCAGCAGAATGCCATAATAGAGGCCCAGGGCCAGCTGTTGGTCATGATCTTCGGCGTGAAATTTATCGGCCGTCATGATCTCCACGGGCAGGATCATGCTGCCCTGGGTGGAGAAGCGCATGTAAATCTCGCGTTGCGTGCCCGGAGGCATTTGCAGATGAAATACAAACGTCCGGTGTTTGACCTGTCACTGCGAGAATAGATGTCGATCGCCGGTCTGATACCGTTCCCAGGGGTGTTCGGCGGTTGCGCGTTGATAGAACACGATATCGTCGAGCGGACTGTACTTAACCTGTAAGAACCATCGGGACTCGGGGCTGTCGTTTCTTACGTCGAATCTCAGCCAGTAAGCCGAAGTACTGAATCCGAAGTTCGGCACCTCGGCAGTTACCGGACGAAAACGATCGTCCATTCTCGCCGCGCTCACATCGTCGATCGAAAGCGAGTGTCCCGCATCTTCGAGGTACTCCATAGACCGGGCCGGCAGGTTCAGGCGATCTTCGCGCAGAGTAAGCACAGTTCGGGCATCCAGCGTGGAGCTTGCGATCAAGAAAACAAGGGCAAGCATCGCCCGGGCCTGTCTCAGCTGGTATTTCCGGTCTCTCCTGAACATGACGATCTTCGTTTTCTGTGAACGGATTCGGGAGGGCCGGCGGTTCGGAAGCGGGCCGACCACCCTGAATGAGCTAGAGATAAACTCCATCGTGCTGGCAGAGTACGCCATGAGATTCCGTCTTCAGTCGGTTCTCTTTGAAGGCTCCATCTCGATACACTGTCGCGCGGTCCGTCATCGTGGTCTGATTGCCCCAGTACCAATTGCCCGCACTCAGCCCGGGGAAAACCGTGCCCCGATCCGGGTGTAACATGATGTCTGCGAGTACGTCGGCCTTGATCACCATCCAGGTCAGCGACTGCGTAGTGTCAGACGCACAGGTGGCATACGCCGCCGATGTCGGCTGGTTGTTCAGCGTGCCGTCGCTATTGTTGCAGGCGTTGCTGTTCGCGCTGCAATACTGGAAGGTTTGCGGCCCTTCGCCGGTCACACATGTGTGAGTGGCGCCATTGTACAGGCTACCCTGGGGACATTTCTTGACGACGACTCGATAGTACCGGTAGCCCGAAAGGCTTCGCTTTGTTACGACGATCGTGCCGTCCCCCCGGTCTTCGAGAATCACCTCGTTTCCGGACGGATACGAGGCCCGGTAGTAGAGCAAAAACCAGGGAAAATCGCTCATGTCGTCGTATTCATCGTAAGTGCTTGCCCAGCAGTTCATGAATAGGGCGGCGCTTGCCAGAAGCAGTGCCAGGGGTGTCTTATTGCTCATTGTGTTTGCCTCCGTTTATTGTGTCGCTATATTCTCATGTTTTTCTGGCTTCTCAAGCCGCGCGGGGCGACCTGCACAGGCCCGGGGCGAATTGCATTTTCCGGTTGTGCGCTGGGTCCCGATCGTGCAGAGTTTGAGCACGACGGGGGTGGGCTTTGCGGGTGCTGATTGTGGAAGACGAGCGGGTTGCCGCCCGCGGCCTGGAGGCGACGCTTCGGCGCTTGTTGGGTGCGCGGATCGTCTCAGTGCGCATTGAGGGGACGCTGACCGCCTCGGAGTGCTTCCTGCTCGATAATCCCGTGGACCTGCTGCTGCTCGACTTAAATCTAAACGGTGACGACGGAATGCAGCTGCTGCGACTGGCCGCTGCCGGATCTTTTCAGACGATTATTGTTTCGGCAAATACAGATCGAGCCGTGCAGGCTTTCGAGTACGGGGTGATTGATTTTGTTCCGAAACCGGTATCGGAGCAGCGCCTTGCCCGGGCATTGCAGCGCTTCGAGGCCGGCCTGCCGGCCTCGGCCCGCGAGATGCAGTACGTCGCCGTGCGAAAGGACGACAGCGCCGAACTGATTGCCCTCAAGGATGTTACGCACTTTGAGGGTGCGGACAACTACGTGCTGATTCATGCCCGCGGCGGAATTCAAGAGCGCCATCGTAAGACCATGGATTCTTTGATGCACATTCTCCCCGCTAACTTTCTGCGTATTCATCGATCCTATATCGTAAATATGGAATTCGCCAGTCAGCTACATGCGGAGTCCGGGGGCCGCTACGATCTGGAAGTGGCCGGCCAGAAGCTTCCTGTAAGTCGCCAGGTCTACAGGGAATTGCGCGACCGCTTCTAGTTCCGCTTTACCCGAAAACGTCCGAGTTCAGAATCGGCGCGTGTCAGATTTCTGGCGTCGCCTTATTCGAATTGGCGTGCATGAAGGCGTGCCGGCCCGCGAGCTGCGCTATATTACGTTGCTCAACGGCCTGGCAATCGTTGTGGGATTGCTTCTCCTCGCCAACATTCCATTCACGGCTGCGTACCTTCCGGACACTGCGTTTATTCTGGGAGTCCAGGTTGCTGATCTTGCGGCATGCGTGATCGCCCTTTTCTTGAACGCGCGACGCCAGTATTTGGCCGCACGACTGTGCTTCAATTTGATCGCCGCCATCAATCTGGCGACCTATCCGCTGGCGACAGGCACCCAAACGGGTGCGCACTTCCTGCAATTGCTCGTGATTGTGGCGGCCTTCTATCTCTATCCGCCACGGGAGACCGTTATCAAGTATTCGGTGATCGCGCTGTCGACGCTGTTTTTGATCCTCTGGTCGGCCTTCGATGGCTCGGCAGTTGTGGAGGCTTCGCGCGACTGGCTCGGCGTTCAGGTGCTGCCCGAACCCTTGCTGAACATTCTTTCCTGGGCCATGCCGGCCAATGTTGCGATCTTTATGCTGGCCTTTATGTATTACGGGCAGGCGATTTTGCGTCGAGCCGAGGATCGCACGGAGGCGTTGCTTCGAAACATTCTGCCCGAGCCGATTATGCAACGCCTGAAGCAAGGCGAGGCGGTCATTGCCGATTCCTTTTCTTCGGTTACTGTACTGTTCGCGGACATCGTGGGCTTTACGGAACTGGCCGGACGCACCCCTCCCGAAAAACTCGTTCAGATCTTAAACGCGATCTTCTCCAGGTTCGATGACCTTGTTGAGGATCGGGGGCTGGAAAAGATAAAGACGATCGGCGATGCTTACATGGTCGTCGGGGGTTTACCCGTAAGGAGCGATGATCATGTCGCTCTGGTTTGCCGTTTAGGCCTTGAGATGCTCAGCGAGATCAAGCGTATCGAAGCCGCCCGCACTTTAGGGCTGAACATTCGAATTGGTATTCACACGGGCCCGGTGGCTGCAGGTGTCATCGGTCGAAAGAAGTTCTCCTACGACCTCTGGGGCGATACGGTAAACGTTGCCAGCAGAATGGAGTCTCAGGGGATCCCTGGAGAAATCCAGGTTACCGAATCCGTCCATGCAGAAGTCCACGGCGGATTCGAACTTGAGCCCCGGGGCAGCCTGCAGGTGAAGGGCAAGGGGCCACTGTCCGTATATTTGCTCCGCTCCGGCCCATCACGATAGAGAGCCTGGCGAAACCGCAGCCACGTCATTCACCATCGTCCGCTGGCTCCACCCCCTCCAAAGCTGCCGCCCCCGAAGCTTGATGAGCGAAAAGAACTCGAAGAGGAAGAAAAGGAGGAGCTCGAACGAAAACTGGAGCCAGTGGACCGGTAGCTGCTGCTGGATCGGCGCACGATTTTCACCAGGAATTTGCCGGGCGATGCCTCCAGAGCGAGCAGGCTACCTGTGTAGAGAAGATAGAGCGCTCGGGCGGCGTCGGCCTGCTTGAGGGCGGCGGCGTGTTTCTCCATAAAGCTGGCTTTGGTCTTCTTGATGCTTGCAGAGGTGTAAGAGCCTTTGTAGCGCCCGAACTTCCTTTCGATGGCCTGCATCCATTTCTTAACCTTTTCGCGTACGAGGGGCTCGTTCAGGCCCAGCATCGCCGCCGGATCCTCCAGAATGAGCGTGAATGCAGCCACGGAATCGTCGAGGCGCTTACGATCTGCAGGTTCCAGATCCACGAGGCTTCGCCTTTCGAAGTAGGATATGTCTTCGGCCAGTTTTTCCTGGTAGCGATCCCTTTCGGTAGCCAGAAAGCATTCGTCATCAAAGATAGCAGCCTTCTCCAGCTTCTCCCGGGCCTCAATCAGGTCAGCCTCGTTTCTTCGGCGGAAGTGCTTGCGTGGATTCTCATGAATGGCCCTGGTCTTTGCGCGAAGGTCAATGACGGGCTTTCCCTGTGATGAATCGAGAACGCTTGCTTCCTGAAAGAGCGATCGCCTGGATTGTTCGACCTGCTCCGTATCGTAAAGGAGCTTCAGTCTTTTCCAGTGTTCGGGTGACACTTCTCGCTGTAGCGCATCGAAGCGCGTGCGCCGAATGCGCAGCTGAATGAGCCGCGACCACCCGATAGCAAAAAGCACAAGCGGTATCAGAATCAAACGCAAAAAGAAACTGGACCCTTGCCGGTCCGGCCAGTAGTCGTACTCGGTCCAGAGGTCGGAGAGAATTACAAGCGCTATGGTGCCAAGGACATAGAGGGTGCCTGAGGCGCCGAGCTTGCGGCCCAAAAGGATTGTGAAGGTCAGCAGGAAGAGCGTGAAAGTATAGATGATGGTTCTGCCGGCCGCAACATCCTGCGGATTTGCCCTTCGCTCCGGAAATAGTTCCTCGGCCGTAAACTCCCCTCGCGAAAGCGCGATCAGCTCGTCGGTTGCCCGATCGAAGCCTGCGAAAAAGTCGCCCCGGCGGAAGTTCGGAACGAGTGAATCGGCGATTATGCGTCTTGCAATCGCGTCCGGAATGGCGCCCTCCAGCCCGTAGCCGACTTCAATGCGCACTTCGCGTTCGTTTTTGGCCATTAGAAGCAGGACGCCATTATCAAGACCGCGCTGGCCAATGCCCCAGGTTTCTGCCAGTTCGATTGAATACTCTTCGATCGGATGGCCGGCCAGCGTCTCGATAGTCACGATCACGATCTGAGTGGAACTTTGTTCGTCAAAATCCAGCAGTTTCTGTTCGAGGGCCCCTTCATCGGAAGCCGAGAGCATGTTGGCATAATCATTCACGAAGCGAGCCGGTTCCGGTCGCGGTGGTATCGTCAAGTCCTGGGCCAATACCGCAGGCGCGGCGAGAAACAGCACGATCGGGAGCAGGCATTTCATGGCTCAGCGTGGCCGAACCGATCAAAATGCGCCACATCTTTTGCCCGGCCGGGCTTGTGGAAAAACATGAAGCGCAAACCGATCGGGGCTCTTTTTTGGATCTCGCGCGAGTTTTCCTTGCATGTCTGATCGATGGCGAGATGATTCGAAACATGGGCCGGCGTCTTGCAGGAATCAGCCTGGCCGGGTTCGCGGCGTGTCTTCTCTACTCAGGTTGCACGGTTGTGGCTAACGAAGACTGCTACAGTTATGATAGCGTCTGTGATCCGGTCAGCTCTTTCTGGTTTGTAAATATACCGAATTATCGATTGATTTTTGTCTCCTCGACGACTACGGACGGGTTCTTTGGCGGGATCAGCGGCGCCGATGCCATCTGCCAGTCGGATGCTGGTACGCTCGGACTGAGCGGCACTTTCAAAGCGCTCGTCGCTGCCGGCAATGTCTCCTTTCGAACCGCGACGGTCACTCCAAATGCAGGTGATGGCCAGGTCGACTGGGTGCTGGATCCGAACCGGACATATCTTCGAACGGACCTTACGACGACCATCGGAGAGACCGGCGCAAACGGGCTGTTCACGTTTCCACTCCAGAATGCGTTTTCCGACAATGCCGTCCAGCACTGGACGGGAATGCTGACAGATTGGACGACCGGCGGCACACCGTCTTCGAACCTGTGCGACTTTGGCGGAGGTTCCTGGGTGAACTTCGGTGGGTCATTTGGTACGCCGGGTGCAACGAACTCCACGTCGACGACGGCCCTGAACAACGGGGGCAACATCAATTGCAACACCGTGATTCATCTTGTCTGTGTGCAGACGACAGCGTTCTAGCCAGGGTGCGCCGGTTCGTTCCCCTTACGATTTGCTCATAGTGCGAATGACTTGTAGATCGTCATATCTTGTATGAAGACGGAACAGGTACGCTGGCTGGATGGTGGCTGGAGCGGCGCGAGTGCACTTTCGGAGGCGCAATTGGTTCTTGCGTTCGGATCGCGAAGCGCCATCCAGAGCGCACGGCCGGGCGCGGAGGCGGAGCGCCGCTACCCCCGCGCGATTCTATTTGGCTGCAGCACGGCTGGTGAGATCGACGGCACGCGGGTCCGTGATGACTCGGTTGTCCTGACTGCGATCCGATTCGAAAAGTCCAGTTGCCTTCCGGCATTTACGGATCTCAGAACCCCCGATGACAGCCACGCGGCCGGGCAACGCCTTGCGGGCAGTCTACCGCCCGCCGGCCTTCGGCATGTTCTGGTGTTATCGGATGGGCTGAATGTTAACGGGAGCGAGCTGACGCGTGGATTGCGGGAGGCACTGCCGACCGGCACTTCCTTAACTGGCGGCCTGGCCGGTGACGGTGCAGACTTTAAGGAGACGGAAGTGCTGTACAATGGAGAAACGGCCGCTCGCCGCGTCGGTGTCGTCGGTCTCTATGGCGATCAACTGCAAATAGGGTACGGCTCCCTTGGCGGTTGGGATCCGTTTGGCCCCGACCGGCTAATAACGCGCTCCCGCGGAAACGTTCTATTCGAGCTGGACGGCCAGTCGGCCCTGGCCCTGTACAAGAAGTACCTCGGTGAGCACGCGAGTGGTCTTCCTGCGACCGGTCTGCTCTTCCCTCTCAGTCTCAAATTACCGGACACGGAAGAGCGTGTCGTTCGTACTATTCTCGCCGTTGATGAGCAACAGGAGAGCATGACTTTCGCAGGCGATGTTCCGGAAGGCCTTTATGCAAATTTCATGAAGGCAAACTTTGACCGCCTGATCGATGGCGCCCATGCGGCAGCGGTCACATCCTGTTCCAGTCTACGCTCCTCTCGCCCTGACCTCGCGATACTCATTAGCTGCGTCGGTCGGAAACTCGTACTGAAACAGCGCATTGAAGACGAAGTCGAAGCTGTGCGCGAAGTTGTTGGCGACCAGGCGACTCTCGCCGGATTCTACTCTTACGGTGAGATTTCGCCGTTCGTACCCCATGCGAGATGCGAGCTCCACAATCAGACCATGACCATTACGACGTTCAAGGAGTAGCTTGAATCGAGAATTCGAACTCGTCGATCAGCCTATCGTTCGCACTGGTGGGGGCATCGAAGGGGCCGCGGCATTGCTGCGGCGCAATCAGGAGGGATTGCTGGCACCGGATCGGTTCCGGGCAGACCTATACCCGAGCCGACCTTTGTCAGGTGCTGCATGCCACACGAACTTAACGCGACTCTGAGCAAGAATGCAAGCCTCCGGCCTGTCTGTCTTTCGATTCGGGAGGCTGAGAGCGGCGCTGGGGTCAGGGTTGCGGTGGATCCGGTGGTTTTTCGCGAATCCAGAATCGTCGAATCAGAAATTTGGCCGGAGTTGGCACGCTTTCTCGCAGACCAACCCGCCAACCTGACGCAACTGCGTTCTCAGCATCATTCTTTTCGGAGTCCAGCTCAAGCAGAGCGACAAAGAGGCGGCACATGGAGACGCCGCAGCCACGGGCAATTGTCTTGAATTCTCCCCAATCCCGCCCGCTCGGCCGAAAGTTGACCTTCTGAAGACTCTGCCGCGGTTTTTGATACCAGGCAGTAAAACGATCGCGGCGAGGCAACTTTTCGGGAACCCGACGGGCCAGAGCGATTAGATGCCGCAGATATGCCCGCATCTTCATACGACGCCGGGAAAGCATCCGGTCCAGAAGAGGCACTCGACGCTCCGGCACGAGGAAGCGGCACATCGGAAACTTCGGTTTTTCGGGTCTTGCGAGTGTTCGAAATCCTGTCCCCATATCGGGGAGGGGTCGCGGATTGGCGTCTTGTTGCGTGGCTTTTCTGGATCAGGAAGGATGTCTGCGTCGTGATGCGCAATCGGGTCGGCCTTTGTCTTTATTGTGCACTGACCCCACCGTCGACGACGATCAACTGCCCGGTCATGTAAGACGAAGCCTCGGACGCGAGAAATAACGCGGCACCTACCAGCTCTTCCGGCTTTCCGATGCGCTTCATGGGGATAAAAGCTTCGGCCTTCGCGCGGTTGCCTTCGCTGCCCGTAACGCGTGCCGACATGTCGGTGTCGATAATGCCAGGGCAGATGGCGTTGACCCGGAAATTTGAACCGGCCCATTCCACGGCCAGCGATCGCGTGAGCTGCAGGACCGCCCCTTTGGTCGCGGAATACGCCGTATTGAGCGGCGCGGCAATAAAGCCAGCGATGGACGCGACGTTGATGATCACGCCACCCTCCTTTCGGCGCGCTTTGTAGTAAGCCTGACACGCTCGAAAGAGGCCGCGCACGTTCACGTCGAGCAAATGCTGAAAGGTTTCGTCTTTCGTGGATGAAGCCGGAACATTCGCGTTCACTCCGGCGTTGTTAATCAGGCAGTCAATTGTACCGTGATGCTTGATTACCTGCTCGATTGCGCCTGGCATGAAATCCGGATCCGCAACATCACCGACCAGTGGAGTGATACCCGAGTCGGCCATCCAGTCCACCGATTCAGGCCTCGATCCCAGACCCGTCACCCGTGCTCCCGCCTTTTGAAATGCGAGCGCAATCGCTTTACCAATGCCGCGACTGGCGCCAGTAATAAAGACGGATTTTCCAGCTACAGTGAAGATGTCTTGCATCAGGCTCCCTTGAGGTTGTCTTAGAGGTTACGGGCTCATCGTCCAGCAGAAACGCGCGAATCATTTGCTCGTTCGGTCACGTAAGTGTGCAGATTAATCTACTCGCCGTCGTAGTAACCGAGCGAGTCTTCATCGCGTAGAAGCTTGAAACTCCGTCCACGAAGTTCGGGCCAGTCGGGAAGTCCGGCCTCGGCCTGCACCATCAGGCCGACCTTCTTTGAGTCGGGGTAGACGAGTACTTCCGGTAGTGACTGGGTCGATATACACAGATAGCGCAGGACTTCCTCACTCGTGTTTACGATCTGATGGGCCAGTCGCAGGCTTGCCGGAAAGGCCATGAAGTCCCCGGCCCGAATGGGCACTTGCTGTTCGGCATCACCCGTCCCGATTCTCAGCGTACCCGTGCCTGCCAGCACATACACCGCCTCCTCATTCATGCTGTGCGCGTGCATCGGAAATGCCCGTTTCCCCGGTTCAACCTCAAAAAGTGTACACCCGATCTTTTCAGCGCCGACCTCGCCACCCAGCCGCTTTCTCGCAGCGCCGAACATTTTATGCGTTTCGGGGCGAGCCCACTCGATGTCGTTCTCGTTGACTACGTGGGCATGTCGGCGGCTGTTCATGTTCCTGAGATTTGCGGCCCCGAAAATCGGCGCAATCCATTCTCCTCGCCGTCCGGCCGGACCCGGGTGGAGATGGACTCGCCCGCACGGAAACCGAGTGGACAAACCGGAAAGCTGGACCAGAATTCAGGCATGACGGGTTTTCGGTCAGGACTCTGGCGCGTGTGTTTTTTGTGCATGGCCCTGGTCGCTCTCGGCGCCAATCGCTGCGTGCGCTTTGAATGCAGCGCGAGCGATTATTTTTGCCGACCGGAGCTGTTGTTGCTGCTTGGCGCCTCGGCTACCCCCGACGTCCAATCGGGCGCGAACTTTACCTGTGCCCTGTTGAGTTCGGGAACTGTCCGTTGCTGGGGGGACGCCAGCCTCGGTCAGCTCGGTCACGCAAACATGACCACGATCGGCGATACCGAGCCTGCATCGGCCGGGGGTGACCTCGTTCTCGGGGGGTTTGTCGTGCAGATTTCCGTCGGCAGTTCGCATGCCTGTGCCCTGCTTGCCACCGGCGCAATTCGCTGCTGGGGAGATGGTAGCGCCGGTCAGCTTGGATATGGCAATCCGAATACGATCGGTGACGATGAGACTCCCGCCAGCGCCGGCGACGTCAACGTCGGTGGACCGTCTGTGCAGGTTGTGGCGGGCGGCGTACACAGCTGCGCCCTGCTCGCGAACGGGGAGGTTGTTTGCTGGGGCAATTCGACCAACGGGCAACTCGGTTACGGCAACATGGCAATCATCGGGGACAATGAGACACCGGCCAGCGCCGGGGCGGTCACTGTCTCGGGTCAGATCGCGGGGCTCACAGCCGGGACCGTTCATACCTGTGCTCTGAAGAGGGATGGCAACGTGGCCTGTTGGGGTAGCGCCGCAAATGGCCGGCTCGGCTATGGCAATCTAAACGACATCGGGGACAATGAGACCCCCGCCAGCGCCGGCAACGTGACGGTTGGAGGGGTTGTGACGCAGATTGACGGTGGCGACAATCACACCTGTGCCGTGATGGCGGGCGGCGCCGTACGTTGCTGGGGCAATGGGACTTTCGGTCGGTTAGGTTACGCAAACGTCAATGCGATCGGGGACAACGAGACACCGGCCAGCGCGGGGGACGTCACAGTCGGCGGCACTGTAAGCAAAGTCTCGGCCGGCACTTCGCATACATGTGCGACTTTAGTGAATGGAAATGTTCGGTGCTGGGGCAGCGCCGGAAACGGAAGATTGGGATACGGCAATGGTACGCAGATTGGCGACGATGAGACGCCCGCCACAGCCGGCGATGTAACCGTTGGCGGTTTGGTCAGCGGGACTTCCGCTGGAGATACACACACTTGCGCGCAATTGACCTCGGGCGCGGTTCGCTGTTGGGGTTTCGGCAACAACGGACGACTGGGCTATGGTAACGTAACCCAGATCGGTGACGATGAGACACCCGCCAGCGCCGGCGATGTTCCGTTTCGCTAGCGAGTTCGCCGGCTGACCGGGCGACCTACGCAAGCCGCGAAGCGCGCTGTGCGGATTCCATCCCCCGCGGTTGCCACTTTTTCCTTGCGCAATTCGCACATGCACACCATACTCAAGTGTGCGCTGGTTTGGCCCTCTGCTCCTGTGTTGCGGCTGCCTGTCATTCGCCCAGTGCTCGCTCGTTACGGCCGATTGCGCCGCCGCTGATATGCGTTGCGATCCAGTGTTGCTGCTTCTGCGCCGCACGGTTGCACGCTTCATTGCGGTCGGAGACTCAGGCAGTATTTACTACTCCGATTCCGGTCAATCGGGGAGCTGGATCGACGTGTCGCCGGGCATTGCCGACCAGATGAACGGCGTTGCTTTCGGTTCGAGTCATGTTGTTGCCGTTGGAGACAATGGGCAGGTCTGGTCGTCTCCGAAAGGCCTGGCGGGCACCTGGACGCAGCGTGCCTCGGGTTACGTCGGCAACATTCGCGAAGTTAGTTATGGAGAAGGTCGGTTCGTGATCGCCGGAACCGGAAGTTCGGTGTTCTATGCCGACGAGAGCGATCTGGATACCTGGATAGATACGTCTTTTGTCGGCGGGATTACCTGGAGCGGCCTTACATACGGTCAGGGCCGGTTTGTGGTCGTTGGAAACACCTGTGCCATCTGGTATTCCGAAACAGCCGATGTTGGTCCGATACCGTGATCTCGAAAAAATTGCTGCCGCAGGCCGGAGAGACGTCGCTCGATACTCAATTCATTGCGGTCGGTACTGGAGGCTACGCAACCACGTCGCCTGACGCACTGAGCGGGGGAAGTTGGGCTGCCGGCGGCCCGGGAGGAGGCAATCTGTTCAGTACGGCCTTCGGCGCCGGCACCTACATTGTGGGCGGATTCAACGGAGGCATCTGGGAATCGCCAACCGGCACAGGTAGTTGGACTCAGCGGGTCAACACCGGCGCAGGCATTTTCGAAGACATGGTGTTTGGCAACGATCTGTTTGCGGCCGTCGGACACACGAATGCGCCCAGGCTCATGGTATCGGCCGACGCCATAAATTGGACCGATCTTACATCAGACATCGGCGCGACCGGTTTGCGCGGAATCGGATTCGGTTATGTTTCGGAAGGAGTTCCCGAGAAGCCGCTATTTTGACGCCTGCTGAGTCGAAAGCCCCGACCAAGAAACAGAGACGATGCTTTCATCCCGTACAATATTCTTCGCATTCGGTTCGCTTGTGATCCTCATCAGCACGATGATTGTTCGTGAGGTCGGCGGCGTGGAGCTGGAGATTACGACGCGCGCGCTCGCGATCGGCATGCCGTTTGCTCTGGCGATGACTTTGCTTTTTGGCGGGGTGGCCTGGAGTCACGTCGGCGGCCTGGTTCGAGGTGCACGTGCCAGTCTCCCGGTCACAGCCCGGATTCTCAAAAGCGAGTTCTTTAATAGCGCCAGAAGCTATCGCAAAGGCCTGTACAAACCCACCAGCGTGCGTCTCAAGGTCCGCTTTCTCGTCGAAGGTGATACACATGAAGTCGATATTCCGCCCGGTCTCACCCGGGCGAATCTCGGTGCAATTTCCGAACCAGATCAACCGCGTTACGCACCCGGTCAGGAACTCAGACTGTGGGTGGATCCTCAAAATCCCGGGGTTCCGATTTTTCGGCGACTCTTGATTTCGGATCTGCTCGGTTCCATACTTTTAACGCCGCTGTATCTTGCCGCCTGCGTTGGCTCCGGTCACCATCTGGCCCAACTTCTCAATCGGCTGCAACCATAGAACCAGCGCGGAACGGATCCCGGTAGCCGGCAGACCCGCCGTAAACCGAACGGCCACTTCAAGCGCTCAGGCAACAATCTTGCCTCCTGAGTCGCGGCCCTTCTCATTTGCCTTTTCGCGCCAGCCTCGGGACCTGAGGCACTTTCTTGACCTTTTCCGAGTTCCGTGTACCGCTGGTAGACGAGCTTCAATCCTGGACTCTGCATAGATGCAGCTGGAGGCGTCGTGAACGCACAGGGAATTTCAGGACGGATTCGACGCCGGGCCGGGACCGTGTTTTTGCTGGTCCTTTTCTCCTGGTTTGCGCCGGGCTGCTTCTACGGTCATCCGGTGGTGGGAATCCTGCCCCGGGAACCAGATTCCGACGACGACCTGTCGCTGTTTCTTTTCCTTTTCCTGGCCGGTGGCAGCACCTCGAGCGTTGTCTTTCCCGACCGGATCAGTGTTTCCCTGAACAGCCACGTGCTCTTCGTGCTGGCCAACGGAAGCGTACGGGCCTGGGGGGACGGCTCGAACGGCCGTCTCGGCTACGATGACACCGCGATCGTGGGCAATGGAATCGGCAACTCGATCATCGTCGAAGGCGACATCAACTTCGGAGGCGGCACAGTTCGGCAGGTCGGGACCGGGAATCAGCATTCCTGCGCGATCTTCACGGCCGGCGGTGCTCGCTGCTGGGGATTCAACAACAGCGGCCAGCTCGGCCAGGAGAACATGATCAGGGTCGGCAATGGCATCGGCCCGAGCGTGTCGGCCGTGGCAGACATTAGTTTCGGGCAGAGCGTTGTGGATATAGACGGTGCCGGCGGAGGAGCGGCCCATACCTGTGCCATTCTGGCCGATGGAACGGCTCGCTGCTTCGGGCATGGACCGCTGGGAGCGCTCGGCTACGGAAACGACTCCAACGTAAGCAACGGAATTGGGCCCAGCATCAGCGCCGCCGGCGCGGTACCGATTGGCGGGACCGTCACGCAGATCGTTGCAGGAGACGCGCACACATGCGCGGTTCTCTCCGGTGGCACCGCCCGCTGCTGGGGAGAGGGCGATAGCGGCCGCACTGGTTATGACGCCACGACCGACATAGGAAACCTGGCGGGGCCTTCGATCATCGCATCCGACGACCTGAATGTCGGTGGCACGGTCGTTCAACTCGCGGCCGGCGCTCAGCATACCTGCGCCCTGCTGAGCACCGGGGCCGTGCGTTGCTGGGGCGAAGCGGACAACGGCCGCCTGGGCTATGGAAACACAACCGACGTGGGTGACGGAATCGGACCATCCATCGCGGCGGCCGGGGATGTTCCGGTTGGAGGACGGGTCATTCAAATCACGGCCGGAGCGCAGCACACCTGTGCCCTGCTCGACACACTGGCGGTGCGCTGCTGGGGCGAAGGGGACAATGGCCGGTTGGGTTACAACAGCACAGCCGACGTGGGAGACGGCGCCATCGATATCCAAACGGCCGGAGATGTGCCGGTCGGCGGCAGTGTCGCACAAATTTCGGCGGGGAGCAGCACGACGTGTGCGTTGCTTACAAACGAGGCCGTACGCTGTTGGGGGCAGGGCGACTTTCTCGGATTGAACATCAACGGAACGAACGTCGGCGATGGCATCGGCTCCAGCATCATTGCTGCGGGCGATGTGCCCTATCAGTGAGACTGAGATCGGCTGTTGGCTTCGTGCGTCCAGACGATCATACGAAGTTCTGTAGTTGCTTGATGTCCCTGGAAGGAGGTAGGCCAAACAGGCGCGCGTACTCCCGGCTGAACTGTGAAGGGCTTTCGTAGCCGACCCGAAAAGCAACCGAAGTGATGTCCCCGGTTTCGGTCGCGAGTAACCTCCGGGCTTCTTGAAGGCGCACTCGCTTCTGAAACTGGATGGGGCTCAAGAGCGTCACCTTTTTGAAGTTCTGAAAAAAGGACGATGGACTCATACCGACCATCTGCGCGAGGCTATCGACCTTTAACGGGGATGCAAAATCGCGCCGGATCTTTTCGATGCTGCGCGAAATACGCCCGATCTGGCTTCCCTTAACGCCCAGCTCATAGATCACCTGTGCAAAACGGGATTTCATCAAATAATACACAATTTCCCTCATGATGAGTGGAGCAAGTACCTGGCGATCACGCTCGTTTCCAAGGATGCGCATCAAGCGCAAAAACGCATCAGTCAGGGGTCCGGTAACTTCATCCGTGAATACACCGGTGTCCGTGTTGCGGCCTCGAGAAGGACCCGCCCTGTCGACCACCTCATAAATGACCTTCTGATCCAGACTCAGCACAAGACACAGGTACGGACTTCGAGCAGAAGCCGTGATTACTTCGCCTACGACCGGGAGGTTCGCCGCTGAAGCGAAAAACTTGCCCGGCTCGCAACGATACCTGGTCTTTCCCACGGTGACCAGCTTCTCTCCCTGCACAACCAGACAAAGACAGGGCGCGTACAGAGAGTGTACGGGCCCTGTCTTCTGATCTCGCCGAACAATCTTCAGTGCTTCGAGCGAAGTGTCCGTGATCTCGGCCGGGCTCGAGTACTCGTCTACCAGGCGTATCAGTTCCGTTGGAATGCCGGGAGTCATTGGTGCGAATTACACTGCCCCGGCCATGGCAGAGGTCATCTGGTCGTTAAAGCTGTTGAAAAAATCATAGTAAGCATCAACGCCCTTGCTTTCGGCCGAACGCAGGAAGTCAACCCTCTCAACCAGTATCTCTCTGGCTTCGGGTTTGTTCTTCAAAATGCTCATCACTTCAGCGACAAACTCCGCAAGCGGCATGGCATTAGGATCTGAGGCCTGGTGTTCACCTGTCAGCGTGGTTTGCACATACGGCGGCGCCAATTCCTGCACAACGATCGAAGTGTCCTTTAGCTGGTAGCGCAGGCTCTGCGAATAGGAATGAATGGCCGCTTTGGTCGCAGAGTAGGTCGGGAACATAGCCGCCGGCAAGAAGGCCAGCCCGGAAGAAACGGTCATGATAAACGCCCGGTCCCGCTTCAAGAAATGAGGCACAAGCGCGCTGTTCAATCGCATTGGTCCCAACAGGTTTATGGCAATCGTATCGTTCTGGACCTGCTGGGAGTTGCCCGCTTGCAGGTTCTCGGTCTGCATGATTCCTGCATTCTGAATCACGCCGTTGAGTGACGGATAATCGGCCACCACCTGCTTCGCCAGAGCGTCAATGCTTGCAGGGTCCGCCATGTCGACCTCATAGGTGGCGAAGCCCTCCGCTCTGGCCTTTTTCAGTCTTTCCTGCGAGCGATTGCTGACAATGACCTCATTGCCGAGCTTCCGGAATTCCTGTGCCAGGGCCAGGCCAATGCCCGAACCGCCGCCGGTCACCAAAATCGTGTTCTCTGTCAGTTTCATAAAGCCTCCCTTGTTACGGATCAAGTCTACTCGAAACCGGGCCTCCCCGTCCTGCCCAATGCTTCTGCGGATTTGCCTGATCCTACAAGCGAGAAAAGGGCACCATTGCTCGAACTCGGAGACTGCATGCCCGCCCGCTCCGGGGTCCCAAAACTTTGCACCAGCCAGGCTACGGCTCAACCCGGCGCCCAGAACCGACCACCACAAATTTTCTATCATCCCCCGCGATTCTACACTGTATAGATGGATGGAGTACGCGCAGTCTCGAAGGGACTGATGCGAGGAGGGACCCGCCGTAGACCGAACGGCCACTTCAAGCGCTCAGGCAACAGCCTTCATGCGACTTGCGAAGTAGATGCAAAGCATCGTGGAAATGACCGAGAGATACCCGACATAGTTAAAATGAAGCAGGCTCTGTCCCGGCCCCTTCGTGAGAATCAGTCCGGACCCGAAAGATGCCAGGCCCATGGCGAATTGCTGAATCGATGAGTTCACACTCATGAAGCTCCCGCGAAAGCGCGGCACTATGCTACCCGTGATCAGAGCCAGGCCGGGTACCATTCTCCCGGACACCAGGATGAAAAACAGCGTCGAAAGCACGAGCATGACCGGAAAGGCCAGCTCCCCGACATGCGTCATCGTGAGGATCGGGATGGTGGACAGAGCCGCAACCGCAATGAAGACACGGTCCTTTCCGTAGCGATCGGCGTACCGTCCGATGGCGCGGGCCGTGAAGAGCGTAAAAAGTCCCCCGACTCCGTAGACATGTTTGAGGTGGTTCTCGGAAAGACCTGTGTTGCCAACCAGGTAGGCAGCCAGGTACGGAATGATCAGAAAGGCGGCCATGATCGTTGTAGTGGAGAACGCGAAAACAGTCCAGTGGTGAGGCTCTCGAAAAATCGCACGTAGCGTGTCGAGGGCGGAAGTCGGTCCGGTTTCCAGGTGGCCCTTGAGCACAGGTAAGATACGAAAAGCAAGTGGCAGAATCGCAAGGCCCAGCCCCGCAATCGCAAAAAAGGGCAGATGCCAGCTGGAAAGGTCGTTCAGTAAAAGACCGAGCGGTACGCCGATGACCGTCACAATCGAAAAGGCCATCATTACAAGCCCGGTTGCGGTACCGCGCCGCTCCGGTGGAAATACGTCGCCAATAATCGAAAGTACCAGCGCTGTCATAAGGCCGCCGAATGCCCCCGATATCACCCGTGCCGCCAGAAAAAGTTCATAGGTGGGTGCAAGCGCGCAACAAAGAGTTCCCACGATAAAGCCGGAAAACAGAATCAGCACCAGTGTCTTGCGATCGAATCGATCCACGAACAGAGCACCGATCAAGCTTGATGTTCCCGCCGCAAGCGTGTAAGCCGAAACAAGCAGTCCGAACTGCGCCGGGGAAATCGAAAAGTAATTCATGAACTGGGGACTCAAAGGCATCATGATTACGAAATCGAGCATATGCACGAATTGCAGCGCGGCCAGGATGAACACGATCAGGTTCTCCCGTCGTTTTCCCAGAGTAAGATGTGCCCCGATCTCTGATGCAGGGAACACCGCAGCCGCGGCCGAAGGCGCTGCCTCGGCGCTGGCAAATGCGGTTTCGTTGGGTTCTTCTGTCCGGCGGGCCATCAGGCCCAGAGAAAAGGAAACTGCCGACCGGTCGCGCCGGAAATTTGCCAGTGCTACATAAGGCGCGTGAATCCCGAGCAGCGCAGGGAGCGTGCATTTGCACCTGTGTGCGCCACTCAGCCGTGCTTGAAATCAACGTGTCCTGCTTGCTGCGGGCCCGAACCGGTTGCACGTAATCAAGATGACTTCGCGGATCGAATTTCCGGCGCGCCGCGCGGTCGCCTGTTTCGTCTGCTTTTTATTCTTTGCTCCGAGCACGATGGCGTTGGCCGACGGGTTCGAGGTCGGCGCCTCCGTGCGTTGCAGGTGGCAGTGAGCTCCCCATTCTTTTGTGCTTGAGCGATCAACTCGCTTCCCAACAGGATTTAGAATAGCCCCTATAGCTCAGGCGGATAGAGCGAAGCTATGACCTCGCTCCCTATGGGTCGCTCGGCCAGAGGGTGTGCACAATTGCCGCCGAAGCGCCAATTGTGGGTCTTCCTAAACCATGTGCGGGAACATAAGCCCCCACTCCCTAAGGGTCGTTCGGCAGGGGGTGCAAAACTTTCGTGATGCGAAAGTTTTGGGTTCTCGTCCTGTTAGGGGGCGATTGGCTTTGCATAAAGCCCTTATAGCTCAGGCGGATAGAGCAGTGGTTTCCTAAACCATGTGCCCAGGTTCGAGTCCTGGTAAGGGCACATTCTTCTTAAAATTACCGCTGGCAGCGAGCTCACGCGATCGGGTTACGCTGTCTTCAGCGCGCACGCCGGTAGTGAATGGCGATCGCGCCGTTGCGGAGCGGATTCGCCGAGACCAGCTGCAGCAGACGCGTGTTGGACAGCCCGCTCTGGTGGAGGTCGGGCCGTGGTCCGCGATCCCGGGGTGGACAAGGAACTTGTACTCGTAGATCAGATCCAGCCGGTCCAGCTCGGTCGCGTGCTTGCCGCTACCGAGGAGCACGCCCGCCGAGGTCGCGTCCCTGAGCTTCTGCACACCTGGTAGGGGCAGATGACTCCGGTTGGTGCCGGACTGAGGGTCGCGGGTGTCTTTCGGCTCCTCAGGCTAACGAAGCCTGCGACCGGAGAGGCTCTTTGCTGCCGTAGTAAGCACACGGGTCAGGGATGGTCGGGCCGCTTCGAGGTCCCGGCCAATGCAGTACAGGCAGGGTACGAGATACATGACAATCAGCGATCCGAACAGCAGGCCATACCCCATCGCAAGACACATAGGCGAAATCATCGGGTCGTACCCGCCCAATCCGTAAGCCGTGGGGAACAGACCAAGGATAGTCGTCAGCGACGTAAGAAGAACGGGCCGGAGTCTCTGGACGGAACCCCGAATGATGTCCGTTTCCTTGACTGCTTCAGTATCCTGCTGTGCGCCAATCGTATGGACGAGGACAATCGCGTTGTTAACAATCACGCCTACAAGACCAATCACCCCAAGAAGCGCAAACATAGAAAGGGCCATTCCGTGAAAGAACAGACCCCAAACAACTCCGACGAGAATAAAGGGAACGCTCAACATGACGATCACGGGTCGCGTCAGGGAGTCAAACACAAGGGCGATGATCAGGTAGACTCCAAGCAGTGCGGTCAGAGCGGCAATGGCAAGGTCGCCGAAAATCTTCTCATTCTCGACCGGCTCACCTGAAAACGAGATCCGAACGGCGCTGTCCGATGGGAAGCGCTGGCTCACGATTTCCATCAGATCACCAGGACTCATCAAATCCTTGTCCAGATTGCCATATACTGTTGTTGTACGGTCTCCATTAACGTGGGATACTTCCGCACGCCCGGGCTGCTCCTCAATGTAAATGAAGCGGTCGAGATTGATAAGATAGCCCGCATGGTTCAGGAGCGGCAGTGTCGCCAGGAATTCGAGATTGGCCCGCGCTTCTCGATTCAAGCGCAAACGAAAATCCAGGCTGCGACCAACTTCCGTGAGATTCGTAACGATCATGCCATCGAAGGCAATGCGAAGGGTTGTCAGCAGATCCTCTACAGTCAGGCCGGCCTGAGCAAGCATGTCGTGCCGAACCCGCAGATTGAGCTCGGGACGTCCGGCCAACTCGTCATCGCGCACATCAGAAACGCCGGCCAGACCCCCTACGAAATGCCTGATTTCTTCTACCCGACGCGACCGAGTTTCGTCGTCGTTTGCACTGACGCGCACTTCAAAGGGATGGCCCACCGGCGGCCCCAGGCGCATAAGTTCCATTGTGACGTCGGCGTGCTCCGGGAGCTCATGTGCCAAAAAGCCGCGCAGCGTATCCATGATGTCAGTCGCGGATCGATCCCGCTCCGAATAGGGCGTCAGGTACACGAACAGAATCGCCAGGTTGCTCTGAAGCCCTCGGTCTGTGAGAGGCGAGTCACTGTGCGTGCCAATACGAGTGGAATATCCGACCAGCTCGTTTTCGGGCAGTTTCGCCAGTTCAATCTCGATTCTGTTTTGCAGCGCCTCCATTTGTGCAGCCCCGGTCCCGGGCGGAAGAGTGGAGCGGACTATGAAGCCTTCCGCGGCCTCTTGCGGAAATGGATCTTTGGTCAGATAGTTGCCGGCAACGAAGGCCGACACGGCCAGTATGCCAACGAAGAACGAAACAACCGGATAGCGGAAACGCAATGCGGCGGTAAGAATGGCTCGATACAAGTTCTCAAGCGCTATGATGTAGCGCTTCTTGTGCGTGGCGCGCGAACTCCCGTGAACCAGATGTAGAGGCAGTATGAAGTAGCTCTCGAAAAGAGACATACTGAGAGCGAGAATCACGACGACTGGAATCACCCAGATGAACTTGCCTGGCAGCCCTCCGAGCCCAAGCATCGGAGTGAAGGCCACCATCGTAGTTGCGGCCGCCGCGAAGACGGGCTTCCATACCTGTTTCACGGCCCCGATGGCAGCGTCGACCGGAGGCATACCGTCTTCGCGCAGGTTTTGTACTTGCTCCGCGACAACCACAGCATCATCCACCAGCATGCCCAGCACCATCACGAACCCGCCCAGGGTGATAGCATTTAATGTGATGTCGAGAAGCGGCAAAAGCAGGAAGACCCCGAGCAAGGTGAAGGGAATCCCGAACGCTGTCCACAAGGCAGTTCGCGCGTCGAAGGCCCAGAACAACAGACCGGTAACAAGCAGGAGCCCCATGAGGGAATTGGAGGCGAGGAGCTGTAGACGATTTCGCGCCAAATACGATTGATCATTCAGCAGATTCACTGCCACGCCAGGCGGCAACTGGATTGACGACAGCATCGTGCGGATATCATCCACCGTGTCTAAGAGGTCGCTGCCGGACTTGCGCCGTACGAGTACGGAAGCGCCGGGCTTCCCGTTCGAGTGAACGATGAGTTTTCTTTCTTCGGGGACAAGCTCGACTGTTGCGAGCTCGCTCAAACGAACACCGTACCCCTCAAAGGAGCGACGTACGTTCGTATCCAGCACTTCCCGGTAGTCTTCGAATTTCGTGTAAGCGACGACCTTCTTTTCGGATAGAAAGGTCTCCAGTGTGCCGCCGGATCCCTCCAGATTCCGTCTCTGGATGGCTCTGGCGATCGTTAGTAGATCGACCTCGCGTTGGCGCGCCCGTTCTGGATCAACGAGTATGCGAGCTTCGATTTCTGGCTGACCGACTCGAGTCAACTCCGCCACTCCATCAATGGAACGTAGCTCCCTTTCGAGGTACGGCAAAAAGGTCTGTAGCAGTTCCGGCGACCCCGCCACGCTCAATTCTACGATAGGCAGGTCGTCTGACGTGACGCGTCGGAGAACCGGCCGCCCATCGACGGTTGCCGGCAAAGTGTCTAAACGCCCGATCGCCGCATCGACGTCGTCGTAAGCAACGCGAAAGGCCTCGGCATCCGCATCGTCGTCTACGTACACGGTGATTTGGGATACACCTTCGCGGGAAACTGATGCATACTCGTCGAGGCCGGGAACTTCCAGCAGGGCCTCTTCAATTTTTACCGTTACGTTGATTTCCACATCGCGGGCTGCGGCCCCCGGATAGTACGTAGAAATCATGATCTGGTTGCGGCTGACCCTGGGAAAGCTCTCTTTTTGTATGATTGCAGCAGTCCTGATTCCGAACAGGATCACGGCCACTGCAACCAGGTTGGTAAACAGGGGCCGATTCAGGAAGAACTGAGTTACGCGTTCCAGGTTGTTCTCTATTCAGCCCGGGCCAGGCAAAATTGGCTTGCGCGGTCTGGCATTTGATCTCAGTATAGGGGTTGTCGCCTACGAGACCATGTCAACCAGAATGCAAGAGAATGCGGCGAGTTCTTTGCGCGGGCGGCTTCCCGTAGTCTTCGGAGTGGCCGGAATTCTATTTGGCATTGCAAGCATCCTTTCAGCCGGCCCTCTGGTTTTGAGAAGTCAACTACCGCCGGGTGTGGTCCCTTTCGTGCTGTGGTTTAACTTTTGCGCGGCCTTCGTCTACATCGCTGTTGGAACCGGACTTCTCGCAGGCAAACGCTGGGCCTGGGCGGGGGCAGTCCTACTGGCAGGTCTTACCGCGATCGCAGGCTTCGGGTTTGCCATCGCCGCGGTCTTCGGAACAGCAGTTCTTGCGCGCACAGGCGCGGCCCTTGGCCTGCGTTTCTTTTTCTGGGCAAGTGCCGCCTGTTTTTGCCGGCGGCCGCGTGATGCCAGCTTTTGAGCCACGGCCTACCGAGCCTCGGGCTCGAAGTACTCGTCGAAAGCTGACAACAGTCCGGGCAGGCGTTGTGCGGCCATGCGTGCCGCTTGTTCGTCTCCGGCCTGAAGTTCAGCGATCGTCGGCGACACGTCTGCCAGAAAAACATGCAACATGTCATGGGCCGGCCCCTGCATGGTGCACTCGCGAATCACAGTGTCATGTTCCTGCTGGAGTTCCGCTCCCAGCCGTCGGTACCCATCCAGGTCGGTCGGCCCGGGTGCAGCATCAGCGATGATACGCTGCATACGGTGCAGTCCTTCTACGGTGGATTCATCGGCCGGCCAGCGCTGACCGTCGTTCAGCCTGAGGGCTGCTGCATGCTCCGCGTCGTGAACGTGCTCGTGCTCCGTATGGTCGCAGGCCGGGACCAGCACGACCACGCAAAGTAGCAGCGCCACGCGCGCGCCGTTCTGAAAAATGCTTTGTCCGATCATGTAATGCCTCCTGAGGAGCCGTCAGGCACCCGTCCCAATTTAAGGTTGCCGACTTTTTAATCTACAAAAAAAGGTCGGGCCATGAACAACGACTGCTCCACTCAGTCCTCCAGTCGGAACGTGATACCCGCGTGCTTTTGAAGCGCTGCGATCAACTGCTCGGGCATGAGCGCGGCGGTCGTAAAGCAGCCACCCTTTTCACGCGGCAAGGTTTTCAGGCACAGGGCGGTCTCGGCCATCATCTTGCTGGTGGAACCATAACCCGGGTCAGCGTCGCCGGCCACACTGGCGGTCAGGGTTCGTCCGTCCGGAAACGATCCGTAGAACGCCAGCTCGTAGTAACCACTTTCGCGTTCTTCTTTTGAGGGACCTTCGCCTTTCTTGTGGCTCTTTCCACCGAACATGGACAGTTTCTTAACGACATCGGCGGCGGCCATCGCTGCATCTTTGATGGTCGTAAACATCATTTCATCGTAGACGAAATCTTTTCCGTACGGAAAGCCCAACAGGAAGTTCGACCGATGTACGTTCTTCGTGTTGATTGCGGCCATCGCAAACGGGACTTCCCAGAAGCCTTCGGATTGGTTAAACTCCGGCACCATGCCCGCCGGCTGGTCCGGTCCCACGAAGCCCGGTGTGAGAGCAAAAGGGTCGCCCAGAGCTTTGCGCGATTCGGGATCCTTGATTGTGGCCTTGAGAGTTGCCTTCATACTGGCCATGGTCCCGCCCGAAGCATCGCCCTTCATTTTTCGCACCCGGCCTTTTATGCGGGGCAGTGGCTTGCCGAACTCCTTGATCGCGGCTTGCTGAAGAAACCAGACTCCCAGATCGGAGGGAATGGAATCGAAGCCGGTTGAAAAAAGAATGCGCGCCCCGGACTTTTGCGCCGCTTCGGAGTGGGCCTCGATCATTGCTTTCATCCAGACCGGCTCGCCGTTCAGGTCCATGTAGTCGGTGCCGGTTCGCGCACAGGTTTCGACCAGTCCGCTCCCGTGAATCTGATAGGGGCCGACGGTGGTGACGACAAGCCCCGCCTGCTTGCAAAGTTGTTCCAGGCTGGCTGGTTCTCCGGCGTCCGCTTGCAGCAACGGAAACCCGGCGCCCAGGCCGAGTTCATCCCGGACCTGCGCCAGCTTTTCCATGTTACGGCCGGCAAGGGCCCAATTCGAAAAGCCCCTGCGGGCGAGGGCCTCCGCCACGAGTTTTCCGGTAAAGCCGGTGGCGCCATACAGGGCGATAGCGTGCGGTCGAGGGTCTGCCATATGGTGCAGGTGTTGCATCCGGAAGCGCTATCGTCGAGGGTTTTTGTAAAGTCTTGTACGTCGCGTATAGAAGAGCCCGACCGTCCGGGTGGTTGCGGCGCGGACCTCCGTAACAGGCCGTCCGGCACCCAACTTTCGGAATCGAATCCTTGCGGCAAGAAGACTGACCGGCCGGCCGTGAAGCCGTCTGTTCTTACCCGGCCGCCGAACCTTTGCGGAGTTTTATCAAGACCCAAAAAAACGCAAACATCAACGCGCCGTAAAACGAACCAGCATAAAGGGCGATCAGGAATTTGTTGATGGGCGCCACATTGCCCGATGCATCCTGGCAGGTCCAGTCCGCCTGGATATAGGTCCGGTCGGGCAGGGGGTTGATGACACTGGTCTGGTATTGCATTTCGCCGTCCGGACACACGAGCGGCCGGGCAACGCTGTTCAGTGGCGGGTAGAGCGCTCCAAAGCCCAGCGACACAGCCGTAATGCCCATGAACACACAGAAGATCAAACCGATGACTGCTACTTTCACAACGTCCGGCCTCCGGAGAATTCTGCGCTCTCAGCGGCACGGAAAGTAGATCACAGGACAGGGCCGGGTTCAAGAAAGAATTGCCAGAGTTGCGGTAGCCCGTATTGAAAAGCGCGGTCATGAGTGCCGATCATCATCAGGGCCAGCTCCGCCGGTGCGGACCGCCGACCCGCACGATTCGCGCTTCAGTTCGCGTTATGTAATAGGCATTGGCGCATACCTGAGTCTGCGCCGGAGGTTTTGCGACACCAGCTGCGTAGCTCCCGCGCGATCGGCGCCGCGGGCGTTTGCCTTTTCCGCGAAAGCTCTTTTGCGGGAGAGCAGGCCGAGGGCATGCGTCAAATCCTGAGAGAGTTTTTTTCGCAGCCCGTTTCGCGTACGTATTCACCCACGGACTAAAGCAATCTGGCGCGGAAGGATTCAGTGAGGCGTTCCATGGTTGCTCGGTTGACACGCGCCACCGCCCCAACACACGCCGGGGATCAGAACTTATTCAGGTAAGCCGATGCCAGGACGGCGTCGCAAAAACTGGCATTCGCATTTGTCTCAATAATCAACACGTTAGCGTTTCCTCTGGGCACACCGTAAACGCGTCCGTTCAGTCCCAGCACACCGCCCCGCCAGTCGGCTGAAGCGGTGCCTACGCCGGCCAGCGTTGTTGTGTCAGCAGTATCTGTCAGAGTATCGATGATCAGAACGCTGGTGTTATTGTATGGAATCCCGTATATCTTGCCGTCCGGTCCCAGAACCCCGCCCTGCCAGTCATTTCCGGCCGATCCCACTCCAGCAAGTGTGGTCGTGTCTATAGTGTTCGTTTGAGGATCGATAATCATCACAGCACTTTCCGCAAAGGGGATCGCGTAAATCCTGCCGTCGGGAGATAAAACACCTCCCAGGTACTTAGCCGCAGTAGCCGGTAATCCGGAAATCGTCGTTGTATCTACCGTGTCTGTCGCCGGATCGATGATCAGGACACTCTGACTGTCTCTCGGAATGCCATAAATCTTCCCGTTGGGCGCCAGTACGCCCCCGGTCCAGTCGTTGCCGCCCGTGCCAACACCGGTGATTTTCGTTGTAGTTTGCGCTACAGGGTCCCAGATCAGCACATCCGTCCCAACCGACGGGACACCATAAATCTTTCCGTTCCGTGCGAGTGTCCCTCCAGCCCAGTTCTGTGCGCCGCCCGCTATCGCATACCTGGTGATGGCGTTGGTTATGGGATCGATTTCGAGCATAGTGGAATCGAGAAAGTCTATCCCGTAGATGTTTCCATTCGGATGCAGCACGCCGCCAAACCACTGATTCGTTCCACCGGCCACAACTCCGCCAAGAGCACTCGTATTCACGGTATTGCTGGCCGAGTCAATGATGGGAATTCCTGTATTGTTGCCGGGAATCAGGAAGATGGACCCGCCGGGTCGATACACACCGCCGGACCAATCATTGCCAGTTGAACCCAGTCCAGTCAGCGTTGTGGTATTCGCGACCGGACTGGATGATGAGCCCTGCGCGCGAGAGGCACGCAGATAGTCCAGGAACAATCCCGACTGACTGCTCTGGATTACCTGAGCATAGCCCTGCTCGCAGATGGGAGTCGTGTATAGCAGCAGGTTTAGTGGGTTGCACCCAATATCCGCCTCATCGCAGGCCTTTCTCAGACATGCGCCGGGCTGAACAAACAGCAGACAAATGCCTATTCGAAAAAATAAAGTTAGCAGCGGGCCGTTCGGGACGTGCTGTACGGAATCTCGGCTCGCCCTGCGACCCGTCCGCTTCTCGATGAAGCAATCCCAGCTCTGGCTGCGACGGTGCTTGCCCGATATTTGCGACACTGACGCGGAGTTCCCTGTTATTCCAACTTTCGGATATGTGTGCTGGCCCCGTTCGACTCGCTCTATCGTAGTCTGCCATCAACTGAAAACTCAGCGTGCAAAGAATAGGCGAGTTCCATGCTGCAACACGTTCGCGGCCACTGAATGTGATCAACCAGCGCGGCCTACAAAGTCAGAGTCGGCAAGTAGAAAAACCGTGCAGGAGCAGCGAACTGAAAGGCCTTCGCATGAGGATTGCGAGATTTGATCTTCGTTTCACGCGTAGTGATGCGACGATAGTGCAAATAGTTGTGATACTGACGGCAACGATGGTTGGGACGATTTTGGCATCCTTGATCGGCGACCGCCGGCAGGAACTGCCTCGCAGTCCGGCTCCGGCAACCCTGAGGCGGACCGATCGGCCGCAGTTTTGTCCCGCTCCAATCCGATCCGGGGTTTGCGCCGAAGCTCAGGATTTCCGCGCCGCCTGACCGGATTGGATCCGCCAGAGATCGGCGTAGATGCGGTTGGCAGCTACGAGACTGTCGTGTCCGCCTTCTTCCACGAGCTTGCCTTCCTCCAGTACGAGAATTCGATCGGCCTGGCGAATTGTGGAGAGGCGGTGGGCAACGACGAGTGCCGTTCGCCCGGACGTAAATTCGTTCAGGTGTTCCTGAATAGCGCGTTCGGTCTCGGTGTCGACGGAACTGGTCGCTTCGTCCAGGATCAGAACCGGCGCATCTTTTAGCACGGCTCGCGCTATCGACAGGCGCTGGCGTTGACCGCCGGACAGCTTGATGCCCCGTTCTCCCACAAGCGTTTGGTATCCGTCGGGAAGGGACAGCACGAAGTCGTGCAGTTGGGCGCGCCGGGCCGCCTGATGCAGTTCTCTGTCGGTCGCGTCGGGTCTGCCGTAGGCGATGTTCTCGCCAACGGTGCCGTGAAATAGATACACGTCCTGGCTCACCAAAGCGATGCTGCGGCGCAGTTCGGTCAAATCCAGTTCACGCAAATCCAGACCATCCAGGCGAACACTCCCTTCAGAAGGATCGTACAGTCGCAGGAGGAGCTTGATGATGGTGCTTTTGCCGGCACCGGTCGCGCCGGCAACTCCGACCGTCTCTCCGGCGGATACACGAAACGAAAGCCCACGCAGTACGTCGGCGCCGCGCGCGTAGCGAAAGCACACCCGGTCAAAGATGAGCTCACCGCGTACTTCCGGAAGGCGCACCGGATTGACCGGGCTCTGAATCTTAGATCGCGTTTCCAGCAATCCAAACGTACGGCCGGCGCTTGCGCGTGCTCTTTCCATCTCGTCCAGGGTGTTGCCCAGTCGTGTCAATGGCCAGAGCACCCGCTGAATCAGCATCGAAAAAAGGACCAGTTCGCCAACCGTCAGTATGCCCCGGTCCTCCAGCACCCAATAGCTGCCGACCAGGAGCACACCACCGAAGCCCGCAGCCACGGCCATGCGAATGACGGGCACATAGACCGAACTCAAACGAATGGCATTGCGATTGGCCTCCTGGTATTCGAGGGACGCCTGTCGGACCCGGTCACGCTCGTAGCTTTCTGCTGTAAAACTTTTGATCACCTGAATTCCGGCGATGTTGTTTTCCAGGCGACTTGTCAACCTTCCGACGGACTGGCGCACCAGACGATAGCGCGGCGCAACGAGTTTCTGGTAATAGATACTGCCCCAGAGGATGATAGGAATAGGCACAAGCCCGATTGCCGCAAGCTCCCAGGAGGTGCTGAACATGACCGAGCCGGCAAAAACGAACAGAACCATGAGTTGTAGCATCTCATTAAAGCCGATGTTGAGGAACCTTTCCAGCTGGTTTACATCATCGCCCAGCATGGCCATCGTTTCGCCCATGCGGTGGTTCTCAAAAAATTCCATTTCCCGCGCCTGAATTCGAGTGTACGTGTCCAGCCGCAAATCGTGTTGCACACGTTGCGCCAGCACCATGAATCCGTACTGATACATCCACTGAAAGAGGCTCTCCAGCGCAAAGATTCCTACGCCGAGCAGAGCGAGAAAGGCAGCCAGAGTAAACGGGTCTTCGCTGCCCACCAGGCCTGCGATCCAGGCCGGCGGCTCGCGGCGCACGGCATCGATCACCCAACCGACCAGTACCGGCGGCATAAGATCGAGCACCTTATTCGTTATGCTGGCCACCGAGGCGCCCCAGAAGAGCTGCTGGTGGCGGTTCACGTAGCGAAACAGTTGCCGCATGGGAGTGGCACTCAGCGTCAGAGGTTTTTCGTTTCTGGCGGACGTCATGGGGACACGAATCTGTTCGCCCGGCATCCCAGCATCCCAAAAAGTCGCGTTCCGCCGGAGTTCGGGTGATAGATCCTCTATCATGAGTCCGGCACGCTTCGGGCAACGAGCGAAGGCTTCGTCCGGAATGGGGTACGGGGATGAAGCGCGCGCGGCAGTCGCTGCTTAGGCGCTTTTCTTGACAGGATGCCTGTTTAAGAGGAGAGAATTTTCAGGTTGGCCGTCCCGAAGAGTGCGCCGGTGCTGGATGCACCTGTTTGCATTTGCAATTGTGTACATAAGAATCGTGTCCAATCGTAAAACCACATCGCAACCGAAAAGTCGGGTTCCGGCTTCCCCGGTACCCTCGATTACGGATCCGCTCGTTGGCAAGGCCTTCGATGCATTCCCGGACCGCGCGCGCAAGCGACTCATGGAAATGCGCGCTCTTATCTATAAGACGGCTGCCGGTTCCGAAGGCGTTGGTGTTCTGGCCGAGGAACTCAAGTGGGGCCAGCCTTCCTATCTGACACCCGAAACGAAAAGCGGGACAACGATTCGACTGGGGACTCTCAAGGGGCATCCCGAGCATGTCGCTCTGTTCGTTCACTGCCAGACAAACCTGATCCCCCGCATGCGTCGGGAACACCGAGCCGACTTTCAGTTCAGCGGCAAGCGCGCTCTTTTGGTGCCGCTGGCGGGAAAGCTCCCCCGAGAAGAGCTCATGGACTGTATGCGCATGGCGCTTCTCTATCATTCCGATCGTAGCTGACGCCCTTAACGCCGGTGGGGGGCAGTTGCCTCAGTGCGCCGAAACGGCCGATAGCGTCGCCTGACCATGCCGGTGGGGGGCAGTTGCCTCAGTGCGCCGAAACGGCCGATAGCGTCGCCTGACCATGCCGGTGGGGGGCTGTTGCCTCACCCCGTGGATTCGGCCGATGCCGGCTGGCAGACTACTCGTGGCGAAGGCAGTTGCCTCAGCAAACGCAGCCAACGGCCCGCGCGTTGGTTTTTCTGGCCCGCTACCAAAAATGCGTTGCCATTTGTGAGTCGGGGTCAGACTTTATAATCGTTCTAATATTGGAGGAAGTCAAAATGAATGAAGTGAGCAAGTGCCCGTTCACGGGCGGAGCAGTAAACCACAGCGCCGGGGCAGGTCCGCGCAATCGGGATTGGTGGCCCAAACTCCTGAAATTGAACATTTTGCGGCAGCACTCCTCCCTTTCGAATCCCATGGACGAGGCTTTCAACTACACCGAAGAGTTTAAGTCCCTGGATCTGGCCGCAGTGAAGAAAGATATTTTCGAACTCATGACAACCTCTCAGGATTGGTGGCCCGCCGACTATGGACATTACGGGCCGCTTTTTATCCGCATGGCCTGGCACAGCGCAGGTACCTATCGCATTGCCGACGGTCGCGGTGGCGCCGGTTCAGGAACCCAGCGCTTTGCGCCCCTGAATAGCTGGCCCGACAATGCGAATCTGGACAAAGCGCGACTGCTGCTCTGGCCGGTGAAACAGAAATACGGAAAGAAAATCTCCTGGGCAGATCTGATGATCCTGGCCGGTAACTGCGCTCTGGAATCCATGGGCTTTAAGACCTTCGGCTTTGCGGGTGGTCGCGAAGATATCTGGGAACCTGAAGAAGAAATCTACTGGGGCTCCGAAGCCGAGTGGCTCGGAGATAAACGCTACGAAGGTGACCGCGAACTGGAAAATCCCCTCGCCGCGGTCCAGATGGGTTTAATCTACGTGAATCCGGAAGGACCGAACGGAAATCCGGATCCGGTCGCCGCCGCCCACGACATACGCGAAACCTTCGGCCGCATGGCCATGAATGACGAAGAGACCGTCGCGCTCATCGCCGGTGGCCATACTTTTGGCAAGGCCCACGGTGCCGCCGATCCGGGTAAGTATGTGGGCCCGGAGCCCGCTGCAGCGGGCATCGAAGAGCAAGGCCTGGGCTGGAAGAATACGTTCGGCGAAGGCAACGGTTCCGAAACCATTACGAGCGGCCTCGAGGGCGCCTGGACAACCACGCCAACGAAGTGGAGTAACAACTTCTTCGAGAATCTGTTCGGTTACGAATGGGAACTGACGAAAAGCCCGGCCGGGGCGCATCAATGGAAACCGAAAGGCAACGCTGCGGGCACGATTCCGGACGCCCACGATCCATCCAAAAAGCACGCTCCGTTCATGCTCACGACCGATCTTTCTTTGCGAATGGATCCCATCTATGAACCGATATCCAGACGCTTCTATGAAAATCCGGACCAGTTCGCAGATGCTTTCGCCCGTGCCTGGTACAAACTTACGCACCGTGACATGGGTCCGCGGGCGAGATACCTCGGCCCGGAAGTCCCCGAAGAGGAACTGATCTGGCAGGATCCGATCCCGGCCGTAACACACAAGCTTATCGATGATAAAGACGTCGCGCAACTCAAAGAGAAGATTCTGGCGTCAGGCCTTTCGGTTTCGCAGCTCGTATCGGTTGCCTGGGCCTCCGCCTCCACGTTTCGAGGTTCCGACAAGCGTGGCGGAGCCAACGGGGCGCGCATCCGATTGGCGCCGCAAAACAATTGGGCGGTCAACAATCCCGCGCAACTAAAGAAAGTCCTTACGACTCTGGAAAAAATCCAGAAGGAATTTAACGGTGCGCAATCGGGGGGCAAGCAGGTTTCGCTTGCGGATTTGATCGTACTCGGCGGATGCGCGGGCGTTGAACAGGCTGCGAAGAAGGCCGGTCAATCGGTGAACGTTCCGTTCATTCCCGGACGGGCCGACGCACTGGAGGAGCAGACCGACGTGGAGGGCTTCGCGGTTCTTGAGCCAATCGCAGACGGATTTCGTAACTATGCAAAGTCGAAGTATCGCGTTCCGGCCGAAGAGCTGCTGATCGACAAAGCGCAATTGCTGACGCTGACTGCGCCGGAGATGACCGTGCTTGTGGGCGGCATGCGGGTGCTCAACACGAACTTCGATCATTCCAAACACGGTGTGTTCACGGATCGTCCCGAAACGCTCACCAACGATTTCTTCATCAACCTGCTGGACCTCGGCACGGTCTGGAAGTCTACCTCCGAAGCCGACGATCAATTCGAAGGCCGGGACCGCAAGACCGGCAAGGTCAGGTGGACCGCTACGCGGGTCGATCTCATCTTTGGTTCGAACTCGGAGTTGCGGGCTCTGGCGGAGGTCTATGCCTGTGCCGACTCTCAGCGGCGATTCGTACAGGATTTTGTTTCGGCCTGGATCAAGGTGATGAACCTGGACCGTTTCGACCTGCACTGAAACGACGCGACCGGAAGCGCGTTCCGCTCCTACCACTACACGGCGGCCGGGTATTTCAATGCCCGGTCGCGCCTTTTGGTGTAGCACGTAGAAATTCTGGAGCAGCGGCTCCCGAAGACCAAAGGGCATGTGACCATACCGGTCAACCAGCCGGTTCGATCGCATATGGTTGCAGCGGTTCTTCCTTTCCTTTGGCTTTGACGCGTGGCAATCGGACCATCTGAATTCGATTGCCGACCTCCGACTTCACAAGGCGCCTGTGGCCTGGTTTTTCCGCAAATCGGCCGCTTATCTGTTGCCACTCTTGCGCCTCGATTCATGCTCCGGTGATGAGAGGTGCGCGGCCGAAGTTTGCCATCCTGGCCATTGCATTAATGGTCTATGCGTCCGTGCCGCTTTCTTTGACCGCGGGGCCAAACCAACCTCAGGCCTTGCGGGGCGTCATCGACCTGCGGGCGTGGGATTTCGAAACCGACGGCGCAATTGCTCTGAGCGGAGAATGGTCTTTCTCCTGGATGCGGTTTCTGGATCCCACAGCCGCCGGGTCTGACCCGGACGAACCCGATGCCTATGTTGAAGTTCCCGGGAGCTGGGCCGGAACCGAAATCGCAAACGAGGCGATCGGCCCCGATGGCGCGGCAACCTATAGACTCACGGTTCTTCTTCCGCCGAACCCACCGCCACTCATGCTCTATCAGCGGCAGATCGATACATCGTCGGAGATCTATGCCAACGGTCAGCTGATCGCGGCCAACGGCAGCCCTGGTATCGGTTCTGAAGAAACCCGCGCGCGAGTTGCTGTGCGACCGCTTTTGCTTCCGCCATCCCCTGATGGCCGATTGCGCCTTACGTACCACGCAGCCAACTTCGACAATGATATTGGTGGTCTCTGGGAGCGCATTGATCTCGGAACGGCCGGGCAAATCATCTCCGAACGAGAATGGAATCTATTTAAGGAGTTTTTTCTATTCGGCGCTTTCATACTCGCCGCGATCTATCACGTGGGTCTTTTTGCCAGCCGCCGCAAAGATCTGCCGGCCCTGCTCTTTGGTCTTTTCTGCCTCATCATGGCGTTTCGTATTCCGTTCACAGCAGAAACGACCATCCACATGTTCGTATCAGATATCTCGTATCGTGCGTACAAACAATGGGATCACTCTTTGATCTACCTGGCGGCGCCAATTTTCACGGCATTTGCAGCGACTCTGTTTGCGCGTGGCCGCGCGCGTCGCGCGCCCATTATGTATTCTCTGGTTTCGCTTCCCTTTTTCCTGTGTGTGTTCATCCTGCCAACGCGAACCTTCGTAGAGTTGTTGGGCTATTACGAGCTTTTGCTTATCATAAACATAGTCTGGCTTTTGGGGTTGTTGATTGTGGCCACGTTTCGGAAGCGTGAGGGCGCCGCGGTTTCTCTGGCCGGGCTGGGCTTTCTATTTGCGACGATCATCAACGACATTCTCGCATCTCATGTGATTATCAAAGCGCCCTATGTGATGCCGATTGGAATGTTTGTCTTTATTTTCTCTC
Organism: Spirochaetales bacterium; assembly: GCA_024233935.1. GTDB lineage: Bacteria > Spirochaetota > Leptospiria > Leptospirales > Leptonemataceae > JACKOY01. The sequence continues at coordinate 7,935 of JACKOY010000009.1, read as the reverse complement.
AGGCATACATGCTGAGCCGCCTGTTCGCGCGCGCCTACAACACAGCTGAAAGCCTGAGTCTTGAGCTAAAGACCAAGAACAACGAACTTACACGTCTCGATCAACTTAAGGACGAGTTTCTCGCCAACACTTCGCACGAGCTGCGCACGCCCCTGAACGGAATCATCGGTATCGCGGATTCGCTGATTGCGGGTATTGCCGGCAATCTGAATGCGACCATGCGCGCCAACCTCGCATTGATCTCAGCGGGTGGTCGGCGACTTTCCGGTCTCGTGAACGACCTGCTGGATTTCTCAAAGCTCCGCAATCGAGACATCGAACTCAGGCTGAGAACGGTGGATATTTCTTCGGCGGTGGATGTTGCTCTGGCCCTCACCGGACCACTGGTCGGGGAGAAGAAACTCCGCCTCATCAATCAGTGCCCGGACTTGTTGGTTGAGGCCGACGAGGACCGCCTGGATCAGATTCTGTTGAATCTGATCGGCAACGCAATCAAGTTTACGGAACACGGCGAGATCGTGGTGAACGCGCGGCGGTTGGATTCTGAAGGAGGTCACATGATAGCGGTGACGGTGGAGGACACCGGCATCGGGATTCCGGCCGGTCGACTGGAGGCGGTCTTTGAGTCCTTTGTTCAGGCGGACGGTTCCATTTCGCGCGAGTACGGTGGAACCGGCCTCGGCCTTTCTATTACGAGAAGTCTGGTGGAATTGCATGGCGGGCACATCCGTGCGGAGCGACGTGATGAAGGAGGTTCGCGGCTTACTTTTACTCTTCCGGCGGCGGCCCTCGACGCAGTCGCACCAGGTGAAAGTGCCGGGATAGGCAGGGCCCTGCCGGACGCGCAAGTCCCCTCAACAGACGGGCCAGCGGAACGGGAGCCTGCCGAGACGGGTGCGCCTGAAGAAGGAGCGATCCGCGACGTGCCCTCCGTAGCGGGATTGTCCCGGATTCTGATCGTCGACGACGACCCGGTTAATCTGCAGGTGCTTCAAAATCACCTGCAGCTGGCGCGCTATTCGGTCGTCGAGTGCCATACTGGTCAGGAAGCCCTGGCACTCATTGAGCAAGGCGAGCGTTTTGATCTCATACTGCTCGACGTGATGATGCCGCGCCTATCGGGATACGAGGTCTGCCGCCTTGTTCGCGATAGCTTTTCGCGCACTGAACTACCTGTTATCATGCTCACGGCAAAGAATCGAATCAGCGATCTCATTGCAGGCCTTGAGCACGGGGCCAACGACTACCTGGTCAAGCCCTTTGACTCGCGGGAATTGCTGGCCCGGGTGGGCACACTTCTGGATCTAAAACGCGCTGCTCAGTCTCAGTCGCAGCTGGCCGCCCTGGAAAGTGAGCTCGACATTGCGCGACTGATTCAGGAATCCCTCATACCGCGCGAAGTTCCGCGGGTTCCCGGATTGACCCTGGCAGCACGCTACCGCACCATGGAGCGCGTTGGCGGGGATTTCTATGATTTTGCTCCGCTGGACGATCACCGCCTGGGCGTACTGGTGGCGGACGTCTCCGGGCACGGAGTTCCCGCGGCCCTTATCGTTTCTATGCTCAAAGTGGCTTTCTGGTTTTATCAAACCGACTTCACGCAACCCGAGCGCCTGTTCCGTCGGCTGAACGAATCATTGCTCGGTAACACGCGCAACGAGTTCGTTACGGCCTGCTATGTCTTCGTCGATGCGAAAAATCGCACACTTACAATTGCAAGCGGTGGCCATCCGCCGGTCTATCTCTGGAAAGGAAGCAGCGGCGAATTGCGGGCATTGCGACCGGAAGGGAGGCTGCTCGCGTTCTTTGAAGACGGGATGTTCGGCCAGCAGACCGTTTCGCTGGATCCTGGAGATCGCCTGGTCCTGTACACAGACGGATTTCTTGAGGCCGGATCCAGAAGCACGGGTATTTTTGGCGAAGCGCGTTTTGAGGATTGCATTCGGCAGGGGGCGAACCTTAAAGCGGAGTCTCTGGCAGACCTTCTGATTGAAAGCGTGGCCGAGTGGAGCGGCGGCGCTGACCTCATTGGCGACGACGTCGCGCTCGTAGTAATCGACATTGATTCGTAAGCGAAGAACCAGCAGAGGCAAAAGCAAAAGAAGGAACAGCGTGAGCCGGAGGCCGCAAACTCACCTTCCGGGGAAGTCCAGTGCGCGCTTTACAAACTCGCCGCTTCTCTCAAGGAACACCGGGCTGTGCCCGCCGTTCTTGATGATCCAGAGTTCGGCGTTTGGGAAGGCGCCCTGCATTTCGAGCGCCATCGAAGGCGGATACAAGGGGTCGCGGTCTCCGTAAACGATCAGGGTGCGAGTGGAAATCTGTTTGAGATCTTCGGGAGTCAGATTCATGTCGTCGTGGTGAATGGTCAACCGAAGAGTATGCTGCATCCCGATGAAAAAGCGAGCTATACGCTGACCCGCTTCGCTCAAAGGGCCGTCGACGGAAAGTCACTGCGTGCGGTCATGGAGGCCGGCTGGCTGGCCTGGGACATTGACGATTGGGGTAATGTGTCCCACTATACCTGCTACTTTGAAGCCGAAAACATTACGGCCAGGATTCTTCTGGAGCCGCGTATCAATGATCATCACCCCGATGACCGCCCACGCACGATTCGGGAAATCAGTTTTTGCCGGGATCGCCGCGGTTCCCTTTCGCAAACCGACGGTCGCCTGAGTTTGGGCGAAGTCCCGGACACTGTCTTAAAGGCTGCCTTCGATGGCCTGCTACCGCTCTACGAACCTTAGAGTTCAGGAACCGCTGGACGCGCGTCTACGTTATGGTCGGGCGTTGTTGCGGATATGCTCCTGTACGAGTTTGGCGATTATCGGTCGCTCGACCGCAAATAGAAGATGCCCACCACGCTCAAAGCGGACCAGTCTTGCGTTTGGGATTCGGGAAGCGGCGAATTCGGCGTTGTGGTACAGCTGAAGCGTATCATCGATCGCGTGCAATATCAAAGTGGGAGCCCGCACGGCCCGGATTCGTTCGCCCGGCATGGTTGCCCCGTTGTCAAATCTCGCACCTGTAGCCCGGAGCGAAACCGGATTCATGTAGTCAATGAGATGTTCGGCAAGCAATTTCTGGTCAGCGTCAAGAGAAGCCACCACGCCTTCGTTGGCGCCCATCAATTCCATAAATCGCTCTTCAAGTACTCCGGTCAGGGCCCAGTAAGCGATATCGTACTGGAAAATGTTCATCAAGAGGCTGCCTCTTTCGTTGGCCTGCGTTTGGTTTGCGTCGCTTGATGGCGCCACCCCGCAAGAAATCAGCGACAACGAAGATACGCGTTCGGGGTACAGTACCGCAAACAAGAGTGCCGAAGGACCGCCGTGCGAGATCGCAACAACAGCGACGGTTTTGATCTCCAGATGATCAAGCAGATAGGCGTAGGCCCGAGCCTGGTCGTCGAAGGTGGCGCCTTCGTTGAAGGTAGATCGCAAATATCCGAAGCGGGAAGGCGATATCCAGTGAAAGCTGCCGTCGAGTGCGGCCTCGACAACGATCTCTCCCTGATCGTAGCCGCCCCCGCTGCCATGAATGACAAGCACGTCGGGTCCCGAGCCGCCTTCCGTATATTCAATGTCTCCGTACGGCGATTGGATGAGGGTGCCCGACCCGCGAACGCGTTCGTACGCAAGCCGCATGTCGAAGCAGTACTTCGCGCCGATGGCGAGAACCGAAATTCCCCCCAGGAGCAGAGCCGAAACAAGAATGCGGTGGGGTCGCCTTTTCATTACGAATTCTTTCTCCTGAAGCGGCGCAGGGCAAACATAATTGGTTTCAGCAGCAAAGCCCATCGACTCTCGCGTCTCGCGTGTCTCGGTCTCGCCGATTCGATGGCGTATCCATCTATTCCGCAGATGTAAGCTCGGTGCAGTTCGATCACAGTCCGCATGCCGGCGCCTTTTTCGACTTGTGAATCGCCCCGCTCGCTTGCAGATGGAAGCCGTGAAGTCCCCTGACTGCAAATTGTCGGTGGTCTTTGCCCGAGACGCGCCCGTCGGGCTGATCCTCAGGCGGGGACCCAGCAAGTGGGTGCAACTGATACTCTGGGATACGAGCCGTGATCGTTTCACCGACGGCGCCTGGTTTCATGGGCGCATTTATGAAGATCGCTGCAACCTGTCTCCGGACGGCAGACTCTTCGTTTACTTTTGCCACGGGGGACATAGTCGGCCGGGTTATTCGGACTCCTGGACCGCGGTTAGCCGTCCGCCCTGGCTTTTTGCGCTCGGACTCTGGCCCTGGGGTACGACGTACGGGGGCGGAGGCCGCTTCATGGACAGCCGTACGCTCGTACTGAACATTGGACCCGGTGCCCCTTTGAAGACGCATCCCGATCACCCGGCAAAGGGCCTCAACGTATGCGCCGACGACAGCATTACGTATTCACCTCACCCGTCCAATCCGGAGGGTCTTGAGGGTGTGGATTGGTCAGGGCGCGATCAGAAAGGTGGGCTGGTCTATTCTCGGTCCGGCGTGCTTTTTCGAGCCGTCAATGATCGGCTGCCGGGCCACGAGATTGCCGATTTTCGTCACCGCAAACCAGAGCCGACTTCGGCCCCCGAATGGGCCCGAAAGCCACTATGAAGGCCCGATCTTTCATGGGCCTCCTTTTGCTGGGGACCCTTTTTGCAACCGGTTGTCGCGAGGCCGCTTACAAACTCATGCTCGAGACATCGTACGATCGCGATGTCGCTTTGATTTTTCCGGATGAACTCGAACAACTGATGGACGGCGGAAGCGTAGTGCTTCTGGACACGCGTTCCCCGGCCGAGTACGAAGTGAGCCACATCAAGGGCGCGATCCTGATCCCCTATGATGGGGTCACCGAGGGCGAGCTCATGCGGTTCCCGCGCGACGCGCAGATCGTAGTCTATTGTGCGGTTGGGTTTCGCAGCGAAACAATTGGCGCGCAGATGCGTGAGCTGGGATATGTAAACATTCAAAACTTATATGGTGGGATATTTAACTGGGTCAATGAGAACCGACCGGTCGTTGCCGGGCTTGAAACCATGACCCGGCGCGTGCACGGATATTCGCCTTTCTGGGCGTTCTGGATTTCAAATCCGGAAATCGAAATAGTCTATTGAAGGTGCTGCTTGCGGCGGAATCCTGGACCGCAATTCGCCGCGCGCTAAAGCATTTCAAAGCCGGCGCCAACCAGGGTTAGGTCTTCGGGCTTTGGAGGAGACACCGGTCCGCTCGCCTTAAGTTGTTTCTGAAATTCCTTGAAAGGCTCGCGTCCGGTCAGCTCGTCGATCGCAGCCTGGTCCCGAGCAATATTCAGGTGCATAAAGCTGCCGCCATCGGGCAGCAGAAAACACGAGTAGCGCATGCCCTCAATTGGATTTCGCTTCAGGTCGCTCATCACAGCTTCAATATTCGCGCGGTTCTGCGCCACGAACTCAGGTTTGACGGTATAATGTACGCGTACGATCTTCATCCTTCCTCCAGGGCTGTCGGCAACACCCTATCTAAACGTCGATGAAGCACCCATGCAATCGATTTTCGCGAGCGCCGCGCCGGCGCTCCCGGGCCGTCACGAGGCGATCGTGCTCACCGAATTCTCCGGGGCCGACCTGACTCGCTTCGCGATCTTTGCACCCAGCCAGGCCATGGGGAGATAAGCGAGAATCAGATCGATCGCGTTAAACCAGATCGGCCCACCCAGTTGGAGGATATTCGTGACGCCGCCTATAAAAAACAATACGCCGATAGCCATCGCGAGCCCGAACTGACTGGAAATAGCCAACCGTGCCACGAGCGCGGCGCCGACCAGGGTTCCGAGGGCGTGCCCCAAAAAAGGAAACACAAAGTGGTGTGGCTCAAATAGATGCATGCTGGCCCGAAGGCTCTCCATGCTTGTGACATCGACACCCTCCGGGGCGGGAACGATGGCGCTTCCGAGCATGATCAGACCCATGTTCACGGCGCTACCGACTACCAGGCCGGCCAGAAACACGAGAGAATTGCGGAGCAGGTTTTCCACGAGCGTATCCGTTGCCATGGGCATCTAAGGCAAAGCCAATTTTTGAGCCGGTGTCCGAACGGAATTGCGCAGATCGCCGAGAAAGGCGCCGTTCAGTTCTGCTTCAACAGCTCCAGATAAGCCAGGCCATAACTATAGGCGTCTCCGGGCCAGCGGGCAGTCAGAATATTCCCGTCCCGAACGGTAAAGCCGCGCGAAAGATGCGTGGGCGAGTCGCGAAACAGGGGGCGTGGTCCATGTTGAAAATCCTCCGGTGAGCGCAGATACGAGATCACTTCCTCCTCTGTGGTAGTCCCGGGATATGTTCGGTAGTATGTTCCCAACCAGGCCCGCGTCATCGTGTAGGCGGCCATTTCCTGAGAGCGCAAAAGACAGGTAACTTTCTTCCCGTGGAGAATCGAGCGACCATCAGATGCTTTGCTGCGGGCGGCCAGCAAGACGCCGTGGCAGATTGCGCCCAGAGGCTTGTCTGCAGCGGCAAATTGTGCAATGATCTTCTGCAGCGCTTCGGATTCCAGGTAAGGTCGGATGCCCGGCGCGTGGCCGCCATGTAGCATGAGGCCCCGAAACTCAGACACCCGGAGATCTGCGTAGCGCAGCGGCTTTCGAAATGCGGGGCTGCCAACCATTTCTTCGTAGGCCTGGATTGCGTCCTTGCGGGCCATCAGGATCTTTTTCCACGGTCCCAGGCCTTTGCCCGTGAGCATGCGCTCATCGCCGCGACCGGGTTGGCCGTCTTCTGTTGCGAAGACGACTTCAATGCCAGCCTGGCAGAGCAGCTTCCAGGCGATGCTCGCCTCAGACGGATCGAAGTCGGCAGAGGAGATGGGCATGAGGATCATAGACTGTGCTTGTCGACGCTCAGTCCAGGAGGCAAGCGTCTTTGCAGTTTCTGAAAGCGCGTGGGCTGTTCGGCCTCAGAGTCGTTTTGCGCTTGCCTCTCAAGGCTGCCGGCTCGCCCTTCAGCCATGCATTGGGATCAGATATACAGCGCCGAAGTGGCACCGGTAATTGCCCAATTTTCCTCCGGCCCGCCGGTCTGGGTCTATGCCTTAATCGGTCTGGCACTTGCGGCCGGAGTCGCGGCTCTGGTCTGGTTGCCCGGAAAACTCAAACCGGTTGGATTGGTGCTTCTGTTCGTTGGGGGCTTTGTTCTGTATATGATGTACAGTTCGGCCGACCGGGCTCAAAGCAGGCCGGCGGAGTTTCGGACCGGAGTCGTGGAAAGAAAATTCACGCTGGAGAGGCCCGTGCGCCGAACGACTGGAATCATGGAGCCCGAAACGTCTTACTGGATTGAGCTTCGTGTGCAGGAGAGTGCCACCTTTGACGCGCGGGGTGCGGGCGCTGCACAAACCGGCAGAGAAGTTCAGACCATCGGACTGAGCGAGGCGCTCTACGGAAAGATTCAGGAAGGGACTACCATTACCGGTGTGATTCTGCCGACAGCGACCAATCACTTTCACTTTCTCGTCAATGCCGATGGCACCATCGTCCGTTGAGCAAACCTTGCGCTTTGTGCTGCTCAGTGTGAGGAGTACAGGATCCGTAGCTCATCGGCCTGCTGTTTGCTGGCCTGCCTGCAGCATTTGAGCAGGCATTCGTAGGCGGTGATGAGATCGATGGTCGCAAAACCGATCTGATCAAGCTGCAATCCCGCAAGGGCTTCGGGTTGTTCTGCGCACCTGCGCAAAAGTAACTCGAGCGCCTGTTCCAGTTCTCTTACCTCGACCCAGGCGCGTAGGGCCTGGTCGGGTGGCGAGCCGGTCGTGACATATTTCAAAAAAACCGATGAGTCGATTTCGCAGGCATCGCAGATCCATTCGATCAGAAGCCACTCGTAATCCTCACTGTGCGGGACCGTTGCAAAGGCCCGGAGAGCCCTGTTCAAAACGCCCGCGGAAACAGGCAGACCCAAAGACTCAAGATCCAGGGTGCCG
>JACKOY010000008.1 GCA_024233935.1 Spirochaetales bacterium | reverse complement strand
GGGCGATTGACGGACGCGGGGCGCGCAGGGTCGTAGATGCGGAGACGAAATATGGAGGGATGAGTCTTCGGCCGGTCACCTTCGAAGACGCTGGCCTGCTGCTCGAATGGGCGAATGATCCGGTCGTTCGCGGCAACGCGCTTAATGGGGATAGAATCGAAGAAGAAGGTCATATTCAGTGGTTGCGGGGAAAACTGGCGAGCGACGGGACGTATATGTACATCCTGAGCGACGCGGACGGAAATCCGGTCGGGCAACTGCGTTTCGACCGAACCGAAGACAAAATATTTGAAATAGGCTTCTCCATTGCAGCGGAACACCGCGGGAGCGGACTCGGTAAACTAATTCTCGCGTTGAGCATCGAAAGCTTGCGGGAAGATCTCGGACATCCGGCTACGCTGCGCGCAACGGTTAAAGCAAGCAATCCGGCTTCGGCGAAGGCGTTTGTGGCCAACGGCTTTCAGCAGACGGGCCGGCAGGGCGAGTTATTGTTCTATCATCTCGACGCTTCAAGATTCGAAAAATATGAGAATTAAAATCAGCAATCATACTATCGGCGTGGATTCCGCTCCTTTTATCATCGCGGAGATGTCCGGTAATCACAACCAATCGATCGACCGGGCGTTTGAAATCGTCGACGCGGCGGCGGAGGCCGGAGCGCACGCGATCAAGCTGCAGACCTATACCGCGGACACAATGACCATCGACAAAAAGGACGGCGAGTTTTATATCGACGATCCGAAGAGTCTGTGGCACGGCAGTTCGCTGCACGATTTGTATAAGGTGGCTTACACGCCCTGGGAATGGCACGAGCCGCTGATGAAACGCGCCGCCGCAAAGGGCATCGTCTGTTTCAGCTCTCCCTTCGATTTTACGGCGGTCGATTTTCTGGAAACGCTGAACGTCCCCTGCTATAAAGTGGCTTCGTTCGAAAATACGGATATCCCGCTGATCAAAAAAGTCGCGAGCACCGGCAAACCGATCATTATCTCAACCGGACTTGCGACCGTCGCCGAAATCGCGGACGCGGTCGAGGCGGTTCGTTCCTGCGGCAACGATCAGATTATTCTGTTGAAGTGTACGAGCAATTATCCCGCGGAACCGGAAAACGCGAACGTGAATACGATCCCGCATATGCGCGATCTATTCGAATGCGAAATCGGACTCTCGGATCACACCGCGGGCATCGGGGTGGCTCTGGCGGCGGTTGCGCTGGGAGCGTCGGTCGTGGAGAAACATTTCACCCTGCGTCGCGCGGACGGCGGAGTGGACTCCGAGTTTTCCCTGGAACCCGACGAATTGCGCGCTCTGGTCGTCGAGAGCGAGAGAGCGGCGAAAGCTCCCGGAAAGATCACCTACGGTCCCAGCGAGTCGGAGAAACCGTCGCTGCAATTTCGCCGGACGCTGTACGTCGTCGAGGCGATGAAGGCCGGCGACGTTCTGACCGAAAAAAATCTGCGCAGCATTCGGCCGGGCCTGGGCATCAGCCCCGCGAATCTGAATCTGGCGCTGGGCAAAAAGGTAAACCGCGATATCGAACGTGGCACTCCGTTTCACTGGGACCTGATCGGCTGAAACGACGGTCGACGGCCGGCCTGAACTCAATCGCCTCCACAATCGCTTTAGCTTAAGATTGTTTCATCGAAGAAGAATGTCCGAAGTCAGAAAAACGCTGCTCGTTACGACCGCGCTGGAATCCACCTGGGGCGATGAGTGGCCGACTCTATTCGCCGGCGAGTGGTGCCGGATCTACAGCCGTCGCCAGGTGTGGTCGCGACTGGACCACGAAGTCCTTGAATACCACTGGGAAGATCGCGAGAAGCTGGCGCGAAATTATCACGAGCTCGAAGATCTGTATGAACGCATTCTGGTCGCTCTGAGCGCGCGTCTGAACGCGATCCACGGCAAAAACGAAGATACCGGCTACTGGCGCATCGTTCTCGGAACCTGGCTTATGAGCTACGTGGCGGTGCTCTTCGACCGCTGGGAAACTCTGCGTCTGGTCTTTGAGCGCGGTGATGTTTCGTACGTGACCCGTCGTATCGAAGGCGAACTGGAAATCGCCTGGGATCACAACGATCACTATACGCTGGTTGCCGCCGACGAATGGAACGCGAAGATGTTCCAACGTATTCTCGACTACGCGTACGCGAATCGGATTGAATATCTTCCCGATACAGGCGTGAGCGCGAAAGTAGATCGCAGCGGCGAAGAGCCGGAAGTCTTCGCCGCGATTCCGCGCAAGACCCGTCCGGTTTCGCTGTTGAAGCGGCTGATCGTGAGAACGATTTACGGCACCCGGGATTTTTTAATTCGCGCGCGTTATGTGCTGGGCTCGAAGAAAGTCCGCGTCTTTTTGTATCACGCGTATTTCGCTCCGCAGGTCATCGCCAAAATCAGTCGGGCCCTGAAGCAGAGTTCGCTGCTGGGATTTCCGGGATTTGAATTCGAGTATCAGGGTGCGGCGAATTCGAGCGCGCGCGAGAAGCCTTTAGACTTCGACGCGCGAAACGAATTTGAGAAATTCTGCGCGAAGTACATCTTCAGAGATTTTCCGGCGATATATATCGAAGGTTTCGAAGGCATGCGGGAATATCTAAAGAGTATTCCGATCGAAGCCGAAATCATCGCTACCGCCAACGCCCATTTCGCCAGCGACCCCTTCAAGGTCTGGACGGCGGAGAAAATCAAAGCCGGCGCGAAATATTTTATCCTGACTCACGGCGGCGGATTTCCGATCGGCCTGTGGCTCTTTCATCATGAAGAAAAATCATCGCATAAGCTGTTGACCTGGTTTAGAGAATACTACGACAATCAGAGGCGACTGCCGCCGAATAAGCCGTTGCCCGCCTGGTACTCTCCGGAAGCGAAGTATTTGACCGTTATCGGAGTGGAACTCACGCGTTACACCTACCGGGTCGAAACCTGCGCCATGGGACCGCTCGTCCTGAAGGCCTTCGAGCATACCCGGGATTTTATCGCGGCCCTCGACGAAAAAGCTTCGTCTGATCTATTGGTGAAGCCCTATCCGAATATGGGCTGGGAGACGGGGGATCGCTATTCGGACGTATTTGGTCCGGAAAAAGTCGATCAGGTTTCGGATTATTACAGCATCCTGCGACAATCCCGGCTGGTCGTCTGTACCTATCCGGGAAGCAACCTTTCAGAGGCCATGGCTTCGGGGATTCCGGTCCTGCTGGTCTATCCGAGTCGCTACTGGGAAGTCATCCCCCGAGCGGCGGAATTGATTGACGTGATGTCGAAGGCCGGCATTGTTCATACGGATCCGCAGGCGGCGGCCCGGCACGCGAGCCGCGTCTGGGAAGATCCGATGAAATGGTGGAACGAACCGCAGGTCATCGCAGCCCGAAAGAAGTACGTGGAGGACGCTTGCGATTTAGAGGGCGGCCCACTTGACTGGATTCGTTTTTTTAAAGAGCAATTGGGCGAAAAACCCTCTTCGAAAGCCGAACGGCTCAAAAAGTGAAGTTAAGAATCGTGCAACGATTCTTTGACTGAATGTTATTGTTTTAGTCAGAAAGATAGTGGAGATCGCGCCACCTGAAATGCGGTACAGGAGCATCTGATGAAGGTTTTGTTTGTAATTCCCAGCTTGCGGAGAAATTCGCCGACCAAGTTTTTGCCGGTGGGCATCGCCTCCGTAATGACCTTTCTCGACGAGAACGGCTATAAATTCGACGTCCTGGATGTGGATATCAACGATTACGACGACGAGTTCGTCGAGAATTACGTCGCAGAGAACCAGTACGACGTGATTTTGACCGGCAGCATCGTCACGCATTACAAGTGGATGAAATGGCTGACCAGAATTATCAAGCAATACCATCCCGAAACGAAAATCATAGTGGGGAATTCGGTCGGCGGTTCCGCGCCGGAAGTATTTTTGCGCAATTCGAAGGCGGACGTGGTCATCATCGGCGAAGGCGAATACGCCTGCCTGGACGTTATGAACTACTACCGGGACGGCGCGGGCGAGCTCAAAGAAATAGAGGGCATCGCCTTTATTAACGAAAACGGAAAATTCATCCAGACCGCGAAACGCAAAGCCTGCAAGATCGACGACCTGCCGCTGGTCAACTGGGATCTGCTGGAAGTGGACAAGTACTTCGAAAAATCGGATCACGCCGGCGCGGAGGGCCTGGCCTTCGACGAAGACAATCCGCCGCGCGTAATGCCCGTCGCCACCGCCCGGGGCTGCGCCTTTAAGTGTACTTTTTGTCACTACGTTTACTGGGACGATCCCTATCGCCACCGTTCTTCCGAATCGATCCTCAAGGAAATCAGGCGCAATATCGAGAAGTACGGCGCGACCTATATCAATTTCTGGGACGATTTGAGTTTCGCTTCGCTGACCCAGGTGGAAAAACTCTGTGACGCGATTCTTGAGTCCGGTCTGAAATTCAACTGGAACTGTGCGATTCGCATCGACCTCTTCGGCAATCCGCGTTTCACTCCCGAAAAGAAGATGCGCATCGCGCAAAAGATGCGCGAGTCCGGATGTCTGGCGGTCGGCTTCTCTCTGGAATCCGGCGATCAGGAAATTCTGGAGATGATGAATAAGAAGATCCAGGCGGATTATTTCTACGAACAGGTGCGGATCATGAAAGAGGTGGGCATCACCTGCTCGAACAGCGTGGTCTTCGGTTATCCCATCGAAACGAAAGAAACGATTCAGAAAACCTTCAATATGTGCCTGGAAGCCGGTATCTATCCGAGCATCGGCTTCCTCATGCCGCTGCCCTACACCGGCATGTATGAGTACGCGAAAAACAACGGTTTGATTACCGACGAAAACGCATACCTGGACTCGATTACCGAACGGCAGGACATCACGCTGAACATGACGAAGCTCTCGAATGACGAGATCATGGCGGAGATCAAGAGCGGAGCCCGAGAATTGAACGAGAAGCTGGCTCTGGGCCTCGACGAAAAACGTTTTATTCGCACGGGCGGCTATCGAAAGCATACGAATAAAACGGCCATCGGCTCCACGCGCAAGCCCCTGGACCCGGAGAACGTCGAACGCAACGAGAACGATTTCTCATTTAACTACAGCCAGGCGGTTTTCGATATGGATCTCGGAACCGGAACGGTTGCGAAAGCGAAGAAAGACGCCTCGAATAAGAATTCCTGAGTCGCTCGCAAACCGGGCCCTGGCCGGAAGCCGCCTCCACCGGGAGGCGGTCGCGCGACTCAACAAGAGGCTGATTGGACTATGGCAGTATACGATTTTCCCCCCGTGGTACGCATCGAGCCGGCGAGCGCTTGCAATCTGAAATGTTCGCACTGCCCGACAGGCGTCGTGAAGATGGTGCGCGAAGTCATGCCCGAAGAGGTATTCGAACGCGTGCTGCAAGGGCTCGAACGAAACCGGGAGAAGATTCGGGTCGTGGTGATGTATCACGGCGGCGAGCCGCTCCTGAACAAACGTTTCCCGGAAATGGTTCGCCGGGTGAAAGCAATCGGCATTCCCTTCGTAAAAACCGTGAGCAACGGCATGATGCTGACCGAAAAGGTCGGAGCGGAATTGTTAGAGTCGGGGCTGGACGCGATCGAGTTTTCGATGGACGGCCAATCGCCGGAAGAAAACGATCGGGTGCGACGAAACGCGGAGTACTTTCAAGTGCGCGACAACGTCCTGCGCTTTCTCGACATGCGCAAAGCGGCCGGCAGTTCGATCGAAGTGGCAGTTTCCACGACCCAGTTCGTAACGATGGGGAAAGACGTGGGCGAGCCGCCGATTCCGGAATACATCAGTCGGGATTTCGAGCGCTACTCCGACACGATTCAATGGAAGGCGGTCTGGGCGGTGCAGTGGCCGGCCGGTCAGCCGGAACGCGGCTACGACCGTCTGTGGGATGACTCCAGTCCGAATACCGCGACCAGCTGCGACCTGCTCACTGACACTATTAGCGTGCGCGCCAGCGGAACGGTCGTAGCATGCTGTTATGATTTGACCACGCTGTCGGATCTGGGATCAGTTCTGGACGCCCATCTGGACGAAATCTGGTACAACGAAAGCTTTCAGGAGTTTCGCCGGCGCTTCGCCGAAAGGGATTATCCGGAAGTCTGTAAGAATTGCGCCCGGGTCACAGGCAGCAAATATCTGATGCCACGCGAGGACGACGAAGTCGGGCGAGAATTCCGTATGTCGGAAACCGTCGCGAACCGGGTCTAATAAAGCGGCGCCCCGCATTGCACGGGGTTCAATCAACGCCGCGCCGACGAAACCCCGTCCGATGGACCGGGTGCCAGCAAAGATCGTTTCATGAAAAAATCCAGAGTCGTAGTATTTGGAGGGGCGGGTTTTCTCGGCTCTCACGTCGCCGACAAACTCTTGAGCTACGGACACGAAGTCAGCGTATTCGATCTGGCGCCGTCGGCGTACGCCTCCCGGGAAATGGAAACGATCCAGGGCGATATTCTGAATCGCGACAGCGTCGAACGAGCCGTGGCCGGCGCCGCGGCGGTTTATAATTTCGCGGGGCACGCGGATCTGGATTCGGCTTCAACGGATCCCGTGCGAACCACGGAGCTGAACCTGATCGGCAATCTGAATATCATCGAAGCCTGCGTGAAGGCCGGTGTGCAGCACTTCGTATACGCGAGTACGATCTACGTTTTTTCCGAGTCCGGCGGTTTTTATCGCTGCAGCAAACAGGCCGCCGAGATTTACATCGAAGAATACAATCGAAAATACGGTCTGGCGTACACTATTCTACGGTACGGTTCTCTGTACGGGCCGCGCGCGGACGAACGGAACTCGATCTATCGTTATATTCAACAGGCCATGAACGAAAGCAGAATCGTCATCAACGGCAAGGGCGACGAGATTCGAGAATATATTCACGTGCGGGACGCGGCGAAGGTCTCAGCGCGCGTACTTGAACCGGAGTATCGCAACAAACGATTCGTCATCACCGGTCACCAGGCGCTGCCCGTACAGCATATGCTCGAAATGATCCGCGAAATTCTGGGTAAGCCCGTCGAATTGATTTTCGACCCTAAACCCGACTCCGATCACTACAAGATCACGCCCTATAGTTTCGTTCCCAAAGTCGGCGAAAAATTCGCCCCTGATATTTTCACGGATATGGGTCAGGGCCTGATCGAATGCATGGCCGATATGAGTGAGCGCGGCGCCATTCAAAAGGTATAAAAGTCAATGATCCCCGCTTTATTGTTAGGCCGAAAAGGCAGCATCGGATTTCCTGGAAAGAACACCTCCGAAGTTCTCGGCCGTCCACTCGCCTGGTATCCCATGGACGTCGCGAAGCGCACGCCGGAAGTGGATCGCGTTTATCTTTCGACCGACGACCCCGAACTGATGCGCATCGCCCGCGAAAACGACGTCGAGGTGATCGAACGGCCGCCGCATCTGGCGACGAAAGAAGCTCTCGGCGAGCACGCCTATCAGCACGGGCTCGAAGTGATCCGCCAGCGCAACCCCGGCGTCGAAATTGAACAGGTCGTTTTGCTGTTCTGCAACGCGGCGACGATCACTCCCGAAACGGTTTCGAAAGGCGTGCGCGTGCTTCGAGAACACCCCGATTACGATTCTGCGGTAACCGTTTCGCGATACAATATGTGGTCGCCCCTGCGGGCCCGCAAACGCGACGCGGAAGGACTGCTGCAACCCTTCGTGCCTTTCGAAACTTTCGGCGACCCGAAAACCCTGAACTGCGATCGCGATTCCCAGGGCGACGTGCTCTTCGCCGACATGGGTCTCAGCATCATTCGTCCCGGAAACCTCGACGATCTGGACAACGGAATGCTCCCGCAAAAATGGATGGGCCGGCGCATTTACCCGCTGGATCAGGAAGCCGGCTGCGACGTGGACTATGAATGGCAGATTCCGGTCGTCGAGTGGTGGCTGAAAAAATACGGCGGTCGCGGGTAGAATTTTAAGTCATCAACGAGGCTGCATTCCGGAGAAAGAGTCCCGGAGCGAAGCGGCGCAATCAGCACGAACAATCAGGCGAATATGGAAAACCCGGACGGAATACAGGCGCAGAAATACGAGAAGCACCACAGCTTCAAGAATTTCAAAACGCGTCGCGAAGGCGTGCTGCAGTACCAGACTGACCGGGCGAAGCGGGTGCTTTCGGAATGGGCCGGCGGAGCACTGACGACCACGCATTCCGTCGCCGCGAAAGCGAATTTTCGCGACGTGCTCGAAGCGGCGAAGAACGATCTGAATTCAGCCGGCGATACGGCGCTGTTTCGGATTACCCAGTTTATCGCGGAGGAGATGGAGACTTACTCCGACGAAGAACTGTTGCGCTATTTCTATCATCGGTATCGTTACGACGCCTTCCCGCAACTTAAGTCTCTCGATGAATACCCGCCTTATTTACAAATCGAACCTTCGGCGCTGTGTAATTTTCGCTGCGTCTTCTGTTATCAGACCGACCTGCAGTATTTTCAGAAATCCAATCCGGCCATGGGCCAGATGAGTCTCGACCTCTTTAAAGCGGTCGTCGATCAGGCGGAAGGCCATATCGAATTTCTATCGCTCGCTTCGCGCGGCGAACCCCTCATGTGCCGCGACTTCGCCGGCATGATGGAATACAGCCGGGGCAAATTCTTGAACCTCAAGCTGAATACTAACGCGTCTCTGCTCACCGAAAAGAATATTCACGCGATCTTAAGCGGCGGCGTGAAAACCGTCGTCTTCTCGGCCGACGCCGCCGAAGAGCCGCTCTACAGTCAGCTGCGGGTGAACGGGAAACTGGACCGCGTCTTAAAAAACATCGATCTGTTCAGCACGATTCGGGCGAAAGAATATTCGAACGAGCGTATCATCACCCGGGTTTCCGGCGTGAAAGTTTCCGACAAACAGGACATCGATTCGATGGAAAAAGTCTGGGGCGATATGGTCGATCAGATCGCTTTCGTGAACTACAATCCCTGGGAGAATATCTACGAAGTCGAGAAGAACGGCATTGAAAAACCGTGTTCGGATCTCTGGCGGCGCATGTTCGTCTGGCACGACGGACTGACCAATCCCTGTGACACCGATTACCGTTCGACGCTGCAGGTCGGCAACGCGCGGGAAGGAATCTCGCGATTGTGGACTTCGGATCGCTACCAGGCTTTGCGCAACGCTCATCTGAATCAGGGCCGGCAGATCGTGGAACCCTGCAAACGTTGCTCGGTGGTTTGAATCATAGAAAGTGAAGCCAATGAAATTTATTGTAAAGAAACTTCTCGAAATATTAACTCGGTCCGAAACCGTACGGCGTTATCTGGAATTTAAACTGAATATCGGCGAATATCGAGCGCGTCAGGATCCGGACGAGATCATCGGAGCAATCGATCTCGACGTTGGAGCGGGAAAGACGTTGAAGGCTTACCCGTTCGGCAGCGTCACTCAATGGCGCTACGACACCTTGCGAACCAAAGAACCGGAAACGCTGGAATGGATCGAAGGTCTCGGAGAAGGCGTTTTATGGGACGTCGGGGCTAACATTGGTTTGTATTCTATATACGCCGCGGCGCGGACAAATCTCACGGTGCTGGCCTTTGAACCGGCGCCCGTTAACTATTTTATTCTCACGCGGAATATTCATCTGAACCGATTCGATGAACGCGTCATGCCGTATGCGATCGCTTTCAGCAATCGCTCGGAAGCGGCTTTGTTCAATATGGGCAGCCTGCAGCCGGGGGGCGCGATGGGTCACTTCGGGGAATCGGTCGAACAGGTTAAGGCCGGAGATCATGTGAACGAGATCAACTACCGTCAGGCCATGCTTGGCTTTTCAATAGACGAATTTGTTAAGATGTTTAATCCCGCGTTCCCGAATTTCATGAAGATCGATGTTGACGGGATTGAAAACAAGATCATTCAGGGTGGCATGAAAACTTTCTCGGACCCGCGTTTCAAGAGCCTTTCGATCGAGGTCGACGATAGAGAAGTGGAATACAATCGGGGATTGATGGCGGATATCGAAGCCTGCGGATTGAAAATGATTTCGAAAAAGCACTCGGCGATGTTCGAAGGCGGACCCTTCGCGACCCTGTACAACTACGTTTTCGGTAAATGACTGAATTTCGTATCAAATCGCACCTACCCGACATCTTTCGATTCCGGGCCGGCGAAGAAAGCCGCTATCCTTATCTGCGGCTCGATAAAAACGAGCGTGGAGACGGCTATCCGGAAGGATTGATTCGCGAAATCCGGGATCGGATCTCGGTCGATACGATCAACGTATACCCGGAGCCGGAGCCGCTGTATATCAGGCTCGCGGAGCAATCGGGCCTCAAAAAAGAAAATTTCGTTCTGACGACGGGGGCCGATGGAGCGATTAAAGCCGCTTTCGAAATTTGCGATTTCGCGCGAGGAGCTTCCGTCATTCGCCTGGAGCCGACCTTCGCGATGGTCGACATTTATTGTCAGATCTTCGGAGTGCATGCGAAGATCGTTCAGTACGTGGCGCGAAATCAAGCGCCGCCGGAAATCGAAGTCGACCAGATTCTAAATGCCCTCGACGATTCAGTTTCCCTGGTGGTGCTGGCCAATCCCAACAGTCCCACCGGAACGTTGATCTCCCGAGAAGACATCCTGAAGATCGTAAAGGCGGCGGCGGCTTTCGGAAGCCTGGTCCTGGTGGACGAAACATATTTCGATTTCTCGGGGGCGAGCGTCATCGATCAGGTCGAAGAGCATTCGAATTTGATCGTCGCGCGCAGCTTCTCGAAGGGGCTCGGGCTGGCCGGGCTGCGAATAGGATACCTGGCAGCTTCGAAACGAACGGCCCGGGCGTGTTTCGCCATAAAACCGATGTACGAAGTCAACAGCATCAGCCTGCTTTTCGCCGAAGCCTTGCTTGAGCGGCCGGAGTGCGTTGGCGATTACGTCAGGGCGATCGACGAATCGCGCGGACTGATTCAGAAACTAGCGGCGTCGGTCGGCGTCGGTTTTCTGAATTCACAAGCGAATTTCGTTTATCTTGAAACCGGCGAACAAACCGGGCGAATCTTAGAGGACGCTCAGGCGGCCGGCGTTCTGGTCCGGGCCGGCATGGGGTCGGCCGGTTATGCGGACTGGCTTCGCATTTCGCTGATACCGGCGCGCAGCATGGAGCCCTTCATGAAAATTCTGCGGGCGCGGCTGGGCAAGGAAGTCTGAAGTTTTTATGGGTAATATTCATTACAGCAGCAAGAGTCTGGTCGAATTCTACAAAGAACATCGTTTCACCTGGAGGGATCTGTATCCCTCGGAGCGCTGGATATTCGAAAGGGTTTTCTCGGAGCGGGAAGCGCAGAGCGGCCCGAAGAGCGTTCTTGACGTGGGCTGTGCCTGCGGCGGACTGTACGCGGCGCTATCGGAACGTTTCTCGATCACGGCGTATGCGGGTATCGATATCAACCAGGACGTGATCGAGTGGGCCGCGGAGCGCTTTCAAGGACAGCCCGCGAATTTCCAGGTGGCCGACATCGCGCAGGCAGGCGAGTCCCTGGGGCAGCACGATGTGGTCGCTTCCCTGAGCTGCGCGGATTGGAATATCGAAACCCGGGCGATTATCGAGTCATGCTGGAAGGCCGTGGCGCCGGGCGGCGTCTTCATCGTTTCGCTGCGACTGACCGATCAGCAGGGCGTTAACGATATCGAAAGCAGCTATCAGATCATTGAAGGGCTTACCCGGAACCTTGAAGATCAGGAAGAAGACGACACGGCCGAGAAGGCGAATTACGTCGTGCTGAACTGGCGCGAAAGTTTAAAAATGCTGGGCGCGCTCAAGGGCGCGAAACGTATTTTAAAATACGGATACTGGGGCAAACCCAGCGCGTCGGCGACCACGCCTTTCGAACGTTTGTGTTTTACGGTCTGCGCCGTTTACAAGGACGAGGGCGGCGAATCCGAAATCGCTTCCGAAAGCGACGATCCGGGCGTCGAGCTGTATTTGCCCCTGGATCTATTGAGCGGCGAATAGAGGCCTGCGAAGACGGATTCGTTTTTCACTGCTGCGGCGCTCCCTCACGGCATGACCGAAGAAACACTTGTTCTCGAAAATTTAACGCCAGCCCAGGCGCTGCGCCTGGACGAAATCGAAGCGACGCTGCGCCAGCCGTTCCAGAGCTTCATCGACGAGATTTCGAAAACCCGCCGGGAGAGCGTGGATTGGTGGGTTTCGGACCTGGCCAGTCGAAACGTATTTACGAGTCCGCTATACTTTGATTGCTGCCGTCTGGAGTTGGCGGCGATTCTCGTCGCCGAAGGATCGGTGCGGCGGGTGCGGACAGGGAACCCTGCTCTGGCCCGCGCCTTGAGTGAATACCTGCTTCTGCGCGGCCGCGGAACCGGCGTCGAAATCTGTCCGAGCTTCGGGCAGCTCAGGTGGGCGTTGATGCGCTTGCGATCTGCGGTCGGCGATTTCGGACGCTCGTGTGCGTCGACCTTCGCTCTGGGACGTTCGTTCTATAAGCGGAGGCAAGCGGCGCGCAGGCGACCAGGGCCGAAAAAGCTTCTCTCGGACCGCGCGATTCTCGTAGACTTTTATCTGTTCGAGTCGCGCTTCCAGCCGGACGGTTCGTACGCGGACAGCTATTTTCCCAATTTATTGAGTTTCCTTTCGAACGAAGAGAGCGAACGAACGCATTTTATTTTTACTGCTGCCGGATGCGAGAACCACGCATCGCTGTATGGACGGCTGAAGGATTCGAAGCTGCGTTTTCTGGTTAAAGAAGATTGGTTGATGGTCGTCGACTATCTTTTCGCCGCTCTGTATCCGCTGCGAAATCTCGCGGGCCGGTTTAAGAGTTTGCAATTCCGGGGTTTCGACCTGACGCAGTACTGTAATCGACTACGGCGCGCTTCGGGCCTGAACTTCGAATCCGCCGAAGGTCTTTTATATTATCGTTTCACCCGGCGAATGAAGCAAGATCGGCGAAGCCTGCAGCTCGTATTGAGCTGGTTCGAAAATCAGTGGATGGACCGCGGACTGTTCTTCGGACTGAACCGCTACTATCCCGAAGTTTTCACGGTCGGTTACCAGGGTTTTACCTTCAGTAAAGTGCACCTGAGTATCTATCCCGGGAGATCCGAATATCGGGCCGGCGTCCTACCGAAAACGATCGGCGTGACCGGACCGGAGTATCTGGCTGAACGAAAGGAATTTTGCGAAGAATGCGGAACCGTGGTTTTTCCAGCGCTGCGATTCGAAAACGCGCAGTACAGCGCTCCTCCGGCGGAGCTCAAGCCCCTGAAAGTCCTGGTCGCTCTTTCCCAGATGAAGGCAGTGTACTCGTTCATGATTCGCGATGTGCTGAGCGTCGCCGATCGGATTCCCGACGTGCGTTTCCAATTTAAGCCCCACCCGACGAATCAGGCGGAGGTGGAGCGATTTTTCAAGGATTGCAGCGGGCCGGACAATTGCGAAATCATCAGCGGCGATTTTTTACAGGCCGTAAGCGCAAGCCACGTCGTGGTGGGGGCGGAATCCGGAACGACGATGGAAAGTTTGATGATCGGTCGCCCGCTGATACTTTATACGGGGTCCCAGGCCCCGTCCAAAAATCCGGTGCCGACGGGCATCGATCGGCGGGTCTGGTGCATCTGCTATGATACCGAGGAACTGCTGCGGAGCATCGACGGAGTCATGCGCGACTACGACGCGATTCGCGAAGTCGCTCGTGAAGTCGCTCGCGAAATTCGAAAGAAATATATCGTACCCGTTGAACGCGGCAGCGTAAGAGCCGCGATGGGTTTGACCGATTGAATCAACGATCGCTGACTACTGCGAAAAACGGATTGAACTGAATTGAATAAAGTACTGATTACTGGCGGAGCGGGTTTTATCGGCTCGAATTTTACGCTCGGCT
Source organism: Spirochaetales bacterium (assembly GCA_024233935.1). Lineage (GTDB taxonomy): Bacteria > Spirochaetota > Leptospiria > Leptospirales > Leptonemataceae > JACKOY01. The sequence continues at coordinate 136,186 of JACKOY010000008.1, read as the reverse complement.
ATTTTAAGAATAACCCCGAAGATCAAATCGTCGTTCTCGACAAACTGACGTACGCCGGGCGGCGGAAAAATCTCGAAGCGATAGCGGATTCGAAGCGATTTCGATTTATTCAGGCGGACCTGGCCGACGCTGGAGCCGTGAACCGCATTATCGCTGAAGGCGATTTCGACTCGATCGTACATATGGCCGCCGAGTCCCACGTGGACCGTTCGATCGACGAACCTTCTGTTTTCATTCAGGCGAATATCGTCGGAACGGCGAATTTGCTCGACGCGATCCGCGGCGAAGGCTGGGGCGGCGACGGCCAGTCCCGGCGTCGAATTTTCATCCACGTGTCCACAGATGAAGTCTTCGGATCGCTTCCTGCGGAAGGCCTGTTCACTGAAGAATCTCCGATTCGTCCCAATTCTCCGTACGCGGCGAGCAAGGCCTCGGCCGATTTGCTCGTTCGAGCGGCCTGGAAGACCCACGAACTGCCGGTCATTTCCACACACTGTTCGAATAACTTCGGCCCTTATCAGTTTCCGGAAAAACTAATCCCCGTTATCATCCGCGCCTGTCTTTCGGGCGCGGAGATTCCTGTGTACGGTCAGGGGCTGAATATCCGCGATTGGATTTTCGTCGACGATCATTGCGCGGCTCTGAAATTGCTGCTGGAAAAAGGCCGCCCTGGAGAAATTTATAATATCGGCGGCAATAACGAGTGGCGTAACATCGATATCGTAAACTTGATTTGCGAATTGATGCAGGAACTCAAGCCATCTTCCGGGTCTTATAAAGACCTGATTCGTTTCGTCAGTGATCGTCCCGGGCATGATTTTCGCTACGCCATTGATTCGTCGAAAATGAAGCGGACCCTGGGTTGGTCAGCGAGCAAATGTTTTCGTGAGGCGATGGCGACGACGATTCGATGGTACATCGACAATCCGCGTTTCCCCGAATAAGAAGAGTCAGGCGCCGCGTTTTCGGCGAAATTCGAGATAAGCAATTATGACATCTACCAGAAAAGGAATCATCCTGGCCGGCGGCTCGGGAACGCGTTTGTATCCGGTGACGAAAAGCATATCAAAACAGCTGCTGCCGGTATACGATAAGCCGATGATCTACTATCCCCTGTCGACGCTGATGTTCGTCGGCATCCGCGAGCACCTCATCATTTCGACGTCGGTCGACACCCCGCGAATCCAGGATTTGCTCGGGGACGGCTCTCAGTGGGGACTGAGTTTCACCTACGCGGTCCAGGAACGTCCGGCGGGTATTGCGGAAGCCTTTGTGATCGGCGAAGAATTCATTGGTGATTCGCCTGTGGCGCTCATACTCGGGGATAATATTTTTTACGGCCACGGTTTGCCGGAATTCCTGAGGGATGAATCAGATAGCAGAGCCACGGTTTTCGCGTATTCTGTGCGGGATCCTGAACGGTACGGGGTCGTCGAATTCGACGAACAGCTGAAACCTCTGTCGATCCAGGAAAAACCGGCGAAACCGAAATCCAGCTACGCGATTACGGGTCTGTACTATTACGGCGCGGACGTCGTGCAGGTGGCGAGGTCTATGAAACCCTCCGACCGCGGAGAGCTGGAGATCACCGATATCAACGAACATTATCTGAAGCAGGGCACTCTGAACGTTAAGGTAATGGGGCGGGGTTTCGCCTGGTTGGACGCGGGAACGCACGACGCCCTGCTGGAAGCGGGAGAATTCGTCCGCACGATTGAAATGCGCCAGGGGCTGAAGGTCGGGTGTCCGGAGGAGATCGCCTACAGGCTGAAATACATAGATCGCGATCAATTAAGCGGACTCGCGGCTTCGCTTTCCAATAGTCAGTACGGCGCGTACTTGAATCGGATACTTCAAGAGCGCATAATCTATTTCGGACAAGAAAGCGTGGCGATTAATTCCTGAATGGAATGGGCATTGATTAGAACGAAGAAGACTCCCAGAATTGCTACGAAAAACGCGCAGGGACGGGAAAACGGATTCCTCTTGCCGATCGCGAATGTGCACGAAGGTTTCGTGCAGGACGCGCAATGGCCGAAGCAGGTGTATTGCACGGTAGCCAACCCGGGCGAAATCAAAGGGCCCCATCTGCACAAAAAACGCTGGGGCCTCTTTACCTGCATCAGAGGCAATATCAAGATCGTCGTGCGAATCGACGGCAAATACGAAGAGTATTATTCCGGCGAAGACCATGAATTTCAAACGGTGCAGGTGCCGGCCGGGATTCCCGCAGCGCTCGTGAATATCGGGCAAGTGGAAGCTTATATTCTGAATATGCCTTCGCCGGCCTGGCGGGCGGAGGACCAGGACGACTGGGACGTGACTTTTGACGACTACGATTTCGGAGTTTGATGGGTGCGAAAAAGAGTATTCATGATCGGACTGAATAGCTTTACCGGGTATCGTTTCCTGTCGTCGTGCGGCTCGGAGTACCACGTCGGCGGCAGCTGTCGGAAGCCCTTGGATTTGCCCGGAGGCGTAGAGTGCGTTGTGGCGGATTTGGAGCCGCCGCAGTCTTTATTTTCCGCGATCAAGAACTTCGAGCCGGATTTCGTCATTAATACGGTCGCGATCGGCAACGTCGATTACTGCGAGCAGAATCGGGCGGAAGCTCTGGCCGTTAACTATGAGTTTCCCCTGAGCCTGGCGGGTTTTTTGCGCGACGAGATCCCCGCGTGCCGCCTGGTTCACATGTCCACGAACGCAGTTTACGACGGGGATCACGCGCCGTATCGTGAAGACGCGAAGCTCGCTCCGCTGAACCATTACGGCGTAACGAAAGCGCGCGCCGACGAAGCTTTGCTGCGCGAATTCCCGGACGCGCTGATCGCCCGGCCGATTACGATGTACGGAATCAGCGAAGACTTCCAGAGAGCGAATCCTCTGGACTTCATTCTGAAGAGTCTCAGGCAGGGGAAGGCGATCCGTCTTGTAGACGATGTTTACGGAAACCTGCTGTTCCTGGACGATCTGATCGCGGCCATGCTGGGTTTGATGCGTGCGGGCGCTTCGGGCGTATACAACGTTGCCGGAGCTGAACGTTTGAATCGGTATGAGTTCGGTTTGAAAGTCGCGGAGGGCTTCGGCCTGGACGCGAAATTGATCTCGCCCTGCGATTCTTCGGCGTTTCCGTCCCTGGCGCGACGCCCGGCTGACACGACGATGGATCTGAGCAAGATCAGCAACGAAACGGGGTTCCGCCCGCGTCCGATCCGCGAAGTGATGCAAACGCTCGCCGGCGTCGCGAATTGATTTCAGCGGCGTGGGCCATTCGATTCGACTCTCTTAAAGCGACGCTCATCGGGTCTATGACAGGAAAATATTTTGAGTGAAGCGATCGTTTCGGTCGTAATGCCGGTCTTAAACGGGGAGCGATACGTATCCGTTGCCGTTGGAAGCGTGATCGCCCAGAGTTTTCAGAACTGGGAGCTGGTGATCATCGACGACGGGTCCACTGACGCGTCGCTGGAAATCGTTCGAGCCTGCGCCGACCCCCGAATTCGGATCGTGCGCAACGAAAAAAGCTCGGGCCTGGCGGCGGTGAGAAACCAGGGGATCGAGCTGGCCGGAGGAAAATATCTTGCATGGCTGGATCAGGACGATATCGCCACGGCGGATCGCCTGGAAAAGCAGGTTTCTTTCTTAGAAGCCAATCCCGATTACGTGTATTGCGGTTCCCATATGCGGACCTTCGGAGCGGCGCACCAGTTGTGGCCTTATCCTGAATCGGACGAGGACATACGATTTCATCTGCAATATACCAACGTTTTGCCGAATCCCGCCGCGACCTTTCGACTGTCGCCCGTGCGAAAATCGCGGATACGATTCCGGTCCGGTTTTGCGCCGGCGGAAGACTATCACTTCTGGTCCCGGCTGATGGCGCAGGGCAGAGCGCGAAATATTCCGGAATGCCTGGTCTACTACCGTCTGCACGACGCCCAGGCCTCCAATCTCAAGCGAGAGAAACAAAATCGGGCGGCGCGCAGGGTCGCTTCGGCTCCGGTGCGAGCGGCATTCGGACGTCGCCGGCCGGGGGTCGTTCATTTTTTCGTCGCGCTTTCGGACTACGCGTACGACCGGGCTGCCGGCCATGATTCCCGTGAATCCGGAGCGTGGTCGGCACGGGACGCGATCGACTATTTCCAGTGGCGCCGGGACAACGGCGGGGAAGCCCGCTCCCGGTCGCAGAAACGGAGCATTCGCACGCGTGTGGATCGCGCCCTGCGAACGCAAAGTCTTCCGAAGCGATGCTACGTATATTTTCGTCTGCTATTTTCCGGGCACGGCGATCAACTGCCCAATCCGATCCGTATGAATCTGATTCGCGGTCTGAACTTATTGCGCAAAGCGGCTTTCGCCGTCTTAAGAAAACGAGCCGGAAGCGGAGGAATCTCCTGACGGCGCGCAATGAGATCGCCCTATTGAAAAATTTGATTTTCTAAATTCGATTATTGAGAAGCCATATGAACAAAGACGCAAAAATATACGTGGCCGTCGCTGGTCGGATCGGCTCTGGTCAGAGTCCTGTCGGAGCAGGGTTTCGACAATCTGCTCGTTCGTACGCATGCGGAAATGGATCTCCAGAACCAGGAGCAGGTGATTCAATTCTTCGAAGACGAAAGGCCGGAATACGTTTTCCTCGCGGCGGCGATGGTCGGTGGCATTCACGCGAACAACCATTATCCCGCGGATTTCATTTACAATAACCTGCAAATCCAGAATAACGTGATCGACGCCTGCCATCGCTTCGGCGTAAGAAAACTCGTGTTTCTCGGCTCGTCCTGTATCTATCCGAAATTCGCGAACCAGCCGATCAGCGAAGACGAACTCCTGGCCGGAAAACTGGAACCCACGAACGAACCGTACGCCATCGCCAAGATCGCCGGTATCACCATGTGCAAGAGTTATAATAGTCAGTACGGCAAGAATCATATTTCGGTGCTGCCGACGAATCTCTACGGAATCAACGACAACTATCATCCCGAAAATTCGCACGTATTGCCCGCTTTGATTCGCCGCTTTCACGCCGCGCGTCTCGAGGAGGCGCCGGAAGTCGTGGTGTGGGGAACGGGCAGGCCGCCGCGCGAATTTCTGTATTCGGACGACCTGGCCCGCGCGTGCGTTTTTTTGATGAATCAATACGACGTGAGCGGTGATCCGCGGGGAGGTCAAATCGTCAACGTCGGTTCGGGAAGGGAAGTTTCGATCAAAGAACTGGCGGAGACCGTGGCCGAAGTCGTCGGTTATGCCGGCAAAGTCGTCTTCGACGTTTCGCGGCCGGACGGCGCGCCGCGCAAGCTGCTCGATTCTTCGCGACTGCATAAACTGGGCTGGCGACATCAGGTGAATCTCAAAGACGGCATCCGCCTGGCCTACGCCGATTTTATCGCCAATCACGTTCCCGCGGGCTGAATGCAAGGGATCAAACGGATCGTTCAGATCAGCACGGCGGACATAGGCGGCGGGGCCGAACGCGTCGCGATGGATTTGCATCGCCAGTTCCTGCGCGCGTCGGCGGCGGGCGAAAGCGATCTGGAGGCCTCGGTCGTCGTCGGCTTTAAGCGGTCCCTGGAGAAAGGCGTCTACGAAATTCCTCCCGACCTGGCGACCAACCCCTGGCAGCGGCTGTGGCTGGGCGTCGCGAATCGAATCCCCGCGGCGACACCCGCCCGTCACGTACGCGAAAAGCTGGCGTTTTTTCCGAGGTGGCTGGATGATTTACGCGGTCGCGAATGCTTTCGTTTCGCCGCCAGTCGCGACATTCGCGCCCGATTGCCGCACCCTCCCGATATCCTGCATGCTCACAACCTGCACGGCCGCTATTTCGATCTACGAGCCCTGGCCGCATACAGCTCCGCTTATCCGTTCCTGATTACCGCGCATGACGCCTGGCTTCTGGCGGGGCATTGCGCCCACAGCTTCGATTGCGAGCGCTGGCTGCGGGGCTGCGGCGACTGTCCGTATCCCGAAACCTATCCCGCCGTGCGCCGGGACGCGACCGACACGAACTGGCGGACGAAACAGGAAATCTTTCGGCGCAGTCGTTTGTATATCACCGCTCCTTCGCAATGGCTACTGGATAAATTCGCGGCTTCTCCTTTCGCGGAACACCTCAAGCTCTGCCGTCCGGTGCCCAACGGTGTCGACCTGGACATCTATCGACCGGCGGGTGCCGATCGTGCGGCGCTGCGTCGCCGCCTCGCTTTGCCGGCGGACGCATTTATCGCGATTTTCGCCGCGAATGGCATTCGCGACAATCCCTGGAAAGACTGGCGGACGCTTCGACGCGCGATCGAGAGCCTCGGGACGACGAGTCAGTCGCGAAGCCGAAGCGTCGACGGGCGTGAAATTCTGCTTCTGGCCCTCGGAGAAAACGCTCCGGAACAACGGGTCGAGCGTATCGGGCGGAGTGAGGTGCGATTTTTGCCCTTCGACGCGAATCCCCGGGCCGTGGCCGACTGGTACGCCGCCTCTGACGTATACGTGCACGCCACCCGCGCGGACACCTTTCCCCTGGTGGTTCTCGAAGCTCTGGGTTGCGGTTTGCCGGTCATCGCTACGGCGGTCGGCGGGGTGCCGGAGCAGGTGGAACAAGATCGAACTGGATTTCTGGTGGCGCCGGGGAATGACGAAGCGATCGTGGATCGGATCCTGAGCCTGATGAATCAGCCCGACATGAAATCGAAATTCGCCCAAAACGCCCGCCGCAGCGCCGTTAGGAGGTTTTCCCTGGGGCGTATGGCCCGGGATTACCTGTCTTTATATCAAGAAGTCGTGGAAGGACACCGAAGCCTTCCATCGGCCGACTGAACTTCATATGCAAGCATCGCCGCTGTTTTCTATTATCACTCCCTCGTTCAATCAAGGCGCGTTTATCGCCCGAACAATAGAATCCGTAATTCAACAGGAGGGCAATTTTGAAGTGGAATTGATCGTGGTCGACGGCGCTTCGACGGACGATACCGTCGAAATTCTCCGACGTTATGAAACCCTGCTGGCTCCGGGCGGCGAGCGACACCGCTCGAACTTCTCTTTTCGATGGTTTTCTGAGCCGGATGATGGTCAATCGAACGCTCTGAACAAAGGATTCCGCATGGCGCGCGGAGACATCGTCGGCTGGCTAAATTCGGATGACCATTATTGTGAAGGCGCGCTCCAGAGTGTAGGGGAGTACTTTGAGCTTCACGAGCACTGCGACATTGTATACGGCAATTCGATTGCAATCGACGTAAACAACCAAGAGCTTTGGAGGCAGCACCCGAAACCGCCGTCCGTTTATCGTCTCATCTATGTTGATTCACTTCCGCAGCCCAGCGTCTTTTTCCGTCGCAGATTACTGGACCGCCTGGGCTTAGTTGACGAAGCTCTGCATTACACTATGGACGCCGACCTTTGGGTTCGTTTCGTGATTGGCGGCGCCCGGTTCTGCGGGATTGACCGGTACCTCGCCGTCCAGCTCTATCACATTGATTCAAAAAGCCTTCAAGGGGAGGCGATGTTTGAAGCCTTTCTGCCCGAAATTCGGCATCTCAAAAGTAAGTACCGACCGTTTATGGGTAGATGGTTTTACTTTCATGAGTTGGCAAGGGTCACGCGTCGGCTCGCTGGTTCAGCCTGGATGTTGCTGCCTGCGCGTATCAGGAAACTCATCAAGTATGGTGTAAAGCCAGCAGATAACCGCAGCGAAATGGGAACCCCGGAGCATTTGGCGGACGGGCTGTCCGGCCATCGAACGTATTCAGACGGGGAGTCCAGGTGATCGAATCGGATAAGAGGCAGATGTGGCATGATTGTACCGTTATATTTGTCGTGGTCACAGCACTTGCGACGCTAACTCCGGGATAGTTCCCATGGTCTTGTTCGCCTTCCCCCATGTACGGTACTATACACGCTACGCAGCCGTGCTCTTTCTGGTCGTTGTGCACTTTGCATGGGATCCGAGGACGTCGCCCGGTATTCGCCGCTGGATGTTTGCAGGGTTGCTGCTCTCCGCCAGCGCCTGCGCTTTCAATCTCCTAAGGGACCTCCACACGGTACAAAGTACGTATTGGTTTCCGGACTAGTTTCAATGCACGGCATCATACGCACCAGTAAGAACGAGGGGACGCCAGTGAATCCCGATCCGCAAGAAGTACCCGTATTGCTGATCGTCTTTAATCGGCCAGCGGAGACGGCGGCCGTGCTCGACGTACTCGCGCAGATGAGACCACGAAGAGTCTTCGTTGCGGCGGATGGTCCGCGCGCGGGCAATTCCCTCGACTTAGAGCTCTGCACTCGAGTCCGAGAGATGGTCAGAGACAAAGTGCACTGGAAATGCGAGTTGGAAACGCGCTTCCTGGAGAGAAACGCGGGCTGTAGAATGGCCGTAAGCGGCGCAATCAACTGGTTTTTCGAGGCAGTGGAAAGTGGAATCATTCTTGAAGACGATACCGTGCCCGACGTTTCGTTTTTCTCGTTCTGTTCAGAACTATTAGAAGTGTATCGCCACGACGATCGCGTCCACATGATATCAGGTGATAATTTTCAAGACGGCATTCTGAGGGGGCGTTGCGGGTATTACTTTACTCAGTTCGCGCACATTTGGGGTTGGGCCACGTGGCGCAATCGCTGGCAGGAATATGATGTGACCATGAAAGATTGGCCCGCGTACAGGGAAACGAGGGATTTTCGCGATCGATTCTCGAGCTCAGCTGCCTTCATGTTTTGGAAGAACTTCTTCGACAGTGTTCGAAGTGGAAAAACGGACACGTGGGACGCGCAATGGGTCCTTGCGGCCTGGCTAAGGGACAGGCTTTCCATTGTGCCTGAAACAAACCTTGTGACCAACATTGGCTTCAGCGGCAGCGCAACTCACACGCTGACACCTGATCACACGGCGAACCTCCCGCGGCAGGCGATCACGCAGCCGCTCAGGCATTCGTCTCAAGTCGCGGCCAATAGAGATGCTGACCTCTACACCGAACGAAAGCTCTATAGTCCGACCTGGCGCCGACGAATTTCGGGCCGGGTCAGAAGCATGGCCAGGATAGTAGGCCTTTCCTGATGCATTGCAAGATATGCGGGTCAGAATCACGGGCTTTCGCCCAAGCGCTAATTCTGCGAAAATACCAGGCCGAGTACTTTCGATGTGTGAAGTGTCGTTTCGTTCAAACTGAAGAACCCTTCTGGCTTGCTGAGGCGTACAGGTCCCAGATTCACGATTACGACATGGGCATGCCCGGGCGAAACGCCTATTTGGCCATTGTCTCCCGAGCGCTTCTTTCGAGGTATTTTCCGGAGGGCCGCTTCCTGGATTACGGGGGTGGTTATGGTCTGTACGTGCGTCTGATGCGCGATTATGGCTTTGATTTCTATATCTATGACGAACATAGCGAGAATCTTTTCGCGCGTGGCTTTGAGGCAAGTTTGCCCGGGCACTTCGATCTCGTGACTGCGTTCGAGGTTGTGGAGCACCTGGCTGACCCGCTGGCCAGTCTCCGATTCATCTTTGAACAGGGGCCGAGCCTTTTCTTTTCAACAGAGCTTTTGCCCCGGAACAATCCGGGACCCGCAGATTGGTGGTACTACAATCCCGATCATGGGCAGCATATCTCGATTTTTTCGAAAGAATCTCTTGAGATTGTTGCAGAAGTATTGGGAATGAAGCTCCTGTCATGGGGTGCATTGCATTTACTTACCCAAGTAAGATGTAGCCGCATCGGATTTCGACTTGCTACAAACTACCGGCTGGGGCTATTACATGCTGCCTTTTCCAGAAGGCCCAGCCTCCTCGCCCAGGACTTTGAATCCTTGAGGCCTAAGGAAGATATCGAACGATGAAGAGAATTCTTAGGCGGTTGCGAGGGCGACGAGGCCAACTATCTCATGCGGGCGAGGAGGCTCCTATATCGCGGCATCTTGCAGACATCGACGACTTGACCCGTTTTTGCGTCGACATCGCCGCCGCTGATGGAATCACGCAATCGAATACGTACCACCTGTTCCGGCAAGATTGGGCCGGTGTCGCTGTTGAGCTTGACGCTTCGCTTTTCAAGAAGCTTGCCACCACGCTCCGCGGCTTCAAGCATGTCCGGCTGGCGAGAAGTCGAGTTACGCCGAAGAACGTCGTCCCACTCTTGCAGGCATTCGACACTCCGGAGAAATTTGGATTCCTCAGTCTCGATATCGATAGCTACGATTTTTTTGTGCTTCATTGCATTTTATCAAAATTTCGACCGGGGCTTGTTTGTACAGAAATCAACGAGAAGATACCGCCGCCCATCAAATTTACGGTCACGTACAGCGATGACCACTTTTGGAGAGGAGACCACTTCTATGGACAGAGCATTTCGAAGCTTAACGAGCTCTGTGATCTCTACGACTACTCGATAGTTGAGCTACACTACAATAACGCCTTTCTCAAGCCGAAGGAATTGAGCAAAGGTGTGTCCCTGACTCCTGAAGCTGCTTACGAAGGTGGATATCGATCTCGAGATGATCGGTTAAGCCTGTTCCCCTGGAATGCAGACATGGAAGACCTTTATTATATGGAGCCCGAGGAGATATTACGTGCACTGAGCGTACGCTTCTCCGCGTATAGCAACTACACTTGCACTTTATAGCCAAAGAGCTTGCCTGAACTTGCCGCGTAGCCCGGGAGCCCCCACTGATGCTATCCAGTTTAATACCTGTAAGGGATTCATCTATAGAGGCGGTGTTTTTTGATTTCGACGGAGTGATTGTGGACTCCGTTCCGGTGAAAACCGACGCCTTTCGGACGTTATTTGCCCCGCTTGGTCCCCGGGCAACGCGGTTCATTTTAGCCTACCACAAGCGCAATGGTGGCATTGATCGACACACTAAAATTCGCTACGTGCTCAAGCGTTTGCGGCTCTATCGCGATGAAGAGCAGGTCCGCCAGCTGGGAGCTGCATTTGGGGAGAGTGTTCGGGAGCGCATCGTAGCAATGGACAACAGGCAAGGCATCGATAGGCTGTTAGAGGATATCAAGAGGGCCGGGCTCAAAGCCTTCGTGGTTTCCGGCACCCCCGAGGAAGAACTACGTGACATTATTATCAGGAAGGGACTGGCGGATTTTTTTAACGAGGTTTGCGGGAGTCCGCGCAGGAAACGTGAGATCCTGGAGACGCTGTCCATGAAATTTGAGATCAGACTAAGTAGGAGCGTGTTTATCGGCGATGCGCCATCGGACTTCGCCGCCGCGCAGGCAGTTGGAATGTACTTTGTCGGGGTCCCGACCTGTCCTGTTCATCGGGCGGGAGAAGTATCCACAAGAAGGACGACCCGCTGAGCCGCGAGGTCGACAAATAGCCGGGTTGTTTATGCAGGTCGCTTTCGACTCTCAGGCCTTCGAGTTTCAACGCATGGGCGGGATTACGCGCTACTACTTTGAGTTGATCAGCCGCTTCGTGGAGAATCCGGAACTAAAGATCAGTCTTTTCCAGGGCTTTCACATAAATGAACTTCGGCTGGATCAGTTTCGAGACAAATACTGGTCCTATCGTGGCTGCAAACGCATGCGTATTCCGAAGACAGGCTTCCTATTTGCCCGGGCAAATAGACTACTATGGGAACGTTGGATCAAAAAGATCAAGCCACAGATTGCACACTTCACCTATTTCGGACCCGCGATAGCCAAATTTCCCAACGATGGCCGAGCGCGGAAGGTACTCACGGTATACGACATGATTCATGAGCTGTATCCTGAACTGTTCCGTACCGCGGACCGTACCGCAGAGCGAAAGGCGACGGCCATCGAGGCGGCAGACATGATTATCGCCATTTCTGATACAACACGTCGTGATATCATGGATATTTACAACGTAAATCCAGCGAAGATCCGGACGATACCCCTCGCAAATTCACTCAAGACGGCTCCCGGAAGAAGTCCACTGCTGAGAGAACCTTATTTGTTGTATGTAGGAGAGCGGCTGAAATACAAGAACTTCGAGCGGCTATGGCAGGTGTACCGAGAAAACCCGGAAGTGAATCGGGCCCTCAAGCTACTATGCTTCGGGGGCTCGCCCTTTACTCCAAACGAAAGACGCGAATTTCGGGCGGCTGGACTGGAAAAGCAGTTAATTCACCTGAGCGGCTCGGACACCGATCTCGCCACCGCATACGCATTTGCAAGAGCGATGGTGTACCCTTCTCTGTATGAAGGATTTGGATTGCCGCCGCTTGAAGCGATGCGGTACGGTTGTCCTGTCATTGCATCCGAAGCGGGATCCATACCAGACGTGGTGGGTGATGCCGCGGTTCTCTTCGATCCTAAGGATGACCAGAGCTTGTACTCTGCATTGAGCGCCGTCCTGTCCAGTGAGCTCCGGAGAAAACATCTAATCAAACGTGGAATCGCGCGTGAGTGTCTTTTCAGCTGGGATAAATGCGCCGCCGCCACGATCAAAACGTACAGCGACCTAATAGCCTGATGCAGAGAGCCGAGTGTTCTGCTGGTCAGATCCAGACGATATGGGCCGCATGCACACCCTGACCGTCGACGCCCGTTTCTACTTCGCCACGGGCATCGGCACATACCTCCAGAACGTACTTCCGGCGCTGGCGAAAAGTCAGCCCGCCTGGAAGTGGAACCTGCTCTGCCGCTCCGGAGATCTGGCCTCCGTCGGCGCTACAATTCCTTCTGCGAACCTGATCGTCTGCGATCTGCCTCCGCTTTCGATTGCAGAACAGTTCAGCCTGCATCGTTTTATCCCGCCCGAAACGGATCTGCTCTGGATCCCCCACTTTAATTTTCCAGTTTTCACGCGATTTCGAACCGTAGTCACGTTACATGATCTTTCGATCCGCCATTGGCAGGGAATCGGACCTGGGCTGTTGCGCTACGGCTACAGCCGTCTTGTTTTTTCGGTGCTTGCACGCCAGGCGGACGCTCTGCTTTGTGATTCCGAAGCAACCCGCCGCGAGCTACAGCACTTCTACCGACCGAAGGCTTCCCCGGTTACGATTCACCTGGGCGTTTCGCTGTTTCCAAAAATCCAGGCTCGCCGGTCCGGGTCTTCCAGGCCGGTTCGACCTTACATTCTGTTTGTTGGCAACATCAAGCCGCACAAGAACCTGGGGCGATTGATTCGGGCCTTCGCTCGCATAAGCGATAAGGTTGAGCACGATCTCGTGATTGTCGGCAAGACCGAGGGCCTGCGTTCCTCCGACGGTTCGGTCTTTGAACTGGCGAAAGCGCTGGGCGATAGAATTCGTTTTCCGGGTTTTGTTTCTGAAGAGGAACTGAATGCTTACATGGCTTCCTCCTCGCTTTTCGTGTTGCCTTCGCTCTACGAAGGCTTTGGCCTGCCGCCCCTCGAAGCGATGGCGCGCGGAGTTCCGACGGCCGTTTCGGACATTCCGGTGCTCCGGGAGGTCTGCGGAGATGGCTCTATCTACTTTGATCCGTACGATATCGAAAGCATGGCGGGCACCATCTTTTCAGTGCTCAATGACAAGGCCCTCGCCCGACAGCTCGTTACGCGCGGTCGCCTTCATGCGAAAACCAAACCCTGGTCTCGCACCGTCGAACAGACCGAGAGCATGCTGATGCAGAGCCTGGCCACGCCGGTCGCGTATCGGTTGGGACCGCCCCTGGCGCTCTACGAGAGCCGGGGCCGGGCCGTCGTTTCAGATCTGCATCTGCGTTCCGCAAAACGCAGTCGAAAGGGCTCCCCGCTCGTCAGTATCATCACCATCACACTCAACGCCGAAGCAACCCTCCCCGGCACGATCGAGTCGGTCCGCAAGCAGACCTATTCCAACATAGAGTACATCATCATCGACGGGGGTTCCACCGATGGCACGCTCGACCTCATTCGCAAGAACGCGCGTCTTCTTTCGATATATGGCCAGGCGCCGGACAACGGGATCAGCGATGCTCTAAACCAGGCGATTGCACTGGCCCGGGGAGATATCATCGGTCTGATTCACGCAGACGATTGGTACGAGCCCGAGGCTGTGGAGCGTTCCGTTGATTTCTTGCTCGAAAATCCGGACCATGGCTACGTCTGCGCCGCCCAGCAGTACTGGCGGGACAATCAGCGCGACGCCATCTTCCCTTCTATGCCCGAGCGGCTGGGGCTCGATATGACCGTCAACCACGCCACCTGCTTCGTGCGCCGATCGGTCTACGAGCAGATGGGACTTTTTAAGCTCGATTACCGGGCAGCGATGGACTACGAGTTCTTTCTGCGACTGAAGCGTTTCGGTATTCGCGGAGGCGCTTTGCCAATCGTAACGGCCAACATGCGCTTTGGCGGGACCAGCGATCGGGCCTGGATCGCAGGGCTGCGGGAAATGCGCAAAGCCCAGAAGACGCTCTATCCCGGCGATCCGGGTTTCTTAATCAAGTTCTGGATCAAATGCGCTAAATCGTTCACGGGGCGCATGCTTGCGAAGTTGAAGTTGCATTCCGTTTCGCGTTTTTACAGGTCCCGCGTCTCGAGCATCAAAAGGAGCTACCAGCCTGACCGTGGCTAAAAACGTTGGTCGGCCAGCCGCCCTTGGTGACATTCGTCAGTTTGCCCGGGCCGGTGCGCCGGGCGCGGTCGGAGAAAGACGGGCACGCTCCCCGCGAAACGTATTCTCATGAAGATTCTTCATCTCGGTCGCTTCCTGGACGAAAACAACGGCGGCCTCGAACAGACTGTCATCGATCTACTGGATGCGCTTTCGGAAGAGGTCTCGGTCGAAAACCTGGTGGCACACCGCCGATTTCGCCTTCGATCGGAGGTTGATATTTTTCACGGCTGGAAGGTCTACCGAACCGCGAGCCTGGGAATGTATTTTTCGACGGCCTTTTCGTTTCCCTTTCCCTTTCGCTTGCGCCGATTGTACAGAAAAGAGCACTACGATATCGTACATCTACATTTCCCGGACCCGCTCTCGTGTCTTTCGGCTCTATTGTTGCCGCGAACGGCCAACATTGTCATTTCCTGGCACAGCGATGTGATTCGGCAGAGGGGTTTTCTGAAGTTCTACCAGCCGTTTGTCAATCGGCTGCTTTCGCGGACCCGGGCCGTTGTGGGCGCGACCCCGGCCCACTTTACCGACTCCACGCAGCTACAGGTCCTTCCCGATTCGAAGAAGTATGTGATCCCTTTCGCAGTCGACGTGCAGCGCTTTGACAGTAGCGATCGTATAAGTCGGAAATCACGCGAACTCAAGAGCAAGCACGCCGGTCGTTTCCTGGTATTTGCGTTGGGCAGGCACGTTTACTACAAGGGCTTTGAGTATCTCATCCAGGCTGTAAGGTCTCTACCGAATGCGGTGATTCTTCTGGGGGGAAGCGGACCCATTACCGGCGAGCTGAAGCAAGCGGCCCGGGAACTGGGGGTGAGCGATCGGGTTGTTTTCACAGGCCGCTTATCGGAAGAAGAGATGCTCGCTCACTACCATGCCTGCGATGTGTTTTGCCTCCCGTCGGTGGAGAAGGCGGAAGCCTTCGGCGTGGTGCAAATCGAAGCCATGCTTTGCAAAAAGCCGGTCGTCTGCTTTGACCTGAAAAACGGCGTCACATATGTCAATCAGCACATGCAAACGGGCTTGGTGGTTCCGTTGCGCGACGTGGAAGCGCTTGCCGAAGCACTTCGAGAGCTTCAGGAGAAACCCGCTTTGCGTTTGAAACTCGGACGCCAGGGTCGCAAGCGGGCCATTCGGGAATTCTCAAAAGAGAGCACGCGCCGACGCATGCTGGCTTTGTACCGTTCGATTGTAAACGAGACTTCCGGGGCTTGAGCGGCTGTTGCGGCCCCGCTGATGCGAATGCTTTGATGCATTTCTACTTCTTGTAAAAATCGCGCAACGCCTGAATGGCGGAGCGCCCCATTGCGAGCACGGCCTCGCGGGCATTTCCGCCGATGTGCGGCGTGACCATCAGGTTCGGCAAAGACAATAACTCCAGATCGTCGGGTGGTTCGATCGCGAACACGTCAATCGCCGCCCCCGCAATCTGATTCGATTGCAACGCGGACTTCAGGGCTTCCTGTTCCACAACGCCGCCCCGGCTGGTGTTGATCAGAAAGGACGAGCGCTTCATGCTTCTTAAGAAGTCGGGATTCACCATGCCGGAGGTCTGTCCGGTTAGCGGCACATGCAGACTGATCAGATCACATTCGCCGAGCAATACCGACAGATCCGCCTGGGCGCACTGCAGGCCAGACGCCTTCAATTCGGCGACGACATCGCCCTTGTCCAGAATATCACAGATCAGGATCCGGCAACCAAAGGGCACCAGCAACCGGGCCAGGTCAGTGCCCGTAAATCCACAGCCTACAATGCCGACGGTCTTTCCAGTTAATTGAAAGCCGCCTTCTTTTTCCCAGCGGCCGGCTTTGAGGGCCAGTCCGCTGAAAAAGATGTTCCGGGAAAGCCCCAGCATGAAGCCCAGCGCCAGTTCCGAAACCGAGCGCCGGTTCACGCCTCCCTGCCAGCCGATACCGATGCCCTTCGCGCGTGCATACTCCGAATCCAGGTTGTCCAGGCCCACGCCGTACTTGGCGATGAACTTCAGTTCCGGCAGGGCATCGATGATCTCGCGATTGATCTTTTCCGTGCCAACGATGGCCGCTTCCACCCCGCCCAGGTAGTCGATCAGTTTGCTTCCCGAAAGAATTGTGCCCGCGTCGTTCAGACCCGCTTCGGGAAAATGGGCGTGCAACTCCGCAACCAGTTCGCGGTTTTTGGAGAACGAGACTGAACAAACCCGGATCATATTTTCATACGCCCGGACCGTCTAACATCGGCAAGCGAAAGTGGAACTGCTTCTGATGGTTTCGTTCGCTGCCGGTCCCCAGGACGACGGCCGTCAGCGCTGCGGCTTACAGGCAGCTCAGACACGCTCTCAGCAGAAAGGCGCACAGAGCCGCGTTCAGAAGGATCCAGCCCGGTACAAGCCAGCGCCGGGGCAACGTCAGAAGCAGTGCCGGTATAAGGGCGGGTGCAAGAACGCCGAGTATGAGCGATACGCCGGTATAGTTGAAAGCAGGTCCAGTAGCGATCTCTTCGAGCTGCGCGATCTGGCACGCGTAAAAACGTCCGATTGCAACGCTTTGAGAGAAACGCAGCCAGAAGGCTACCCCGACCGTCAGGATGGCGGCAAGCGCCCCGAGGGAGGTCCAACCGGTGCGCAGGGCGACCAGAAAGCACCAGGTCCAGGGGATTGCGCCGCAATAGATCAGAATGTTCAGGGCCGCGTAAGAGAACCCGGTCCTCCGGCAAATCGCATTTAACGCAAGTACGATATGATCGAAAAGAGTCTGGCTCACGGGGCGCACCTCGCCGGACCGAAAATCGCAAAACGGGCCTGCGAAAGAAGCAAAAGTCAGGTTGCGATTCCATTTGAGGTCCCGGGCAGCGTGCGGCCGGTCCGGAAATGCGTTTACGCAAAAGGCCCTCCAGGTGAAGAGGATCACCTTTCCTGTTTGCAGGAGCTTTTTTTGCGCAGTGTGCTTTCGAAGCAGAAACGGAACCCCGGTTGTGCCCGCCACGGCCCGTCGCGTATCTTTTGAGCTGTGTCATTTGATTTGAAGAGAGAGGGTGTGTGAAAGATCCTGTCATCGTCACCGGGGCGGCCGGATTTATTGGCTTTCATCTCTGCGCCCGACTCGCGGCGGAAGGTTTTCGCGTCGCAGGTTTTGACAATTTCAATAGCTATTACGACCCGGGCCTGAAAGAAGCCCGGATCGCGGAACTCCAGAAACACCATCCCGGGGTTTCCATAAGGCGTCTCGACCTGACCGACGCAGCCGGCATGGAAGCGCTGTTCTCTGAAACCAGAGCACGGGTGGTCTTTCATCTGGCGGCTCAGGCCGGCGTGCGCTACTCCCTGGAAAATCCACGGGCTTATATCGATTCGAATCTGCTGGGCTTTTCGAATGTTCTCGAGGCCTGTCGAAGACACGATATCCAGCATCTGGTCTACGCCTCTTCCAGCTCGGTTTACGGCGCCAACCGCAAGATGCCTTTCTCCGAGCACCATGGCGTGGCCCATCCCGTGAGCCTCTACGGCGCCACAAAGAAAGCCAACGAACTCATGGCGCATTCCTACAGCCATGTGTTCGGACTGCCAACGACCGGTCTGCGTTTCTTTACGGTTTATGGTCCCTGGGGTCGTCCGGACATGGCGTACTATTCGTTTACGCGCGCGATTCTGGCAGGCGAACCCATTCGTGTTTTCAACCACGGCAAAATGAAAAGGGACTTCACGTATATCGATGACATTATCGAAGGTCTGGTGCGGGTCGCAGATTGCGCGCCTTCACCAAATCCTGGCTGGGATGCAGATCGGGCCGATCCCGCAATCTCCAGCGCACCGTATCGCATTTTCAACATTGGCAATCACGACCCGGTCGAGCTGATGGAATTCATCGCGGTTCTCGAATCGGCGCTGGGCAGAAAGGCGCGCCTTCAGCTGGAACCCATGCAGGACGGCGACGTGGTGGCCACCTACGCCGACGTAAGCGAGCTCGGGGCCCTGACCGGTTTTGCTCCCGCAACACCCCTGGCGAGCGGCATGGAGCGGTTTGTGAGTTGGTTTCGTCGCTATCACACCTGATGCGGCCTTCCGGGGCGGCCCTGCCGCACACGTCTTGACGGGTTGGTCCAGCACGATAGCGCAGCAGCATGTTTCAGCGAATTTACGGGGGGCCGGCACAACGCCGGAATTTTCCGGAGTCCAAAAGCGGCCCGAGCACATCGGCCTCGTTCGTGATTACGGGGAACGTGCCGATCAGTCCCTGAATTGTGACGCAGGGCAGGTCGCCCAGCGGCGAGTCCGGCGTCTGAGGTCGGAGCAGTATGTGCACACGCCGCTCTTGCAAATATTCCAGCGGGGCCTGTTTTTCGTGCGCCACGCGCCCGCGTTCCGATACTTCCTGACGGGCCACGGTGCGGTCGGTGAGTCCGCTTTCGGCTTCCAGCGCGAAGTCCGGTCGCAGGTAGTAGATCAAGGCGGCCTGAGCGCCCACAAAACCCAATCGCACGCCCGACTGGCGCACCACGGGCCCCAGATCCCGCGCCACCCGCTCCAGCCTGGCGACTCGCTCCGGGGTATAGATGCGGTTCTCTTCGGCAATATTGTCGAGCAAAGGCAAATCCCGCCCCCGGTACGGATCGTAGCGCGCAAGCACTGCAACCATTGAAAGGGCGGCCACGATCACGGCTCCCGCGGGGCGGGCCGTCAGGCGCCTTCCAGAATCGAACTGGCGCAGGGCCCACTCGCCGCTTACGAAAAGAATCGGTGTGATCGGCACCAGAAAGCGTCCGAACATGAAATCACCGCCCACCCAGATGACGTAGGTCGACCAGACCAGGCACGCGACCAACAAGAGCGCCGCCCGGCGCGGAATTGGCTGAGCGCGCCGCCAATTATTAAAAAGCGCAAGCGCGCTTCCGAGCAGACACAAAGCACAAAACCAGTACGAAGCAAAGTACCATAGTACGTAGACCAGCCCCTGGGAAGGATAGGCTTCGCTTGCCGACCGCGAGTAAAACGTGTTCGGAACCAGGGCGCCATAGTACGTGATGCGAAATATCAGAATCGCAAGCCCCATCAGGATGGCCGGCGAAAGCGAGGCGAGTCGCAATAGCAGCGCCCTGGGGGAACCGGGCAGAGGAAGCAAACGAAAGATTGCCACGATCACGAAAAACACAAAGCCGTCCGGCCTCAGTCCGCAGGCGATGCCCAGAGCAAAGGCCGAAACATACAACCGGCCCGGAAATCGTTTTGTCGGCTTTGTTTCCAGCAGCAGGGCTGTCGTGACGGCCAGGGTGAAAGCCATTGTCTCGAGGCCCGATGTCGCAAACACCAGCATGTGATAGTGCAGGGCCAGGGCCGGCAGGAAAAGCGGCGCCATCGTGCTTGTTTTGTCTCGAAGTACATAGATAACCCCGAGCAGAACTGCAAAGCAAATGATACCCATAGCCTGTGAGGCGAGCACCAGGTCCATATCAAAGGCGGCGAAGGGAATCAGAAGCACGGTCCAGAATAAATTGGTCATGCCTTCCACCCGCTCGCCGGCATTGAAGACCAGGCCCAACCCCCGGGCGGCGTGAGCGGCATAGCGAAACGATATGAAAGCGTCGTCGCAAACCCAACGCAACTGAATCGCCCGGATCAGTCCCGCCATCAAAGGCAACAGATACAGAAACGCACGAAGGTCCTGCTTCCAGGGTCGCACACCGCGTCGCCAATCCCGGACATTCACAAAGATCGAAAGCAAAAATGCGAGGCTGAAACTCACGCCGGTGATCACATCGACTGTAAAGGGGTCCCAGTCGAGGCCCGTTGCGCCGTCGAGCAGTGCTTTGATAAAGGAGTTCGGCAGATCAGTATGACCGAGCCGACGAAGAACGTCCCAGTGCCAGTCGGTCAGCGGACAATAACCGAAAAACCCCAGAGCAATTCCGGAATACATCCAGAAAGCCAGGGTTCCCGAGAGCAGGGCCAGGTTGAAAACGCGCAGTCGGCGAAAGGCCCAGCCGAACAGGTTCAATACAATGACCGCGCTGTGCAGTACCCAGAAGAAAATGTTCAGTGCGCTCAGCATACCGTGCAACAACCGTCCGCCCCGGAGGTCCAGGCTGGGTCCGGCCCGCCCCTTTGCAATCGCGCTTTACGGCCGCCACGGGTCTGCTATTGCTCGCCGCCCCCTTTTCAGCCCTGTATTACGATCTATGCGACTTAATGCGGCCACTTGAAAACTGAGACCCAGAAAGGCTCGTAACATCCTCCTGTGGCCAGTATACGACATAATCCTATGGCCATTCGCATCTGAGGCCGACGAACGAGACCCACCACGGCTCTGTTAGTTCGCCCGGTCGCGACCGGCCCCTGGATTCAGGATCCGGGTGCAGGGGTCGCTCCCGTAAATCCCATAAACAATCGGACCGGGGTTCCGTTTGTCCAAACAGGCGCGATCGGCATCTTCCGTAATCGCGGCAGCTTCGGGTGTCGGTTCCATGGGTGGGCTAATTCTTTCGATGCCCATGCAGGATCACGAGAACCGGGTTTCTCGAAAAAGAGCGGTCTCGCTTGACTTTTTTTAGGAGTTTCTGAGCATCCGGGTCAGGAGAAAAACTTTGGAACGAATCGCTGGAATCGGGGGGCTGCTTGCCGGGGCCGGAATCATCTCAAGCATTTTGCACTTCTTTGATTACAACCTGCGCCTTTTGATGTGGATCGACAACTGGGGGCCGGGCGTTGGCTGGGGCATTCGCATTGGATTGATTGTAGTCGGCGCCATCGTTTTTTTGGTGGGGCGTTCTGCAGCGAAATAACCAGGGCAGTCCGGCCGTCCGATGGGCCGGTGACGCTCCGAACAGACCCCCGCGCTTATGATTTTCGTCGATCATACGCTGGTGGTGACTTTGATCGTCGCGTACGGCGTGTTTTTTTACCTGCTACATCGCATCTTGAGTAGGGCGGCAAAGTGATTGTCGGTCACTATGCGTCGGCCCTTGTGTCACGCACGCATTTGCCGCGGGCGCCGCTCTGGCTCTTGCTTTTGTGCGCGCAATTGCCGGAGTTTCTCTGGCTGGCACTGGCTCTGGCAGGCATCGAAGCGCCACGACCGGGTTCCATTCTGGACGCAACGTTTCAGAATATTCAGGTTGATATGATCTACAGTCACAACCTGATTCCGAACCTGGTTCTCGGGTTGGCAACTTCCGCCGTGGTCCGCCTTATCTGGCGAGACTGGTCCCTGGCCCTCTGGTGTGGCGCACTGGTCGTGGTCCATGTGCTTTGCGATTATCTGGTCGGTTTCCAGCACCAGCTGTTGGGTCGCTTTTCGCCCGACATCGCTTTAAACCTGTACGCGCGCATGCCGTACCTTGCAATCCTGATCGAACTTTGTTTCGCGGCAACCTGCGTTCTGTACTACGCGGTGCATGAACGACGCTCGGGTCGCGCAGCGAGCAAAGGGACGCTGATCGAGCTCTGCGCTGTCTTTTTGATCGGCATATTGATGTGGATGCCATCGGCGACGCTATCGCTTCGTCAAATGCTGCACATGTCCGGTTTTCTGGACTGAGCGGCCAGGACGCTCAATCGATCGAAATGGCGTTATTTTGTTGTTGCCGCGACCATCTGTGAAAGCCGCACTCCCTGGCGGTGCAATGGTCCTGGGGAATACTGATCGCGGTTCTCCTTCTGGCGACCGCCGTGAATTGCACCCGGTCCCCCACGCAATGCGCCGGCATGGATGGCGGCTGCGATACTCTCGCTGCCTATGTATTTTACGTCTATCGACCTCCGGTCTGCAACGTGGAACGCGGTTCGATGCTTTTCTGCTACCAATTCTCCGGGAGCGCTCTGGACGCCGGCCCTGCCGGTCACAACGGAACTCTGATTGGCACGCTTGATTTTCAGTCCGGCATTGATGGTGCGCCGTCGAGCTCCTATCGTATTGCTCCGGGGGATGTTTCCAGTTACATGTTCATTCCGGACAGTGCGATCACCGGCCTCGGAGATTTCACGCTGGCATTCTGGGCGCGCATCGAGAATACCGGCGGGCAACGCCACAACTTTGTGAATGTCTCCAATACGACAAGTACCAGCGGGGAAGTGCTGGGCATGACCTACCAATCAGATCTGGGGCGGCTCAAGGCTGACCTGGACCCGGTTCTGGAACGAATTACGTTCAATACCACAACGCCCGCCGATCAAGCCTGGCATCACTACGCCTACTCGCGCGAAAACACAATTCTGAGGTTGTATTTCGATGGAGCATTTGTAGCAGAAGTCGATGCCGTAGCCACCGTGCTCACATCGGGGCCGGGCAACGGCGCGGTGCTGGGACAGGAGGCTGACTCCTGTTGTGCGGCGGGCACCTTCGACGGCACGCAGAACATGGCCGGCACCATTGACAACCTCGTTCTCTACAACCAGGCGTTGGGTGCCTATACAATTCGCAGCGCTCTGCACTTTGCGCGTTGAGGGCTTTGCTACTGCCAGGGCAGCCTCGACCTCAAGCGCCAGTACTGCTCCGGAGAATGTCCGAGCCCTACGGCCAGGTTTTCGTCTTCGGCTTCGAAACAGTATTCCGACGCCAGGAGATTTGATTTCAGATGAGAAAGTGCGGCCGCTCCGGAAAGGACGATGTCGACCCACGGCCGGGTCAGCGGATATGCCAGACTGAAAGAGTCCAGAGCGACCGCCCTTTTCGCACAGTGTTGGCGCAGGCGCTGCAGCCGATCGTGGTCCTCGGCCAGGCTGTTTCGGTCGGTCAGTCTGCCGTTCGCCAGGCCTTCTTTTATGATTACCTGCAGACCGGAACGGTGAGCGTCTTCGAGGGCGGGGCCGGCAGACTGCTCTAACAAATTAAAAGTTGCCTGCACGGCATCAAAAAGTCGTCCGCCATCGACTACGGTGTCGATAGCCTGCTTGATTGTTTCCGATTGGTTCGGGCCGGAGACAGAAAGGCCAATGTCCACTCCCTTGCTCTTTAGCCGGGCAAGCTCTCCGAGTACTCTTGCGTCTGAGAGCACGCCGGTTTCTGGAACCGCCGAATGAATTTGATAGAGATTCAGCCAATCGCCCAGGAAGTTCTCGGTCTCGGCCCATTGCCGTTTCAAGTTGGGTAGCGAGTGGTCTTTGATTTCGTGCTTCTCAGCCTGGGCGTTCCAGTCGGCAGTATAGACGTAACCCCATTTGGAAGCGACGCGCACATCTTTCGGCTTTCGACTGCCAAGCCAGGAACCCAAAAACTCCTCGGCCCGCCCGTAGGAGCGTGCCGCGTCAAAATAACGCACGCCACTTTCAAAGGCCGCATCCAGAAGGCCGTGCGTGTGCTTTTCCAGGGCCACCGGTTCGTGCCTGCCGGCCAGGTCGATGGCGTGACCCAGATTGATGTATCCGGGACGACCAAGCGCCGCAAGGCCCAGTCCTATTTTCGCGGTTCTTTGCATGGTTTCTCAGGTGGACAGCGTACGACGCCCATAGCCAGTGCGCACCGTTTCTTCCAACACGATTTCGGTGCCCATTCTTGCGAAGCCGGGCAGGCGGGCAAGTGTTGACGGGAATCGGAAACGGCCCTGGTCACAGCGGTGCCGCTTGCTGCGCGGAAATAAGCACGCCGCCGGGTCCCAATCTGCTTCGTACAAGGAGCAGTGGTTCTATTTTCGCCAGCGCTGGCGGTCGTGGATACAGATAACCCTGCAGTTCATCGCACCCGAGATCGGTTAGATGCTTCGCCTGCTCGGGAGTCTCAACCTCTTCGACCCTGTCCGCAGGCCGAGGTTCCGGGCCAGGGTTACAGGCGGTCAGTTTCAGTCCGGACGAGCAAAGCAGTTTAAGCGCTTTACATTTTACCGGAATTCGCTCACGATCTGGCCAATCGGGAGTGTTATAAAATAGACAACCCGTTATGATTTGCGGCTTGCCCGGGAGATCTTGACTCATGGATGCAAGAGTGCTGGTTTCGACGATCGCCATGTCTTTTCTTTTTGCCGTTCATTGCGGCGACCTTGAGAAGGCCAGTCTGGGCGATCCGCTGGGTAGCCGGGCCGCCGCCCATCAGGACGATGCCCGGGATTGCTCAAAGCAGGTTTCCATCTTGCTGTATCTGTACTACTTGAGCATTCCGGAATGCAACACCACGAGTTCCAGTAAGCCCGCCCAATGCACTAACCTGACCTACCTGATCGCAAACAGCGGCGCCATCTGCGGCGACGATGAACTGAGTGACTTCTGATTTCTACAATCTGCGCTAGCCTGACGTGCGAAGATGCTGTGTCCTTTGAGCAGCGACTTTTTCTGAAAAGCAGCACACACTCACTCTTCCGCTTCCATGTCCGGTGCCTCAGGTTCGGGGGGCAAGAGCAGGCGATACGCAAACGCGGCGATTGCTCCGGCCAGGGCGCTGAACAAATGTGACTCCCAGGAAACACCCCGTTCGATCGGAAACAAGCCCCAGATCATGGCGCCATACAGGAACGTCACAATCAAGGCCAGGGCGATCGCCGGTGGATCGCGCCGGAGCACGCCGCAAAAGAAGATGAAAGCCGCCATTCCGTAAGTGAGTCCGCTTGCGCCAATGTGATACGAGGGTCTGGCAAACAACCAGATCGCAAGGCCACCGCCCAGATAGATAAACAAGAGCACCGGAAGGGCTACCCGCCGATACAGATACAGAGTCCCGCAACCCAACACGAACAGCGGAAGTGAGTTCGAGAGCAGGTGTACGGCGTCGGCGTGGATCAAAGGCGCAAACAGGATTCCCGAAATTGCCTCCGGGCGTCGCGGATAGATTCCCAGGCGGAACGCCTCGAAACCTGTCGCCAGCTCAATCAAAAACAAAACCCAGAGCAGCAATACAAACGCGATCGACGTCCAGGCGGCCCGACGAAGTGCGCGGCTGTCTTGCCGCAGTTGCTCTTCACTTTGCATGCTGGCTGAACTGCATAAACAACGCGAGCCTGCGCCAATCGGTCGCAGGTTCAACATTTGCACAATCTGGGATGCGAAAGCGGCCTGTCAAGGAGCGAGCAGCACGATTGGACTTCGTTGGTTTCTGCCAATCAGCGGCTGATCAATAGCTTCGCAGGCGGGGCGATAGCGTCGATCCAGGTAAAAAGGGCCCGGGCCGGGGCCAGCAGCTCCAGGTGGACGAGGACCTGTTCTTCCGTGCGTTCGCCACTGAGTGTCAGCACGCCATCTGCCCTGAAATTACTACGTTGCACAATCATCGCCGGCCAGCCGCTCGAACTCGCGATGTGATCGGCCGCTATCGTAATGATGTTCTTGTCGCTTTGCGGCCGACCTCCCCGAAGACTTTGCCAGCCGCCATAGAACTCTGTTGCGGCCCGGGCGCCGTGGCCCGGTACGCGGTAGCCACAAAAGAACGCGAAATCAAGCACGCCCGCAAGCATGTTCGCTTCCAGCCCGGAGGCGATCTGGTCGCGGGCGAAGTCGATGGCGCTCCGACCGGCATGGTCACGCACGTTCGTGTCCGCGCCGCGAGTGACCAGCCATTCGAAAAGATCCGGCCGGCCGGCGTTGGGTGCGATAACATGAAACAACGCCGTGCGACCTTCTGCATCGCGCTCATTGACGTCGATTCCGGCTTCAAGCAGGCGCTCCATAGTGCTGCGATCATAGCGCGCGGCCGCCGCAAACCATTGGTCCTTTTCAGGAAGCACAGTCTACGCAGGTGGTGCTTTCGGGCATGAATTCCAGCCGCGCGGGAGCGATTTGAGAGCCGCAACTGACACAGACTCCGTAGTTGTCTCCTTCGAGTTTGTCGAGCGCCGTTTTGATCGCCCCAAGTTTGGCCCGGGCGTCCCGCAGGGCAGACTCGCTCACACTCCTATTCTGGATCGCATCCATGCGGGTCAGTCGTCCCAGAGACACGTCGGGTTTGATGGGCCGGGTGGCCTCCTCCAGGGTGCGCACGTTCTTTTCAAGCGCGCGCATTTCCGCGATCATCTTTTCGCGAATCGCCTGCTTCTCTTCGGACCGCATACTTGACCTCAGCCCGGCTGGAATCGAGCGCAAGGCAATTTGCGCCTACTTGTTCCGGAATCAACGTTTTTCAAGAAACGACGGGCGGTCTGAATACTTAGAGCCGACCTCTATACAGTCCTTGCTTGTGTAACCGAGCATCCCAACTTTTCGCTCCCGTCGCGGAAGGAATGCCCACATGACGAATGGAGGCTGTTTTTTCTTGCGCGATTCTTACAATGTCTTACAGTCTGTCCTCCCCGGGTGGGGCAAGGAATCTGAAGAGCACTCGAAGCGAGGGGTATGACTGGAGTATTATGAAGGGCCATTTCGTGTTCCTTGCGCGCATTCTGGCCGCTTCTCTGCTCACAGGCTGCATGGTGGCCCGAACCGATTGCGTTGACTCCGACGGTTCCTGCGATCTCTTTACAGCTTTCCTGCTTTATCAGACCATACCTGCTCTCTACATTGCTTCCAGCGGCACCAATTCAATAGTCCGTATTCGCGATATGGACGGTTCCGGGCTGACTATCTTCAGTCCCGGGACGGGCACCCTGAATTTGCCGCAGGGCGTCGCTTCTGATTCTTCCGGCAGGCTCTACGCGGCCTCGGCTAACACCGACTCGGTAATTCGGATGAATGATTTAGCCGGTTCGGGTCTTGTTACGTACAACCCGGGCATCGGTACTCTGGACAGCCCGGATGGGCTGGCGGTCGATTCTTCGGGACGTGTGTACATCTGCGCGGCGAATCTTGATGCTCTTCTCCGGATTGATGACATGTCGGGGGCCGGTCTTGCAACGTATAGTCCTGGAGCAGGCACTCTCGCCAATCCCCAGGGAGTTGTTCTGGACGGTTCCGGAAGGATTTATGTTGCTTCCTTCGATACAAATTCCGTAATACGAATCAATGACATGGCTGGTTCCGGGCTTGCGATCTATAATCCCGGTGTAGGAACGCTGAACAGTCCGCAGGGCGTCGCGCTGGATTCTTTGGGCCGGTTGTACATCGCATCCGAAATGACGGATTCAGTAATCAGGATCGACGATATGACCGGAGCACAGCTGACCGTCTACACGCCGGGCCCGGCCACTCTTGACGGACCGCGTGGGGTCGCAGTCGACAGATATAACCGCATCTACATATCATCTTTCGTTACCAATACTGTGCTTCGCATTGATGATATGACGGGCGCCGGACTCCGGATTTATAACCCGGGCACCGCAACGCTAAGTGGGCCGCAGTATCTTAGTTTTGGCCCGTAATCTTTCCAGGCGGTTTGCAGGATCCGAAAACGCCTGCGCGCCCCAAAGCGCACGCCATTTTCAGGCGCGCGCTTTGTTTGGGCCGCTATTTGCTCCGACTCGAAAGCCAGGTAACCAGCAGTCCCAAAAATGCCGGAACGCTTTGCACGAAAACGATGTTGATTTTTCCGGTCGAAACCGTGCCCACGACGCCCATCACAAAAACTGCTGCCAGAAAGAAGTAGGCCACATTTCTGCTCCAGCGAATGTCTTTAATAAAGAACGTCCAGATCAGTCCTGCCGCGAGCACGCCATTGTACCAACCCTGGTTGAGGGCCAGGACTTTGGTCATCTCCGCGTATTCAGCGGTCATGCCGAACACGGCCAGACCGCGGGTGGTCCAGAGCAGGGTTTCCAGGACCATGATATAACAGTGGATCAGGGCCACGAGCCCGATGAGTATTTTTGAAGCCAGCTTCATGCTATTCTCCTGAGCAAAGCTCGATCTTTACCGGATTGGACACAGCCGACCAGCAACTTGTGACCGGATTTCAGAGAAAAAGCCGACAAGTCCAACGGACGAATCAAGCCCCCGGCGCTAGTTTCTGCGGGCCATTCCGCCGGTATTGCTGCGCTCCAGACGCGCCAGCAGGCTGTACGCGCAGGGAGTCACAAAAAGGGTCAGGGCAGTCGAGAAGAGCATGCCGCCGATGACCGTAATCGCCATCGGGATGCGGCTTTCGGCGCCCGGACCGAGGGCCAGGGCGGGCGGAATGGCAGCCGCGATCGCCGTAAGCGAAGTCATAAAGATCGGTCGAAAGCGCACACGGGCGGCTTCCATCAGGGCGTCCTGAATGTTGTGGCCCCGGCGGCGGCTCTCGTTGGCGAACTCCACCAGAAGAATGGAGTTCTTCTTGGCAATGCCCATGAGCAAGATCACACCGATCAGGCTGTACAGGTTGATCGATTGTCCGGTCACGAAGAGCGCCAGAAAAGCGCCGCTCACGCTGAAGGGCAGGGCCAGAAGCACAGCGATCGGATGGATGAAGCTATTGAATTGAGCGGCGAGCACAAAGTAGGCCGCCAGAATGCCCAACCACATGGCAAAGTACAGACTCTCAAAGGTCTCCGCAAGCCCGCGACTGCCGCCCCCCGCATGAAAGCTATAACCATCGGGCAGCACGCTCCGCGCCAGGCGCTCCGCTTCGGCAAAGGCCTCCACCTGGGAGACTCCGGCCGCCACGTTGGAGTTCAGGCTGATGGCGCGTTGTCTGTCCACCCGGGTTAAATTTTGCACCACGGCGTTCGATTCCACCCGCGCCACGTCTCCGAGCGGTATCAATTCCCCGTAGTTGTTGCGGACCTGGAGTTGCAGCAGGTCCGCCGGTCCCCTCCATTGTTCCGGCACCAGGCGCAGCCGAATGTCGTAGCGTCGTCCGTCGTTTGTGAAGCGCCCCGAGCGCACGCCCCCCATACCCGAGGCCACGGTGCGCACAAGCGAATCCATGCTGACGCCGCGCTGGGCCGCAGCCTCCCGTATTGGAACGACCCGCGATTCGGGCGTGCCCGCGCGATAGTCCGACTCGACATCCACAAAATATGGTGAATCGGACATGAGACGTTCGATCTGATCCGAAGATTCCCGCAGCACCGACCACTCCGGCCCGCGAATCGTAAAATCGATGGGTGAGCTACGGCGGGCGGTCAGGCCGCGGCTGGAAAAATCGAAGAGGTTGCCGCTGAGTCCATCGATGCTGGCGATCGCCTCCCGGGCGCGTTGCATGAACTCTTCCTGCCGAACATCCCGCTCCTGCAACGGCACCATTGTAATGAAAACGAAGCCGCTCGAAGATTCCCCGCCGCCGAAGCCGCCCGCAATGGAAACATACTTCGAATATTCCGGCTGCTGCATGAGCCAGTCCTCGAAGGAACGCATGCGTTCACTGGTTTGGGTCAGCGAGCTACCGGTGGGCGTGAGCAGGCGCGCTCCGAACTGGCTCTGATCCTGGGTGGGTACGAATTCACTGCGCAGGAGAAAGAAAAGCCCCATGGACGCACTGAAGGTGAGCGCGGCGCCCAGCATTACATTCCAGCGATGTTCCAGGGCAATGGCAAGCAGAGCGCTGTACAAAGCCGTCAGGGCCCCGGTCGCAGCCTGCGTGATGCGCACAATGCGTGGTGTTCTTTCTTCGCGCACAAGCAGGCGGGAGGCCCGCATGGGCGTGAGGGTGACGGCGTCCAGAAGAGAAAGGGCAACCGCGGCGGTGATGGTGACGCCGAACTCAAAAAAGAACTTCCCAATAACACCTTCCATGAAGGCCACCGGCAAGAAAATGGCTGCAATCGCAGTCGAAGAGGCCAGCGCGGCAAAAAAGATTTCCCGGGTCCCGTCGCGGGCAGCGCGAACGCGGTCCTTGCCCATATCAAAGTGGCGCACTATGTTTTCAAGCACCATGATGTTGTCATCCACCACAATGCCGATCGCAAGCGACAGGCCCAGGAGAGTGAACAGGTTGAGCGTAAAATCCAGAAAGTAGAGAATCAGAAACGTGCCGATGACCGAAGTGGGTATGGAAAGTACGACGTTCAGCGTCGAGTTGAAGCTGCCCAAAAACAACCAGCATACAATCGCTGTCAGAATTCCAGAAAGCAAAAGCGTGAACTGCGTTTCGTCGATGGCCTCCTTTACAAAACGCGTCGAATCGAAATTCACCTGAAGAGTGATGCCTTCCGGTAGAGTCTCCTGAATGGCCGCCACTTCGGCCTGCACCCGTTCGCCGACCGCAACGGTGTTTGCGCCGATCTGTTTGCGAATGCCAATGGAAAGACCGGCCCCGCCATCGACCCGGGTGATACGCCTGTGATCGTTCAGTCCATCTTCTACCCGGGCGACGTCACGAATGCGAATGTCGGAGCCGTAGATCGGCGCGCCGCCACGACGGGTGATGCGAATATTCCGAATGTCCTCTACACTCGGAGCTTCCCCGAGTACGCGCAAATTACGTTCTTGAACGGTATTTTCCAGATAGCCGGCGGCGGCCTCGCGATGTTCGAGCTCCAGCGCCTGTTCCACGTCCAGGATGGAAAGCTCGTATTGACGCAGTTTGTTGTTGTCGGCCCAGACGCGCAGGTTGCGCTCCATGTTGCCGCCCATGAAGACTTCGCCCACTCCCGGTAAGAGTTGCAGGCGATCAATGATGCCCTGATCGGCGAGAACGAACAGTTCGTGCTCATCGAGCTGCCCCTCTGAGGCGAAGAATCCCAGCCACATGATAGGAGACTCTTCCGGGTTTGACTTGAGAACGATCGGAGGCTCCACACCCACCGGGAGTTCCAGGCGACCGATGGCAGTCTGAACTTCCTGCAGGGCCGCATCGACATTTCGTTCGATGTCAAATTCCAGGTTGATCGAGGCGCTGCCCTGGCCAACCGAAGAGACCATCTCACGCAACCCCTCGACCGTGATCAGCCGGCGTTCCATGCGGTCGACGATCTCGGCCTCCATGATTTCCGGCGCCGCGCCCTCCCAGCTGACACGCACGCTGAGAATCGGGAAGTCCACATCGGGCATGTAACTCACGCCCAAACGCGTCAGCGAAACTGCTCCAAAAACGATCAGGGCAAACATGATCACCCAGGCCAGCACCGGCCGTGCTATCGAAAGGTCCGAGAGTCTCATGTGGGACTCCGTCCTGCAGCCAGGTGCAATCGGATGTGGGCGAGCTTTGCCTGGAGCCGGGCTTGAAGCAGGCTGCGTTCCGCTTCTTGAATGCGCGCCAGGGCCGAGAGCACTTCCAGGTTTGTCACGATTCCCAGGCCATAGTCCCGCCGCTGCACGCCGTAATTCAGGCGCGCCAGTCGCACGGATTCTTCCAACAGTACCGTGCGTGCCGCAGCCGAAGTGAAATCGGAGTAGGCGCTGCGCACTTCATAGCTTGCCGAACGTTTGAGCCGTTCGAGTTCCAGTTCGCTGCGGCGTGAGACCGCGCGGGCTTCAGCGCTGCGGGCGCTCGTGACCCCGCCTTCGAACAAAGGCAGATCAATGCGCAGCACGACCCGCCAGTCCCGGCCGTAGTCGGGGCGCTGCCGGAGATAGTATTCCCCCTCGAGGCTGATCTCGGGCAGGTACTCGCCATGGGCTTCTGAAAGCCGCTCCTGACTGGCCCGCAAACGCGAGATGGCGGCCAGGACATCGGCGCGGTCTTCGGTCTCCGTCAGGTAAGCTTCCAGTTGTCCCGCATCGGGAAGCTCCTGGTGATCCAGCAGGGTGATGCGATCGGCCGGATAGTTGATGAGGAAGGCCAGCAGTTCCCGGGAAGTCCGCAAGAGTCCGCGGGTGTTTTCTTGTTCTACGAGGTTGGTCTGTAAATCGGAACGGGCCGACAACAACTCTCCGTCTCTTGATCGCCCCAGGCGAACCCGCGTCACGAGTTCGCCGATGCGCTGTCTGAGCGCGCGGCTTTCGGTTTCCAGAATTTCCAGAGTACGCTCATAAAGCAGCGCCTGATAAAACACGTCGGCCACATCCAGATACAGCAACTCGCGAAAGCGCGCCCGGTCCAGGCGGCTCGCGCGTCGGTCTGCTTCGTAAGCGCGGGACTCATGGTAGGTGCGAAAACCCGTAAACAATGGCCAGCTCAGGCTGACGCCGCCCTGGAACGGGTTGAGACCGGAGGAGTCGCTCGGACTGGAGCTTTGCGGCAGGAGTCGCGCGGTGTTGGGATCGGTTTGTCGCAGTACGTCCTGGACCAGCTCGCGCGTTTCGTCGCGATCGTATTCGTCCTGCCAGGTCTGTTGTGCGAATAAGCCGATCGACGGAAAAAATCCGGCCATCGACTGGCGATAGCGCGCCTGGGCGATGCGCAGATCCTGGCTTTGAATCAGATCCGCCTCGCTCGCGGTCAGCGCACGTTCGTAGGCTTGATTCAAATCGATTTCGAGAACCGGTTGCGCTTGATTCTGTCCGGATTCTTCGGAGCTACTGGCTTCCGGCGCCCCTTGCGCGAACAAGGGTGCCAGCATGACAAGTGGAAGTGCCGCGACAGCGAAACGAAACCGGAAGCCAGTTTTGAGATTGTGTGCGCAGCTTGTGACAGCGCCATCGGCCTCTGGCCCGGGTCTTACACAGGATTTGTCGCGGGTAGCAGTGTCTTTTGGCCTATGTAAACTCAGGGTGCGCTTCCGTCGTTGTTCTTGCGGGAAAGGTAGTGTCTGGTGCCCCAACGTCGATCAAATTCCCGTTTGCGAAGACCGCGTCGAGCTCTTGACCAACGGGGCTACCCCTTCAGAACGGCTTCAACACCATGGGAGGGACGGCGCCTGGGAACCTTACGATACCTCTTCTTGCTGGTCGACCTCGGCTTTATTGCCTACTGGACCATAACGGCCCTTGGGCTGATTCCACCGGAGTACGCCTTTCAGGACTATACAAACCCGTTTCTGACCATCTGGAACTGGTCGTTTTTGCCCCTTGATCTTTTGGTTTCAGGCACCGGCCTCGCTGCGCTTGCTTGCCACCGTCGCGGCAGCGAGCTGTGGCGTCCGCTGGCAATGCTTTCGCTGGCATTCACCATGGCCTCCGGTCTGCAGGCAGTCTCGTTCTGGGCGATCCAGGGTTTCTTCGATCCGACCTGGTGGGGCCTGAATCTTTTCTTGCTTGTGTATCCGCTCTTTTTTCTACCCCGACTTGTTCGTCCGGTTACTTAAAGATTGATCCAGGAAATCGGATGCTTTGTTGATGGCGGTTAAATCGATCGCCACCGGCGGGCACGATGCGAGGATACGCGCATGAAATCCGGGAATTGTCCAAAGTGCAAAGGCAGGACCATTCGCACCAACCGCGAAAATCAGTACGGCGAAGACCATATGTATCTGGGAACTGTGGGAATTACGGCCGTGCGTTGCCTCGTCTATATTTGCTGCGATTGCGGATACCTCGAAGACTATGTCGAAGACAAGAAGGCTCTGGAGAAGATTCGCGAACGGTGGGCGCGCGTGTAACCGTCTCCGGACCCATGATTGCTGGCATTCTTGGTGTCTGGCCGGAGCTTCTGGAAAAAGGCAACGGTCATCGAACGACCGGCTGGCGATTGCACCCCGGGATAAATTCAGCCGCGCGGGCCGAAATGAAATGACGGCCAGATCGCGGCGGCCAATAATCGGTGCTATCCAGCCGGACTTGCTGCTTTCAGGTAGCCCGGAGTGAGGAAACCTTCGCTGCCCGGGAGTCCAGAATGCGCCGTACTTGCCTGCTTCTTGCTCTTTGTGTCTTGCCTTGCCTGTCTCTCTATTCCGACGGCCCGCACCACTTTTTGCGCTATAGGGTCTCCATTCGGGGCGGCTACGGGCCGGCAGGTCAACCCATTCAACTGGCCGTTGTGCGCACGGACCATCGACGCGATCCAAGGGGCATAGCTGACGAAGGGGATAGCCGGGCCCGGTTCTGGCTTTTGAACAATGCAGCGGATGCCCCGGGTACAAGCCGCAACGTCGGTAGCGGGGGCAATGCGGTCCTGCTGCGCGGTGTGGCCTACCAGGACACACTGACGCGGGTGAATCTGATGGTGCCCTGCATTGGTCCTTCGGCGGATACGCTCAGCTGGCGGAGCGAAGTCTATCCCGACCAAACGGAACCCGGGTTGTGCCCGATCGCTCGTGAGGGTCAACTCCCGCTTGTTGCCAGCGATCAGGGCGAGGGTCTGCTGCGTTTCGAACTGCGGCCGGATCGCACCATCGTGACGAGCTTTCGCGGTCCGGGGGATCGAGAGATTACGGCCCGGGCACCAACAGGCTCGCTCTACATGTACTATATGCTTGAGTATGTCCTGCGGGGACCCAATCAGCGGGCGCTGTTTGACCGTTTTTACGAGGTATTGTTATTGTACCCTGACGGCAGCAGGATTGAGACCGATACTTTCGGTCCAGGCGCGACCATGTCGTACAACAACAGCGAACGCACAGCGACCTATCAGGCCTTTGTTGTTCAGGGCACATCGGCGTGGGATGCGACGAAATTAGCGGGCCTGCGGAACTATCGTGTGGGCGTTTTTCGAAAAGACTGGGACGCGGGCAACAACTTCATTTGCGCGCGCCCGGAGTGTGTCTTCATAGAACCCCGCCCCATTGAGCCCGATGGCCAGAACTTCTTTACACGTTTCGAAGCCGACCTGCCGGCCCCCCTGACCTTGCCAGGTCGGATGAGTTTTGCGCTTGCGTCGGTTGATCGGCAAACGCGAGAGACGCTGAATTTGGAAGGCGTCGAACTGCGGGCCTTTGCGGTCCGTAAATCGGACGGGCGCCGCATAGAATCGCAAGCCGTGCAGGGTCAGTGGGAGAATCAAAGAAGCGTGGTCAGTCGACAGCCCGGCGGTACATCGCGTCCCTATATGGTGTTGGACGACGCAGCGGGTACCGGCTATGATATTGGCTTTGAAGCGACCTACCGCGGCGTTACTTACCGGAGCCAGGACATGCGAGCGACCGGTCCCATTTTTCGCATTGAGCGTCCCGCGAATTCTGACCGCACCGGCGGGTTTGAGAAAACTGAGCCGGACCCCATTTGGACGCTGTACACGATCGGGCAGAATCACCCCGTTGTGGAGGGCCTGGATCTGTACCCGCATTATGTTGTCTATTTTCGAAAGCCAGCGCCCATTACGCACCGGTTGCGCTTCACACTCGGCGGTTCGGTCGCTCCTCCACTCGTGATTCAGGCGGCGCGCAGTGTGGGCAACGAGGTCATAACAGCCACGCGGGTGGACGCGCGTAACTATGTCCTTGAGCTGGTCGATATCCCCGGCTCAACTTATCGATTGTCCATTGGTATCGACCCGCGGGGCGGGCCGGCCATGGATCGCCGACGCTATCAGGTAGTGAGCGTCAAGTTCGGAGCAAACCTGTTTGCCTTCGACGACCCCCGCTGGCAGGAATACACCCTCTTCAGCGTATCGGGCCGGCCTGTGTTCGAGGCGCGCGTGGAAGTTACAGCCGGACTGCGCATGACGCCCTTAAGGCCGTAGCTTCGGTGCCGCTGCTCTGGCGCAAGCGGAGCGTTCTGGCACGATCGCGTTCGCTCCGCATTCGGCTACGCCGCACTTATTCTGAGCGGCGGTCCGCTCTTTCGGCTCGACGATGCTCCCCGCCTGTGTACCGGATCCTCAACTCAATCAATCGCCCTCTGAACCCGGTCGTGCGGGATTTCGCTTGCCCGGTTTGAAAGCCGGCCTACCATTCGCCTGTGCCGACCGATCACATAAAAAAAATCGTCGAAGCACAATTCGATGCGGAGCAAGTCGCGGCAGTCTATCTTTTTGGCAGCTTCGCGACCGGTCGCTCGAATTTACGAAGCGACGTGGATCTGGGAGTGCTGTACCGTCTAACTCCTCCGGCCACAATTCTCGATCAGCCCTACGATGCGGAAGCCGAACTGGAACAGCAGATTGGCCGCCCGGTGCAGATTGTTGTCATGAATCGGGCTCCGGCCGATCTCGTGCACAGAATCCTGCGTGATGGGATTCTGGTGTGCGAATATGATCGCAGCCAGCGTGTGGCCTTCGAGGTTCAGGCCCGCAACCGTTATTGGGACCTCAAGCCAATTCTTGATCTGTATCGGAGCAAGGTCTCGTGACTGACAAGGACCTCCTGCTCAAGAAGCTGGTCTTTATTGAAACCTGCGTTGAGCAGTTACGATCGATCGCGAAGCCGGCTTTGTTTGAGCGGGACATCAAGGAGCGGCGCTTCGTTGAGCACACGCTCCAGCTTTGTATCCAGGCCACTCAGGACGTGGCTGCGCATATCGTTGCCGATGCGCGGCTCGGAGAACCGGCCACGAATCGAGAGCTGTTCACCCTGCTGGCGGGCGCCGGCTGGATTTCGGAAAGTCTGGCCGAAACGCTGCGGGCGGCGGTTAGCTTTCGGAACGTGCTGGTGCACGGATACGTTGACGTCGATATCGAAATTCTCCGTGATGTGTTCACGTATCGTTTGGGGGATTTACTGGACTTTGCGGAGTGCGTGCGCCGACGAATTCAGGACGATCAAAAATAGCCGGGCGCAAAGGTCTGCAGGTGCGTGGATCGACTGACCAGAAGGGCAAGTGCTTTTTCGGTTGAGACCATGTCGGTTGCCGAAAAGACTGCTGAATTCCGAATAGGGCGATGCTCCGGTCGGGCAGCGAGTGTGCGGCCATCTGCCCCTGGCGAGTCATTGTCGGACCCGGTCGTGCTTCCTGAACCGGTTTTCTGGATGAAGCTCCATCGCAAGAGTCTGGACTCGCTGTACAATCCTTACCGGTTCACAGCCACCGCCGGGCTGGCCGCCCCGACCAGGGGAATCCCCAGGCTCACGGCCGGCCATTGTTTACGGGTTCGTTTCTATTGGATGATTATCTTGCAGAACTGGACAAGAATCGGAAATCCTCAGATGCGAAGCGAATCCAAATACCCGGACCTATCTCAATGTCAGATATGTCGGGAGATTCCCGAGCGCGCCCACGCGTATTCGAAGTACGGCCATGACGACGACATCGCCGAGTGGCCGGCCGCGATCGACGAGTTGGTTCTGTTCAATCATGAGAATGTGCAGAACTCCGATCGACATCAGATCCGCCGCTGTCCCCTATGCGCAGTCTTCTACGTTTACGATTATGAATATGAGTACCTGACGAACGGGAGCGAAGACTCCTACGAATTGCGTCGTCTGACCTGGACTCAGGCCAGGAACTACCTCTCCGAAGCGGAGTACGCGATCAGAATGGAGCAGGCAAGGGCTGGCCTTGAGTCCGGCAGCGCGGCCGTGCGCCGTTTCTCGGCCCGCTGCGTCGCGGAAAGCGCGCTGAGTCCGATAGACGAAGAAGGATTGCGGGGCCTGCTCCAGAGCAACGATCAAGAAATACAGCTGGGCACGATGCAGATACTCTACGCGGCGCTCTTTCCCGACCTCCCCGGCAGGCGAGATGCGGGAACCGGAGAACTCGTGGAGCGGCTACGGGAACCGATTGCAGAGATCGCAGCCCGGGCCGGCGAGCCCGCAAAGTTGGCCGCCCGACTTCTCCCGACAATCCGTGGCTGAAGGAACTGCAGCGACTTCATGGATACCCGTAGTACTGGGCACCCGGCGTCAGGGCCCGCAACGTCGCGCGTTGTTCCTGGTCGAGATTCAGAAGCGGCAGTTGATCTACATGCAGAGTGGCGCTTTGCATGGCAGCCTTGCGAAGATCGGCCTGGCTGAGATTGGCGCCCGAAAGTTCCGCCAGAGACAGATCGGCCTGTACAAAAATTGCCCGGGAAAGGTCCGCCAGAGTCAGGCGCGCATTGCGAAGCGTGGTCCGCCGAAAGCTTGTGGCGGGCAGAAGCGCCTTGACGAGCGATGCATCGCGCAGGTCGGCGCCGTCGAAAACAGCCCCCCGGCCAATGGCGCCGTTCAAATTGGCGGACCGCATGCCGGCATTACGGAAGCTGGCGCCGGAGAAATTGCAACCACTGAGGCAGACTCCTTCCAGTCGACAGCCGGTGAAGTCGGTTTCGGTCAGGGTGGAACCGGTAAAGTCAGAGCCGCGCAGGTCGAGGCCGCTCAGATTTACGGCGCGCAAATCCAGACGGCGCAATCGTAGGCCGTTTTCAAACGAAAGCAAGAGCAGCTCAATGTCGGCGCGGGTTGCGGCAGGGCCCATTGCTCTAGTATAACCCGGCATGCGCCTCGTGTCGTGGGCTTTTCGGTTTCGACTTGCGCTTTTAGCCGGTCATGCATGTTTGCGGTGTGATTGTTCTGCGCTTTTTCGGAAGGATGATTGATGGGCTCCTGGACCGCGTATTCTGCATTGCCGGGGCCATCGGTCTGAGCCAGATTCCTGGCATCATTCAACAATATGTGGATGTGTTGTCGGGAGCACTGGCGGAGGCGCGACGTAACGTGGAGACCTTCCGGGAACAGGCGGCGCTGGTCGGCCGCACCCTGCCGGAGTTTATCGACAAACATCTGCGCAATCCGGATCCGGACTTTCAGGCTTCGGGTCGCGCGATGCAGATGGCCGTCGAACGTTTCGAAGGGTACGGCGCCGCTTTCGAGAGCCTGCGGGATGCTTCCATCTGGCAGCGCCCGTTTTTGTTTTTTGCCCATCTGGATGTCGGGCTCTGGTCACAGATGGACTACCGACCGACGCTTCCGCTCAACATGGAAGGACTGATTTATGCAGCCGTGGGAATTCCGCTCGGCCTGCTTGCCTATTACGGCATCTTGCGACTTCCGGTGTATCTGTTCCGAAAGAAAGACAAGGACCGAGAGCAGGATGGTCCGCCCCCGGCCCGCTCACCGGCGAAAGCTGCCTGAGATTATTCTTCAGCGACCGTTTCGGCGGTGCCCTCGCGAAAAGACTGAATCATGCGAGTCAGGTCATCGTAGTAGAGGTCGCGTCTTTCTTTCAGCGTCCATCCGGTGATCTGATAGAAGTGCGTGGGTGACTCCACGACTGCCAGACGATAAAACACGCCGGCATTGTTTTCAGGAAGGGTTGCGCTGAAATCGGTGACGATGGCGTTCAAGCCGTTGATCTGCGCGTTCTCTTGCTTTTCGATCGTGTGTTCCGGGAGCGTGCCGAAGTTCTGATTGGCAAGATCGGAATAGGCCGGAAGCGAGAAAAACAGATTCAGCGCCTGAAGCTCGGCCTTCGACTCATCAATCACGGCCACGTAGACCTCTCGAACCGGGCTCTGGTATTGCAGGGAAGCCTCCTGGTTCAGATCGGTAGTCGAACTCATGTAGTCCGCGATGTCCATGGAATATCGTTCGGCCTGCACGGTGTTGAACTCGGTTGGTCCACAGGCCAGGGGGAGAAGGAAGAGGGTCCACAGGATTCGTTTCATGATCCCGTTTTGAGAGTCCGAGAAAAAATGTCCAGCGTAAAGATCCTTCGGGCCAGCTCTCAGCGCTCGCTCAAAGAAAGAACAATGCGATCGAGAACGGGTTCGTAGGTGTCGCGTTCGTCTTCCGGGCAGCAGGCTGTGACCTGAAAGAGCCGTGCAGTGCCGGCGGCGGCCAGAAACTGGCAGTACATGGTGGCGCTCGGTTCGCTACCAGGCGCGTTCACTGTCCAGGATCGCCGTAGCGCGGGCATACTGCTCATCGTCATCTCTTCCTGGCCCAGCAGCTCAAAGTGCTCCAGGTCGTGGTAGTCGCGCGTGACCAGATCGGCGTAGGCCGGCAACGAGATTTCCACGGGCGGCAGCTCATCTTCGATCAAAACCACGTAGACCTCGCGAACACTGCTCTGGAATTGCAGGGAACCGGCCGGGTTCAGTTCGGACGTGGGCTCCAGATAGGCCGGCAGTTCCAGGCGGGCATGGTCGGACTTTGCCCGCTGCCACGCGCTCTCCCC
Organism: Spirochaetales bacterium; assembly: GCA_024233935.1. GTDB lineage: Bacteria > Spirochaetota > Leptospiria > Leptospirales > Leptonemataceae > JACKOY01. The sequence goes on along the minus strand of JACKOY010000008.1, from coordinate 96,129 downwards.
GCAGCCGAGAACACCCAGGGCGACCAGGAACGTGAAAATCCGCATCGCTTTTATCATCGGCTCTTGAGCGCGGCGCGATCCCGAAAATACGCCCGACTGATTCGAGCGGCCACGCCTGAAAGCAGAAGAAGCGCTATCAGGTTCGGCACCGCCATGAGGCCGTTGGCAATATCGGCGAAGGCCCAAACCTCTTCAATCTTTGCGATCGATCCGACAGCGACCAGCACGATGAAAACGGCGCGGTACGGCAATTGAAAGCGAACTCCGACCAAATAGGTGAGCGACTTTTCTCCATAATAACTCCACCCGAGCACCGTCGAGTACGCAAACAGGATCTGGCCGGCCGTAACAATGAAGGGCCCGAACTGACCGATCCCGCGTTCGAAGGCGCTCAGGGTCATGGCGATTCCCTCCAAATCGAGTTCATGGGAATTCGTCACAATGATTACCAGGCCGGTGCAACTGCACACGACGAGCGTATCGATAAAGGTCTGGGTCATCGAAATCAGCGCCTGGCGCACGGGGTGGCGTGTGCGTGCGGCAGCGGCGGCAATCGCGGCCGACCCCAGGCCCGATTCGTTTGAAAAGAGGCCACGTTTCACACCCCACTGAATCGCCTGGCGCAACCCTTCGCCCGCCAGCCCACCAGCCACGGCCTGATTGCTGAAGGCCCGCTCGAATATCAGCTCAAAAGCACCCGGTATTTCGGAGCGGAATAAGAACAGGATGATCAGTGCCCCGCCCATGTAGAACACGATCATGAACGGGACCAGTACTTCGGTGGCGCGACCGACTACACGAATGCCGCCCAGAATCACGAGCGCGGTCAAAGTGGCCAGGACGATGGCGGTTTGCCAGGTGGGAATTTCGAACGTTGTAAGGAGCGCCTCCGCGACCGAATTGGCCTGGGTCATATTTCCAATACCAAAAGAGGCAAAGACAGCAAAGAGAGCAAAGGCGATGCCAAGCACACGGCCCAACTTCTTGATGCCTTTGATATTCGGGAAAATCTCGGGCAAACCGCGCGCCAGATAGTACATGGGGCCGCCGCTCATGGTCCCATCGGTGTCCCGGACCCGAAAACGAACTGCGAGCAAGGCCTCGGTATACTTGCTGGCCATGCCCACAAGGCCCGTAACCCACATCCAGAACAACGCACCGGGCCCACCGTAGTAAATGGCGGTCGCGACCCCCACAATGTTGCCGGTTCCGACAGTGGCCGCCAGGGCCGTCATCAAAGACTGAAAGTGCGAGATATCGCCTTCCTCCTGGCTTTCTTCGTCACGGCCGAAAACGAGCCCCATCGCGTGGCCGAAGTGGCGAAACTGCAGCCCACCCAGACGGACGGTCAAAAAAAGACCGGTCCCCATCAGAAGAATGATTAAGGGCAGGCCCCAGATCCAGGACACGATCTCGAGCAGGAATCGGGCAACGACGCTGACTTCCGGGGTCATGGGTGGTTGTCGGATTGCGGCCCGCGCGGTCTATTAAGAAAAAGCGGATTTGGTTGACGGCTTCTCTCAGGATTCCGTTCGTTCGGGCAGCACTTTTATGCTCAGCCTGCTCGACAGAACCTACGCCCGCATCGCCAATCGGCGCACATTTTTCTCAGGCGGTTGGGGCAATATCCCGCTCCTTTTGTGGATGCGTGATAGACCGTGGCGTGAAAGTTTACTGGCGCTTACGCCGGACACGTTTTCGCTTTCGACAGTTAACACGCGCACCCAGAGCGACTGTGTAATTCTTGATGTTTGCTTTGAATCTCCGTTTCGAATCCGCTGGTCGAACCAGAACGGCGATCACGTTTCCGAGATGCCCCCTGAGGCCAGGCAGGGTCATGCACAATTTGTCCTGCCGCGCGATCATACACCTGAACAACCCATCGTGATACTGTTCCCGGCAACCGGCGAGGAGGGGTTCCAGCGCCGGCGCAATTGGACCTCCCTGCCGCTCGCCGAACATGGAGTGGCCTCGCTGATCCTCGAAGCTCCTTTTTACGGCCGGCGACGCCCTCCCGGCGCCCGCACCAGTCCCGGCACTGTGAGTGATTTTCTGATCATGTGCCTGGCCATGCAGGTGGAGGGCCTGGCGCTGATGCGGCATTTGCGGGAGAGGCGCTACAAACGAATCGGCCTGGCCGGAGTCAGCATGGGCGGGTACATGGCGCTGGCAACCGCCGCCCTGGACCAGGGTAGTTGCTCCGTTGCAGCGCTGGTGCCGTCCCATGGGGCTGCCCCGGTCTACACCGAGGGGCTGCTTTCGCGTTACGTGGACTGGTCGGCACTCACAGCGGACGCCCACCACCTGGCGGGCCCGGTGGACGATGATCGCGCGACTGCCTGGTTGGCGCTGCGCCGTGTTCTGGAACTGTCCGATTTGCGCCGGCTACCGCCCTTTGCGCACGGCCGCGCCGCCGTCCTTGCGGCCCGGAGTGATGCCTACATTCCAGCCTACTCGAGTCTGATCATGAAACGCCATTGGCCGCAGGCGAACTTCAGCTGGCGGCGCGGTGGTCACGTCGCGGCTTTTGTCACCGGTCGTGGCGCGTACCGTGATATGATTGCCGGTGTCCTGGGCCTGTGAAACGCGTCGATTTTGATCTGCGGTCCGAACAGGACGTTCCCCTGGAGCCGGTCACACACGATGCGCAGCTTTTTAAACGTGTCCTGTTTCGTGCTGGCGAAAGCCAGAGTGCACTTCAAATGCTGAACAGCACGGAGATGAAGCACGGGCAGTCCTTTTCCACCCACAGGCACCCAACCATGGAAGAGTTCTTCTACGTGCTGGAAGGTCGGCTGGATTTCGAACTGCTTGAAAAGCAGGTCACTGTGTCTGCCGGCCAGGTGCTGCGCGTTTCGCCCGGTGTTCCGCATCGCGCCCGCGCGATAGGAGATACCCGCTTCCTGACGTTCGGCATCGCCATCGACCCGTAAGCAAAAACGGTTTACAGCCTGTTTGCCGGACCTCACCTGACGGTAGCGCGTCACCCACCGCTCAGTCATGAACGAAGACGATTCTCTCGACCAGGCGCTTGATGAAGCCGGCGTTGATCCGGCGATGTTACAGCGCTTTGTGGACTATGTGCGCGCTTCTCAGAGCCTGCCGGGCGCTATCGTCGGTGCAGTTCTGGGTGCTGTGTTGGGCGTTCTAATCTGGATGCTCCTGCTGATCATCTCCGGCAGGGAGCTCGTACTCACAATGTGTCTTGTTGGTCTTTTGGCAGGAACCGGAGCCCGTCGGCTCGGTCGTGGAATCGAGCTGCCCTATGGTGCCGTGGCCGCGGTCACTACTCTGGTTGCCTACGTTGTAGGGCGGATTCTAACAGTCGCCTTTATTCTTTCGGTGCGCTTCGACTCCACGCTGCTGGAACGCTTGCAGGCGCCCGAGTTTTTCGACATGCTACGCGGTTTGATGGACTACCTGGACCTACTATCGCTCGGGGGCGGCATGTTTATCGCATTTCGGGTTTCGTTTCGCCGGGTGCGGGCTTCCGAGATTCCCGAGCTCGTACACGAATCTTATAGCGCTACCAGCAGCGCCTGAAGCGGAGATCTAAGCCGATGCAAGTCCGGGAACCGGCCATCGTCATCGAATACTGCCCGCGTTGCCGATGGCTTTTGCGTGCTGCGTGGCTGGCCCAGGAGTTGCTTACGACTTTCGAGGCGGAGTTGGGCTCCGTCACATTGAGTCCCGGGCCGGACGGTGTCTTCAAGATCTGGTTGGGAGACAGCCTTTTGCACTCCAGAGAACAGGACGGTTTTCCCGAGCTCCGCTTGCTCAAGCAGTTGGTGCGCGACCGCATCGCCCCTGAGCGCGCCCTGGGTCACACGGACCGGCCGCAATCATGAGATCGATAACACGGCTGGTTCTGGTATGGTCTCTTGGAATTGCCGGCTACAGCTACGGTCTCATGCACAGGGCGGAAGTTCCGCAAGCTTCGCCTTCGCAAAGCGGGGCCGTGGACTGGGCCACCTACGGCTTTCCGGGTCCGGCCGGTGGCAACCTGATCGGGTGTGCGCTCGCTCCCGAACCGGAGGACTACGCAAGCGAGGCGGCTTTTCGGTCCATGCTTGAGGTCTGTCTCCTGGTCGCCCGTGAGCGCGGCTTTCTTAATGAGAAGAGCGTTCTTGTTCTACCGCGGCATGTGGGCACACCGCTGTTCTTGCTTGGCGAGGACGCAGAAGTGCTGCGGATAGCGGTGGAGTCTCGTGACGAAGCCGCCTACGCGATTGCCAGAACACGACCGCTGGCCGTTCTGTCGCATTTGCCGTTCGTCGATCTTTCAGACCCTACCATTATGGAGGCGGTCGTGCGGGCAAAGGCCGGCCGGAGCCTGGCAGTGTTGCAACGGGTTGTATCCGATCTGGCGCAAACCTACCGGGTCACGATTGCGTCCGGCACCATTTCAGGTCCGGAACCGATCCTGGTGGATGGCCAGCTTGCGACTTCGTTCGGACCTCTTTGTGAAACCGGTTTTGTATTCCGGTCCGACGGGGCGCTGGCCCCGGAGTTCGTGCGTAGTGACTGCGGTTCCGACCCGGACGGGCCAGCTCCGGCCGTTTTTGAAAGCCCGGCCGGCTTCTTCGCGGTTTTAACCGACAGGGATCTGACCCGCGAACAATCCCTTCCGGAGCCTGTCGGAGGCCGGGTGCGCTTTTTGGTGGCTCAGACAGCCAATGACTCGCGTGACGTATTGATGCGTTTCGCCCTGGCCCGGGTCATCTACGCGGGCCTGCAGGTTGAGAACCGGACCCGTCTCTGGGGCCGGGCGCCAGAAGATACAGGGGGAGTGATCGAACGGGGAAATTTTCGAAACCTGCCCGCCGGCACGGGAATGCTTGTTGTGAACCTCTGGCTCTAAGAGCTACGGACTCCTGTATTCGATTTTCCTGATCAACACGAAGGTCTCCTGTTGATCATCGGGCGCGTCTTCGCTGCGCACGACTTCCTGCATCCGGGTCCAATTGCCATTTGCATCGTAGGTGTATGAACGATTGCGCATGACGCTTTCGCCGAAGGTTTCTTCCGCGATTTCAATCGGATCCCCGACTTCGTTGTACACATAGCGCGTGCTTGCCACCGGCTCGCTGGCGCTGAAGAGGTTCCATTGCGTGAGCATTCCCCCGGAATCGTACTCGAGTTCCATTTGCCTTCCACCAATTGTGATGCGCACGGGTCTGCACGCATCATCACATTCGTAATCGCGCACTTCGCGCAGGTCGGCGTCCTGTATGCTGACGCGGGTCAAACAGGAACGTTGGTTGCGCTGTCGGGATTCCCGGTAAATGATTTCCCCGCCGATGGTGCCGATTGTCCGATCCAGACGTCTTTGCCCGTCGTAGATGTAAGAGAAGCGGGCGACGGTTCTTGATTCGGGGTCTGGTAAATACGTGCCTGGTTCCAGATAACGGGTGTTGCGTTCGAGCGTCTGCAACAGTCCGCTCGCTTCAAACTGCCAGGTTTCAGTCGCAAGTCCATCGTCACTGCTTCGTGTCACTCCGGCCAGGCGCTCACCAAAATACGTCGCCCGCGTTGTATACCAGGCGTCGACCGCCGGGACCGGGAAAAAAGGCCGTGGCGGCAAAAACGATTCGAGGATATCGTCCGACGCGCTCAGATAGGAGCGCGCATAAACCAGGCGGCCCGAATCAAAACGAAGTTCCTGCATGAATTCCCGGTAAGCGCTTTCGACGAGTTCGCCAGTCTCCGAGCTTCGAACTTCCACCCGATATTCCCGCACGCGCTCCACGGGTCCCCGCAGGCGCACACCGTCGGGCATCAGGCTGTGTTCTTCGCCGGAAAGGGCCGCCATGCCAGGGCCAGCCAGCCAAACACCAAAGAGCGCCGCGCCCGTCCGCAATCTCATCGCGAGACCATGCTCCAGAAGAACTCAAAGTCAGCATCGGATATGTTGTGCGGCTCGTCCGGGAAGTCCCCGTTTTCGAGCGGGATATCGAGGTTCTCTTTCAGAAAAATGCGCGCCTGGGGCATTTGATGGCGGACCCGGGCCGCGTCCTGCGGCCCTCCCAGCACCGTGGTGCCCACCAGGTCGTGCGGCGCGCGCTGGAGATTTTCCCGGAAGCTACGCTCAACGAACGCCCGCAGCGTGAGGTCCACTTCGTCCTGGTAGTAGTTGGCCTTGTTGGCTCCGAAGCCCGAATAGATATCCGGGAACAACAGGGCTGCGCAGATAGCCGCAAATCCACCGGCGGAATGGCCGAAAGTGTAGGCCGGCCCCTGACTGATTTGGAGCCGACGAATTTCCTGCACCATAACTGCGCCGGCGCGGCTGCTGTGGTACAGTAGTTCGGCTGTGGTCCACTGGTGACGCGTCTGTCCTATGGGCCAGTAGTTCTGAACACTCAACAGAACGAAGCCACGCTCTTCGGCTCGCGCCACAAAGAATTCTGCCGCTTCCCGGTAGGCATTTTCGGCCTGACTCATGCCATGGTACAGAACTACGATCGGCGATGTTGGCGACACGTTTTGGGGCACAAACAGAAGGGCGCGGATTTCAATCTGGCGAGCGGAATAGATCGCCTTCCATTCATGTCGCCCCGGCGTCCGGGAATCGTCCGCGGTCTCAATGCTCAGCGGATCTGCCGGATCGAAGATGAAGTCATCGACCTGCGCAAACAGCGACCCGGCGCTGAGCAGCACCGGCAGACAGGCGATCAAGCTCGTCCGCATGGCGCAGGCTTTCGTCCGGCGGGCTCCCGTCAATCGCGCTTTGCACGATCCCGCACGCTACTTGCGAGCCGCTCAATCTCGGCGTTCACGGCGCGTACGCGGTCCTGCACCATGGGGGGCACCATCTCTTCAATTGCCTGGCCGATACGGCGGAACTCTCCCTCGACGTTGGCAAGCATTCCGTTGATCGCCACGTTTGCCTGATCCACAAGGTTTTCGGTCGAGCTGAGCGCGTGATCGAGCATTTCACGCAACCGCATGGATTCAGGCGAGCTTACACTGGCGCCGCGAGCCTTCAAACGATTGAACTGGTTTTCCAGATCGACTATGGCGGTCGTAATTGTATTCTCTCCGGAACGGTACAGGCCGATCACCGAATTCAGTATGTCAAGCAGCAGCGCCGAATCCACGGCTGCATGGGCGTCTTCAAGACGTACAAGCAAACCCGTGCCATTCAAATACCTGTAGAAGCTTTCTCGGTTGTGCGGTGCGAAGGTTGGGTCTGCTTTGTGGGCCCGGCAGAACTCCTGCAGGCGCGCGATGTTCTCCCGGGTCTGCCGCTTTCCGAATTTGCGAAGAACGTATATGATCTCGTGCTCTTCCTCACATGCAACCATCTGTCGGTCTTGCATCAGAGTGTCCCCCCGGCGCACCCATCGGGCACACCGGGGCGATTTTGCACCGATTCCTGGCATTGGTCAATACAAAGCCTGCATGGATCCGATTGAAGCCTGCCGCCTTATGTCGCTGCTTTGATCGGGCGCCCCCGCTTTCGTGGGTCCCGGCCCCGATTTCAACTTGCGCAAATGCGGTGCCCGGCACGTAATTCCTGTAACAAGACGCCGGGAGGCGTCCTTTCGGGGAGGCGGATATGAGGCGACGGGCTTCGGGTTGGCTGGCGTTGTTTTTTGGTTTCCTGTTGCTCACCGGCATAGCGGCCGATCCGCCTGTCCTGTCGAGTTCGCCCACCCAGGTCGCGCCACCCGCGGCCGCCAGAGCCGTTCGGCAACGCGACGTCGTCCTGCCAGCAGCCCGCACGGTTCAGATCGCCAACCTGCGTGCGGTTCTGATTGGTGCGCCGATTGACGGAGACACCGGACGCTGGACCCTCGAAGAGATCGAACACCTGAGAGAGACGGCAGAAGTCCTGCGTCGCTATGGCGTGGACGTGAAGGAGTTTTACACGCCGAACAACGATTGGAACGAGATTCGAGCGGCGATCGAAGGCGCCCACTTCCTCATGTACCGCGGTCACGGTGTCTATGACGGCAATACACCGCCCCGCAGTGTAGGCGGCTTCGCTCTGAAAGGACGTTTTGTCTCAGCCGACGAGATTCGGGCCCTGCATCCTGCTCCGGGCGCGATCGTGATGTTGTACGGTTGTTTTACGGCCGGCAACGCGGGCTTTGATATCGGCCAGATTGACCAGGTCGAAGCCGACCGGCGCGTGGCCATGTATTCGCAGCCATTCATGGAAGCCGGATTTTCGGCTTACTATGCAAACTGGTTTGGAGATGCGTTTCGGAACATCACTCACTACCTCTTTGCGGGAAAGAGTATGGGAGAAGCGTACAAATCCTACTCTGATTTTTCAGCCGCTTCGGTTCATTACGGCAATCACCCGGCCCTTCGCGAAAGCGCCATGTGGGTGGATCACGATCGATGGGATGGAAAAATCGCATACAATTACGCCTTCGTTGGCAATCCGGAACCCAACCTCACTGATCTTTTTGGGGGCACCGTGGTCGAAGGTGAGATCCGTCTTTCCGAGGAGGAGCGGCAGGAACTGGCGGCGCGGGCCTACCGATTGATTTACGCCGGCGACGGTGCCGGGGCCGTGCGCCTGATACGCGAAGGCGCGCACCCCGACTATGCCTACAACGGTTGGCCGCTTCTCATCCTGGCTGTGTACAAGAATCAACCCGAAACTGTGCGTGCGCTGATCGAGCGCGGTGTAAATACAAATGCGCGCCTCAGCAACGGTCAGACGGCGCTGGCCATCGCGCGCAGCCGCAATCAGACGTCCATCGTCAGCATGCTTCAGGAAGCCGGTGCCAATGCCTCCCCTGCAAGTCGGAGTATGCTGCCCGAACCGGCGCAGCTGCCGGAGTAGCAGACAGGCTTCATGGCACTGGACCAACTACAAGTTCTCTCCATTCTTCTGGATGACGGTAATGTCCGGTTGGAACGGGTTCAGGATCAAAACGGCAGACACTGCCTGGGGCTGAGCGCGGCCGATCAGCCCGGCTTCGTGCAGGGTCGGCAACGTTTACTTCATGAGGAGCGATTGCTTCGAAGCGTTTCCCATCCGGGTGTGCCGGTGGTCCTGGAGATGGTTGAAGATCGCCTGTTGCTCCAGGACTGCGAAGGGGAACCGCTATCCTCCATGCCAGGCGCTTTCGACTCGCCGCTCGCTTTTCTCAAATTGGCTCTCCGTCTTTCTGAGATCGTCGCGGCCATACACGGGGCCGGGATCTTATTGCGCCGCATTGACCCCGGGTCCATTCTGGTGGGCGCGGACCCGGGGCAGGCAACCCTGATTTCGTTTGGTCGCGCGATTCGGGTGGCACCGGGGGCCCAGATTGAGGCCCAGGACCAGCTTTCCTTGCGCGATCTGCCTTACACGGCGCCCGAGTCCACAGGGCGCATGAATCGGCCTGTAGATCAGCGGTCCGACCTCTATTCCCTTGGCGCCGTTTTCTATGAGATTCTTGCGGGCCGACCGCCTTTCTCCGGCAAGGGCGCAAACGAGATTATTCACGCGCACATCGCCAGGCATCCGGAAGACCTGACGGAACTTTGTCCGGCCCTGCCGCTCATGATTGCGCGTATTGTAATGCGCCTGTTGGAAAAGGCCCCGACCGAACGCTACCAGAGCGCTCACGGGCTGCAGGCCGATTTAAATCGTTGTCTGCAGGCCTTCGAAGCCTCCGGCAAGATCGATGAATTCATTCCCGGAGACGAAGATCGTTCGGATCGTTTCCTTGTCGGCACGCGCCTGTATGGCCGTTCCAAAGAATTGGAACAGCTGCACTCGGACTACGAGCGGTCGCTTGCGCGCTCGGTGGCGCTGAGTGTGGTTGAAGGTCCCGCCGGCAGCGGGAAATCAGCGCTCATTCGAGAGATGCTGCAAACAGCTTCGGCGCGCGGTGGATTTTTCCTCTCCGGAAAGTACGAGCAATACGAGCGCAACGCGCCTTACCTGGGTTGGCTGCGCGCGCTGACTCAAATGGTCCGACTGCTCCTGCGCGAGGAGGAGTCGACGGTGGATCGATGGCGCACGCGCATCGTTCGGGCCCTGGGCTCGAATGCAGGGGTCATCTGCCAGGTGATACCCGAGCTGGAGCGAATCATAGGTGAAGCGCCGCCGATTCCGGATCTTCCGGCCCGCGAGTCCCGCAATCGTTTTCAGACCTCAATGTTACGCTTCGTACAGCTATTCGCCCAGCGCGAGCACCCACTGACCGTTTTTTTGGACGATCTGCATTGGGCTGATACTCCTTCGCTTGAGCTTTTGCGGACCCTGGTCATTGACGCCGACGCCCGTTACTTGCATGTGATCGTTTCCTATCGTCCGGGCACAGACGACGTGGAAGATCCCGTGCGCGAATTGGTCTCCGATTTGCAGGAGATGGGACATGCCGCTTCGATCATGAAGTTGCGCCCGCTGGGCCTGCCGGATCTTACGGAGTTGATTGTAGACACGCTGAATACGACCGCCGAAGAAGCCATGCCGCTTGCGCAGCTGCTGCAACTGCGCACGCACGGAAATCCGTTCTTTGTTGGTCAACTCCTGAATTCCCTTCACCGGGACGGGTTGCTTCGTTTCCATCCGCGTTACGGCCGCTGGGTGTGGGATCCGGCAGACATCGGGCGTTTACAGGTCACCGAAAACGTCATTGAGTTTATGGCGGCGCGCATTGACGAATTGGCCCCGAGCGCGCGCCGTTTGCTGGAGACGGCCGCCTGCCTGGGAAACCGGTTTTCCCGGGATGCGGCCAGTGCGGTCTCCGGACTGAATGCGACCGAGTTCGATCAGGCTCTACAGGAACTCACTTCGGCGGGGCTTTTGATTGAGCAATATCACGACACGACCTTCGAACCGTACTATCTGTTCCTGCACGATCAGGTGCAGCGCGCCGCCTACAAAAAGCAGAGTGAAGCGGAACTTGCGCAAGTGCACAGACGAGCGGCGATCTTTCTGACAAATCAGCAGACGCTGAACGGCAACGCGGCGACTGTCCTTTTTGAACTTGTGGGTCACTGGAACGCGAGCCGGGCTCTCGTAAAGGATCCACCGGAGCGCCTGCAGGTGGCTCGATTGAATCTCGAGGCCGCCAGCCGCGCGCGCGAGAATGCGGCTCATGGAGCGGCCTTGAAATACGCCCGCGTGGGTCTGGAGCTGTTGCCTCCAGATCCCTGGAGCGATCAATACGAGCTCACCTACTCTCTGAATCTGGAAGCACTTCAAAGCGAGTATTTGAACGGACACTACGAAGCGGCCGAGTCCCTTGCGGAGGTCATCGCCAAACGGGCCCGCGATGCTTTTGATGCTGTGCGGGTCTATAATTTGCGGGTCACTCTGCTCACGAATATGGGTCGTCATTCCCGGGCCATCCGAACCGGCATTGAGGGCCTGCGGCGCCTGAATTACCGCCTGCCGGAACACCCGGGTGTGCCCCGCGTACTGCTGACCGTCTTGCGTGTTACCTGGCGGCGTCGGGGAAGCGGAGTGAACGCACTCGAACAACTTCCCGAGATCAAAGACCGGCGTGCAGAAGCGATATTGAATTTGCTTATGGCAATTACGCCATCGGCATTCTTCATAAACCAGAACCTTTTTGCGGTCACGACCCTGCGCATGGTATTGCTCTCCCTGCGCTACGGTAATTCGAATGTTTCCGCATACGCATACATGACCTACGCCGTGCTTTTGGTTCACCCCTTCGGTCGACGCCTGGCTGCCCATGCAATGGGTCGCATGGCTTTGCGCATGAACGCCGATTTTGACAACGCTGGATTGCGGTCACCCATGCACGTGATCTACGGTTCGTTCATCAACCACTGGGTCGATGACATGCGCCGCAATACGAAGTATCTGCGCACCGCCTTTCGAGCTGGCCTGGAAGCCGGGGACCACGTGTACGCCGGCTATGCCCTCGCGAACCGCATCTTTGCGAGTGTGGCCCGGGGCGATTCCCTGGCGGAGCAGGATCGTCAGGCCCGTTCTTTTCTGCGTTTCACCGACCGCACCGGAGATCGCGATGTAGAGAACGATTTTCTGCTCGTGTTACAGGCCAATCGGCACCTGCGCGGATTGACCAGGGCGCTCGATACGTGGGACGATGGAGAGTATGATACGCGGTCCCACGAGGAAGAGATGCAGTCGGGCAATCCGGTGACGCTTATTTTCTTTCACGTTCTGCGTCTCCAGTCGTTCTACCTGATCGGGGCGCTTGATCAAGCCCTGGAAACCGCCAGAAAATGCCGGGATGTACTCGAACCGGCCCTGGGCCTTGTGTTGGGACCGGAGTTCTATTTTTGGGAGGCTCTGACTCTGGCGGCCTCTATGCCCCGCCTGAGTAGCGCCCAGCGTGTGCGTGCCCGTCGCCGTTTGCGGAAAAGCGCAAAGTACTTCGAAAGCATTGCGGTTGACGCCCCCATGAATTTTGAAGCGCGAGCTAATCTCGTGGCCGCAGAGTATGCGCTGGCGAACGGGGAGCCGGACCTTGCCGGTCGTTGCTATGGCCAGGCCCGTCGCGCCGGCACCCAAAGCGAAAGCCATCGCGTGCAGGCGCTGATATTGGATCGAAGTGGCCGTTACCTCAGCTCTTTGGGGTTGATTGATGCGGGCCGTACGCACATGGCTCAGGCGGTGGATCACTACCGCCAGTGGGGCGCCAGCGCCGTCGTGGAGCGCCTCATGCGCGAATTCAAACTTGCCCCGGCCGATGTGCGTGCTGACGCGACTCGAACCGGAATCACTTCGGCTTCCAGCCTGGATGTGCAGGCGATCGGCATGGCCTCCCGGGCCATTTCGCGCGAAATCGTTTTGCCCCGGCTGCATCAGACGCTGATGGAGATTCTCATGGTCCAGGGCGGCGCGAGGCGAGGCTTTCTGATTCAGGAGATAGACGGTGTTTTTCGCGTTCGAGCGCGGGGAGATGTGGAGCAGAGTCCATCCACCACCGCCGAGAGCTGCTCGCTTGAGGAAGTGGAAGGGTTGCCTCTTTCCGTGGTTCACTACGTGCTCCGTACCGGCGAAAGCGTCGTTTTGGGCAATGCGTTGACCGAAGGCATGTTTCGGGACGATCCGTCCATCCGTACCCGGAGCGTGCGTAGCCTGCTCTGTGCACCCATCATGTTGCACGGAAGGCTGGCTGGCGTGCTCTATCTGGAAAACGACGCCGTCGAGGGGGCCTTTACGCGCGAGCGGTTAGAACTGCTCTCCGTTCTTTCGGCGCAGGCGGCCGTTTCATTGGAAAATGCCCTCCTGTATTCGGGGCTTGAAGACAAGGTCCGGGAGAAGACCCGTGAGTTGCGGGAAACGCTGCACCAGGTTCAGGATCTCAAACTGCGGCAGGACAGCGACTACTATCTCACCTCGCTATTAATCCGGCCTTTGAGTCGGGTAGAAGTCCTGGGTTCGCAAACCGAGGTCGGCAGCTTTGTGCGGCAGAAGAAGCAGTTTCGATTTAAGAAATGGGAAGAGCAGATCGGCGGTGACATCTGTCTGGCGCGGACGGTCTTTCTGAACGGGCAGTCCTATACCGTTTTTCTGAACGCAGACGCAATGGGTAAGTCCATTCAGGGAGCGGGAGGCGCATTGGTTCTGGGGGCCGTTTTCGAGTCGATTGTGCATGAGGCCCGCGAGACGGGCAGCAACGTGCGGGAGGAGCCTGCCGAATGGCTGCGTCGGCTGGTGTTCGATCTAAACGCGGTTTTCTGTAGCTTTGCCGGTTACATGCTTGTGTCCGTTGCTGTTGGCGTTTTGCACGACGAAAGCGGAGTTCTGCACTATATCAATGCCGATCACCCGTCGACCGTGCTCTTGCGCAATGACCGGGCAACTTTCATTGAAGAAGTACACAACCTGCCAAAACTGGGCGCGCACTGGCTGCCTTTCAACCCCGTCGTTGTCTCTCTCCAACTGGAGCGCGGAGACATTCTCGTTGCGGGATCGGACGGTCGCGACGATCTCATTCGAGAGGGTAGCGACCGGGTGCAGTTCAGCGAGGATCCTTCGCAGTTCCGGACCATCGTCGAAACCACTCACGCGAATCTGGAGGCCATCGTCTCCGAACTGGACCGCCTGGGTCAGCCCGGCGACGATTTGTCCCTCTTGCGGTTGCAATGGCACGGACCGGGAATGCCGGGCGCGACTGCCAAACCACCGTGACCGTCACCGAAATCGCTTCTTCGCTTTCTTACGCGGAGGCGATCAGGCTGATGTGCAGGACCGCCACCAGAAGTCCGACGACGGCGCCGTAGACAATGTGGCCGAAAATATGAGCGACGGCAACAGAGATCCCGGTTCGCCGAAACTGCTCCACGGGATGGCTTTCCGCCACCATTGCGATCAATAGAAAGCTCACGACGAAGCCGTGGAAAAATCCCATCAGGGCTCCGATTCCGGCGATCGGTCCGGCGCCACTGGCCGGTACAATTCCCAACACAACCGAGTACGGAAAGGCGAACATCGCCCCCGAGATAGCATGAATCACCAGGCCCGGGCCAAAAGAACCTTCATATTTGCGGGTCACAATGCTGCCGAGCGCGCGTACCATGTCCGCATTGGCGGCGCCGATTGCGTGGATGCCATACATTACAGCGGACATCGCGCAGGCGCCCGCAATTCCGGCAAGCAGGGTGAGCAAGATTGCATTCAGCATATAGTACCTCCGGGGTGGGTCATCATAGCACAGAAGGTCCGGTTTGTCGACCTGCTCTCCCAAGATGCCGACCGAAGGCGCGCATGACAAACAGGTGGGCCGGGGCCTGGGTAATCAGGTACACCGGCCACGGCAGCGCGGGTTCAAAATCCAGCACAATCGACAGCAGGTGCCTGTGGTTCGGGCATTCCCGGAATTCCAGGCGGCCCGGGGGGCCGTCGATACTCTTCGCCCGGAGCCAACCGCCGGTGATATAATAAAGGGCGCGACCGGCCGTGCTGCGTTCCGGCGCGTAGGTCAGTTCCAGAAGCGGAGTTTCCAGAAACCTGAGTCGCACGAGGATCCGCCCGGGAGGGTGTCTCTGCACATCCAGGAGGGGTCGCAGGAACCGCGGTAACCAGCCGGCGTAGTCGACCGCGACTTCCAGCGCGTCTGAACCGGCGGGCAAAGGCAGACGTTGAACCGAGCAGACATTGTTGCGTCTCTTCTTGTTTGCAGGCGGGGCGCCCCGCCCGGTCGGCGACCTGGGTTCGATCCGTGCGGCTTCTTCGAGCACCGCGCTCAAGGGGCGTCCGCGCCTGGAAAAGGTGTGCCCGGCCCGCGGCAACATGTCGTGCCGCAGGCTTTGGACCAGAGGACGAATGAGGCTCATGCTCTGGCCCGAGAAGATGCGTATCCAGAGCAACGAGAGCCAGGGTGCAAAGAGAGGCACAGTGAGCATGAAACGGCGTTTTCCGAGGGCCCCGGCGGTCAGGCGCATGAGGTTCACATAGCTGATCACTTCGGGACCGGCCAGATCGATGCTTCTCCGATAGAAGCTTCGGGTTCCCATCGCCCGCTGGATGGCGTCGACGACAACCGCCAGTTCCACCGGGCAGGAAAGGGAGCGGGTCCACGCGGGGCAGATCATAATCGGAAGGCGATCAACCAGGCGCACCATCATCTGAAACGAAGAACCACCGGCTCCCAGGATCAAGCCGGCCCGAAAAGTTGTGACCGGGACGCCGGTTGCCGCGAGGGCGTGTTCCACTTCGAGTCTGCTTTTCAGGTGTTCCGAGAGTTCAGGGCCTTCCGGAATCAGGCCGCCGATATACAGGATTTGCTTCACCCGATTGTGCCGGGCGGCCCGGGCGAAATTGTCGGCCAACAAAAGGTCAATATCCGCAAAGGACCCCTGGCTGAGCCGTGCGGCGGGGGACATGCTATGCACCAGGTAGACCGCGTAGTCTGCACCCCTGAGGGCGTTTTCGGTCTGCAACACGGAGAACAGGTCGCAGTTGCGCCATTCGATTCCGTCCTGGTCCTTTCGGGCAGGGCTCCGGGTCAGCCCCACAACGCGGTACTGCGTTCGCAGTCGCTCGATGAGATCCCTTCCCACAAATCCACTGGCGCCGGCCACGACGACTGTCTTTCGATTTGTCTGCGATTTTGGTTTTGGATTCGGACGCGTCATCTCGCTGTAGCCGTCCTGTTCCCTGAAGACCGCCAGGATCACTAAGATAATCTTTCCGTCGTTAATCTGCACAGAAAAAAGAAAAAGCAACGGATTGCGGTACAAAGGAGTGCCGGGGGAGCGCCTGTTGAATGAATCAGGAGGCTGCTGTCAGTTCGCTCAGCTTGACGCCAATTCGATACACCTGGAGTGGCTCCGCCTTACCTTTGACACGGACCCGTGGCATGCGGCTTGCATCGGCCGGGCGGTTTGCCAGTTCGTAAACCTGTTCGGAGATCAAGAGCACGGAATCGAGCTTCTTGCAAAGGGACTCTATGCGAGAGGCCGTGTTGACGGCATCGCCGATCACTGTATATTCCAGTCTGCTGCCACTGCCGACATTGCCTGCAAATACTTCTCCGGTGTGCAATCCGATGCCGATGCGAACCGGACGCTGTCCGGCCGCGATTCTTTCTTCGTTCCAGCGTAGCAGTTCGGACTGCATACCGCGGGCGGCGTCGACCGCGTGCCTCGCGTCTTCGCCCGGAATTCCGGAGGGTCGCGGCGTACCGAAAGTGGCCATGATCGCATCGCCGATAAATTTATCCAGAGTTCCGTTCTGCGCGAAGATGGCGCGGGCCATGCGCTCCCGGAATTCTCCCAGAAAATGGGCCAGCTCTTCTGTATCCATGCCTTCCGACATGGCAGTGAAGTCCCGAATATCGCTGAAGAGCACCGTAACCGGTTGCCTCCCGCCGACCATAGAGTCGCCTTCTCTGGTAATTTCGTCCACGACATCCGGAGAGAAGTAGCGCGACAGGCTGGTTTTCTGGGCTTCGATCTCTCCGATGCGCCGAACCATGCGAATTGCACGGTAAATAACGTACATCAGAACCAATCCCAGACCGGCAACGGCGCTCGATCGCGTGAACAGTATATCCGTCAGAATAATCGCCGGGCCAAGAACATATTCCTTCCAGTCTGTCGTATGGGGCGTGTCGCCCAGCAGGGTCGCCGCCACTAAAGAGAAGTATATCAGCATAAAAAGGAACAGGGCCAGACCAAGGGGGCGCGTCTGAAACTGAATCGCGGTCATTGCCAGGGGCAGAAGAAAAAGCCACAATACCGAGTTCTTGATGGCGAAGCCCGGATTGTCAGGACTGATATCGTACGTGTAAAAGAGCAGGAGGCTCAGAATGATCGCAAAGTCCAAAACGATGCCCACATAATTGAGGGAGCGCATCACGGTTCGCGAAGCACGTCGCAGGAGCAAGGTCTGCACGATCGTAACCGCTACGTAGGCGCCAAGGGCGCTGTAATTCGCAAGGGCATCTCCCGTGGCTCCCCGCACGTTCAGGTAAGCGAGTAGCGCAAAAAACAGCGCAAAGATGTATCGAAACCGATTGGCGACCCGCCCCCCATTGTACTCTTCGCGTTCCAGCACCTCCTGCATGGCGGGCGACATGCTGCCTCGCTCCTGAATCCGAAAGAAGTCTCGAAACAGCGCCATGGGGGAGGACATGAGGGCTATCGGACTGCCAGTCCACCTGAAAAAGCCGTTTGGCCGGCACCTTCCCCCACCATAACCAAAAAGCTTGACGAAACCGGCCCGAATTGTGTATATGCACCTATAATTAGGTGCATATACACCACTGGCGGGTAGGGTCCCGCGGTGGGAGGAAGGATACAATGGAAAACGTGTACGTGCTGGATCATGTTCGTACGCCCCGCGGCAAAGGCAAGAAGCGTGGTGTACTGGCAAATGTTCACCCGCAGAATCTTGCTGCCGCCTGTCTGACGGCGCTCGCGGATCGAAACAAACTCGATCCCCGAAAAGTAGAAGATGTCATCCTCGGTTGTGTGTCCCAGGTAAATGAGCAGTCAGCCTGTGTGGCCCGCTATTCGGTTATGGCCGCCGATTGGCCGGACACAGTGCCCGGCTACACGGTGAATCGGTTTTGTGGGTCTGGCCTGCAGGCCGTGAACAACGGTGTGGGTATGGTTGGGTCCGGACAGATGGATCTGGTAGTTGCCGGTGGCGTGGAATCTATGAGCCGGGTCAAGATGGGTGCGGATATGGGCGACCTGGACATGAGCATTGGAAACCCCGTAATTGCCGAACACTACAATCTGGTGCCCCAGGGCATTTCGGCGGACCTGATCGCAACCCGCGAAGGCTTCAGTCGCGAGGATGTAGACCGTTTCGCGGTGGCTTCGCAACAGAAAGCTGACCAGGCGATCAAGAACGGCTACTTCAAGAAGAGCATCGTCCCGGTAAAGGGTCAGAACGATGAGATGATCGAACTGGACGAACATCCGCGCATTGAGTCGGACTTCGACTTTCTATCGAATCTGGGACCGGTCTTCAAGACCATCGGCGAGAAGCAACTCGACGCGATTGCTCTGAAGACCTACAAAGAGACTCCCAAAATCGAGCACGTGCATACGCTCGGCAACAGTTCCGGAGTTGTGGATGGCGCAGCAGTGGTTCTTCTGGGCAACGACCGCGCCGTGAAGGAAACCGGCATCAAACCCCGCGCACGCATTGTGGCGACCGCGGCCGTTGGCACGGAACCGACCATCATGCTGACCGGTCCAGTCGAAGCTTCTAAGAAGGCGCTGGAGAAAGCCGGTTTGAAAGCAGACGACATCGACCTTTGGGAGATCAACGAAGCGTTCGCTGCCGTTGTGCTCTACGTGCAAAAGGAACTGAAGATCCCTTCCGAGAAAATCAACGTGAACGGTGGTGCGATCGCTCTCGGCCATCCATTGGGCGGCACGGGTGCGATCCTGCTGGGTACGGCGATTGATGAGCTGGAGCGCCGCAAAAAGCGCTACGCCTTGATCACGCTCTGTATTGGCGGCGGCATGGGTGTGGCCACGATTATCGAACGAGTGGAAGGCTGAGCAAAGCCGTGAAAAAGGCCGGGGCCTTCGAAGTCGCGTATCCTGTGGATCGCACGAAGTTGAAGCGCGTGGGAATCACGTGCGTCAGCTTCAACCTTCGCAAGGCTTCGCGCCTGGTCACCCGCCACTACGACGAGCGAATGGAGCCGTCCGGATTGCGTTCCACACAGT
Source organism: Spirochaetales bacterium (assembly GCA_024233935.1). Taxonomy (GTDB): domain Bacteria; phylum Spirochaetota; class Leptospiria; order Leptospirales; family Leptonemataceae; genus JACKOY01. The sequence goes on along the minus strand of JACKOY010000008.1, from coordinate 77,037 downwards.
TCGCCATCCTGGCGGCCATCGGTCGCCGCAAAGGCATCAGCCTTTCGGCCCTGGCGGACCTGTTGGTCATGGACCGTACAACTCTGACCCGCAACCTCAAGCCGCTCGAAAAGATGGGCTACGTGGGATTCGCGGCACCTACCGATCGGCGCCGGCGTGAACTCGAATTGACACCGGTCGGCTGGGAAGCCCTGGGAAAAGCCTATCCGTACTGGGAGAGCGCTCAAACGGAATTCCTTAAAGAAATCGGCGAAGAAAACAGCCGCGGACTTCTGAAGAACATCTGGCGTTTCATGTACGGCAAACGCTTTCTCGATGCCTGAATTTGCCGGGCCAGAGGCCGTCATCTACGATCTGGATGGTCTGCTCATCAATTCTGAGCCCTTCTGGGTGCGCGCCCAGCAGGAACTTTTCGCGCGGGTCGGTATCCAGCTCACTGCCGAACGCTGCAAAGAAACCATGGGCATGAGAATTGACGAGGCGGTATCCTTTCGTCATGCGAGGGAGCCCTGGGATGAGAACCAGGTGCCCCTGGCCCGCCTCGAAGCACAGATCATCGATCGGGTGATGGAACTTATTGAAGCGCACGGCGAACCGCTCCCGGGAGCGCGGGAAAGTGTGCAATTCCTGAAAGCACAGTCCCTGCCGATGGCGGTCGCCTCATCCTCCCACCTGCGTGTGATTGAATGCGCACTCCGCAAAACCGGCCTGGAAACGTTCTTTGAGAGACTCTGTTCGGCCGAATTTGAAGAGCAGGGCAAACCGGACCCGGCGATCTTTCGAACAGCGGCCCGAAAACTGGGTGTGCCGGCCGTGCGTTGTCTGGTGATCGAAGACTCGCTTACAGGTTTGCGCGCGGCACTCGCGGCCGGCATGCGTGCGGTTGTGGTTCCGGACCCGGAGCACACACCGGCAGAGACCCTGGCCGGTGCGGATTTTGTTCTGGGGAGTTTGCTGGAATTGCCGGGAATCTGGAATCAGGTGAAGGGCCTTTACCTGAGTGTCGGCCCCTGAGTGCAATTTACGTCGCAGTTCTGTTCGACTACTCCGGCGAGCGAAACCGGCGCAGCAAGCGGACGCGGTTACCCGGCGGTTCGTACTCGACTGAGTCGAAAAACTGTCGGGTCAAGAAGATGCCGCGACCGTGGGCTTTATCCGCTCGTTCGATCTCGGTCTGACCGAGATTGGCCAGCTTTGCAAAATCGAAACCGTCGCCCTCGTCCGTAATTACGTAAGCCGCCTGTTGCCTGGTTACACGGCAGGTCACTGTCACGCAGCGGTTTCGAAAGCGGGGATCGTGCAACCTTTCGCGGAAAAGCTCGATCAGGCGACCTTCGTCAAGGGCCTGGCTTTTTTCTCCGTGGGTGATGTTCAGATTTCCGTGCTCAATCGCATTGACAATGATTTCCCGCAGGGCAACCGAAAGGACCGCTTCTTCGCCTTCCGCACAATGCGCACGTAGACTCTGGGAAAGCCGGTGCACCAGCTGGTCCACAAGGGCGATATCGTTTGGCAGCTTAAATACAAGCTTTTCGTAAGCGAGGTGACGTAAGAGTGGATCTTCAAAAACCGGAGATGCCCGAACCAGTATCTCTTCTTGCTCGTCAGGAAGCTGTACAAACTCAAATCGAGCATGCAGTTCTGCGACGGAATGATCGGTTCTTCGCCGGATTCGGAGCGGTCTCATCATGGATCCCCGTTCTTCCCGGAATTGTTTGAGTTCCGCGAGCAGGCCTGCACGGGCGGCGTTGTCACTCATCGGGAAGTCCAGCAGTTCGCTGAGCTGCTGGCCGAGGATCGATCGCATCGTGTGTCCCGTTAGCGTGCAGGCGACGCGGTTCGCCTCCAGAACACGAAATTGCGGATCCAGCACAATGACCAGGTCCTGCGTGCCCGAAAACAAAAGCCGGTAGCGTTGTTCGGCGCGGGCCCGCTCCTGGACCTCGGATTCCAAGCTTGAACGCGCCTCGGAAAGGTCCTGGCGCATGCGATCAAAAGTCTGCGAGAAGTCACTGAGTTCATCGTTGCCCGGAATCTCAACGGGTCTTGAGAAGTCTCCCCGGCCAATCGCTTCGGCGGCGAGCCGGAGTTCTTTAAAGGGGCGCGCAATAGCGCGAAAAGCGTACAGCAATAATCCGACTACCAGGGTCAGGATGAAGAGGAAGGACCAGAGCCAGAGCTGGCGGGCGCGTCCCAGGGCGGCCCGCAGATCAGCATCCGACATGTCCACGCCGAGCAAGCCTGCGTAGCGGCCATCGGGTCCGTAGATCGGAGCGTAGCCGGAGATAGCGTTCAGGTCGTACTCTTCGTCGTATACGAATTCCTGCTCGACCATGGTTCGGCCTTGAGCCAGCGCAATTTGCGCCACAGGAAACGGCTCCAGATCGTAGGCGGCTCCAAAACGCGAGATTTCTTCGGAAACATCCCCGGAGCGGGCCGCCTCAAGCAGATTGAGCGTGTCCGCATCTACGACAAAAAGCGCCTCCTGGGGCTGGCTACTGGTGCGTAGCGTGTAGACGTAGTGAATCAGGGTTGGTTCGGCGTCCCGAATGTCGTTGAGCTGTTCGGAAACAAGACGATAGTCCGATGAGAATTCGAGTCCCAGACGCGTCGCTTCTGGCAGGTCGGGAGAGGCCTTTGCGCTCAGCCTGGCGAACGCGTCGGCGTCAATGGACAGCGCGCCCAGTTGTGCAAGATTCTTGAGTCGATTTCGCAGCTCCGCTTCCAGCAGATGCACCATCAAGCGATAGGATACAATGCCAAACAGAAGCGAAACGATCGCCAGGCAGAGCAGAGTGACAGTAACCCGGCCCCTCAGGCCCAGGCGGTTCGCGAACATGTTGCATTCTGCCATGTCCGCCGGCCGGCTCAAGGCTTTTCGCATGCCTCCGGAAGGGAAGCGGAACGATAGCGGGACCCTGTTTGCCACCGTTGGCTCCAGAATTTTGTGCCGGGAGGCGGTTGCTTTTTTTCTTGACCGGGCTCCGCCTTCGGGAGCAGTGTCCTACTGTTGGTGCCAATAGAGAGGGTGGTACACCTGTTCCCATCCCGAACACAGAAGTTAAGCCCCTCATCGCCGATGGTACTGCAGGGTTCGCTCTGTGGGAGAGTAGGACGGCGCCTACACCAGCAATCTTAAGACCGGGCCCGGCTGAAAAGCCGGGCCTTTTCATTTCCTTCCGCGACGTTGTAGCACTCCGAGTCTCTGCCCGTATTGCATCCTGGTCCCATCTTTGATTTCGGGATCAAAGCGGAAGGTCCCGGGCTCAAACATCAGAATCACCGTGGAACCCATTTCAAATCTGCCGAGCTCCGCGCCCCGTTCCATTGTCGGCGGGTGTTCGTAATTCACAGCGCGGGGACGTCGGAACCATCGATTTGTTCGCATACGGTCGTAGGTGACCCGAATGCGACCGACGTTGGTTGCGCCCACTTTTACCACGGCGATCTTTCCGCGGCCGGTATCAATGTAAGTCGTCAGACGCTCGTTCTTTGGAAACAGGCCGTGCAACCCATGCACGGCCAGCATGTTGACCGGGAAAAGTCGACCGGGTTGGTAGCTGTATCCGAGCACACGCCCTTCCGCCGGGCTGTGAATACGATGGTAGTCCTGGGGACTCAAATAGAGCACACAATACTGCCCGCCTTCGAAGCCGGGCGCAAAAGCCGATCCCTCCAGCAGGTCGGCAGCGGAATACATCATGCCTTTGGCCTGGATCATGAGGCCGTCTTCTACGGGGCCCATGCGCGATAACATTCCGTCCACCGGCGAAACAACAACGTTGGCCGCGCGATCCACCGGACGAACTCCAGCGCGCAGGGGGCGCGTGAAAAAGAGGTTCAGGGAGCGGTAGTCTTCCAGCGTGCCTTCCATTTCATCAAGATTGATGCGATAAGAATTTGCAAAGACTCGCAGGATGACGCGCATGATGGGACGCGGAAAGCGCGTATAGCTGAACCATCCAAATAGTCGGCTGACGGTGTTGCCCGGCAGCGCATGAAAGAAGAGCAGCAACAAGTCGCGTGTAATAATCGAGCGGGCCTGGTCTGTCTCCATGTAGAGCTGCAGTTCCAGCCCCGCCGTTCGGCTGCGCAGAATCGCCGCAGTCATGGCCAGGATGCCTGACAGGCTGAAGGTAATCGCTCCCAGTGCAATGATCGTTTGCAGATCGATCTTTTCCAGCTCCAGGAGAAATCCGCCTGACACCAAACTGACCAGAAACAAAACAATGTAGCCGGCGCCGCCGCTTCTGCCGCCGGCGAAGCGCGCTGCCTGCCATCCTGAGTACAACCAGGCCGTAGCCCCCAGAGTCACGATGATTGCCAGCGCCCCCAGAGCGGCAAAGGCAAGCCAGCCGGCAGACGGCCCAAAGGCAAAGCCCAGGACGTCCGGCCCTGCGCGATGCAGCAGATAGACTGTCAGGGTGCTGCTCACAAAGCCGGCGAGCAGAGTGGCCGGAAGCGTTGCCAGGCCAGCTTTCGCAGAGTGCTGAGTTCGAATTGTGCCGGCAAAAGTCGCCAGTGTTCCGCCGCCGCCGGCAGCGAAACACCAGTAGCAGGCCAGTCCCAACGAAATCTGCAGGCCCTCGGTCGGCGTGCGGGGAAAAAAGCCGTGAGCCATTTGCTTCAGGAATCCGGAATCAGGGGGGGAGGTGTGCGTAATCGATTGAAACAACAGCAAAACCGTCGCAATCACCGCCACCACAAAGAAGGTCGGACTGGCATAGCGTGTGAAGCGCCCGATGCGCCGTATGCCGCCGGTTACAATCAGGATCAGTGCAATCAACAGGAGGATGGTGAGTGACGAAGTGGGCACGTCCCAGAATTCAAAGAAGGTGGCGTCCAAAAGCGAAGCAGGAACCAGGGCGCCCATTACGATCGCGCACAGCGCAAAGACCAACGCAAAGCCATGGGCAAGCCAGGTGGCGCGCAGACCTTTTTGCATCAGCCAGTGGGGGCCAGTCAGGGCCAGGTTCCCGGGGCCCCGCTCGCGAAAGCGATGTGACAGCGTGCCCAGGGTCAGTTCGAATGGCATCACCAGAAACGCAGAAATCCAGACCCAGGGCAGAATTCCCGGCCCGGCCAGCTGATAGCCCAGGACCGCACCCAGGGCGGCACCTGCGCTGGCGTTGTAGAGCGCGCCTGCCGCTATGGCCTGAGCCGGGGACAGCTTACCTTTCCGGGCTTTCCAGTCCAGGGTGCCGGACAGAATGCGCAGACCCAAAAACTGGTACGGAAAGCGGTACAAACGCAGTTTTATCGTAAGATAAAGCCCACCCAGAAGCATCAGTCCAACGAAGGGCAAAAGGAGGTTATCCTGCATCGTTTCCAAATACATGAGCGCCAGACAAGACAGGGCGCACGCATGAGTCGTGCAATAAAAGCAGGCGCCTCTGCGTTCTTTCTTCTGGTTTGTTTGAGCGCTGTCCCGACAGGGCCGCTCAGCGCGGAGGCCGGCATTGAAATTGGTCTCAGCTACGGCATTGGAGCGCGCAACGACAATCGTTTCACCCGCGGCATTGAGAACTTCCGCTCTTCGATATCGCCGCTGGTGATTAACCAGACCTCGCTTTCTTCCGGTCTGTCCCGGGCGGACAGCGGTGAATTCTGGTTTCGCGGGGAGTTTGCGGACAACCACTGGGTCGGTCTTTCCATCGGCCAATTCGTTTTGCCGTCGGTCGCCATGACCGAGTTCCGTAGCGATGGCCTGCTCACCAAGGCGCGCTGGTCCTTTACGGTGCCTTACTTTCTGGTGAACTATCGATACGCCGCGCCCCTCGATTTCCTGCGCCTGCGACGGTATGGATGGTGGTGGGAATGGGGGGCGTCCTTTGGATTCGTGCCTTCGGCGCGCTGGCGCCTGTCCGGCGCCACTCTGAGCACCGCCCAGTACGCAAACTACGACATTGATCAGCAGGGCCGAACCGGCAACATGGCCCGATTGGATCTGGGTTTGCGCCGATGGATCGGAGACGTGGTCTTTCTCTCGTTCGCGGCCGGACTTTCTTACGCCCACATTGGATACTGGGAAGGGGAGGTGAACAACTCGAGCGGCGCGTTCTATTATCTTCGCAACGGGTCGCTGATTCCGCTCACCTCGTCGAACATTTTGCTGGCAAGCAGCGTGGTTGCGGAACCAACCCTGGGCACCAGCCAGGCCGGACTGATCCGGGAACGCGCGGATATGGTCGTATCCAGCCTTGAGTTGCGATTGAGCACCGGCTTTCGCTTCTGAGGAAAAGATTTACAAAACGGGCGAATAGGTCAGGCTGGCGGTCGAACTGTCATGGCAAACAGGCAAAAGAAATCCAGCGCCCGGGTCCGGGTTCTGCTCTTTGCGGGCCTGCTGGGGCTTTCCTGCGGTGTTGAAGGGCTATACCTGCCGGGCGTGATCGATGGTAGCGAAGCGGCCGACCGCGTGGCGGACGCCGTCTACGGTGGAATTGTGCTGTGCATGACAAGACAGGGCACAGCGTCGACCGACGTCAACGCCGTAAGCACGACTGTGTTGCAGCGGGAGCTGAACGAACTGGAAATTGTGCAGTACTACGGGATCGATTCGGCCCGCGGATATCGAAATTCCGACGTAAGCAATTGCACGGAATACATTCGGAACGGCATTGCCCTGTCGTCCGACTGTGACTACAAGGCCTTCCAGTGTTATCTGGAGCCTGTGGATCGTTTCACGGGAAGCCGTTAAACTGGGAGATGGCAACAAGAATGAGTGGGGAAAAGGCAATATCAGTTCCGGTGCGGGAAATCACGCACATGAAAGTCATCCTGGCAACCTGGTATTCGTTTCTGCGCGATCATGCGGACGAGTTCAGTCGTGAAGAATTTACGCGCTACCTCAAGACTCCCGTAATCTATGATCTTGAGAAGGACGAGATTGAGCTTTTGTTTACCGGCTCCGATGAACTGCTGAAGAAGTTCCGCGATCATATTTTTCAGGAATAAGTTTCGGTATGACCACGCGACGGAAGAAGGAAGCCGGGTTCGAGGAGGCGATGGAGCAGCTGGAGGAGATAACGCGCCAGCTGGAAAGCGGGTCCCTCAGTCTCGATGAATCGATCAAGGCTTATGAAAAAGGCATGGAGCTGAAGAATCTCTGCCAGCAGATGCTGGAACGCGCCGAGCGAAAGCTGGAATACCTGGCCCGGCAACAGGACGGGAGCATTGATCGCGAGGCGATTGATTTCGACGAAACCGCCGAGCACGAAAGCGCAGATCAAAATCGGCTTTTTCAGGGCGATTGAAGGACGGGACTGGCACCCGGCTCAGGCTGGTTCCGAAGCGCTGGGTTCAAAACGGTTTTACGCTCGCTCATGACGAAAACGGCGGCCCGGTTTTCGTGCACGGCGCGCTTCCGGGCGAAACCGTCGAAGTCACGCTGACCCGGGTCCGATCCAACCACTCTTTTGCATGTGTCAGTCAGGTCCTGGAACCGGCTCCGGATCGGGTGGAGTCGGACTGTGCGGCTTTTCCCGCGTGCGGCGGTTGCTCCTTTCGTCAGGTCTCGTACAGGGAAGAACTCAACATCAAGCAACGATTGCTGTTCGAACTTCCGGGCATGCAGTCGGCCTTCGAAGAAGCCGGCCACGATATACGCTGGCACACAGCACAACCTACGGGCTATCGCAGCCAGGCGCAGTTGCAGTGCGACGGCAACTCCAGGGGATTCTTCGCCCTTCACAGCAATGCCATCGTCGATTGGCCCCCGGAGGGATGTCGCAATCTGGCGCCGGAACTAAGCGAGGCCATGCGGGCCTTTCAACCTCCAGGCCCCGGGCGCTACGCGTTTCGCGTGGCGGGGGGAACCGTCTATGGGCCGGAATCCCTCAGGACGAACGCCCTGGTTGAGAGTCGCCTGCTCGATGATCCGGCGTTTTCCTGGAGCTTCCCGGCGCGTTCGTTTATGCAATCGAATCGCTTTCTGGTAGGGGAGTGGCTTCGGGCCTGGCGCGAGCTGGAGCCGCCGGCCCACGAAGGTCCGCTGGTCGAGCTCTTTGCAGGCACCGGCGTTGTGGGCGGCTTTCTCATGAAAGACGGGCTTTCCTACGAGGGATACGATTCCGACCCGGCGGCTCTGGCGGCCGGACGACATTGTTTCTCCATACGGGGTTTCTCGGGCCAGTTCCGACGGCGTGACCTATACCGGCAGGGGCTTCCAACTGGCTTTTCGGACGCGCAGTCGTTGGTGCTCGCCAATCCACCCCGGGCCGGTCTTGGGCAGCGGCTTACGCGTGATCTTCTGGAGTCCAGGGCGAGCGCCCTGCTGTACTCTTCCTGTAATCCCCAAACGCTGGCCCGGGATCTGATAAGCCTGCGCGGGAGGGGGGCATTGAGCGTGCGCGCTATCCGCATCTTTGATTTTTTTCCACGCACGCCACACCTCGAGGTGCTGGTCCGGCTGGACCGAAAGCAGGCCGGGCCAGCGCATTGAAAAGCGTCTTGCGCATGATTTGGCTTCTGACAGAATCGCGAAAATGGTGGCCACGCTGAACAGTCCACGTGCGGCCGTAGAAAAGCGATGATGCACCCGTCGACCTGCCTGCGACTCTCGAGCGAGGAGATCGGTCTCGGAGTTTTCGCAACGAAGTTCATACCCCGCGGAACCATTACCTGGATACTGGATCCACTTGATCGGGTGTTCCCGCCCCAGGAAGTGGCCTGGATGCAGGAGTACAATCCCGAAATTATCGATCGCTACTGTTACCGCGACGCCCGGGGAGATTACGTGCTCTGTTGGGATCTGGCGCGCTATGTGAACCATAGTTTTCGGCCCAGCTGTTTTCTGACGCCGTACCAGTTCGAAGTTGCGATCCGTGACATTGAACCCGGCGAAGAGCTTACAAGCGACTATGGATATCTGAACGTCTCGGAGCCGTTCTATGCGGCCGACGAGGGCACCGAGCGTACCGTCGTGTATCCGGACGATCTGGCCCGGCATGCTCCGGAATGGGATCGTCTGGTATTGTCCGTACTCCCGTCGGTGTTGGAAGTTCCCCAGCCGTTTCGGACGCTGGTGCCTCAGGCGACCTGGGACGAACTGGCGCTGGTATGCCGCGGCGAAAGACCAATGCCCTCTCTGGCCGCCTTCTGCTATCATCCGCCTCAATCAGCCGTGAGGCGGCCCGGCGGTTGAGTGGCCATGCATTTCTTGTTGCCCGGTATATGTGTTTTGTGAGGCTGATCGAATGCTGCTCCGGCGTCTGGCCCTGATCGGTTGCGGGCTGGCTTGCTCCGTGTACACGGCCTGTTCGGCGTCGCATTTTCTGGTCAATGAGCACGTAACCTACAATTTTTCCGACGAGGGTTTCTTGAGCGATCGCATGCTCCAGACCATCGGAACGGCCGTCGTCGATATCTCGGTGCCGGGTCTGGAAAACGCAAGTCGCCGGTGTCTTGATGACGCTCTGGTTCGCGCCAGAGAACGCGCGCTGCGGGTCATGCTGCATACACGTTTCGGAGTTCCGGGCAACACCGGCGCCGCCGGTGGACTGAGCGATTTCGAAAGGGACTTTCCGCTGGAGTTCAGTGAAAGAGATATGATCCGGGGCTGGATCGATTTTCGCGAGATACTCGACCGGGGTTTCGTAGTGCTAAAAGACAACCGATCCCGGGAATCCTGCCTGCTGGTGTATCGCGTACAGGGCGAGGATCTGCCGGCGGAATTCCGCGCCGTTCCGATGAGCTTTCAACCGGAAACTCCTGGAGCAGGGCGAAGCTCCCCCGATGACAGCGTCGACTCTCCTTTCTTTTAGGTCCATGCAAGCACGTCTCCTCACTCTGGCTTTGCTTTTCAGCGTGATTGCCTGCGCGAGTACGGGACAATCCGATGGTGCCGCCGATCAAAATGGCCTGCCGGAGGCCTATTTTCGGGAAGGTTTGATTTCGAGTAATACCTTTCAGGTTTACGTTCTGGTAACTGCCACCAGCCCGGAAGAGGCCATGAATCTTGGTCTGCCGATTGTGCGCGAACATTGCGAGGATTCTTTGCTGCGTGAACCTTCTCTCAATTCCCGTATTAGCCCCAACGGCGTGCGAGAATTGAGAGAACTTGTCTTCTCAAATGGGAGTGTTGTTCGGCTGCACCAGCAGGCGCCGGACCGTTGGATGCTGGTCTATCAGGTCTTTCGGCTGGGACTGCGCGATTACCTGAAGCAGGTCTACTGATCCCGCGGCCGGCATTTCGGGCGGGAACTTCAGCTGTGACGACTACTTCGGGAAATGTCGCTTTGCGGGGTCCGACCGTCTTGAAAACTCGGTTTAAGGCTCCGAGAGCTTCGCTACCATGAAACAATCGCAAGAAATTCGAACCCGTTTTGCGCCGTCACCGACAGGCTACCTCCATGTCGGAGGTGCGCGTACAGCGCTCTTTAACTATCTTTTCGCCCGCGCCCGTGGCGGCAAATTTATCATTCGGGTGGAAGACACCGACCAGGAGCGTTCCGATCCGCAGTCGGAACAGATGATCCTTGAGAGCCTGGCCTGGCTTGGCATCCGCGCTGACGAGGGACCCTCGGAGGGAGGACCCTTTGCGCCCTATCGCCAGTCGGAACGCCTCGATGTGTTTGCGGGTTATACCGATCAACTTGTAAAAGCCGGCCAGGCGTATCCGTGCTTTTGTTCGGACGAGGAGCTCAAGCTCAAACAAGAACAGGCAAAGAAGATGGGCTTACCCTACGTCTACGACGGAAAATGCCGCGGCCTTTCAGACGAGGAAATCAGTCGCAGGAAAGCCGACGGCGAAGCCTTCACGATTCGATTTCGAGTCGAGTCCGGCGAGGTCGTTGTTGAAGATGTAGTGCAGGGACGGGTTAAGTTCGACGCCCGGCTGATTGGGGACTTCATTATCGTGAAGTCGAACGGATTCCCTTCCTATAATTTTGCAGTAGTTTGCGACGATCAAGAGATGCAGATAACCCACGTGATTCGTGGGGTTGGTCATCTTTCCAACACACCGCGCCAGGTGTTGATTCAGGATGCCCTGGGCCTGGAAAGGCCGGTCTACGCCCATATTTCCGAAATTGTCGGCACTGATAAGAAGAAGCTCTCCAAAAGGCGGGGCGCCACCTCAATACTTTTCTTCCGGGACCTGGGTTACCTTTCGGAGGCTTTCGTGAACTACATGTCCCTTCTGGGATGGTACCCCAGAGACGCAGTCGAGTACATGTCCACGGATGAGCTGGCCAAAAAGTTCGACCTGGCGCAATGTTCGAAAAGTCCGGCCATGTTTGACTTCTTCCTGACCGACCGTGAAGGCGCCGAAGACTTCGACCCGGCAAGTCTGGACCCGGCCGAACTTCAGCGCCGCATCAATAAGAAGTCGAAACTGAATTGGCTCAACAACCGTCACATCCGCGACCTGCCGCTGGATGACCTGATTGAGCGAGTCCGGCCTTTCCTGTCCGACGCGGCGGACATTCGGGAACTCATTGAAAAGGAGCCCGATCGGGTCAGGCAGGCCATTGGCTCGGTTCGGATCTATGTCGATACGCTCCAGGACTTCGTGGCGTACCTGCGCGAAGTCTTTAAAGTCTCCGTGCAGCCCGAATCGGATGAGGCTCGTGCAGTGCTCGAAGATGAATCTGCCCGTGGCGTGGTCGTGGAGTTTGTATCGCTGGTTGCAGACCGCAAGCCGGAGACACCGGATGAGTTTGCCGAAGCCATGAAGGAAGCGGGCCGCCGGGCCTCGGTCAAGGGCCGGGCCTTGTTCATGCCTATCCGGGTTGCGAGCACCGGTTCGACTCAGGGTCTGGAACTGCCAACGCTGTTTTCGATTCTGGGCTACGCGGCGGTCGAAGAACGCATGCGTCGGGCTCTCTGAGCGGACTTTTTTTCTTGTGATCTCTTCGGAATGTGTCAGGCCGGGGTAGATTTATGACCGTTCAGGAGCGAATTCGCGAGATTAAGGCCCTCTCCCAGGGGTATCATCTTGTCCAGGCAATGCGCGAGCTCTCCGGCAGCGCGGCCGCTGGCGACGAGCAGGCCCTGGAAGTCCTGACCGGCATGCTTGCCGAGTGCCGGAGCGCAGAAAGTTGGGCCCGCAGCAGCAGCTACTGTTCCGCAGTCGTGCATGCGGTCGCCCAGACCGGGACCCTGCGGTCCATGCAACTCCTGATTCGCTGCGTGAGTGAATTTGATGAGGAGATGCCTTACGGAGCCGTCGAGTTGTTCTCAAGCATCCTGCCGACCTACAAACGCATCGTGATGGGCCCGTTGAAGGACTTGATTGAGACCGGGCCGGGCCCCGCTCGGGCGGTCGGCCTGCAGAGCCTGTGCAACCTCTATCTCGATGGGCAATTGCAGGGCGAGGAAATTCGCTATCTTACGGGTTGCCTGAAGAAATTCACCCAGGACGATTACCTGACTCTCCACGTGGCGGACCTGGTGCGGTTGGAGATCTCCTATAAAGAGAAGCAGGCTGAAGAAGACCTCAACGGGATGCTCGATGGTTTTTTGCTCGAGGATCCCGAAGGGCCTGCGCCGAGTACTTGACTTTGAGAATCAGTATCATTTTACTGGTTCGGGATGTATGTTTGTGTCTGTCATGCTGTGACCGAACGAGATCTGGCCCGGGCCCGCGAGGCGGGGGCAGAGAGTCTGCGGCAGGTCATGGAGGCCACCGGCCTCGGCCAATCCTGCGAAACCTGCCTTGAGTACGTTGCCGGTCTGCTTGAAGGCGAAACATCTTCCGCTCAAGTCGCTTGATGACTCCTTGACTGCGGCAACCTGCCTGCAACAACCTCCCCATGAAAGGTGATGCGCGTGTCGTCGAGTTCCTGAACCAGGTGCTCAAGAATGAGTTAACGGCAATCAACCAGTACTTCCTCCATTCGCGTATGTTCCAGAACTGGGGCCTCCAGAAACTGGCAGGCAAAGAATACGAAGAGTCCATCGATGAAATGAAGCACGCGGATATGGTGATCCAGCGCATACTGTTTCTGGAGGGCCTGCCAAATCTTCAAGAGTTGGGCCGGCTGCGGATTGGTGAAAATGTGCGCGAGGCTCTCAGTGGAGATCTGGAACTCGAACGGGAAGCCCTTACGGACCTCCGCGAAGCCGTCGCCCATTCCGAGAAAGTGAGTGATTATGCCAGCCGGGATCTATTCGCATCGATCCTTTCATCAGAAGAGGAACACGTCGATTGGCTCGAAACACAACTCGACCTGATGAACCGGGTCGGAGAGCAAAACTACGCTCAATCTTTTATGTCCTGACAGGGCCTACTCGTTCACGCGCTTCACGCGAAGCACGCGACCGAGCAGTATCGCGATGACGCCGATAGCGCCCGACAGCACTGCCCCCATCTTTGCCGCACCTTGAATGGCGGGCTCTGTGAAAGCCTGGCCGGCCACAAAGAGCGCGACCGTGAGACCGAGGCCCGCCACCACGCCCGAAAGGACGAGGGTCTTCAGATTCATTCCGTTCGGTAGCCGAAACCCAATCGCCTGGGCTCCCAGACTGAAGAGTGTTATGCCCACTGTTTTGCCCACGAGGAGCGAGGTGAAGATGATCCAGGTCACTTCCGTAATTCCGGCAAACGTGACGCCGGCGTTTGCAAAACCAAAGCCAAACAGGCCGATATCGACGAACATCTTAAACGTGTGCTCGAAGTTTGTTATGGTGGAGTGGTCGCTGGCTTCGTCCGCAAACAGCTGCTCGTGGCTGCCGTGCCCGGAAGGCATGAAGGGCACAATAAAGACCAATGCAAGCGCCGGATGCAAATGGGCCATGATCAATCCCAGCCAGGCAAGCCCGCCACCGAAGACCACGTACAGCCACATGTTTCGGATTCCACCCTTTCGAAGCAGAAATGCGACCAACATGCCGAGCGCAGTTAATGCAAGGTAATAGACCTCAACGGGATGGTGCGGGTCCGGATAAAAGACCGCGATAATGCCAAGGCCGATTGCGTCATCGGCTACGGCCAGTAGGAGTAAGAAAGAGACCGCCGGATGCCGGTTGCCAAACACGATACGCGCCACGAGCCAGGCCAGCGCGATGTCCGTCGCAGTGGGAATCCCCCAGCCCCGGTACACGCGCTCTTCTACATTCAGGAGGTGGCAGAGTATAAAGAAGCATGCCACCGGTCCCAGGACCCCGCCCAGGGTTCCCATGATTGGGTTTGCGGCCCGGGAGATGGGGTTCAGCGATCCGCCGGGCAAAACGGCCTGCGTTATCTCGACGGCCGCTATGCCAAAGAACAAGACCATAAAGATATCGTTCACCAGGAAGTGCAGATTCACCTCGTGGCCGAACACAAGCACGCCCGGCAGGAGTGGAGTATCCACGATAGCCTCGTAGATATGGAGGTTTCCGTTCGCCAGAATCAGCGCCGCGATCACCCCGCCAATGAGGGGTATCGAAAACTCAGTGAGTATGTTGACGGTCTTTCTGAGGGCTGTGGTCATCTGTCGGTCTTGCTTCCCCTGCGTCTGTTCAGCCGGAGCGCGCGTAACTCTGGTTTTTGCCCTGGCAGAGTCCAGCCTTTTTGGCGGCTGGAAGCATGCGACCGCGCGCTCGACAAAAAAACGCGCAACGAATCCGATTTCGGCGACCGTACCGCTTTATGGCACCTCCGAATGTCTCCCGCGCGGCTTTTCGCCCGAACAATCCGGTTTGTACCGTTCTGATTCCCCGGGAATTGCTCTCGTTTCTTGAATCCCGGCTTGCCCAGTTTCGCAAACGTGCGCTGGCACGCTACCTGGCCTCGCTCTTGCGTCGATACCAGGGCCGAGCCCGGCTTCGCGTAAAGGGACGAGACCGCCTCACAACGGGCTATCAGGCCGAGGGTCTCGGGCTGGAACCTCTGAACTTTCGGTGCCCAATAGAGGACTGGGTGGAGTTGAAAATGCTCGCCCAGGTCCATGGAGTATCGGCCTGCCGACTGTTCGTTCTTCTGGTCCTTTGGGACAGATCTCGCACTCTACACCCCGGAATCGGAAAGGTTGGAACTCCATCCGCGCGTGTGCGAATTCTTCGATTTACCGCCGTTTTGTGGCGGGAAAAACGCGCGGCGCGCCGGAAATTGTGGATAAATCCGAGAGATTGCGGCCCTCCCCCCCGGAATGAGTGGGAACCCCCTGATCCGTACTAGTTTGGAAACACAGAGACGCCCTGCTGGAAGCGCCTGCGAATCAGGCGACGGGCCTCTTCGCCGATATCGGGATATCGGTTAGCGTCCGAATGGGCCACTTCGGCCAGGTCGCGATCCCCGAGCAGGTCTGCCAGCAGGAACCCCGGAAACCCGTGCTGGCGCAGACCCAACAACTCTCCCGGCCCCCGCATTTGCATGTCGATTTCTGCCAGCGTAAAGCCATCATCCGTGTCCCGGATCGCGGTCAGTCGCTGCAGGGCTTCTTCGCCTTCTGCGTCCGATACCAGGACGCAAAAACTCTCCTCGCTACCGCGCCCGACCCTTCCCCGCAGCTGGTGCAGTTGCGAGATTCCAAAGCGTTCGGCATGCTCAACCACCATGATGGTCGCATTAGGCACATCAATGCCCACCTCAATCACGGTCGTTGTCACAAGGATTTGCAGCCGCCCGGATCGAAAGTCCGACATGGTGCGCTCCTTCTCGGCCGCTTTCAGTCGGCCATGGAGCAAGCCCACCCTGAAGTCCGGGAACACTGTCTTCGATAGCTCTTCGTATGCATCCGACGCGGCCCGGAGATCGAGCTTCGCGGACTCATCGATGACGGGGTACACAATGAAACACTGCCGGCCCATCGATACGTGCTTTCGGATGGACTTGTGAAGGCCGGATCGTCGCGCCTCATTCAGTAACAATGTCTGAACCGGTTTTCGACCTGCCGGGCGTTCACGCAATAGGACCAGATCAAGGTCGGCGTATTCGGTCAGGCACAGGGACCGCGGAATGGGAGTCGCGGTCATGGCGATGGTGTCCGGATTCAAGCCCTTGCTCCGGATCTTTTCTCGTTGTTCCACACCAAAGCGGTGTTGTTCGTCAATCACCACAAGTCCCAATCGACTGAACTCGATGGCGTCTTCTATAAGGGCATGGGTGCCCACCACCAGGTTTGCATCGCCGGTCCGTATGCGTTCGATGGCCGCCTGCCGGCTTTTGGTCTTAGCCCCCTGTCCTGCGACCATTTCTATGCGGGTGTTTTCGCTCAGCCCGATCAAGTTCACAAGAGTTTGAAAATGCTGCCGTGCCAGCACTTCTGTGGGCGCCATCAATGCGACCTGCAGACCGGCGTCTATGTAGTGCAGCGCAATCGCCAGGGCGACCACCGTCTTTCCAGAGCCCACGTCCCCCTGCAGCAGAAACGCTCCGGACTCAGAGCCCCCTACGGCGTTCAGTATCTGACCGATGGCGTTTTCTTGATCTGCGGTCAGGCGAAAGGGCAGTGTCTCCCGCAGTCTTTCGAATTCCTTCGAGATTCCTGGACTCACAGGATGGACCTGGCGGGGTATCTCTGCGCGCGACCGTTTCTTTTGCACCATGAGTACTCCGAAGAGGAACAGTTCTTCGTACTTCATTCGGTGTTGGGCCGCTTGCAGGCGATCGTGGGATTCGGGATAGTGAATCTGAGACAGGGCCTCTCGTCTGCCCGCCAGGGCCCGCGAATTCAGGATTGTGTCCGGTATGACTTCCTCCACTTCTAAGTCGGCAAGTTCGAGCGCCTGGGAAATCAAGCGCCGAAAACCCCGGCTATCGAGATGCTGTTTGCGCAGGCTTTCGGTGGTCGGGTAGAGCGGAATAATGCGCCCAACATGCACCAGAGCCTGCTGATCGTCCGCGTCGATCAACTCGAAGTCGGGATGGACCATCTGCAATCCCTGAAAGAAGTCGAGCCGGCCCGAAACAATCAGCGTCTGATCACTCTCGATTAGTTTGCGAAAGTACGGGACACCGCGAAACCAAACCAGGGTCAGCCCTTCACCCGTCAGCGTGCGTACCTGCACGACGAGTCTCGAGCCCCTCCGCCCATGGGTTACGTACTGATTCTGGACGACGACAATCAGCGTGACCTCATGGCCGGCCTGAAGCACCGTAGAATCGGTGAGTGTGCGATCGACGTAGCGTCTCGGAAAATAGTAGAGCAGATCGCCAATCGATTCGATGCCCGCTTCCGCCAGAATCTTCTGGCGGGCCGGACCAACACCGGAAAGTACCGAGACGCTGCGCTTCAAAGCTCCAGCACAACTTTGCCAACGCTCCGACCACTTTGAAAGAATCGCAGGGCGCTCGGAGTCTGAGCGAAGGGGTATTGGTGTCCGACGTGGGGAGCGTGGGGTTTTAAGCGGAGCATCGCATCGTAGAAACGAGCGAACAGTTCCACACGATCCCACATCCAGATCAGATTAAAGGCCAGGACCGACCGATTCTCCGAGATCATTTGCACCGGGTCCAAACGCGGCCTTCGGAGGTATTGCCATCCCAATCGAAGGTAGTTCGGCCGCGCACCCACCGGCATGAAATCGGCGGCGCCGAATAATACGTGCCGCCCGGCCGGCAGCAGGCGTTCAAAGGCCGGAAAGAAGTACGGGCCGGCAATGGAATCCAGGACCACGTCGAATCCTTTTCGACCGACTGCCTTCAAGCGCTGGTCAAGGTCCACCGCGAACCGCTTTCGATCGCGCAAAAGCATGTGGTTCGGGGACAGCCCTGCGAGTTCCCGAAGATGGTTCAGCTTGGATTCATGACCTACAGTCCCAATCGCGTGGGCCCCGGTTCTTTTGATCATGTCGAGCGCGATCAAGCCCACCCCACCCGCAGCCGAATGCACCAGAACCGTATCGCCTTTCTTGAGATTGCCCAGTTCAAAGAGCGCATAGTACGCGGTCAGTCCCTGGGCGGGCAGGGCCGCACCCTGGGCAAAGCTGTAGCCGCGTGGTAGTTTTCTCAGGTAATCGGTTTTGACGTTCAGATGGCTGGCATAGGCTCCAAAGCGTTTGACCCCCAGCACACGATCGCCTTCTTTGAGCGGCGCGTTTCTTTTTTTGCCCGGTAGAGCTTCGATGGTGCCGGCGAACTCCAGGCCGGGCACAAAGCTACCCTTTGGAGTGGCCGAATACAAACCCAGCAGCGCGAAAATATCAGCGAAGTTCAGTCCAACGGCCGCCACACGTACACGCGCTTCACCCGGAGCTGGTTCGGCCAGCGGTTCCTCGACCATTTTCAGGCGGTCGAGGGATCCGGCTCCCGGGGTCCGCCAGGCGGTGCGTGTAAGCATGGTCCCAGCGCGCGACATCCCGGAGCGCCTGTCAAATGCTTAAGCTCCGCCTCGCGGAACCGCGCTGATGAGCTCAGGTTGCATTGGAAGGTGTGGATCCCGGCGGTGTTTCATCGGGGGCGGTCGAAGACGTCAAAGCCTGAACCACCTCACCGGTTACATCCTTGCCACCGGAGAGGTTCACGAAGAGCGACTGGATGGTGTAAATCGGACCCCAGGGAAAGCCCCACCAGCCGACCAGAAAGGTCAGCAGAGAGTACATCAGGGCTTTCCCGGCCACGCTTTCTCCCGCCGGCACAAAATAGATTGAGGAGCCCCGACGAAAAGTCATGATCAAAACAGAAAAGGTATAATAGAAAAAGACAAATCGCCCGCCGCGTTGCAGTTCGTACTGCAATCTTTCCCCGCTCATGTTCTCAAGACCAACTATCTCCATTTCCACACCCCCGAAGCGAAGGCACGGTATGAGGTTCCGTTATTTCCGTCAGTTAAAAATCTATGGTTGTGTGGCCTTGCCAGGATCCCCTTTCCGAATCTTTCGGATTTCGCGGTCCAGTAGCAGGCGTGTGAGTCCGGGTAGATGGCGGCTCAGCGAAAAGAGCAGCTTCGACGGAGTTCCCGGCACAATCAGAAATCGCCCCCGACGCACACCGCGCAGTACCTGTCTGGCGACCTCTTCGGGTTCTAATAGGCCAGCGCCACGCGAAAGCTCCATCGTTTCGTAGGGCTTGTGTTCGTTTTCGCGCGAAAGCCCCGGGGTTTGAGTATCGGGCGGGCAAACCACATGCACCCGCACGCCACGGTGACGGTACTCCTGCCGGATTGTTTCGGCGTAGGCGATGACGGCTGCCTTCGCGGGCGCATACGCAGAGAACCCGAACACCGGCAAGAAAGCCGCGACCGAGGAAAACGTCACCAGACTGCCCTGTCCGCGATCGAGCATGGCGGCGCCGAAGGCCCGGACCGCGTGCACGGTTCCCAGAAAGTTCAACTCCATTTGCTCGCGGTAGGTTCGAATGGGAAGTTGATCCGCGTACCCGGGACGCGCTGCTCCGGCCGCATGGACCACCAGAGACACAGCGCCGAGTTTCTCTTCCACTTCGGCTGCCGCACTGCGCAGTTCCCGATAGTTGCGAACGTCGGCGCGCAACGCCAGGCACGATGGCGGTGCACTCTGTCCCAATCGCGCCGCGAAATCATGGAGTTCACGTTCGATCTTCTTTCGACGGCCGGGGTCGCGCGAAACTACCGCCACCCGGTACCCTCGCCTCAGCAATTCCAACGCAAGCGCCCGACCGATACCGCTGGAACCGCCCGTCACAACAGCTATCGGATCGGAGGCCAATTCTTCAGGCCTTGATCAGATGCAGCGCCATCATGTCGCCTTGATTGGTCAGCTTGACCAGCGGATCGGCCAGGCGTTTGGCCACCCGGTAAAGGGGCCCCGCGTCCGGGCGTGTGGTCATTCCGGAACCGTACGTCACGCTGCAAACCGTCTGCAATCCCACCTGCCGGGCCAGTCCCTTGAGGCCCGCGAGCGAGAAGAAGTACAGATGCTCGGGAACATTCATGTAACGCCAGCGCGCGCCTCGCATACGGGCGAGCCATCCGTAGCGACAGGTGGAGAGTAACATTCTGCCTCCGGGTTTCAATAGGTGGTGCGCTTGTTCGAGAACCCGACGCGGGCTGTGCATGTGCTCAATGGAAGCCCAGAGTGTGATCAGGTCGTAGCTCTCGGCTTCAAGGCGGTTGCAGTTCAAGAAGTCCCCCACGATGATATCGAGCTCAAGTTCGAAGAGCCCGAAGTGGGCCGCCTTGCGCGACAACTCCACTCCCCTGGCCTCCCAATTCCGGTCGCGCAGGTACTCGACGAAGTAACCGGCCGCGCATCCGACGTCCAGGGCCACCGGCGTATGCTTCCGGCCCAATTTCGGATCGCCGGATAGAGATTCTACCAGCCAGGATTCTCCAAAAAGCTGGCGTTCGTAGTCGAAGAAATCCAGATCATTCAGGTTCAGATTGTAGACCCGCCGGATTTCCTGTTTGATGTTTTCGGAGTAGTAGTTGGCATAACCCCGATCCGTCCGCCGCTCAAAATATTCGTCCGCGTAGTACGGTTCAACCCGGGCCAGGTCGGGCTGCGGATTCACCTGCACGAGGCTGCAGTCCCGGCATCGGGAAACCTGGTACACCTCGCCGCGACTGGATGCCTTTTCGAGCACCGACAGGAGTTGCATGCTGCCACAGGCATCGCAGGGGACCAGACGCACATCGCCCGGTGGGTCCTCTTTTGCCCTGCGCTCCTGAATCCGGCGTTGCAGCAGTTGAGTTTGTTCCATAAGTAGGCCTTTTGGAATTCATCGGAGTTGGGCGACGAAATATTAGGAATTTAACTGACAGCGCACCCGCAGCACGGGTTCTGTTGGCATGGACCGGCGCGGTTTCTTCGGGGAGGGGCTTCGTGAACTGGCCGCCGACTTTCTGCGCAACAATGCCGTGGGCCGTGTGCTCGACCGCCAGCTCCAGGGGCTTGCCAACGTGCTCGACCCGCGCGGCCTGGACTATCTGCTGGACCGGCAGGGCCAGGAAGACCTGCACGAGCCACCTCCGGCAGCACGGCCTCCGGGCGCCCTGGCCGACGCCGAGGCCTTCGACGCCGCCTGCACGCGTTGCGGTGATTGCATCGAAGCCTGTCCCTATGGCGTGCTCTATGCTTCCGATGAGTCGAGCGGTCCTCTGCTCGATCCCAACCACGTAGCTTGCCATCTTTGCCCGGACTTTCCCTGCATCGCGGCCTGTTCGGACGGCGCCTTGCTTCCGCTGGCGGAGGGTTACGTGCCCCGCTTTGGTCAGGCGGAGCTCCAGCCGGGCCGGTGCGCCAATCTGCCGTTCAATTATGGCTTCCGGCCCAGGGACCGCCTGGGAAGGCCGCGGGTTTGCCGTTCCTGCCGGGACGCCTGCCCGGTCGAGGGAGTGGTCCATTTTGGTCGAGGTCCCGAGCCGGAGTTTTCCGATCAATGCACAGGCTGTGGGCAATGTGTGGAAGCTTGCCCCGCCTTGCCCCGGGCCATCAAAGTAGTGCTCGATGAGGCAAGCACCTCCCCACAGATTGTGGATTGACGCCGGGGGCAGGCTTCGCAGGCTTCGGGAACCCATGGCGACCCGGAATCGCAAAGATGGGCCTCTGGTGCTCTTGCGCTCGATGGCATTGTGGCTGGTTCTCTTTGGAGTGACCTTCGTCCAGGGTTTGCTCATCCTTCCGGCACTCCTGTTCGGGGCACGCCGTTTCATTCACGCCAACGGAGTTCTCTGGGCCCGGATCCTTGCGCGTCTGAGCGGAATCAAGATCATCGTCGAAAACGAAGAAAACCTCTACAATGACGACACCGTGATTGTTGTTTCGAATCACCAAAGTCTGCTGGATGTTCTCGTAATGTATCACTTCCTGAAAGTGCGCTTTGCATGGATGGCGAAGGCATCCTTGTTTCGCATTCCGGTTTTCGGATGGCTCATGGCAGGGGCGGGCTATATACCGGTCGAACGGGAGAATCGAAAGAAGTCCCTGGATTCCCTGTACGCAGCGGCGGTACGAATACAGGAAGGGAACTCCGTAATCGTCTTTGCCGAAGGCACGCGCGGCCATCCCGACGGAACCATGCGTCCTTTCAAGCGCGGCGGCTTTATTCTGGCGAAGAGAGCCGCCGTTGTTCTGCAACCGGTCACGATCAACGGCGCTGCCGGGATTATTCCACCGCGTCAGGGTTCCTTTATGCAGCGCATTTACTCCGGCACCGTGCGGGTCGTCGTGCATCCGCCGATCTTTCCCGATGAATACCAGAATCTCTCCCCCGATCAACTTTCCGATCACGTGCGTTCGATCATAGAGGGGCCCCTTGCCAGGTTGCAGGAACTGAGTCGTGCGGCGCGCTGAAAAGGCAGGCAGGGCGCATGTCCGGCCTCTCGCGTTTATCAAGTCCAATCGGTTCTGTAGAGCACGTGCCTTCGCAGGGGGTTATTCGCGTCCACGTCTGGATGATCGAACTCTCCCGCAAAGTTAAGCCCGATGCGTCGCATGACTGCGATTGAGCGCGCGTTGCTGCGCGCCGTGAAAGAATAGACTTCGGGCAGTTTCAGTTCCTGACGCGCGAACTCCAGGCAGGCGCGGGCCCCTTCGGTCGCAAAACCTCTACCCCAGACCGCACGCATCAGCCGCCAGCCCACCTCTACACAGGGTGTGAAGTCACTCTTGAACGTGGCCCGATTCAGCCCGATGAAACCCAGAAATCCGCCATTCGTCTTCTCAGTGGCCGCAAAGAGTCCGTAACCCTGGCGCTCAAGGCCCTGCTCAATGCGGGTTAACAGGGCGTCCGACTCTGACTCGCTGAGTGGGGCCGGAAAGTACCGCATCACTTCCGGGTCCCTGTTCAGGCTTGCGAAGCCGGGCCGGTCGGCAGACGTCCAGCCGCGCAGGACCAGGCGTTCGGTTTCCAGATAGACCCGCGGCGCGTGGTTCCGCGAGTAATGCGACATTAGACGAAAAGAATATCCGGAATATTACAGTCAATCGGTTTGGACCCTGGCAATCGTTTCGCCAATTTTTGTCCGCGATCTGCGGAGCGCCGAGTACCTTGTAGCTAGAAACCCTTGGCCCGGTTCGGTCGCTGACGATTCGGAAACCGAGGGGGGAGGCGAATCATGAGCCAGATAACAATCTTCGGGCTTGCGTTACTCGCCGTGCCGGTATTCGCGCGTTTTGCGCGGGTGCCGACCGGAACCAGAAAGATCTACCACCTGATCGGCCTGGCCGGGCTCCTATTTTTGCTGGGAGAAACCACCCGCATCGTTGCCGAAACGATTGGTCTTATTGGCACGATACAACCGCTTATCGGTTATGTCGTGGCCATGCTGGCCTTCGTGGGCGTGGCCGTGGGTACCGTCTGGTTGTCAGCTTACTATGTGCTGCACCTGAAAGACGCGTAGCCTGATCCCTTTTAGGATCGGTGAAGGGCGGGGCGCGCGCTCCGCCCTTTTTCTGAAATGGCCCGGTCGGTTTTCCAGGATTAGACTACGTATGCCAGGGCGATTGGTCCCAGGCCAAACGAGCCGCCGTTCATCACAATCGCAAGACCAAGCGCTTCCCACCGCGGAAGACCGACCAGCCGCCAGCAAACGATCGCCTCCAACAGGGCAATGCCAACTTCGGCCGCAAGAATCGTGATGGCCTGGGCCGGCGGCCATCCCAATGCGCTCCAGGGCAGTCTCCAGAATAGCGTGTGGGTCACCACGTTCGTCGCGGCCACGATCAACAGGTTGCGCCATCGGTTATCCACTCGGCCGGCAAAGAAGAACACGGACGCTACGCAGCATTCAATTCCGATTGTGATGAAGAGCGCTGTGAGCTGGACTACAACCGCGTATCGCATCGCAGGCATTCGTTGATCGGAGTGCTCGGATCATCTTCGCACGGTTCGGTGATCGCACAACGCCCGTTACTATTCGAGCAGCTGTATCCATACAGGCAGGGGTCCCCCGGTGCTTTGCCGTCGCAGGGCCACCACGGGGCGGGCGCGTTCGCCAGCAAGAGCAAGCCTGAGAGCAGCGCCAGATAAAAGAGCCAGCGCGCCTTCCCCGGGAAACCGGAAACATTCGCCCGCGACATCGGATTACTCCATCTTTGTCGTAAAACCGATGTACAATCCCCTGAAATCACCAGTAATAATCTCGCGCGGGTTGGGTTTCACGAGCGGAATGAAAATGCTGTTTTCGTACAAGTATCCATCGAGATTCAATACCCGGCTGAAAGAGCGCTGGAAAAAGTAGCTCAGCTTGATTCCATAGACCTCATAAACGTAAAACTTGAAGCCGACGAAGGCCGTTGCGCTATGCGCCTCGATGCTGGTGTTGCCATCGATAACGCTCGTGTAATTGGGGCCAACGGCGTACGAGTTGAAGTTCAGGTTCCCACGGGCCAGCTGGTAGTAGAGGTCTGTATAGAAGTAGATGCGATCGCTGGTGCCGAAAAGTTCCAGCGGGAAGTTAAACTCCAGTCCTGCGAGCGGTCCCTGGGAGCTCTGGTCGGTGCTGCCCGGGCCATAAGCACCGAAGGCGCCGCCCCGTATCAACAACTGTTCGCCCGGTGAGTTTAACCAGGACCAACCCCAGCCGACTTTTACCAGGTGCTCGGCCGCAAAATTGTACCCGAGCGCGAACTTGAACTCGCTTTCGTCCGTGCGCTGGCGCTCCAGTAGAAAGTCATTGTTGGTTCCAACAAAAGTTCGATCTGTTTCGCTGGTCTTGTCCCAGAGTACTTTGAATTCCCACAGAAAGTCGTCCAAAAATGTCATTCCGTATCCAAACTGCGGGTAGAGCAACGGGGAACGGGTTTCGGAATCGGCTTCGAAAAAGAACGCGCGTTGACCGCTGAGAGCGTTGGAGACGGTCTTAGATGCCGCGATGATTTCCGAAGTCGATTGCGGAGCGGTCGGACTCAGGCTACCCACCACACTCCCAAAGTCGATCAGACTGGCCTGGGCGAAGGACGCGGTGGGGGCGCTGAGTAGGAAAAGGACGAGGATGAGGTTTCGCAATCGTGCGACGGGAGCATGCATGGCCCAGGATTCGCGGGCTTCGGCTACGGGGCAACTATTTCCCCGGCAGGCCCGTTGCCGGTTCTTCACGCATCGGAAGGCCGTCCGGGAATTCATCCAGCAGACATCGCAGCTCTCGGGCCGGCAGGGCGGCCGCAAAGAGGTTCCCCTGCAGGAGGTTTACGCCCAGATCGGCCAATTGCCCCGCGGTGGTGGCGCTTTCCACGCCCTCCGCGACAACATCAAGTTTAAGCGCACGACCCATATTGGTTATGGCCTGGACTACCTGCAGACCTTCGTAGGTATCGAGTCGTCGAACGAAAGACATATCGATCTTGATTTCGTGGACCGGCATCTCGTGCAGTTGCGAGAGCGTCGAATAGCCTGTGCCAAAATCATCGATCGACAGTTGAAATCCCGCTTCATACAGCGCACGCAACCTCTGGATGGCGAAATCCACTTCGAGCATCGCAATGCTCTCCGTGATCTCAAGCGTAACCTCTCCGGGTGTGATTGCGTGCTCCGCGACCTTTTTCAGCAATTGGTCCACCAGGCGGGGCTCAAAGAGTTGCCGGCGCGAGACGTTGACTGACAGCCTTAAATTGTGGCCAGCGTCTTTGAGTTCGCGCTTGAGCGAGAGCGCACTTTCCATGACCAGGTTGCCCAACTGATCAATCAACCCCATGCTTTCGGCCATGGGAATAAAGAACGATGGGCTTACCGCGTGTCGTCCGTGTCGATTGGGCCAGCGCGCCAGGGCTTCCATGCCAACAATGCGCCGGGTGTGGGCGTCCACGACGGGCTGAAAGAAAGGCTGGATAGCGCCCTCCTTAATGGCGGTGGAAAGGTCACTCTTGATTTGTATTTGATCGCGGTAGAAACCCTTGCGGGGTACTTCTTTTGCGACCTTGTAAGAGAATTTGCCCTGGGACTTTGCGTAACCGAGGGCCCGGTTGGCCTCCCCCATCAGCATGTCCGTCGTAAGGCCGTCCTCCGGATAGATTGCAAAGCCGATGCTGTACGAAACGTGCAAAGGCTCGCCATCCACAATGATCGGAGTCCGGCATTGTTCGAGAAGCCGCTGACCGGTCGCGTTCAGATTCTGGACTTCGCGGTCGTCGGTGATCAAAAGCACGAACTTGTCTCCACCCCATCGGTACAGACTATGGCTGCTCTGGGCCCCGGCGCGTAGTCGATCGGCCACGAACAGCATCACACGGTCTCCCGAACGATGCCCCATCACGTTGTTGATCTCGTCAAAGTTATCCAGATCGATGAACGCCAGGGCCAGTTTTCGCTTTTCTTGTTCGGCGCGACTCAAACATCGCGCCAGATGCTCTTCCATTCGAATTCGGTTGGGAAGACCTGTCAGACTATCGAAGTAGGCGTAAAACGTGATCTGCCGATCTGTTAGATGGTCGACAGTTACGTCGCGTAGAACGCCGCGCAGACCGGTCACCTTTCCCGTTCGGTCCGCCCGTGCAATGAAGCGGCCTTCAATCCAGACGTTTGTGCTGCCATCGGGCGCCGGGACCGGAACGTGCACGTTCACCGAGTTTTTCTGACCGCGGAGCACCGCTTCCAGATTTTGTACAAGGAAGTAACGGTAGTCCTCGTGAATCAGAGACTCGATTTCCTGACCGCGTGGTGACTCTTCCGCTGCACCGAGCAGGCGGTCCCAGGACTCGCTAACCCTAACGATACGCCGTTCCCGGTCCAGTTCAATGGCCACCTCATCCAGCATGGCCAGGGTTTCCAAATACGAGGCGCGCTCCTCTTCCAGACGATAGCGCTCGCTCATGTCGCGGACAATGGCCTGGATTCGTCCATCCTCCAGAAGGACCGCGCTGATTTCACAACGCAGGGTTTCGCCGGAGGCGGAACGTAGATTCCTTTCGAGACGGAGAGCACGACCACCCAAAAGCTTGCGGAAATCCCGGCGCAACCGACGCCGCTCATCCTCTGGCAAAAACTCGCCCAGTTGCCGGCCAACAAGCTCTTCGCTTGTGACGCCGAGCATTTCGCAAATGTGGCGATTTGCATAGCTCAGATAGCCGGCAGGGTCCGTTACAATAATGCCGTCGGCGGCGGCCTCCATGAGCGTGCGAAAACTTTGTTCGCTTTCTCTGGCCAATGCCTCAGCCCGGGCACGTTCCAGTTCTGCGCCGGCGCGTTCCGCAAAGATGCGCAACGCGAGCACTTCAAGCGATACGTCTTCCAGTGCATGACGTCCGAAAGCCGCAAGCCAACCGAGTCGATTGCCGTCGCGATCATCAATCGGCATTGCGGCCATGAGCTGCATATCCCCAAGGCCCAGCTTCAAGAGTCCCGGCATATCCCGATACAAATCCCCGCGTTGAATCTTCGCATCCTTGCCGCCGGCTGTGAAGATCTCTGCCGGCAAAATGCAGTCCGGAACTTCGCGGCCATCCTCCCTCCAGCTGGCTGCGATGCGGGTGACGGACGGATCTTGCCGGTCCCGGGTCGCCAAAAGGGCCGCCTGCAGATGCAGGCTCTGTCCAAGGTTCATCAGGAGCTGGCTCAGAAATTCGCGGCCTGTGTGTTTCGAGATTCCGGTGACGATTTTTCCGAGTAGGACCTGCGCCTTTCGCGAAGTGGAAAGTTCGCGATACAACACCTGAACGGCCGGACGATCGCGGTACTGGGCAGGTCCGGCCGACACTTCGATCGGCAGGGTCGTGCCGTCCGGAGCCCGTAGCTGGTACTCTCTCAGGAGTACCGTTTCTCCTTTTTCTACCAGTGCCAGATCTGCACGCGCTCGTTCAACGCAATCCGGATCTAGAAACTCAAACAGGGAATGACCAACCACGTCCTGCCGCGATTGCGGACGGCCCAGATTCAGTCCGGCTATGTTGATCACCTCGATTCGGCCATCGACCAGAATACAAAAACAGTACGGCGAATGAGTGAGGAGGTCGTTAAACAGGTCCGGGGCTGCGCGCCTATCTCCGGACTGACTTTCGCTATGTGCATGCGAGCTACCGGCTGCGCTCTTCTCCACCATCGTTCGATCGATGGCTTCAAAGATGGGTTGCAACCGAACGCGATTGCCCGGTACAATTTTCTCAATGCGTTCGAACTGCTCTTCTAAGAAAGGGTGCACTCTTTGCCGGACCCTCCCCGCATTCTAGAACTCGGGTTTGCGTTTTTCCAGAAACGCGCCCATGCCGAGGCGGGGATCATCGCTTTTGAAGAGGTTCGCAAATTGGTCGATTTCCCGTTCCAGTCCTTTCGCCAGACTGGTGTCAGCGCCCTCGTACACCGCCTGGCGCGCCGCACGCTGGGCGACGGCTGACCGATGGGTAGAGAGAGTTTTCATCATCCCTTCGGCTTCTGCCAGAGCGGAACCGGACGCAACGACGCGATTCGCGAGCCCGATCTGTGCCGCGCGGGTCGCATCGATCATGTCTCCGCTGAGAATCATTTCCAGAGCGATGCCGCGCCCGACCACGCGGGGCAGTCTTTGCGTGCCGCCAAAACCGGGGATCAAACCCAGGGTCACTTCCGGTAGGCCCAGCTTCGCGTTCTCTGCGACGATCCGCAGATCGCAGGCCAATGCCAGTTCCAGGCCGCCGCCCAGGGCAAAGCCGTTGACGGCGGCGATCGAAATCAGCCGGGATTCCGCCACGGCATTCATGGCGCGGTGCCCCTCAGCGGCGAAAGCGGACGCTTCGGCCGGTTTCAGGTCGCGCATGGCCGCAATATCAGCGCCGGCCACAAACGCTTTCTCGCCCGCGCCGGTGATGACGACACCCCGCATGGCCCCGTCGGCTTCCAGGTCCGCCATAGCGGCAATCAGTGCCGCAAGCACTTCCCCATTCAGGGCATTCAGGGCCTTTTCCCGGGAGATGGTAAGCACCGCGTGCCGTTCTCGCTTCTCTACGATGACTACAGACATGCGCGCATGGTCTGCAGATGGGCGTCATTTTGCCATCAAAAACCTGGACAGGGATTCCCGCCGGGCCGTATTCACCACGGGAATTTCTGGTTTTTGGATTAACTCCGCCGCCAGACGGCCGACACTGCTATATAGAGAGGAACAAGGACCATGCCAACGACCTCCTTTGCCCGCCTGCGTCACATTTTGCGCGATCTGCACGAGCGTGCCGCCCTGGTTGCGCTGAAAACTGGAACCGAAGTAGAGGACATGGCTTTTGAAGAGGTGCGGCTATTGCGCGCCATCAGCGACGATATCGTGCCGGTCTATGCGAAGATCGGCGGCGCCGAAGCCCGGAACGACATTCGCGAGCTTGCCAGCGCCGGTGTGGATGGATTGATCGCGCCGATGATTGAGTCCACCTACGCCCTGGAGAAATTCATTGAATCTTTGCACTCCGTGCTCGGTAGCGTGATCTATGATCGTATGGTCAAAGGCATCAATCTGGAGACCATTACGGCCTTTCACGCGATGGAACAGATTCTCAGCGCTCCCGAAGCGGCGGAACTGGACCAACTGACGGCGGCTCGCTCGGACCTGTCCGGCTCCATGAAATGTCACGCCGACGATCCCGAAGTTCTGAGCCTTTGCGCCATCATTGTGAACCGTGCGCGCGACGCCGGGTTGCGTACCTCAGTAGGGGGCGGCATTCACCCTGAGATCAGCGATCGAATCATTCAGGGCATTTGTCCGGACACGATCAACACGCGCCATATGGTGCTCGCAGTCGACCGTTTGTGCGAAGCTCCGGCCGTCTTTGTGGAGCAGAACCTGCGGTTTGAACTGGAACTGTACCGCTACCTGGCTTCCATGCCTTCGAGTCGCCAGCAAGATCACGCCCGACGTGCTGAGATCATCGCCGGGCGCCTCGCCGGAGCAAAAACCGGGGCCGCCCTCCCGGGCTGATTCGGTGGAATGTGGCCGCTTGGGTCCCGCGCCTTGACCTGCGCGGGGACCGATGCCGTCCGGGCGGGCAGTCCGGGATCGCCTTGAAGCGCAGGTAAATGCTTGACGTTCTTTTCCGGAGCGGTGGTGCTTTCCGGGTTGCGTTGCATGACGACCCAACGGCCCCGGGATCCATGAAAATAAACACGCGCGCATTTACGATCAGCTTCACGGTCATCTTCGCGGTTATCATCCTGATCATTACGATCTGGTCTCGCGCTTCAACTCAGTTCGGCCACGAATTCATAGACGCCTTCAACTCTGTTCATCCACACCCTTTTCGGGCGACTCTCAGTGGACTCGAAGTTCAGGAGCACGTCTACGGCGCTCTTCTGGATCTCTTTTATGCAGTGATCGATTCGATCCTCTTCTCTCTCAGCTTCTGTCTTATCTACAATTATATAGTAGGACGTGGCGCTGAGGACAATAGCGACGAAGCATGACCGAAACGGATTCCGGCGCATCTGCGGAAAGCGCGGAACCGAAACCGCGCCGGGGACTCCGGCATTGGCTGCGTGCCATTCCCGGCACCGGCCGCGACTACCTGCTCATTTTTCTGGCCGCGGTCGATGTTGTGCTCATCATGTTTCGCAACACCTTTGAGGTCATTGTCCCGGTCAACGTGTCCTATGGCCTTATCGCGTATGACTTTGGCGTACTGACCTTCTGGGGCATTGACTTTCTATTGCGAATGCGCAAGGATAAGGCCCGGGTAAGT
The DNA here is from genome assembly GCA_024233935.1 of Spirochaetales bacterium. Taxonomy (GTDB): domain Bacteria; phylum Spirochaetota; class Leptospiria; order Leptospirales; family Leptonemataceae; genus JACKOY01. Next base: position 46,623 of record JACKOY010000008.1, on the reverse strand, counting down.
TTTGCGCTGGCCCATTGGTACGAGATTGTGGGCCTGCTGCCGTTTTCCGTACTGCGCGTTTTCTTGCTCTTACGTGCCGCGAAACTCGCCATAGCCTACTATAAGCTCGGCCGGGCCGAGCAGGACGTCAGTCGTATGGTAACGCGCGAACTGACTTTCCGCTTTCGGGATGTTATTATCGATACGATTGCGGACGGTATTTTCGCCCGCTCTTTGACCAGGGTGGAGGAAGTCATGCTGCGTCTGGATTATCCGACGCTGTCCCGCGCGGCCCTCGAACGTCACGAGCCACGCATCCGAGCGGCCGTCTCCGAAACGCTGCAGAGTCGGTCCTTTACCGCTGAACTGGCCCGCATTCCGTTTATGAATCGCGTGGTTGCCATGATGGGCAGCGACATTTCCGATATCGTGGTCGAGATCTTACGCGACGATCTAATTGGAGATGTGTTTCACGATATTACCGAAGCTGTGCTGCGGGATATGCACCGCAATCTCAAGGAACTTGATCTGGAGCGCCTGACACGCCGTGACAACGGCGAGTCGACCGCTGCCGCGCCCGATTCCGTTGCGCATGCCGAAGCTGAAGACAAGAACGGTTAGTAACTGTGGACCTGAATCTGACCGGTAAACGAGCGCTGGTGGCCGCCGCCAGCCGGGGCCTCGGGTTCGGCATCGCCCGGGCCCTTGCCCGGGAAGGCGCGCACGTGAGCCTCTGCAGCCGCGATTTCCAAAAGGCCCGGACCGCTGCCGAACACATTGAGAGCGAAACCGGCGCGCCTTGCTTTGCTTACGCTGCAGATATGTCCCGACCAGAGGACATTGAGGCCTGGGTTCAGGCCAGCCTTTCCGAACTGGGCGGAACCGACATTGTGGTCGCCAACGCGGGCGGGCCACCGGCCGGAGATTTTGATGCCTTCAACGACGATGCCTGGCAGCGCGCTTTTGAACTGACCCTGATGAGCGTTGTTCGATTGGTGCGGGCCTGCCTTCCGGCCTTAAAAAATTCCCAAAGCCCGGCGATCCTTGCCGTGACCTCCATTTCGGTGCGCCAGCCCATCGACCATTTGCTGTTATCTAATGTGTTTCGCAGTGGAGTTGTTGCGCTTCTAAAAACCCTTTCGTTTGAGCTGGCGCCTTTTGGCATTCGGGTCAACAACCTGGCTCCGGGTCGCATCGACACCGATCGCATTCGGGAGCTGGACGAATCGCTCGCGTCCCGCGAAAATACAAGCGCCGACGAAATTCGCCGGCGCCACGCGGAAAGCATGCCTCTCGGACGCTATGGCACGCCGGAAGAATTTTCCCGCATGGCCGCGTTTCTGGTTTCTCCCGCTGCATCCTACATTACCGGGCAGACAATTCTGGTGGATGGCGGTTTCAGTCGGGTCTGAGCATTGCTCCCCGGAAGTCGCGGTTCTTTCCGATGTTTCCTGTCTGGCCAGCTCAGGTTTTTCTTCCGCGGCTCGCGTTGTAGTGCCAGTAGCCGGCGGCAAAGTGTTCTGTACTGAGCCCCAGACGATCCCGCAACCAGATCCAGCTATCGGAAAGCAGCACGCGCAGCACACCGCCGTCCAGAAATCGTCGTGGTGAAGTAATCATGCAAGCCCTGACCAGAGTGAGTCGTCCCAATTGCCGCAGGCGCCGGCAAAGGTGCGCGGCTTCGAGGATCGCCCGGTCCGGGAACCCACCGACTTTCTGAAAGGCCGCACGACGCACAAAAATCCCCTGATCGCCGTAGTACTCCGGCCAGATAAAATAGCGTATGTGATTTATGATCTCTACCAACCGCAGCTTTGCGCTGGGTCCGGCGGGGCGATCCAGTTTGAAGTGAAACGCGCCACCGACCGAGCGCGGATCCTGCAACGCCACTTCGACCAGGCGGTCGTATTCCGGTGGCGGTTCTGAATCGGCATCCAGAAAGAGAATCACTTCGGCCCTGCAGTCCCGGGCGCCCAGGTTGAGTGCGCCGCTCTTGCCGGTTGCGCCATCGTTTTTCACGAGGACGCGGCACCCGGCGTGGGTTGCAATGGAGACGGTTGCGTCCCGGGACCCGCAGTCCACAACCGTGATGTCCGGAACGATCCGGGCGCGGCGCCTGGCGAGTTCGATGGTGCGAGCCAGGGTGTCGGCCTCGTTCAGAGTCGGGATGATCACGGCAAGCTGCATGGCATTGACCGATGGGCGTCCTCTGTGTCTGCCGCGGCCACCAGAATTCGCCTGGCGTCCCGACTGCCGGCATGTCTTTCTGACCCCGGCGGGACGGCGATGAGTGTCTTTCAGGACAGGGTCATTGTGATTACCGGAGCCGCGAGCGGCATCGGTCGGGGATTGGCCCGGGAGCTGGGGCGTCGGGGGGCCCACCTGGCTCTCATCGACATTGACGAAAGCGGACTGGAAACCACGCGCGGCCTCCTCGTGGACAATCATGCGCGCGGTCACTTAAGCCTGCACGTTGCCGACATCGCAACCGAGGAAGCGACCCAGGAAGCCGTCGAGTCCGTGGTCCAGGAGCACGGCCGTCTTGATTGTCTGGTCAACAACGCCGGCATTTCGATCAGCGCGCCCTTCGAGCGCATATCGGGCCCGGCCTTCGAACGTGTGCTTCGCGTGAACCTTCTGGGCGCGGTGCACATGTGTCGGTACGCTCTACCGCACCTGCGTCACTCCCGGGATGCACGCATCGTCAATATCAGCAGTGAGTTTGCGCAGCTGGGATTTCCCGGAAAAAGCGCGTATGCCGCCTCGAAAGGAGCACTCCTGGCTTTCACAAATGTGCTTTATGCGGAGTTGCACGAAGCGGGCATCAGAGTTTCGCTTGTGATTCCGCCCGCGGTGGATACAAACCTGGTGCGTCGCAGTCCGGGGGTTGGCGATCCGGCCCGCCTGCGGCGCGAGATTCAATTTCTGGAACGTAAAGGCATGCCGGTGGAGCGCGCCGCTCGTTTGATAGTAAACGGCATGGAAAGCGGGCGCTTCCGCATTCGAATTGGTCTGTTCATGCGTGTGCTGGACCTGATCAGCCGACGTTATCCGGCGCTCACCCATTGGTTGATCGCGCGCAATCAAAAACGCCTGGGTTTTTGATGCGCGGGGCGAGGGTGCGACCGCAGGTCCATACGAATCAGTATTGCGTGCACATAGTGCGGTCGCAGGCGCAATACGCCGGTTCCCACCGTCCCTGACGCAGCCAGAGGATCTCATTGATGCTGGTCGCCGTGCGAATCACAAGCAACTGATGGCCTGAATGTACCTGACCGGCAAAGCCCAGCAAGCCATGTTCTTCGCAGCGCGCGGCGGTCGCGTCGTCGATATGTTCAGCAAAGCACTCGTCCCAAACCGCTTGAGGCGGGCAGGGCAAACCAATATCGCACCGGTACCTGTCTGCATCTCCGGCGTATGCCCTACCGGAATCCGTGATCCGAATTTGAGGACAATAGTCGCCGATACAATTGCCCCAGGAAACCGGGCCCATTGAGTCGACGCGCTCAAAATCAGAGACAGGTGCAAGAAGCCGCGCGTCGACGTATCCGGTGGAATCGAACATATACGTGGGCCCGTAACGGACCGACGCCATCGCGTTCGAGCTTTTCCCGGTCAATTCTACCTGGTCTCCAATGCAGAGAGTATGAATTACCTCGCTATCTGTCCCGGAACCAGACGAGACCGGCGCCGCCTCGGCTATCACGAGGTAGATCTGCCGCTGCGGAGCAGCCCAAAGCCCGCCGACGCCGATCAGCATCAAAACCAGGCGATTGACCCGGCTGGCTTTCATCTGTTATGCCTGCGGTGCTGCCAGAAAGAGGAATTCGCGGAAGCCGCGATTTTCGGCACCCGCACGACCGGCCGGCCTTAAGAATTCATGAACAAGAGCACAACTGCGACGCAAACCACCGCTACGCTTGAGAGCCGGCTCACGCGAAGCCCGAGTTCTTGATTGTAGCGTGAAATCCATCCGAGAACCCAGGTGGCGCCCGCAATGGTGGCGACGCTTCCGAGGAGCATAGCTGCGGTGCGCCCGAACGATAGCGTGGCGGTGTCGGAGGCATGGGCGGCCCCATGCACTACGGCCGTGAAGCCGACGAGTACCAGAGCGAGTTTTGGGTTCAGGGCTTCAGCCTTAAATGCAGCCACTCCCAATAGCAGCACGGAAATCAGGACCGCCAGTTCGTAGGAACCGATGCCGAACAAAGCCTGCATGGCGCTTCCGCCCAGCCAGCCTGCGCAAAACGCGAGCAGAGTTCCTGTCAGTAGTCGCTGACGGGCAGCTATGATGCCGATCGCGAGGGCCGCTGCCAGATGATCCAGGCCCGAGGCCGCGTGGAGAAGGGGGCTTTCGCCATGGCCCGGGTGGGCTGCCAGGGCCACGGGAAGGAAAAACAGGACGATGGGAGTGAGACGGCGAAGACGCATGGGCAAACGGTCGCGTTGTGGTGCAGGCGCGCAACCGGTTTTCGCCACATCGTGCACATTCGTTTAGTAATTCTAATTTTGGGTTGACTCTAACCAGGAGCCTCGTTTTGCTAATAGGGAACTAACGGAGGCTTATACGCATGGCAATTACTCTACCCGATCTACCGTACGCGAAAGACGCCCTGGAACCGCACATTTCCGCGAAGACACTTGAGTTCCATCACGGCAAACATCACAACGCCTACGTAACCAATCTTAACAAACTGATCGACGGCACCGATCTGGCCGGCGCAGATCTGGAAGGCATCATCAAGAAAGTTGCCGGAGACACAGCGAAGGCAGGCGTGTTTAATAACGCCGCCCAGGTCTGGAACCATAGTTTTTATTGGAAGTGCATGAAGCCGGGCGGTGGCGGACGTCCCTCCGGTGCCCTGGCAGATAAGATCAACAGCGCCTTTGGCAGCTTCGACAAATTTGCTGAAGAGTTCAAGACTGCGGCCGCCACACAATTCGGAAGCGGCTGGGCCTGGCTCATTGATGACGGCGGAAAGCTGGCCATTATGAAAACGGCCAACGCGGATCTTCCGCTGGCCCACGGAAAGAAAGCGCTGCTTACGATCGACGTCTGGGAGCACGCCTACTACCTGGACTACCAGAACCGCCGCCCCGATTACATTGGAACGTTCTTTGAAAAGCTGGTGAATTGGGATTTTGTTGCTTCGAACCTGTAAGCAGTAGACCAAAGAGCGTTCGATTGGGGCGCCGAAAAACCCGGACCGGAGTCGGCCCGGGTTTTTTTGTTGGCGCGAGGACATCGCGCTGGTTGCGGCCTGGGCGCGCCATGCTCAGGAAGACCAGCCGATGGCGCCCCTCGCTGGAATTTCGTTTGTCTAAAGGTTCAGGCTGCGGTTCGCCGGATAGCCGTAGCCATAGCCCGCCGAAGGATCCCAGAAGCCTAAAGACCACGGCCCTGCGGAGCGGGTGGTGAAACTGCCCGAGGCGAACGACTGGTAGTACTCGGGTATGCCCGTTGAGGTCCCGTTCAGCGTACACCCGTTCACAACGGAATCGGTCGGTCGGTAGTAACGGATTTCAAAGTGAAGGTGGGGGCCACCGACCGTTCCCGAATAGAGGTGCTGGGAAATCAGCTGACCACGGCTTACCGTCGACCCGGAGGCCGGCATGCCGGTGTCGAGATCCAGGGCCAGGTGCCCGTAGATCGTGACGAGCTTTCCGATCGTTGTGGCCCCGGAATCCTGTATGTCTTGTGAGATTGTAATGAAGTGCCGATAGACGGTGCCACCGGGCAGTCCCTGGGTCTGGCAACGGGTAATCGTTCCGTCGTGGGCCGCGTATATATTTACATTCGTTGCGAAGCCGTCGGGATGCAAATCCACAGCATGATGGTATTCCGCTCCTTTGTTGGCGGCAAACGTTCCTTCCGACGGGATTGTGTAAGCACTGCTGAGCGGGTTTTGCAGCGGCACGTTTCTGACTTCCGCAAGGAAGCTGTCGAGGGTGATTCCAAAGGACGAGCTCGATCCTTCGTTGTGGTACTGCGGCGTCAGCAGGTCACTGTTTTGACCGGAAGAACGCATCAGTATCGCCAGCAAAAGCGCGGGAGATGGGTCAGATTCGCTCTGACAATTTCCCCCGGCCAGCGTGAAAGCCTCCAGGAAAAAAAAGGCAACAGTTCTGTTCATACACCCTCCTGGGTCTCGTTGCTACCACGAGACGCCGGGGAATCTGATTTGAGCCTTTGTACGCACAACAAGCGCCGTATCACGTTTTCCCATTTTTTGAGCCGGCTTGAGACCCAATCGCAGCCGCAGCCGGATTCGCGGTACGCTTTGAGATTGAGATTGAGATTGAGTTGGGCATTCAGAAAGCCACGCAAGCCGACCGATGTCCGATTTAGTTCGGAGCTTTCCGTCGGCCGCTGAAATGAAATGAGCAGAGACTATTCTGCACTTGCGGTGGCAGTACTAAGGCGGGGTCAGTTTCAAACAAATACATAGAACAGCCGGCTGCGGCCGCGATCCTGGAATCATTCGCTTGATGGTCAGGCATTGGAGCCGGACGCACGCCCGGCACCGCATGAGTACTTTTTGTGACCTGCCACCCCGCAAAGGAAACCTTTGCTTCAAAACTTCGAATCCGTTATCAACAGCAGTACCTCTGGTTGGCCGCCCTTCATCGCTGTGTTCCGTTCGTCGCCGGCCCGAGCTGCCCACTCTCAGGGGGTTCGATGGCCGCCGACTTATTCCCGTCCAGGTTGCGTTGCGGTTCGGCTGTTGTTTGGGGCCAGCGCTGATTCAGGTAGGCAGTCAGCAGCATCAACGCGCCAATGGCGATCAGATAGGCGGCCCTCGCTGCGGTTGCAGAACCCTGAAGATCGAAGAATAGGACTTTCAACGAGACCACAATGACAACCGCCGCCCCAACGTAACGGAAGAGTTGCGTGCGGCTGTAGATGCCCCACAAGTAAAGCGACATGGCGTAGAGCGTCCAGGAGACCGACAGGGTTAGCGGGAGGAAGTGCCCTTTGATTTCGTAAGCGGTCCACACGTTCTGAATCTGAACCGTAAATAGACCGCCGACAACCGCGTGTGCTGCCAGAGCTACAAAGAGCGCGATCGATTTCAGGCGTCGCTGTTCCGCTCCCGCTCTTCGTTCTGAGAAATTCGGGAGTGATAGCGAAAAGTTAAAGCCGATCGCGGCTAATCCAATCCAGACCAGGGCGCCCGGATTCAGAAAAGGAATATAGGTCAGGCCAAACCAGCGCACCCACTGCACATCCCAGGCCACGCTATACCAGAAGAGAGTCACGAGCATCCAGGCTGCCACCGCAAGGTAGGAGGCAATTTTCAGATCGCGTTTTTCACCGTATACGAAGGCGCAGGCAATCATGGCACTCCAGAGCGATACGCTTGTCACATGGCCCAGCCCGGGCGTCGAAAAAAATCGCCCCAACTCCGGACCGGTCACTGCAATCAAGAGCAGGGCCAGCCCGAAATATGTCGGGCCGGTTGCCTTGTGCGCGCTGCTTTGCTTCCTGAGCACGATTCCGTTCAGGGCGAACAGCAGGCCCACGACTAAAAGCGGCAATGCATACCCAATGTCCGCTCGACGCATGATGAAGACCGACCAGAAGACGAAGTGAATGGCATTGATGAGTCCGATGTACAGGTCGGCGATGGCGGTTTCGCTATCGTTCGAACGCAGAGATGAGAGCAGTGTGGCTCCGGCATAAACCAGAAAGAAGCTGCTCACGTAGAAATAGGGCTCCAGCCACTCGTTCGGCCTAACCTGCCAGTAGTAGGCGGCGTAGAGCACCAACGACCCGAAAAAAGCCACGACCCGGAGTTCCAACCAGCCCCGCACCAGGCTGAGTCCCAGAGCCATCAGGTTGATGACCAGGCAATAGGCGAACAGGAGCCACAGGCTTTCGGCAGGGGAACGCAGCACGACCGGAGTCAGAAGCGCGCCAATCGTGGCAACGAAGGCGAGCGTGCGGTACGCAAAACGCAAACTCAGAGAATACACGACGCTTGAAACCGCAAGCACCGCCAGGATTGAAACCTCCGGCCGCCACACCTGACTTTCCAGTAGACCCGCGTACACAATGACGGCGTAAGCAGCGCCCGCGCTGGACCCGGCAAGGATCTCAGCGGTTCGGGCGCGCCCTTTCTGGAGCATGAGCATAGCCAGGGTTCCCAGGCTTGCGGAAATCACAAGACCGGATGCGATTCGCACTTCCGGTGGAAACCAGCCGGCGTCGACGGCCAGCTTTAGAAAATACAGAAAACCCAGGAATACGAACAGCGTCCCGGGAATCAGAAGCCAATTGCGCTTAATTTTTTCCATGGCAACGCATTGCGAGATTCGTGCCAGCCGGCAAGAGCGGGCCAAAGCAGCGTTGCCTCGCCTTATAACGCGCTTATCCGGATCGGCGCTGCCAGGAAATTTGACACCGCCGCACCGCAGAGCGTCAGAAATCCTGACAGTGGTCGTGGGTTTTTGGGAAAGGGTTTACGGACGCGGGGGCAGGCATATATTGTAAGTCGACCCTATGCGCAGTCTCTGTGGCATCCTCATTGGCCTCTGCCTGGCCTTCGTGACGTCTCTTGACGCGCGCCCGCGCGCACCGTGGAAGGAACTGCACAGCAACTGGAACGGCAGTGTTGCGGGTTACCTGGTTTTTGAAGGGAGCCAGCAAATACCCTATTTTCCGCGTTGGTTCGGTCAGGCGAGTTCCGGAGAAACTCGTTGTGCCACCATCAACGGTTCGCGTCCGGGTCGTTCGGGACTTTACCTGCAAACCGGCGTTCAGAACTTCGAGCTTTCGTTCGATGGCGAGCTATTGGAGCCGGACGCACGCCCGGGACCGCATGAGTACTTTTATGACCTGCCACTCCGCGACGGAAACCTTTGTTTCAAAAGCCTCGATGCGCAGGCGGATCCCGATGTGGCGCCGCGGCTGTTTCGAGTGGATCAAGGCAATCTGAACCGCGTACGCGACGCGTTGGTCGAGTTTCCCAGAGCGCGTATAGAAGATGGCGTTGTTGATCTGAGTGGACCGGTCTTGATTCGCACGCTGGAGCGAGGGCAGGCCAGGATTCCTGACCTGCGCCAGAGTCCCAATGACTCCATGTTTTCGGCCATGCAGCCCGGACCGCTGCGTGCCTTGATTCCGTCGCCCTTCTACGGCCGGACGCTGATTCGGTTTTCGTTTCGGTGCAATCCGGACTGTCCCCCGGGTTTGAGCTTGTATCTCGGATCGATCTCAAGTCCGGACGAAACCTTTCTCAACGGAGTGCGCATCGGCAACACCGGCAAGGCCGGAAGCGTTTCCCACGCCGACTATGATCGCGCGCGTCTGTATGTACTGCCCGATACTGTCCTGCGTACCGGGGGAACCAACACAATCGAAATCATCACGGACAGCGAGGCGGTCGGAAGGCCGGGGCTGGTCATGGCGGCCCCGTTTGTTCTGGGTCTCAATCAACATGTGCAGGATCTCTATCTAAAGAGTGAGATTTACAACGTGGCTCCGGTGGTTCTGTTTGCGGCCATCGGTATTTTCTTCCTGCTCATGTTTGTGCGTCGGGTCGACGTGGCGGAGAACCTCGTGTTTGCGCTCTTCTCGCTCATTATGGCGGCCTATTTCTTTTTGCGCACCCAGAGTAAGTTTTTCTACATTGAAGATTTCGAGCTGTCGAAGCGGCTTGAATATTGTGCGATTGTTCTTGCGTTTCCGCTCTTTGCCTTGTTTATGCAGCAGCATTTCCTTTCCAAACGCACCATCACGGAGCGCATCTGGAGGGGCCTGTTTGCTCTGTACTGCATCGCAATTGCCCTGACGGTGGTTTATTATTTGACGAGCGAGGGCTACGACGAATGGCACCGTGTTTTTGGCTTCGTCGTTACGAGCTGGATTCTGCCGGGCAGCTACGTCATTTACCTGCTGATTCGCGAGGCAGTGGGCCCTCTACGTGCGGAAGAGTTTCGCAGTCGCAGTCTCGTGCGCCGCTTCGACGCCTTCGTGAAACGGCAGCGCAACACCTGGAATCGACTCGTGACCCGGTTCCCTCGTTACCTGGAGAGTTCCCTGCGCGTCCGGACCGCAGGGCGTCCGCGCAGCACCAATCGCACCGACGCGCTTCTAATGGCGGCGGGGGTCCTGGCGCTATTCGGGGCCGCCTATCACGACAGTCGCATTGCCTTTGCGGACCTGGTCGACGATCGCTGGGGCGCGCCGGCCCTGATGATCTTCATGCTTGGCAACGGGCTCATTCTCATCAATCGCATGCACCGGCTGAACCAACAGCTTCGTCTTCGAAACCAGGCCTTGCGCCGGCTGGACACGCTCAAGGACGAATTTCTGGCGCACACTTCCCACGAGCTTCGCAGCCCGCTGACCAGTATCATCGCAATCGCGGAGTCCCTTCTGGAAGGAATTGGCGGACGTCTCACCATCACGAGCCGTGACAACCTGGGACTGATCGTAGATAGCGCCCGTCGCCTCACCGAACTGGTGGACGACATCCTTGACTTCGCGCGCATGCGTCACAGCCACATTGAGTTGCGGTTAACGGCCGTGGAGATGCGGCCCGCCGCCGAACTTGTCATCAGTCTCTCACGAACGTTACTCTTGCATAAGCCCGTGAAACTCGTGAATTCCGTGCCGGCCGATCTGCCCCCGGTCGCCGCTGACGAAGCGCGACTGCAGCAGATACTCCACAACCTCGTTGGCAACGCGATCAAGTTTACCAACGAAGGTGAGATTGAAATCGATGCCGTCGTTGAGGGGCGTTACCTGCGTGTGAGCGTTTGCGATACCGGAATCGGCATTCCCACCGACCGGCTTTCAGCCATTTTTGACCGTTTTGAGCAGGCCAGCGGCCAGACGGCCCGCCATTACGGCGGCACGGGCCTCGGCCTGAGTCTTGCCCGGCACCTGGTTGAGCTCCAGGGCGGTCGAATTTCTGCTCAATCGGCGCCGGGCAGGGGTTCCTGTTTTCATTTCACACTGCCACTGGCGGACGAGCGTTTGATCACGACGGGCGCGTCTTTGAGGCTTTCCCGGCCCCGGCTGACGGAAGCGCGATCGCGAAAGTCTCCGGATCCCTCTCATTCCTCGCCTGGTCGCGAACGCGTCCTGGTCGTTGAAGACGACGCCATTATTATGCGGGCCGTGGCAAACAACCTGGAGCTGGAGGGCTACGAGGTCATTGAGGCCGGGGACGGTCAGAGCGCCCTGGACATGCTGGTGCAGAATGTCCAGGCATGCGATCTGGTGCTTGCGGATATCATGATGCCCCGCCTTTCGGGGTTTGATCTTTGCCGCGAAATTCGCAAGCGCCCCGATCTGGCGGCGCTCCCGGTCATCTTGATGACGGCCGGGAATCGACCGGCGGATGTCAGTGAAGGCTTCGCGGCCGGCGCGAACGACTATGTCAAAAAGCCCTTCACGCGCCAGGAACTTCTGGCCCGAATTGGGTTTCATCTGCGTTTGAGGCGAACCGCTGAGCGACTGCAGGAACTGAACGAGAATCTGGAACGTGCGGTGCAGGAGCGTACACGCGAGCTGAATGTGCTGCTCGGCGATCTTCGCACCCGAGATCGAGAAATACAGATGGAGTTGGATCTGGCGCGCGCGATACAGCGCGGCATTTTGCCAGGCGATCACAACGCAGAGCTGTTCGAGCTATGCGCCTACCATCGGCCCATGGGAAAAGTCGGAGGGGACTACTACGATATCTTTCGCACTCCTGGCGGCGAAGAAGCGCTCTTGCTTGCGGACGTAAGCGGCCATGGAATTCCGGCGGCCCTGATTTCAACGATGGCCCGCATCGCATTCTCTGATGCCTTCCGACAGGTGTCCGCTCCCAGGGATGTGTTTGCGCGTGTGGATGAAGCTCTTTCAAAAAGCGTAATAACCCACGACTATCTGACGGCGGTGTTGCTGGTCTTCGATGCCAGCGGTCGTCTGCGCTTCTCAAGCGCTTCCCATAGGACAGCCTACCTGCTCAAACGTTCCGGGGGCGCTATCGTGCCGCTCACAACCGAGGGTCTGTTGATTGGCTTTGCCGATCAGACCGGAGACGACTTTGAAGAGCGCGAGTGCCCGGTGGAAGCCGGCGATCGGATTCTGGCCTACACCGATGGATTTGTGGAGCGCATGGATCGCCACGACCGCGTCTACGGAGAAGAGCGGCTGGTTTATATGTTTGAGAGCACTCGCGACCTTTCTCTCCCGGAGGCCCAGATGGCCATGGTGCGAGACTGGGAAGAGCATGCCCAATCACGACCGCCGCTGGATGATGTTTGCCTGTTGCTTCTGGAAGTGCGCAACTTCATGGACCGATGAACTTGCACATGGCGTTGACCATGCGTTGACGCAGTGTCTCTGGATCGATGCCTGATTTTTTCGGAACCGCAAAAGAATGGTCGGCGCCGGCAAACTCCACCAGGCGCGCTTTCGGCAGCGTCGCAATTGTCTGGCGTAGCTTTTCGATATCGGCCAGGCGATCGCGGTCGCCCTGCAAAAATAGCATACGCGCCCGTACCGCCCCCAGGTGGGCAGTTTTCAGACGATCCGGTCGGCCGGGTGCGTGCAGAGGATAGCCGAGAAATACGAGCTTCTTGATTTGAGTCCGGTTGGCAATCTGAGAGGCTATGCGTCCCCCCATGGATTTACCGCCCAGCACGATCGCGTCCGGGGTTATTCCGATCTGCTCGACTAGATACGCGTAGACCCGCAGGTAACAGTCTTCGAGTCGCCCCTTGCTGTCCGGCGCACGACGACCATGCTCTTGATACGGAAAATTAAATTTCACAGACAGGTAACCCGAATCTGCCAGCGCTTCATGGAAATACGAAATGAATTCGTGGTCCATGGCGGCGCCGGCGCCGTTGGCAATCACAACCGCCTTCTCAAAGTGGGGCGGCGAGCGTAACACGGATGCAATCGAATCGCCATTCGATAGTTTGATGCGCACCGTTTTGCTTCTGGCAGTCATGAAGAAGGCTACAAACTTTTTTGTTTCGACCGGCGCAGATCCCGGGCACCCTTCAGCAGGAACCGAAAGAACAACCAGGGGCAACGATGGTAGAGCCAGGCGGCCAGCCGCACGTACAGGGGGAAGGCGATGATCGCCCGGTCGCGGGCGACGCCGTCCAGCGTAATAGTGGCGGCGCGTTCGGATGTGATGATCGGAGCCTGGATGAGGGCCCGCCCGCTCTCCATGGAATCGGCGCCGCTGGCCAGAATGGGAGTGTTGACAAAGCCCGGACACACCACAGTGACCTTGATGCCCAGGTCGTGGGCTTCGGCCCGCAGGGTCTCGGACAGCCCGACCACTCCGAACTTCGTCGTCACGTACGCGATCAGACCGGGGCCGGGAACGAGACCGAAACCCGAGGCCACGTTTACGATGTGGCCCGATCCCTGGGCCAGCATCACTTTGTAAGCAGCATGGGTGCCGTTTACGACCCCTTTCAGGTTTATGTCCAGAACACGGTTCCAATCCCGCAGGGATAGGTCCCGCGCTTCAGCAACGATGGCCACGCCGGCATTGTTAAACATGAAGTCCAGACTGCCGAATTGGCGGCGCGCCCGGTTGACCACGGATTGCACGTTCGAAGCTTTGCTGACGTCGCACCGCACCGCAATCGCGCGCTCCGCTCCCAGTTCGCCGACCACTTCCCGTGCCCCTTTGAGGTTCAGGTCGGCCACGACCACGCGGCAACCACGGGCCGCGAGTTCCAGGGACAGGGCCTTTCCTATTCCAGACGCTGCACCGGTGACGACGGCGACTCTGCCCTTGAAGGCTGACATCAGGCCTGGATATTGTGGACGGTGCGGGTCGGGAAGGCAAATTCCAATCCGGCCGCGTTGAATCGCTTCAGTATTTCCAGGTGAATCTCGGTCATGGTGTTCAGAATATCCGATTCTTTGCGGATATAGTATATAAAAAGAATGTTTAACGAACTGTCAGCGAACTCCGTGAAACCGGCCAGCCCGTCATCTTCGGTTGTCTGGCTTTCGGCCACTATCTCCTTGAGGGTTTTGATGGCTTCCTGAATGCGCTCGGGTTTGGTATCGTAGGTCAGACCCAGAGTCAGGACTACCTTTCGAGAAGGCTCCGAAGAGATGTTTTCGATCGGATTGGAGGCGAAGGCCGAATTGGGAATCGTTACCAGCCGACCTTCCAGGGTTTGCAGGCGCGTGCTTCGCAGTCCGATTTCTTTTACCGTGCCGTCAAAGCCCTCGACCTTGATTCGATCGTTAATCGTGAACGGCTTGTCCGCAAAGATCGTAAAACCACCAAACAGGTTCGATACCGAGTCCTGGGCCGCCAGGGCAAAGGCCAGACCGCCGATACCGAGGCCGGCCAGCAGGGCGCCGACATCGTACCCCGCGTTGTTCAGCGCGATAATGATCGTAATGGCCCAGATGGCCAGCCGCACGCCCTTGCGCACAATCGGCAACAGCTGGTCATCCAGGTCACCCTCGGTCTTTTCAACCAGGGGCACCAGATACTGCTCGATCAGGGCGTCGCAGAGGCGTGAAACGAGCCAGCCAATGTTGATAATGATCAGAACATAATAGACGCGACCAATCCATTCCGCGGTCCAGGGCGGAAGATTCAGGGTCTTCAGCGCATACCAGATACCGGCGATAACGATCGCAAAGACCAGCGGCTCTTCGGCCATGTCGATGATGATGTCATCGATTTTGGTTTTGGTGCGGCGGGTGATGCGTTTGACGATGTTGCCAAGCAGCCAGTAAACCAGGCGACCGAGCACCGCCACACCGATCATGATTGCGAAGGCCAGCAACCACTCGAAGAAAGTGTTTCCGTAGTACACTTTATCCAGAAAATCCATACACACCGCCCGAAGAAAACCTGGTTAGATCCGATTTGTCGTTGCCGACCAGGCTTCTAGCGAATCTGCGTACGCCTGGTTGTAAAGCAAAAAGCCGCGGGATTGCCGGCTGGCGGGCCTGTCAGATGCAGGAAACTACTTCAGCTCGCGCAGGGTCTGTCGCAGGTGATGCGCGAGTTCGCGGTGCTCCTCACGCTGGGGTGTCACATTTTCCAGATAGTCGATTGTGGATTGGATCCAGGCTTCGTCCTGCTCGCGAGAACGGTACAGAAAAACCCTTCGGATGGCGAGCAGGGCCTTCACTTCGATGTATCGATTTTCTTTGTCGTAGAACAGCATGTCGCCGATCTGATTTTCGTTGTAGCGCACGGTGCCCAGAGCGCTCAGGACTTCGTCCAGCCATATGATCCCACGAAAGTTGCGATCCACGTAGTCGATGGCCTTCTGAACGCGACCCGGTATGACTTCCTGCCGCTCGCGAGGCCCCGCGATGACGCCCGTTTTGCGTGCTTTCTTTTCTCTGGGTTTGCGCTGCACGGAGGGGACATCGTCCGATCGACGCGTGGGGCTTTCATTTCCGCCAAATAGAGATCGTAGAAAGGCGAGCAGGCGGCCAAAAAAGCCAAGTTTGCGTCTTTCCTGCTTCAAGCGTTCCTTTTCAATCTCATCTTCCCATTCGCGAATCGCTTTGGAGAGCCCGATCTGTTCGTCTACGAGCTTGCGGGGTGCCGATGAATCGTCCACCGCGCGCAAAAGATCGTAAATTCCGCGCGGCATGTCGTTCTGTTTGCAGAAGAGGTGTAAGAAGCTCCGCCGGCCTTTGTTGTCGATAAACGCCCGGGGCATGTTGGCGCGATAAATGAAATACGTGCCGGCCGGTCCGGTTGCCTCGCGTTGCTCTTTGTAGGAGAGGACCTCCGGGTCGGCTTCCATGCGTTCCAGGACCGCCTTATACAGGTCGCTCTTTTTTATGTAGTTTTCAATAGCCGCATCCGGGAGTTCAAAGCGCGAGGGACTGAAGTAGACAGGTTCGAACTGCATGTTCAGTTTGTTGATCGAATCCTGGGTCATCAGATCGATCAGATATTCTCTGCGAACCTTGCGCACGGATCGCACATGTTTCATCAGCTTCTGGTACGCCTCCAGAAACAGACCGGCACCTTCCCAGTCTTCGCCGTGTTCAAACGACGGATGTTTCTGGAGTTCTTCAAGATACTGCTTGTCCTGCGTGTAGCCGCGCGGCTGGATCCAGCCCGTTTCTTCCGACGGGAGCAGGTGCATCAGTAGCTGCCGGGCCAGCTGTACAAACAGCATGTAGATCCACTCTGTTTCGGCCTTTTGCTCTTCGACTTTGCTGTCACTCAGCTGAATCAAGTCGCCGGCTGCCGGCTGAATCAAATGAAAGTCACGCCCAAGCTCAATAAGAAAGGGCAGGTTTCCGCGAAGAGAAAGCGCGGTCACAGCACCTTCGGAAGGTCCGCCGCCAATCAGTTGCAGTTCGGCCAGGATCTCCGCGCTCGGTCTTCGCAAAATAGCAAGCGTCGGCGCCAGAAGATCGTCATCCAATCCAGTTTCTTCGGTCAGGAGCGATTCAATGGAAAGATTCGGCAGGCCGGCGAGCAGGTGCTTCAGGTCGGCCTTGTTGCGCGGGTTTATCTCTTCACTTTCGCCGCCGCTTTGCATGAAGCGCTTTGAAACCCAGGCCGCCAGTTCGCCCTCTTCCTGCATTTGACGTAGTTCGCGATCGCGCCGAAATACAAACTCCGCTACCGCCATGGCAGAGCCGCGTATACAGGCCCGGCGTACTTTGCCAACCTGCTCGCCTTTCAACGAGGCGGGCCGGATGAGCACGCGACGGAGAACCAATTGTCCGGTGTCCTCATGGACCTGCAGGAACTGAAATCGGACGAGGGCGCGACGGTCCGCGAGCAGGTCGAGCTCGGCAGCGCCGAGGTGAGCCAGTTGGTCCTCACGCGTCAGTGCGTAATGCGCCTGGTGAAACAGAAAAAAGTTCTCCACCCCCTTTTCAATCAGGGTGATATCTTTGCTGGCCATCGGATTAAACTGGGCCATGATGCCTTTCAGCTCCGCATCGGCCAATAGGTCCGGAATAACGGGTTCGCCCGGGACGTTCTGAGCGCCATCGTGCCCGCCACCGACCTGAGCCTGGCGGGCAAGCATATCTACTTCGCCGGATTCCTGTTGCTCTTCGGACTGTTCTTCGCCGGCATTCATTACAGATCTTCCTTGATTATCGGCCGAGAGCGTAGCGCGGCACGAGAACCAGGTTCTTCACCACAGACCGGCCGGGAGTCCGTGCTTCAAGCGGGATTCCGTGTTGACAGCGTCTGCAATGCGGCTTCCCTCAGGCGATGTTGGCCCGCACTGCGCTTGTGGCGCTCGCTTTTGCCGCCCTGCAGTGCCATCATGGTGAAGCGCCCCACGGCGCTGCCTCCCTGGCCGCGGTGGCTTTCCTGCGTGCTGGCCCTTATATGGACCAGTGGATCGACTATTCCCGGACCGCCACGCTTGAGGACGTTATCGACTCCCCGGAGCGCTTCGTACCCGTTGGACGGCAATACCCCGGCTTTGGCGTAATCGACGGCGCTATCTGGCTGAAAATGCAACTGACGGATGTGCCGGCGGGGGCCCGCGAGCGACACCTGCTGGAGGTTGCAAATCCTACACTACGGGGCCTGCGGTTCTATTGTGTTGCAGATGGATCGGTAACGTGCCGCTACGAAACGAGCATGCTGGAACCGCTGGAAGGTCGCGCAGTGCCCCACCAGCACTTTCTGTTTCCGATTGACTTTGGAACCGCGGGCGGGGGCGACATTTACCTGCGCATCGATTCGGACTACGCCATCACGCTACCGATCTTTGTCTGGAGCGAGTTGAGCTTTTACCGGTCTGATACGCGTCGAAACTTCGCCTTCGGGCTCTTCTTCGGTCTTCTGCTGGCGATGGCGCTCTATAACCTGTTTCTTTTTATCTCAGTGCGTGACCGGGCGTATCTCTACTATGTATTGTACATCACGTGTTTCGGGCTTTTCTTCTCGTCAGTTTATGGGTATGCTGCGCTCTTTTTTTTGGACTGGTTGGGGGGCGCCCTGTTGCGCTTTGCTCCCTTTTTCAGCCTGGCCACGTCGATCTTTGCGCTTTCTTTTGCACGGACCTTTCTGTTGCTACGCGAACAGCTGCCGCGTGCTTCCCGCCTGGTGGACGTTTTGATTGTCGTGCACATTCTGGCCCTGCCTGTCGTGGTTTTCGCACCTCCGCCGATTGCTACGAAATTCGCAAACCTGCTCCCTCTGGCGGCGATAGTGCTGGTGGTCTACTCGACCTTTGCTGCCATCCGAAGGCGCTTTAGGCCGGCCTACTACTTCCTGGCTGCATGGGCGCTTCTGCTAATAAGCGTTTCGCTTTTCATTTTGATGAACTTTCGTATTGTTCCCGGTAACTTTTTTACATATCACGGTCAGCTTTTTGGTGCGGGACTGGAGGCCGTGCTACTGAGTTTCGCGCTGGGATTCAGAATTAATTCGCTGAAAGAGGCCGAAGAGTCCGCCCGGCTAATGGCGCTTGAAGAAGAGCGGCGCGCCCTGGCCATACAACAGCGCATGTCAGACAGCTTTGCCAGGTTTGTTCCGACCGAGTTTTTGCGTTATCTGGACCGGGAAAACATTCTGGACGTTGTGCACGGAGATGCGGTGCAACGACATCTAACGGTACTGTTCACCGATATTCGTGGGTTCACAGGTATCTCCGAGCGGTTGGGCTCCGAAGCCACGTTTCGTCTTTTGAACCAGTATCTCGGCCAGGTGGCGCCCATCATCCGGGCGCACCGGGGCGTCATCGACAAGTTCATTGGCGATGCGATTATGGCCCTTTTTGAGCGTGCCGACGACGGAGTGCGGGCGGCCGTGGCCCTGTTGCGGGCGATCGAATCGTTCAACGCCGGTCGACCAGACGGGCAGCCCGAAATTTCGATCGGCATTGGCCTGCACCATGGGGAGGTGATGTTGGGTACCGTGGGTTCGCCGGACCGACTTGAGACGACCGTCATCGGGGATACCGTAAACCTGGCTTCTCGCATTGAGTCCACGACCAAACGTTACGGGACCCGCATTATACTTTCCGATGCAGTCTTTCGCGCCCTTCATGATGAGTTCCCGGACATCCGTGAGATCGACACGGTCTATGTGAAGGGCAAGGAGCGTCCCGTCGTCCTGTTCGAAAATTTTTCGGCCTATCCCGCGGCCGAGCGGGACCGGCTCCAGCAAGCGCAGAGTTTTTTTCTGGCCGGCATGGCGTACTTTCGCAGCGCTGATCTTGCAAGCGCCCGGCAAAACTTCAGCGACTATCTGGAGCGCTGTCCTTTCGATGGGGTGGGCCGTCTTTATCTGGATCGCATCATCGCCCTGGAAAAACGTCCGCCGGCGGAGCTGCGGGAATGGTCCGGGATCTACGAAACCTGGGACGCTTGAGAGCTGGCCCCGGGATTAATCAGCTCTTCGCGCGCTTCTGTTTGGCTCTGACTCACTTCGACCGCAATGTGATGGTGTCGCATTTCGGAATTCAGGCGAAAAATGCGCGGTACACGCGCCGCGTTGATGTAGAGCGTGCCGCTCTGAGTCGTGCGCCAGGGTCGCTCGGTCAGGCCGCGGACCCGGTGGTGCATGTGCCCGGCGATGACCGCAAGCACCTGCTTACCTGATTTGCGTGCGTGGGAAATCGCCGCTTCCAGGTCGGCGTCGCCAAAGTCACCACCTTCGGACCTGAAGTCGCAGCCCCAGATCGCGTTGCGCTCAGCGCCCAATCCTTTTGGTCCGTTGTGCGCCAGAAAAATAATTCGCGGGCCGCATTGGTCCACCAGGTCGCGCAATCGTTCTTTTGATTGAGTCAGGCTTTCAACGCCGAATTTGCGTTTGAGATGGGGCCGAAAGCCCATGTGAGGTCCGCCCATGCTGTGAGGGCGAGCAGCAATGAGATCAAAGAGGGATCCGGCCGGTCTATGGATGCTGTAGCCGCACATCTGAACCGGTCTTAAAGCTTCCTCAAGTTCTTCGCAGAGTGATTCTTGCTTTCGGGACGAGCGTTCAATGAGCCGCTGATTTTGCTGCAACTCACCGATCAGTTGCATGACGGAAACGCCATCGTGATTGCCTGGAATCAAGAGGGCCGGCAGCTGTACGCGCGCGATCTGGCGCGCGACGTCCAGTGTTCCGCGGTGCGTGCGGCCCGGCAAATCCCCTACGAAGAGCACCAGGTCATAATCAGAACGGTTGAAAAACTCGACGTCGAAGTCGCTCCAGCTCTTGTGGATGTCGCCGATGACCGCGATCCGGTACGGTGTGCCTTCACTCACGTATTCATGCTCTTAAAGCCCCGCGGGCGGGGCCACCTTTTTTGAAGTCACGAGGTCCGCATGTTCTGCGCTATATTGGTTGACCGCTGGATTTCTTTGCCCGAGCTTCCGTCTCCATGGCTCAAAGCGAGATAACGGCGAGCGCCCCGGGGCGAATCTGTCTTTTCGGGGAGCACCAGGACTACCTGGGTCTGCCGGTCATCGCCATGGCAGTGGACCGGCGCTTTCGCATCACCTATAGACCAGGGGCCGGGTCCAGGTTTCTGATTCATACTCCTGATCTCCCCGATCGTGCCGCGGCAGAGCTCGACATTCATGCCGAAGAGCCGCGCAGTAACGACGACTATTGCTGGGGCATAGCGCGGGTTCTGCTGGAAGAGGGCTTCAGACTACCAAAGGGCGGCGAACTGGTTTTTCGTTCGGACATCCCGTTTCGGGCCGGTTGTTCATCATCGTCCGCGATGAGCGCGGCCTGGATGCGCCTGCTTATCGAAATCGGGGAGCATCCCGATCGTGCTTCGTATGTGAATCATCCGGAGCGTGTGGCGCGGCTTGTATATCGGGGTGAAAAGGAACTCTTTCAGGGTTCCGGCGGAATGATGGACCAGTACTCCTGCTACCTGGGCGGACTGGTGTATGTTTTTCGTCGCGCGAATGAAAGTCTTGAAGGAGCGGTAGAGTACGGCGTCGAACACCTGCCCTGCGTTCCTGAGGACCTCATTTTGATAGATTCGGGTCAACCCAAGGACACCCAGGGGGTTTTGAGTTCCGTGAGTGGCCGCGCGCGCGCCGCCGTTGAGAGCGCGAGCCGCGTCTGGCCGGACTTCCGGCTGGACGCGAGCACGATTTCTGAATTTGATCGCCACGTTTCCGAAGAAGCCTTGCCCTCTGTCACCCGTGCGATCGTACGTGATCATTTGATCAATCGGGATTTGTGCCAGCGCGGACTGGCCATGTTGCGCTCCACTGTTGTGCCTGAGGAAATGGGCACGATGCTGAACGAGGAGCACCGCATTCTTTCTCAAACCCTGGGGGTTTCCACGCCGCGCATCGACGAATTGCAAAAACTATGCAATCAAAGCGGCGCGCTGGGGGGCAAAATCAACGGATCGGGTGGCGGAGGCACTTTGTTTACGTTCGCACCCGGCTCGGTTGCGGCGGTTCAGGCCGCCCTGGACGAAGCCGGCGCCCGCCATCATAAAATCACGCTTGCTCCGGGCGCCCGCATCGAAAAGCCATTCGTTTCCTGAACTCACGTCTTCCCGCGATTATGCTTCCGTGGCGCGGCGGCATCGATCGGCGACCTCAAAGACCGCGTTGGACAAGCCCTGCTCTTGGAGCACGCTTTCGATGGCGGTGCGCGCGTGGTCCTTGCGCTGTCGGTCGAGGCGTGCAGCGTGCGTAAAGGAATTCATCAGGTGGGCCGCGATGGAAGGATTGATGTCGTCCAGGGCGCGTACCTTACCGGCGATGAGGGTGTAGCCAGAACCGTCGGCCGCATTGAATCGCAGTGCATTGCGGGTAAAAGCTCCAAACAGGGACCGCACCTTGTTCGGATTCGTCAGCGAAAACAATGGATCGTTTTGCAGTTCCCGGACGACCCGGGCGGTATCGGCGCGCGTGCAAAGTGCCTGCACTGCAAACCAATGATCGATGACGAGAGAGTCATGCTGCCAGCGCTCCCGAAAAATCTGCAGGGCTTCACTGCGCCGGGGTGACTCACTCTCGGTCAGGCCGGAAAGGGCGGCCAGGCTATCGGTCAGATTGTTTGCGTTTTGAAACTGCTCCCAGGCCAGCGTATCGACTGCGGGTTCATCGAGTTCCATAAGATAGTGCAGGCAGACGTTTTTCAGGCGCCGGTTTCCGCGGGCGACCCTCTCGTCGGCTGCGCTTTCCGTTTGAAGTTTTGTGTAGAGGTTCAGCAGCAGTTCCCGGTGGGCCGTAGCGAGGCAGCGTCGTAGCCGGCGACGCGCCTGGTGAGTTTCGTCGAAGCGGGCCGGGTTCTGGTCGGCAGTCAGCTCACGCAGCGAGGGAACTTCGATGGCCAGAGAGAGAAAGGCCGGGTCCAGAGGGGCCCCGAGCAGGGATCCAAAGGCAGCGGACAACACTTCGTCCACCTCGCTTTGCGTTTGCTGCAGGAAAAGATCGATCGTCTCCCTGTAAAGGTGCTGACCGGCCTCCCAGCGATTGAACAGATCCGGATCGTGCGCCAACAAAACGGCCCGATCACGGCGATCGAGATCTTGCTTCAGAATCACCGGCGCGGAAAAACCCCGCAGGGCCGAAACAATCGGCCGCGTTTGTAAACCCTTCAGGTGCAGGCGGAGGTGCTCTTCGCGCAGGCTTACCAGATAGGAACCATCCGATTCAGGGCCTCGAAGTAGTGCGTCCGAGGCGATTTCGGGGCGCAGCTGTTTTCCATTTTCGTCGAGAAAACCCAGGCGAATTGGTATTTCGAGCCAGGGCGCCTCCGGCTGTCGGTCGAAGTCGGTCTGGTTCTGGGTCAATGTGAGCGTGAGCGTACCCGAATTGGCGTCGTAGGCCTGGGAACACGAAACGACCGGGGTGCCCTTTTGAATGTACCAGCGTCGAAACTGCGTAAGATCGGTTCCGGAGGCGTCTTCCATTGCGGAAACGAACTGTTCAGTTGTGACGGCGCTTCCATCGTGGCGCTTGAAGTACAGGTCCATTCCCTGTCGGAAGGCTTGTTCGCCGATCAGCGTGGCGATCATGCGGATTACCTCAGCGCCTTTCTCGTAAACGGTCATGGTATAGAAATTGTTTATCTCCAGGTACTCCTGGGGTTGAATCGGATGCGCCATCGGTCCGGCATCTTCCGGAAATTGGAATTCGCGCAGGTGGCGGACGTCGCGAATTCTTTTCACTGCAGCTTCGTTCAGATCGGCACTGAACAATTGATCCCGATAGACCGTGAGCCCCTCTTTCAGTGTGAGTTGAAACCAGTCGCGACAGGTGACACGGTTGCCGGTCCAGTTGTGGAAGTACTCATGGCCGATCACTCCCTGAATGAACTCAAAGGTGTCATCGGTTGCGGTCGCGGGATCGGCCAGCACGAGTTTTGCGTTAAACAGGTTCAGTCCTTTGTTTTCCATCGCCCCCATATTGAAATCTGAAACAGCAACGATCATGTAGACGTCGAGGTCGTACTCCAGTCCGAAACGTTGTTCGTCCCAGCGCATGGCGTCTTTCAGAGCCTGCATGGCGTAGGCGGCTCTGGGCTCGTTGCCGGCCTCTACATAGATCTCGAGTTTCACATCCCGACTCGACCGTGTGCGAAATCGATCGGCGACGCAGGCCAGGTCACCGGCCACCAGGGCAAAAAGATACGTCGGCTTCGGGTGAGGATCCTCCCAGGTCACGCTGTGGCGCCCATCGGACAGCTTTCTTCGTTCGACCGCGTTTCCGTTTGCAAGCAACACCGGGAAGTCTTCTTGTTTCGCGCTGAGCCGGACTCGAAAGCGCGCCAGATTGTCGGGGCGATCAATGAAGTAGGTGATGCGCCGAAAGCCTTCCGGTTCGTTTTGCGTACACAAAAGCCCGCCCGATGCGTAGAGTCCTTCCAGGGCCGTGTTGGCCTTTGGACTGATGGCTGTTCGCACCTCAAGCCAGCATTCCGACGGAAGTCCGGGTATAGAGAGGGACTTCTCGTCAAGCTCATAGTCCGCCTCAGAGAGCTTCTGGCCATTGAGTCGGATCTCCAGGAGTTCCAGTTGTTCCCCGTCGAGCTCCAGCTCGGTGGCCCCTGATCCGCGAAGTACGCGCATCCGGTTGGTAACGATCGTACGTTCCCAATCGAGCTCGAAATCAAGCTCCGCTTCGGGGATGGAGAAGCCAGGGGGCTGGTAGTCGCTCAGGCGGGTAGGTTTGCGGGCGGGCTTCGGTCCAGGAGGGTCTAGTTTCATGGGTTCTCCGGCTCGCTCCCGAACCGGCACCGGTCAAGGGCGAATCGCGCCTTTGTGGTCCGGCCGGGTCGCAAAAAAAGTGTGGCAAAAGACCTATCCGCCTGTATTATGTCTCATATCCTGGGAGGAACGCGGGATGAGGACCCTTTTTGGTGGTGTGGCCGGGCGCATATCCGCCCATCTAGAAGAACGTCGGAAGGAACGCTGGTTTCGGGCGACCCTCCGCAAGAGCCTTCGCTCGGACCGGTCGGTGCAGCTGAGCGCGGAGGAGCGTGAGCATCTGGCCGGCCTGGCGCACGAAACTCACTGCGAGGCAAGCGACCTGGAACAGTCATTTTTGCAGATGGGGAGGCCCAGTTTGCGTGTTTTTCGAATGCACGTCCAATACTGCCTCAAAAACGCCCTGGCGATCTGAATATGTGTCATGGTGCGCCGCAAAAT
This sequence comes from Spirochaetales bacterium, assembly GCA_024233935.1. Lineage (GTDB taxonomy): Bacteria > Spirochaetota > Leptospiria > Leptospirales > Leptonemataceae > JACKOY01. The sequence continues at coordinate 22,086 of JACKOY010000008.1, read as the reverse complement.
CATTTGACTGGTGCGGCGCACAAAAAAGCATGGTCCATATGAAATACTCAATCTGGCGTATCAGTCCGACGGGGGAAGAAATCCTGTTATCGACTGTGGGCAGTACAACCAATCGCGAGCGTGCCGTGCAGAAGGCGCGCTACTACAACGAGCGCCTGCGGGCGAGCGATCCTGAAACCGAGGACCGCTTTATTGCCCGGGATGAGCGCGGTCGCGAACTGAAGACCGCCTGACGCTGTCATGCCGCGCGTTGTAATCGAGGTCGGCGGTTCTGCCGATGATCTGTTCAGGGGCGACCAGCCATGACGGAAGAAACTCGGAAACGCGGGGTAGCGACGACTCAGGCGGCTCCGAAGGGCGAAAGATTTTCGCCCTTCGAGCAGACCTTCATTTGTGATGGCTGCAATCGACCGATTCAGCTCTACCTGCAACCCGTTCATCTTGAAATCGAAATCCATTGCCCGCGTTGTCAGCGCCCTCTGACCCTGGCCATCCGCAAGGCGATCAGGGAGCACCGCCAAGAGCTCTGATCCTGGCGATATACTTTCCCAGAATATCAAATTCCAGGTTCACGGTGGAATGGAGCGCGGCCGTCGCGATGTTCGTGCGACTGAGCGTATGGGGAATTAACGCTATCGTAAAGCGGGGCGCAAGCTCCGGCATTCGAGCCACGGTCAGACTGATTCCGTTCACGCAAATGCTGCCGCGCGGAACGACCAGATGTCGAAACTGTGCATCGTACTCGATTTCGAGTTCCAGGCTGCCCGAAATTTCCCGACGCCCGGTTACAGTTCCGGTGCAGTCGACGTGGCCCTGAACAAAATGCCCGTCAACCCGACCGTCCGCGCGCAATGAGCGTTCCAGATTAACGAGATCACCCACGACAAGCTGACCCAGGTTCGTCTTCGAGAGGGTTTCGGAGATGGCGGTTACCCGGTAGGAATTCTCGGTCGTGTCGATCGCCTCAACCGTGAGGCAGACCCCGTTGTGACTGACACTCTCGTCTACCCGGAATTCCGACGCAAGCGGGCATACGAGCCGAAACTCCTGACTCTCACCGCGACGCTCGATGCTCAGTACCCGGCCGGCGGCTTCGATAATTCCCGTGAACATTCTGCATATGAGGGACCTGGCGCGGCCCGTCTGTCAATCGCTTCCAGAAAAATGCGCAATAGAATGGAAACCGGCGACCTTTCCCCGGTATGGAAAAGCGAATCCAATGGTCTTCAAGCACCACGGTTCCGGTGAAGCCTCCCTGCACATTTCTGGTTCCCATATATCTGGTGCGTTTTCTGCGCAAGCGACAGAGGGACTTCGGCACGGTTGCGGACTACCTTCGGTTTCTACTGACGGCCGCTCCCGGGTTGCGGCGTCGCAACCACCTCCCCAATATCAATCGGGTGACGCGCCGCTATCAGCCGGCCGGTCAGCATTTGGTAAGCGTCAATGCCAGGATTCCGGGGGAGGTCTGGACAGAGCTGCGGTGCCTGGCGGGTGGTTCCGGCGTGACCATGTGCCGGATGTTTGTGCGGCTACTGGAGATCGATGAAGCCGGCGGTCTCTTCACGGAAGGAGCTCCTACCGAGTCTGTATCGAATTATCGTTTTGAGCAGGGCATTGATCGGTCTTCAGGCGTTACCGAGCGGCATACCTGGATTTACTTCACTCGTGCACCGCCAGACTAGCCATAGTTTGTGCCTTTTCTTTGCCCTGAAAGATCAAGTGTGGGATTGGTGCGCGCGGAGAAGCATTCCAGAAATCAAGAATCCCCAGAGCAGGCTGTTGAGCAGGAAGGCCGCGTACTCACTCCAGCCCGGAAGCGCTCCGTCTGGTGCCAGATGCCAAAGCCACGCCATCGGGAGGCTCAGGACCTTAATGGCTCCTGTTGCAATCGAGAGAACTGCAGTTGTGTCACCGGCATTCCGGACGGCACTCAAAGCGACAAATACCACAAGCACCAGGTAGACCAGGTTTACGGCGGCCGCGATCAAAATGCTCCAGACGATTCTGCGCTTCAAGTGTGTCCTGCCTGGTTAGTCTGACCAGCGAGCCTGAAAGCCTGCAAAGCTTTCGGCAAGCTCCGGTAAATCCGGGCGTGCGCTCAGCGCCAGGGACGCCCTCAGGCCGTGTCTCGCGATCAGATGCTGCCCCCAATCAATGGCAACACAAAACCCGGTTCGCCTTTCTTCCGCGCGAATAGACCCAAGGGCGCTCCCGACCACCCGGGAAAGATCCGCATAGTCAACCAATCCTATGACCTGATCATGGATTGCCGCGCGCAGTGGAGCGCAATCGGCCCTCTCGGATCGGGCGTAGGCCTCGCACACGCTCTCCTCGACCCAGTTCGCGTGGCTCCCCCCGCCGGAACTCAGTGTCGCCGCAGCCCGATGGCACAGCTCGTGGCGAACCGTCACCTGCAAGATCCCGGCACGGCGCAGGCCATGCGGATTCTGAAAGATCAAAAGATCATCGCGCGGTCTGTAGATGGCGGCCACGTGCCCCTGCTGCCCCGTGATCTGCCGGAAAGCGTTCGCGTCGCCGGCTACGATCACGACCGCCGGGGGCATACTGAAGCCCAGGGTGCGTTCCAGCTCTTCTTGTTCTTCCAACAACGCCGCATCAAGAACCTGGATGGAATCTGCCACCAAACGATCTGATGGCCCGACGAAACGATAGCGATTCGCCCCTATCTGCATTACCGTCGGCTGCGCCGCGCTTCCTCCGGCCAGACAGACCAATAGGACCGGCATGATGTGCACGATAGGCCTCTTCATGGGCTGCGGGTCTCCACCAGATCGGCGCCCGGAAAATAGTAACGCACAATCTCTTCAGCGGTGGCGCCTTCTGCCGCCAGCCGGGCTGCGCCCCACTGGCAGAGGCCAACGCCATGTCCCAGACCGCGACCTTCGATCAAATAACGTTCATGGCTCAGGCGACGCATACGGAAAGCATTGCTCTTGATGCGCTGCCAGCCCCACGCCCGCCCGGCCCGGGAAACAAACTCCATTCCCGATAGTCGCAGAGTTCTACGACCGTCGTTCACTTCGATAAGGCTCACACGCCCCTGAACCCGACGCAGCTGAATATCCTGTATAGACCTGACCCCCGGCAAAACGCCCAGCAGGTCATCGGTCTCGATCTCTGCACGCCATCGATAGTGCGGAGACCTCGCGCAGTTGCCCGCTCCATCGGGACCGCTTCGATACAGATCGTTGTCACGGGCTTCCGGCCACGCGGACCGGGGACCGGCCAGCGTCCCTCCACAGGTGCTGTGGAAATAGGCCGGTAGCACTTGTTCGGTTCGCGGATTGAGTAAGACCGGGCCAGCTTCTCCGGCTTCCGCACCGGGCATAAGCCCGGGAAAGTGCATGCAATGTGTCAGATCGCAGAAGTCGTACCCTTCGTCTGCATGTCTGTGAAGACCGGCGAGGGCATAGCTCCGAACCACAATGCGCATGGCTCGCCTCAGTTCGCGCGGTTCCCTGTTCGCCGACAGCAACTCCCCCAGTTCGGCGTCGGCGACACTGGCGACGTAGGCCTCAAAGGGTACTGCGACCCGCAGGCTCAGCGCAGATCTCCGCGCCTGGATTTCCAGACGCCGACCGTAGCGTCGCGGCCCGCCGGCCGGGCTCGTGATGGTCAACGGTTCCGCGCAGGTCACAATCAGGCTCGCAGTTCGGGCGGTCCTGCTCGGTCGGAACAACACAGAATCGCCATCGGCCTCGACTTCAAGTGTTGTTCCGGGCGTTTCTGTAGTGCCTTCGGCAAAGACCCTCAGGGTTTCACATTGCACCGAAACGCTCTGCGGCCGCTCGCGGCTCAAGATGCCGATCGTGACCTCGCGCACGGAATTCGGTCCGACCGACTCCATGGCGCAGGCCCCGACGAGCAGGCCCACCATGCCACAGGCCAGTCTTCGACCGGCCCCAACTCCGTAAGGTGTAACTTTCATCTGCCGGCCGAAACCAAAAACCACTGGATGCGATACTTCGTGCATTCACTCTGTCCCTTATGATCGCGGGATTGCTTTCGGCCTTGCATTTGCTGGCTCTGGGTATCGGCCTGGGCGCTGTCTACGCACGTGGGCGTGCCCTTCGCACTCCGGTGGAATTGGACCGGGTCTTTCGCGCCGACAATTTCTGGGGCCTGGCCGCCTTGCTCTGGCTCGCCACCGGCCTTCTGCGCGCGTTCGGTGGTTTTGGGAAGGGCACGGCCTACTACATGAGCCATCCGCTTTTTCACCTCAAATTGACGTTGTTCGCGATCATAGTTCTCCTGGAGATCTGGCCCATGATCACGCTGATTCGCTGGCGTCTGGCGCGTCGTCGGGGGCAGGCAATCGAACTGGCTGCGGCTCCAAAGCTGCGCCTGCTGAATCAGATCGAATTGGCGCTGGTGGTCGTTATTCCATTCATCGCGGCGATGATCGCTCGTGGCATCGGACGATAGTGCTGCCCGCACTGAAATCCTTACGTGAACTCTTAATGCAAGCCCAGCAATATCGACCTCGTTAGCGCCCTTGCCTCCTGTCCACCGGATCCGCGTTCCACAAACACAGTCAGAAGGTAGTTCGCTCCCAGATACTCGAAATAGAGCACAACCCAGCCGTGAGTTTGATAACGCCGGTCCCGCACCGTCGGCGTTCCGGTCTTCGCAAATATGATTCTGGGTCCTCCGCTGCGTTCCACTTCGCTTTCCAGTCCCTCCAGAGTGCCATCGTCTGCCACGTGCCGGAGGCCTTCAAGGACCCGCCCCAAATTGGGGCCCGGTGCGATTCTGGCTGCACTTCCAGATGGACCCTGCAGAATCGGTCGCATCAGCAAACCATTGCCCTCAAAAAGCGCGCCAAAGGTCTGAGCAATTCGGATCGGTGTCAGCGAGATCGCCCCACCTTCGCCGATCGCGCTCGCTGTGGCGGCCAACGGGCTCAAGGGTGCGGTGCGGATGCGGGCCGGTGTTTCCGTCGCCTCACGTACGCCGGTTCCGGGATGTTCAAGCAAGCCAAGTCGATCTATCATATTCTGCAAACTCTGCCGTGGCTCCCGGGCGGCCAGGGTGAGGAAGTACCCATTGCATGAATGTGTCAGGGCACTCGTCAGGTTCATCAGGCCATGCCCGTGCCGCACCGAGCAGGCAATATATGGTTGTCCGTTCTCATCGCGCAGGATGTGAAACGTTCGCTCGTCCTCCGGTTCAATTTGCATGAATGGTTCCGGATAGAATCGTCCGCTGCATCGTACGGTTTCATTCGCCGATCCCACAGTCAGCGCAAACCAGACCTTGGCCAGCGATCCCGGCGAACGGACCAGGTTCAGCGCGCGACTCAGATTTGACGCGTATTCAATGCGCCCGCTCCGGGGCTCCGTGATCAACACCACGGCCGCACCATGCCCGGCCTCGAATTCCCGTACTATGCTATCCCATTCTTCTTTCGGAAACGCCAGCAGGTCCGTCCACGAAAGAAGGCCGGTCAGGATCAGCGCTGTCACTGCATGACGTAGTCTCAAAGTGATCCGAGAAAAAGTTAAAGCGCCGACCCTGTCAATCGCGCCCCCGTCTGATTCTGATTCCAGTAATCCGAGTAGTACAGTTCAGAAAGCAGAAACTGGCCCCCATCGTGGCGATCCCACCGAAGCAAACGGTGGTCTTCATCGTCCTCGTCCACGTAGAAGGTATCGCGGTACGTGCCGCCAGAATCACTCCACTCCACTGTCGTGGCCCGCACGTGCCGGTAGTTGCGAGCGCCTACAGTCAGAGCCATCGTTTCGTGTCGCACAGTCGCCCGGTTGAACACCGGTCGTCGGGCTATCCGACCGACCTCAAAGTCAGGCCGATATACCTGGGAGGACATCAAGGGCGGATATATGTAAATCGAATCTGTCCGCGCCAGGGCAGCGGTTCTAACGGCCATGGGTAGCTCATCGAACAGCAGGGCCAGTTGACCGGATCTGAGTTGAGGAAGGCTTGCCCGCTGACTGCCGTTTGCTTCCCCTTCCCAGTAGGAGTTGTAGGTCAGTCGGAGGTGGTCCGCGACCGGCCGCGCCTCCTTAAATGTCTGCCCGCACCATTCCTGGCTCGTCATGGTAGCTTTCAGAAAATCTCCGCTCTCCGCCCTCCAGAACAGCGAGTTCATCTGCCGGTATGGATAGACTCCGGTCTGGAAACTCAACACCTGGTTCTGCTTCAGGACCAGGGTGCCGGCGCCGGCCTCATTCTTGACCAGCTCTTCCATGTTAAAGGGTTCCGTGACCGAAATCAGCACCAGTTCCGCTGCGCGGTCCTCGAAATAACGCTGCACCCGGCCATGGTACACTGCGACCTCGGCTTTGCCCCGCCACTCAGGGTTGGACAGCCAATCGAATTCGAGCCGGATATCGTCGCTTGCTCCAGCCTGGCCCGAGCACCCTGCCAGGCCCAGCAGCAGCCCGAGGGCGCCCGAAATGGGCACAATTCGCCTGGCCCGGGACAAAATTTTCCTATTCATGAGAGGCCTCGTTTCAGAAAAAGGCACACCCCGTTGGCTTGCACCTGCTTTTCACAGGGCAACGCTCCTTTTCCGGGTTAGTACCCGTTTAGATTCTTCAGAGGCCTGGAGGTTGCACCGGGAATGAGTACTCAAATCCAAATCCTTGAACCGATCGAAGCGGAGTTGTCCGTCGGCGCCACGCCGGCGCAGGTCTATCGCGCGCTCACTTCTCAGAATGAATTGCGTAAGTGGTGGGCGCCCCGTGTGATCATGTCCAAAAACCTGGTGAGCCAGGAGAAAGACCGCATGGTCGAAATGCGGCTTATGCAGGCGGAGAAGTATCATTTGGTTCGTTACAGCTGGCTCGGACAGGAGTGGGACCCGTCCCATCAGCCGACCGTCATCACTTTCCAGATCCAGGATCTGGGCGCCTCGCGTAACCGGACCGGCGAAGGTCTTTTGCTCGAGGTGTCCCACGATGGATGGCAGGACTCTTCCGAGCGCGAGCGCCAGGAGCGCATCTGGCGCCTGGCCATGCCGGCCCTGGAAGCTCTTCTGAACAAGCGTAAGTTCCGTCCCTGGTGGGAAGGGGCCGAAGAGGAAGGGGCTTTTCGTCAGGTCAAGATTCAGGGTCTCAAACCCTTCGTTGAAAACCTTGAACGAATCCCGGGTCCCAACAGTCGCAAAACAGCTCAGGCTCTCTGGAAGTGTTGTTCAGCGCTGGATTCGATCGGCACCTGGTATCTGCAGGAAAACGAAAAGGCCTTCGAGTTACGCTACAATGGCCAGGCGCTTTTTGCCATCAACGATGAGGGCACTCTTTCCTTGTTCTGGGATGAGTTCCGCAAGCTGCTGGGCGCCAGCCTGGAAGATTTTGCCGATCGCCTATCGGTAGAGCAGGACCTCGAAGTCCATACCGATAGCAACCCCGAGTCATTTCGCGCTCGTTCTTTGAGTCTCGAACTCTGGACGCAGTGGTTTAAAGACGCGATTCACATAGCTCAGACCTTGCAATGATCCAGTTCCAATGGGAACGGATCAGCGACGATCGTTCGCGAATTAGCGTTCGTACACCGGTCACTGCGGTGGGCACGTTGCACAAGCTTGCCACGGCTATGTACGTTTTGGGACTCGATATCGTCTCCGGGAATGTGCTCTCCGAACGTATTGAGGGAGAGGAAATCAGCCAGGACAATTTTGTTCTGCACGTGCCGGGCCAATCCGGCCCCATTAGCCTGAACGAGTCTCTCGCACGCCTTGGCCAGCTGATGGAAACCTTGCTTCAACGCGACTTCAGCGCGGATCGCCTTCTACAGGATTACAACGTCGAGGCGCCGGCTCCGGAGCGCCTTTTTGAGATAGCGCCCCGTATTCGACTCGAAGCGGTTCCCGGGGGCCACATGTCCCGGCTCGACCTCATCGCAGCTGACCGCCGGGGCCTGGTCTACCACCTGACGCGGGTCATTGCGGAACTTGACATCAACATCACAAGTGCAGTGATCCTGACTACTTCGAATGGCATGGCAGAAGATACGTTCTATCTTCAACACGACGGTACGGCGCTCAGCGCATCCCTTTCCGCCACGTTGATTTCGGGTTTCCGGGGTGAGACGGCCAGCGCCACACCTCAGGGATGACGCTTTTGCCAGTAGTCAATCTCCCGCAGGCGGCGCTCGGCGTCTTTGATGCTGAGATCCGCGCTCACCCGTGAGTCCTGGACCTGCTTTTGCTGAGCCGCCGGTAACGCGCGCATCTCCTGTTCCGAGATCGCGCCTGCGAGTTCGACCAAACGCTCCGTCTTCTTACGGATCACTTCGAACATCTTGCGGAACGTGCGGCGGGTCTCCCAGCGCCGGATCATCTCCATGCGGGCCGCATCGTCCGGCATCGCTTCGGCTTTCTTCTTTTCGTCCTCGTCCAGACGAATCATGTAATGGCTTACGGAGCGGGGGTAACCGTACAGTTCCCGGTAGTAGTTCACGGCGGACTCGCATTCCTGCCAGCACTCCAGGTCGAGCTCGCGCTCAATCTCGGAAAAATCTCCGGCCTTGCCTTTTTCCCAGTAGTGTGCATTCTTCAGGTGGTTCAGTATCACCTGTTGCCGTTCTTTGGTCCGGCTGAGTTCCTGAGCCAGTTCTTCGACGAACTGCTTTTCGATGAACATTTTTTCGGGGGGTTCAGGGGGGGGAGCTGCGCCACGCTTGGGCTGTGGAGGTTCCACATCGGAAAGCTCCAGCCCCTCCAGGTCCAGGTCGTCTTCCGGCGGCGCAGATGCGACCGGTTCCGGACGGCGTTCCGGGTTTTGGGACGCCTCTTCCACGTCGAGGTCTTCCGCCTCGGCGGCCCGGCGGGCCCGGATTTCGTCCCGCCGCCGAATCCGCTCTTCCGCGCGATCCTTCAGGATGTCCTGTCGTAGCCGAAGGGCTTCCTGTCGGTTCTTAAACAGGCGGACCACTTCGATCTGGCGGGTTTGCAGATTGAAACGAGTGGCGTAACGATTGCCTTCCCGGTCAACGTAGCGCTTGTTGATGTCCCGGATGGAAATCCGGGCCGGGTCAATCTCGTCGATGGAATTTATCGGGATATAGTCCAAAGCAGTCCCTCAAAAACAGCATGCGATCTCAGCGCCCCGCTGGTCCGGTGTCGTCGAAAATCAATTCCACGTCATTCGGAAAAAAATCGTACGCACGGCGGCAGAACTCGCATTCGACATGAACCCGGCCATGCTCGGCCATAATCCGGTCCACTTCTCTGCGCCCCATCAGGTACAGCACCTGCTGCACGCGGCCGGCGCTGCAGTCACAATAAGCAAAGAAGCTGCCGCTACGGAGCATCTGCACACTGTGGAAATGATGCTCCGTTCCCGGCACCTGTCGTTGTTCGCCAGCGCCATCAAGCATCTCCCGGACGAGCTCCGGCGCGTTTCGGCCGTCGATCAGTTCCAGGGCTTCGTCGACCTGATCGGCCGTTGCTCCGGGCAATGCCTGAAACATGTACGCGAACAGTTCCGATCCGGAACCATCGGGCGGCGCAGAAGCGTCGATGCGAATAAAGCTCTGGATCTGGTCTGATCGCCCCAGGTAGTCTTCCAGGTTCCTGGCCAGGGGAACCTCGCGCAAGGGCACGGTCGAACTGTAAAGCGGCCGGCCACGGTCGCGATGCCATCGGTTCACGCGCAGGATTGCATTTTCGGCCTCAGTCCAGGCAAAGCCATCCCATCGGGCCCCGGGTTCGGCCACGGTCGCCCGCAGGGCCCCGGCGGCCCGCGCAAAAGCAATCACCCGGCGGGGCGGGCCGGAGAACTCCAGGTGGAGGCTCACAGTCTCAATCAAATCCTTGGTGGCGTGACTTGCCAGAAGAAAGGCGCCTAACAGGCACTCTCCGAGCAGGCTCGAGACCTGCGGGCTCGCCCCCTGCAGAGTGGCCACTTCTGTCGCGACCTGCCGGTCCCGGGCCAACACGAAACGGAAGTTCAGGCCGGGGATGATGCCAATGGTATAGAAACTGGCATGGGGGTCGACATCGCTCACTCGTTCGTCACCTGTTCGGAAGCAAGGCCCACGCGACGGTCGTGTTCTTCCAGGGCACGGAAAAATGGTTCGTAACTATTACGCGCGTTCCAGACGATAAAGCCGGCCCCGCCTGCGTCCTGGGCCGCCTGGATTTGCTTTCGAATATACTCAGTATACGAAAGACCGCTCGGACCGACACTCATCTGGAAACCCTGAATGTATGCGATAATGCGTGCTCGATCTCCGGCACGTTCCACGGAGTTGCGGATTCCCTGCAACACGGTGGTATAAGGGTCCTTGATCCGGTTGGGTTCACCGTAGAAATGTGACGGGTAGAGCATGGGGTAGATCGTATCCAGGTGTTCGCTGAAGAGTTCCAGCTGCTGTCCGATGCGGTCGTTTCGATTAAATGGAATGCGACCGAAAATATCAGCGCCCACGCGCACGCCTTTTGAATGCAGGACTCCGGTCATCTCCTGCAAAACTTCAGTGATGGTTTCGTAGCGGCGCTGCAGGGACAGGGCCGGTCCGCTATAATAATCTGAAAACCGAATATAATCGAGCTGAACTTCCATGAAGCCGGCGTCGGCTGCGCTTTGGGCAACTTCAAGCACCCGGTCAATTCGCTCCCGCGGAGGAGGATAGGTGTTCAGGCCGCGGTCGAAAACCACGACACGACTGACCAGGTAGAAGTTCGATTCCCGGGCCAGCCGGATGAACCCGGCGTCTGGAAGTCTGGGTTGCGCGTCGACAACGAGTACGTTAATGCCGCGTTCCCGGGCGCGGGCAAGCAGGGGACCGTATATGGAGGGCGTGCGGGCCGTAGAAGACGTCAGATAAATGCCGCGGTAGAAAGCCGGCGCAAAATACCGGAAGTTCCTGGAAGCGCGCGACGGGTGCGTTGTTTCCTGGGCAGCCCGGGTGGCAACTCCGACCGCGGCTGCGGCCGCAGCGGTTGCAGTCGGGCGCTCCGTGGACTCAGGCGTCCTGTCGGTAGCAGGTTCCGGTAGCGCCCGTTGTACGGGTTGCTCCGTGGTCGGCAGGGCCGGTCTCTCGGTCCGTCGTGTTTCCGGCTCGCGCTGAATCGGCGGTTCGACCCGGGGCGTTGGTTGTGGGGAAACCGGTCGAGAGACTTCACGTGTCGTGGCCCTTTGCTCCGTCCGACGGGTTGTCGGGACCTCTTCGGGGAGCGGAAGAATGGGCCGCGTACTGGTCTCGGCCTGGGGCTCTACTGGTTCCGAAGCGGACGTTTCCTGCACCGGGCGGGAATTGTACGGATTGCGAGGTGACTCCGGACGCAGGAGCGAGCGGTACAGCTGTTCCCGGCCGGCCTGGTTGGGACCGGGTATATTTGGCAGGTCATCCAGCTCCAGGCCATCTTCCGCCTGCAGGGGGTTGCCGCCATGAGTCACGCCGACCAGCCCGAGCAGCAGCGCCAGCACAACATGCAGCAGCCGCCTGGCGACCGGTTTCTTGAAGAGAGCGACAAACATAAAGCGCGACTTGTACCATTATCGGTTGCCCTGCCTTTCACCACGACGATTTGGCGGACTTTCGACTTGCCACAGCCCGGCCCCACCGATCTTTTGCGATGGCCAGGCCGTTTGATGTTGCGCACTCCTGCCCGCCTTTTCGTTTTTCTGCTGTTGCCCCTGGGGCCGGGCCTGGTTTCGGGGCTCCAGGCCCAGGCCGGGAACCTCAGGGTCGTGGTCGATCGCGAGGCCTTCTCGCCCGATGGCGATGGACTTGCGGACTACGTTGTGATCAGCCTGGCCGGGGCAGGGGAGGATCTCCGTTCCCCTGCCGACTGGTCCGTTGATATTCAGAACGCTGATAGCACGGGAGTGCGCCTGTTTCGCGCCGATCGTCGCATCGTTCGTGCCACGCCATCGCTTTCGAATCTATATTCGCCAGGGCCCGACGATCTGCAGCCGCTGCATTTGTTCGAGCGCATCATCTGGGACGGGCGAGACGACCATGGACAGCCCGTTGCGGACGGCACCTACCAGATACAGGTCCGATTGCGGGACCGTCGAACAAACCAGATACTCAGTGCGGTTCCATCCGCGGTGATCGTGGACCGCTCCGATCCCGAGCTTTCCCTTGAGCCCATCGCGGCGTTGCTGGTGCTCCCGCCGGGCCAGGCCCGCACCCAGAGCGATCGCATGGAACTGGCCCAGCAGGCAGTATCCGAAGTGGGTACGCTGTATACGGCCCGCATCCTGGACAGCCGCGGGCAGCTTCTGCAGGAGAAACAGTGGGACAGCGTGCTGCCGCCCCGGGTTTTCATCTACTGGGACGAGTTCTTGCGCTCCGATGAGCCGGCCGCTATCTACGATACCTACACATACCAACTGGTCGCGATTGATCCCGCAGGCAACACAGCCTTATTGGAATGCGCGGACTTGATCGTAAGTGCGTTCGCTCCATCGTTGGGCATCAAAGCCGGGACTCGCTTTGTGTCTCCCAACGCGGACGGCCGCAATGACCGTCTCAATCTGGAATTTGCCCGCCTGGATCCTGCCGGGGCGCCCATTCCCGGCGTGATTTCCGGCGAACGGTGGGAGCTTGAAGTCTTCGAAGACGATCAAATTACGCTCGCGGCGCTGGAAGGCGGAGCAGGGGGGCCTCCCGCCGGCTTCTCCTGGAAGCCGGTCCGCACAGATGGCACACTCCTGTCAGATGGAGTTTACCACTTGCGGCTTGGTGTGTATCGTTCCGGGGGTGTCTCGCGTTCCACGCTCTTTCCGGTCGTTGTGGATACGATCCCGCCCGGGGTGACGATCAGTCCCGATCAACTCCGTTTCTCTCCCGATGGCGACGGAGAGGAGGAGCTGCTTTCCATTCCCGTCAGTTTTGAAGATGACTCCGGCATTGCGGCCTGGCATGTGCGCCTCTACCTGAGCCCCCGGATTGCCGTTGCTGACGGAACGCCGGCCTTTGATCTCATGTACCGGTCTTTCTCGGGCGCGGGTTTTGCGCCCCGACCCCTGCTCTGGGCCGGTCTTTCGGAGGACGGGCAGCGGGCCAGCGGCCTCGAGCGCTTCCAGCTCACGTACGAAGTTCAGGATCGGGCCGGCAACGTGCGCCGGGGGCAGGCCGAAGACGTGAACACCGACGTACTGATTCTCGCCACGAACGACCTTGCCGGCGAACTACTCGCTCCGCTGCCACTTCAGAGTTATTTTTTGAATGGCCAGCTCACAGACTCCGGGCGCGGCGCTCTGGATCGCCTGCTGGAGCGCCTGCGCCGCTACGATCACTATTCGGTCGAGGTGACCGCCCATACCGCCATCCCGGGACGCGAGGAGCAAAACCTGGAACTGAGTGAGCAGCATGCCTGGCTGGCGTATCGCTATCTCCGGGACCGCGGGTTCCCGGCGTCCCGACTGAGCTATCGCGGCTACGGGGAAACCGAGCCCGAACAGCCTGGAGACACGCCTTTTGCCCACTACCGGAATCGGCGCTTGCTCGTGCATCTCAAACCACGGCCGGCCGGTGGCTAGCCGCCGCTTCGGCCCCACCGTGGGTGCGCTGTTGCTGCTGGCCCTTTCGGGGGTGCCCGTCGGGTCCCAGCCCGTCGGGCAACGGTTTGACTTCGGGCAATACCTGGCGATGAGTTCGGGACAAAGATTTCGAATAGTGGCAAGCACCGGCGTGCTGGCGGGCTCGGACCTCGGTTCCGGACGCGTCGTTGCGCTTGAGCCAGACCGCCTGCACATGCGCTTCGCGATCGACGTGGCCGGCCGCTCATTACGCGCCGATCTGCAAGTACGCTTTGTTTCCGTGCAGTCGCGCAAGCTGCAACTGAGATTGCAGTACACCGGAGAGCAGGACGGTCGGCCTGAGCAATCCTCGGAGGTGGTCCAGGCGGACGCGTTTCTTGCCCGCAACGGCATCCTGAAGTTTTTCTACGCGAACGGTACCCGCTTCTTGCAACTCTCGGTCAACAGCGCCGGCGAAACGCGCCTTGTTTCGGACTGGGGCGGCGCAAGAATCCTCCCCAGGTGAACCACAATCAGTTAGTCGTGCACCGTTTTTTATTTTTTGGGGAAATTCATTGGACTGTTTTGCGTATCCATGTTAGAAATTGGTCAGCGCGGGGGTGTGCTATGAAAGTGGGAGGAACCTCAACCAAAGAGGAGCAAACCAATACGGAACTGATTCGCGAAGCTGTCGAGTGCGCCGCGGTTTACGTAGAAGCGGGCATGGACTCGGACTATTACCAGGAGGCCAGGCGCCATCTGGAAGCGGAAGAAGCCGCCCGTGTAACAATACTTTTTCTGTACCTTTCCACGTTTCCGAAAGCCGAACGTGAGCGCATCAGTCGAAACGTTTACATTTTCTTGCGTTATGCGGGCGCGATGCACCGCGAATTGTTTCAGCAGTTCCTGAGCAGAGACTACGCGGACTCGACTCGACCGCTCTTACGGAAGCGCCTGGCCCAGAGCCTGCGGACCATGCGTCGCCGGGCCGGCCGACCGCATCCGGGTGAAGGCGCCCGCATCATGCGCGCCGCGATTGCCCTGGGGCTGTCGGTGGATGAGATGGTGGAGGCCTATGACCGCTACCGGGAGTACATGTTTCGCATCTACCCGCAGATGCACCAGGCGGTTGCGTGCTGAGGGCTTAGCCGGCTTTCAGTTTAATAGCGCGCTGAGCCTGTTTGGCGATGTTGGCGGCGGTCAGCCCATAGTGTTTCAGCAACTCGTAAGCGTCCCCGCTCTGGCCAAAACGATCATCGACCCCGACCCGGATTACCGGCACCGGCGCCGTGGCGCTCAGGACTTCCGCGACCGCCGATCCCAATCCACCCACGATGTTGTGTTCTTCGGCGGTGACCATGGCGCCGGTTTTCTTCGCCAGGCGCTTCAGAAGGGCTTCATCAATTGGCTTAATGGAAGCCATATTTACAACCGCCGCACTGATGCCCTTTTCCTTGAGCAGGTTAGCCGCTTCATCGGCTTCATGGACCATGACTCCGCAGGCGACTATGGTTACGTCCTTGCCTTCCCGCCGTACCTCTCCCCGTCCTTCCCGGAAGCTGTACGACGACTTGCGGGCCAGAACCGGCGTGGCGCTGCGGCCGCAACGTACGTAGCAGGGTCCCTTGATGGCGTAAGCGCGCCTGATGATTTGCATCGTTTCTTCGTAGTCTGACGGGACGAACACCTGCATGTCCGGGATTACTCGCATCAAACCGATGTCTTCGATAATCTGATGGCTCGCTCCATCTTCACCCACGGTGAGTCCGGCGTGGGTAGCGACAAGTTTGGCGTTCAAGCCCGGATAGGCGATTGAGTTGCGTACAATCTCCCAGGCCCGGCCCGCCAAAAACATCGCAAAGCTCGACGCGAAGGGGACCATGCCCGACAGCGCGAATCCGGCTGTGACTCCGACCAGGTTTTGCTCGGCAACGCCGACGTTGAAGAAGCGTTCCGGGAATTCCTTTGCAAAGCGGTTGGTTTTCGTGGATCCCGACAGGTCGGCATCCAGTACAACGATATTTTCGTGGGATCGGCCAAGCTCCAGGAGAGCTTCACCATACCCGTCCCGCGTGGCCTTTTTTTCCAAGGAGTGGTTCCGTTATCCTGCTTCAGGATTTGAGCGCATCCACCCGGTCGGTTCGTTCCCAGGTGAAGGTCTCTCCCTCGCGTCCGAAATGTCCGTAGGCCGCCGTATCCAGATACCGGCGTCCCTTCTCCGTAAGCTTCAGGGTGCGTACGATACCTGACGGAGAAAAGTCGAAATTGGCCCGCACTCTTTTGGCAATCTCTTCTTCGGAGATCGTGTTGGTGCCAAAAGTATCGACCAGTATCGACACGGGTTGCGGAAATCCGATCGCGTAGGAGACCTGGAGTTCGCAGCGCGTAGCCAGACCGGCGGCAACAATGTTCTTTGCGGCGTACCGTGACATGTAGGCGGCGCTACGATCCACCTTTGAGGGGTCTTTTCCGGAGAAGGCTCCCCCGCCGTGACGTCCATAACCGCCATAGGTGTCGACGATGATCTTGCGGCCCGTCAGGCCACAGTCGCCATGGGGCCCGCCTACGACGAACTTGCCGGTCGGATTGATGAGGAACCGGGTTTCTTTCAAGAGTTCGGCCGGCACAACATGCTTGATCACCTGTTCGATCATCATTTCCTCGAGTTGCTCGGCGGTCACATTCTCGCGGTGCTGGGTGGAGATGACAATCGTGTCCACACGATGCGGTCGACCGTCCCGGTATTCAACTGCCACCTGGCTTTTGGAGTCCGGCAGGATGCCCGCAAGTGTGCCATTGTGCCGCAGTTCGGCCAGATATTGCACCAGCTTGTGCGAGAGACTGATCGGCATGGGCATCAGCTCATCCGTTTCATCGATAGCAAAACCGAACATCAGGCCCTGGTCTCCCGCACCCTGCTCGGCGTACTTGCCCTGTCCCTCGGTGACGCCCTGGGAAATATCGGGCGATTGATCATGCACGCGAACGTCTACTTCCGCGGTCGCTCCATTAAAGCCGATGTCCGCATGAGTGTAGCCGATATCTTTGGTTACTTTTCGGGCGACTGCTTCGTAATCAACTTTGTGAGTCGAAGTAATTTCGCCCGCGATACAAATGAAGTCGGTGGTCACCAGCGTTTCGCATGCAACGCGGCTTCGGGGATCTCCGGCCAGATGTGCGTCCAGTATTGCGTCCGAGATTTGATCGCTGACTTTGTCCGGATGGCCTTCGGATACGGATTCAGATGTAAAAATGAAGTTTTTTGGGGTCATAGTCGGTTTCAATTTTTGCCTTTCGGCAAGGGGGGGCCTTGGTTTAACGTTTGGCGCGACTCAGCCACGCATTTCTTTTGTTTTTCGGGCGCTTAAGGATGGAATTTTGCAAATGGCCCAACCGTCAACGAAAATGAAACCCCGTTTCCGGGCCTTCCGACCGGCCCTGATTGCCTTGATTTTGGCGTTTCTGGTTGTTTTGACGACCGGTTGCCTGGGATATCTTGCCCGTGCCGGTTGCGGACAGGCCCAAATTCTGCTGGGACGCGAGCCAATCAACGAGGTTATTGCTGACCCCGAAACGCCCGAAGAGGTGCGCCGAAAACTGGAGCACGTGGAACGGGTCCGGACATTCGCCAACGAGCATCTGGGTCTTCGGGCCGGAGAAACCTATACAACGTATACGTTCACCGGCCGGGATGCCGCCGCTTACAACGTGACGGCCAGCGAACCGTTACGCCTGGAAGCCCACACCTGGTGGTTTCCGGTTGTCGGAAGTGTGCCGTACCTTGGTTACTTTTCGCGCGAAGAGGCGCAGGAAAAGGCCGACGCGCTGTCCCGGGAGGGCTTCGACGTTCTGGTGTCTGACGTTCCGGCCTATTCAACCCTGGGCTGGTTTGACGATCCTTTGCTCTCCTCTCAAATGAGTTATTCGGATGTCTATTTGACCCACCTCGTTATCCACGAGTCGGCACACAGAACGCTCTGGTTTCCCGGCGATGTCAGCTTTAACGAGTCTTTCGCCAGCTTTGTGGAGCGGGAAGGAGCGCTTCAGTTCTACCGGGAGAATGGCCAGGACGAAGTTGCGGGGAGGCTCATTGAGCTCCGTGCCGAACAGGCGCGCCTGAACGTTTTGTTTCGTGAGTATGCGCTCCAGCTTGAGACCCTGTACCAATCGGGGCGGGAGCGGCAAGCGCTACTGGAGGGAAAGACTGCGATTATCGAGCAGTTTCGCTCTGAGCTGCTGCGGCAGGCCCCCACCTTCAGAATCCTGCGGCTCGAAGAAATGGCCGGTACGGACTTCAATAATGCACATTTCTTGCAGTACTTGAGGTATTCGGGGGGCAGTGGTTTTTTCGCCAGGCAGTTTGCCGGTTGCGCAGGCAGTTGGCCGTGTTTCTTCGACAGAATGACCAAACTGGTAGATTTATCCCCTGAGGATCGGCGGGCCCTTCTGGAGGCCAATCCTTTGACAGAGCCGTAGCGCGAGAATAACAGAAAACGATGAATCTAGTTTAGGATTCTGCCTGGCGGAGCCAGTGTGTTGGCCGTGTTCGTCCCCTATGAGCAATTCGTTAAAAAGACTCAAATGTAACGGATTCGTGCTTGTTGAATCGTCTAACTCGGGTATATTGAATCGAGGATAGCTTGAATATGAGTGCAACACAAGAACTGCTCGTAACGATGGGCGCCGCCCATCGGGGTTCGATGGACATGATCCGGGAGTCCTTGCCCGGCAAAGAAAAACACAGCGCGCTTGCGCTTTCGATTCTGCGGTTTGTGGATAAGCATGCGGAAATCTCCCAGGGTGAGCTTGGGAAGATTCTGCGCCGCGATCCGATGACGATGAGCCAGGCGGTGCGTTCGCTTCAGAATGCGGGTCTTGTTACCAGTCACGCCGACCAGACCGACCGTCGCGTGAAGCGGCTCGTCGTTACCAAGAAGGGTCATGCGCTGAGCGAGAACATTCGTGAGATCGAAAACAAGATTTTTCAGACAATGAACAAAGTCTGGGGTCGCGCGCGTCTGAATCAATTTGCCCGGGACATGAGCGAATTCAATCAGAGCCTGTCTCAGGTTTTTCGAGGCTAGACCCGATCACCAGGTAACGTCGGGGGCCCACTCTCAGCCAGGCGCTGACGATGGGGTGTCTGTGTCGCAGGGGTTCGAGTTGGAAGCGGCCGGGAGTCGGTCGGCGAACTTCCTCAATTTGGCCGTAACGCAAAGCCAGGCGCCGACCCTCTCCGAATTCCACGACCAATAGGTTCTCGGGGCCTTCCCCCTGGCGTTCCGGAAACAGCTCCAGCTCATCTTCGCCACGACGTACCGAATATCGGTGGCCGGGCTTTGCCTCGCGGACATTGTACAGAACGCGTCCGCGAACCGCGAAACGAAGGTCGCCGTAGCGGTATAGAATCAGATCGTCGGTGCTGAGGCCCGGTCCGAGGCGCGGGCGGGGCCGGGTCCGGGGCCGTGGCGGCCAGGTCCAGTGGGCCAGCGCGTCGACTTGCTGCAACTGTGTGGCGACCCATGTTAGCAGTGTTCGGGATGGTCCATCACCATCGGACCGTCGGACCTTGCGAAGAACCGCGTCAATTCTTCTGATGCGTTCCTGCAGTCGGGGTGGAAATTGCCCGGCCAGTTTCAGAAGTCGCGCGGAGGCCTGCTCCAGATGTTCCAGATGCTCGCGTACGCGTTCGGCCGGGCCGATGGTCTTCTGGATTTCGTCCTGGAGTTCTCCGGCCAGGCTGGTCAGGGCCGCAACGGTTCCGGCCGCAATGCCTGTTCGGTTTGGCCTTTCGGAACCATTCATCTAACCAGTAGTATCGGATAGGGTCCGGCGACAGTGTAGGCGCAACCGGGCCGGTCAATTTGCGAAACGACGGCGGTAAATGCTGAGCAGTATGCCGGCGGCCATCATGCACGTGAGCAGGTGGGAGCCCCCGTAGCTCATAAAACTCAACGGCAAGCCCGTAACCGGTAGCAATCCCAGAGCGATTCCTGTGTTCAGGGCCATATGGTAAAACAGAAGAAATGTGATCCCGGCCGCCAGAAGTGAGCCGAATCGATCGCGCGCTTCGAAGGAGATCAATAGCCCCCGCAGGGGGATGGCAAACAGGGCCAAAAGCAAAAACACCGAGCCCAGAAAACCGGTGCGTTCGCTCCAGGATGTAAAGATAAAGTCCGTCGAAGATTCCGGCACAAGGGGCACATGTCCCATCGTCATGTCACCTTCAAAGAAGCCCCGCCCTGTGAGCTGGCCGGAGCCAATCGCCGCCTTTGAAGCACGAATCTGATAGGCCAGGTCTCGCGGAAACTGGTCCGGGTTTACGAAGGCCGTCACCCGGGCAACCTGGTGAGGCCGAAAAGGAACAAAAGTATAAACGGTTACGGCAGCCAGAAGGGAAATACCGAGCACACCGACCGGAATGTAGTAGCGTCGCAGATGTTCCATGCTTGTGCCCTGGGTGACACGGACCACAAAAAGCGCCAACGCGACCAGGGCAAGCAGCAGTCCGAGGATCAACAGCAGGTTAATATTCTGGAGCACCAGCAGGATAAAGCCGCCCGACTCGTAGCGAACGGCCTCCGCCGCGTCCCGCAAACTCTCGATCAGATTTTCGTTGCCCAGCACGTTGCGAAGATACGGCAGGTCGGTTTCACTTACAGTGTCCGGAATAATGCCGCCGTCCAGGAACTTCCATATGTCATATTGTAAAATGCGAACGGCCGGAATCAGGTCTGTCTTCTGCAACTCCGCCAGATGTTCGAGCAGCGGTGTGACCAGGGTAATTTTGTAGTATTCCAGATAGAGCGGTATGCTGAAGGACACTCCAAAGAAAACCAGCACCGAGCCGATGTGGTACACGTCGGCGCCGGCGATAAAGAGCATCGACATGAGTACCGGAGCGAAAGAAAAGGCGCCGCCAAAATCGGGCTGCACGACGATCAAAATCATGGGGAGCACGGCAATGCCGAATGGAATCAACAGTGACGGGATGCGGTCCAGTTCCCGCTCTTTCAACTCCAGGTAGCGTGCCAGCAGGATGATGGTTGCAAGCTTGGCCACCTCAGAAGTCTGGAAGCCGTACTCTCCGAAACGGATCCAGGACTGGGCGCCTTTGACCCGCGTTCCAATACCCGGGATCAGCGTGATCAACAGCAGAAAAATGCCGAAGGCATAGATCGGAAGAGCGTAGCTGGCGAGCAGATTGTAGTTCAGCTTGCGAATGGCGAACATCATGATCAGGCCGATCGCAAAAAAGACCGCCTGCTTGATCCACTTTCCGGAGCTATCGTCGGTTACGGACTCCTGCGTGTAGAGCGTGAAGATGCCGGCCAGCACCACAAACAGGATGCAGGCAACGAGCAGGATATCTATGCGGAGCCGCTTCTCCAATCCTGATTACCGATTATTGATCATCCGGCTGCTCCACCCGGGCGGGGCCGGGCAGCGCCTGTTCGCTGATGTTCTCAAAGCCCCCCGGCGGCTGTTCCAGAGCCAGGGTATCGCGTTGAGTCCAGTTGGGAAAGGCGGCCTGAAAAATTTCGCCTGCTACCGGCGCGGCTGCGGCCGCCCCGCCCTGGCCGTATTCGATCCAGACAACGACGACGACAATGTCCTCCGGGGCGGCGCCGAACGGAGCGAAGCCGGCAAACCAGGCATGATTGCGGCTCTGGCGGTTGCTGCGCGTCTGGGCCGTTCCCGTCTTGCCCGCTATCGGCACCGGGATGGCCGCCAGTCGCCGGGTCGTCCCGCGTGTGACCACGGCGCGCATACCGCGCTGCACCACCGCCAGGTTCGACTGGGAAACGGCCACCTGATCAATGGCCGGCGCGATGCGACGCACCACGTGGCCTTCGGGGTCCCGCACTTCCCGCACCAGATGGGGCTGAATCAATTTTCCGCGGTTCGCCAGGGCGCTGAAAAGAAAGGCAATCTCCATCGGCGTGGTCTGCAAAAAGCCCTGACCGATTGCAAGGTTGAGGGTGTCTCCATCGTACCACTTGCTCGCCCAGTTCAGCTGTTTCCAGCGTTCGTCCGGCACCAGTCCGTGGATTTCGCCCGGCAGGTCGATCCCGGTGGGCCGCTCCAGCCCGAAGGCCCGGGCAAAGTAGATGATGGGGCGTGAGCCGATGTGATAACCCAGATTGTAGAAGTACACATTGCAGCTCTGGGCAATCGCCCCGATCATATCGTTTGTGCCATGCCCCGCGTTCCAGCAGGCGTAGCGCGCATCCGGCACGCCCGGACGGGTGCTTTGCAGCACGTACGAACCGTGGCAGGTGAACGATGTGTGCATATTGATATCGCGCTGGGGGGCGCGTTCCAGTGCCGCCAGAGCCACCAGGGGCTTGAACGTTGACGCCGGGGGGGATTTACCCTGAATCGCCAGGTTTAGAAATCCATCGTGGCGACTGATCTGGGCCAGGTGCTCTTCTCGTTGGTGCGCCGTGCCGCTGGAAAGGATATTGGGATCGAATGTAGGATTCGAAACCAGCGCCAGAATCTCACCGGTAGCGGCACGAATCGCAATTGCGGTCCCGCGCCGCCCGGAGTTCACGAGGGCCTGGTAGGCCGCCGTCTGCACGTCACGGTCGATGGTGAGCACCAGGCTGTCGCCCTGCTC
>JACKOY010000007.1 GCA_024233935.1 Spirochaetales bacterium | reverse complement strand
GGACGGTACAGAAACAAGACCGGCTCCACCGGCAAACTCTGCCGCAGACGATGGCGCAGTTCGTACTCCAGCAAACGAAACGGAAGGCGGGGATCCCAGTTGGTCTGAAACTCAACCAGCACCAGTCTTTGCGAGCCGTCGTTGAGCGTTACAATGTGCGCCGAATCCGAGTGCCGCACACTGACGGTTTCAGTCGGGCTTTCCTGCACTTCTTCGCTCTGGCTGATCGGCAATCCGAGCAACCGGCTCAGGATGGGTTTTGCGCCCAGCCGCAACAGCCGCTTCGAGACTGCATCGTACTCCATGTTATCATTATAGAATACGCGTGTGACAGGCTTTTTCGGGACACGGCGACCGGCAGGCAGGCCATGCTACGCCAGCGTTCTGAATTCTGCAGCGTGAGGACTTGCCCACCCGCGCAGTCTGTAGCGCCCGATGCCGCAGCGAACGCCCCGGGGCGACAAATCCAGGATGTGCGGTGTCGAAAACCAAAGACGGCAACTGACCAGCGTGCGCCGGGAAGCAACTCCCCGCGCCATGGATGGCGCGCAAAAAAGCTCCCGAGGTCTGCGAGCCATGACACAATTCGCCCGAACCGCAGGTTCGAGATCAGGTGAATTGTGCCCCCGCGGCGCGCATAAAAAGCGCCGCTACTATTGCGAAGCGCAGCGAGGGCGCGATCTTACGCTCTCTCCCGGGTGGTCGCGAGCGGGGGTTCAAAGGTGTGCTTATGCGCACACCTGAATAGTACGAGCGCTCCCGGATGGTCGCGCTCGGGAGTTCACAAGTTGTGCCCTTGGCACACTTGTGCGGTCGCCAGGGCAAACTGCGAGCGCAGCCGAGCAGTTTGAACCCGCCGGTGCGACCCACAGGGAGCGCCGGCTTACTTAGGCGCGGAACAACCGGCCGGCGATAGTCCCAAGATGTGCGGTGTCGAAAACCAAAGACGGCAACTGAGCAGCGTGCGCTGGGAAGCAACTTTCACCGCGACACGATGTCGCGGAACAACCTTCCCGAGCGTCGCGGAGCATGGATGCGAAGCGCAGCGAGGGCGCGCGGGTCGCCAGGGGCCCGCGGTGGCCCCTGGCATCTCCGTTTTTACCCCACCCCGGGCGCCCGCTCCAGCGACTTCCGATCCAGGCCGGTAATCTCGAGGACGGTCTCGATATCTATGCCGCGGGCGAGCATGGCACGCGCGGTTTCGATCTTTGCTTCGGTCCGTCCTTCGGGACGCACCGGTCGCGCCTTTCCGGCGGGCGCCGCGACAAAGTACGTCGCAGTCTAAAAGAATCGTTTGCTGACAATCATACGCAAAATCGAAAAGAAATAGCGCCAGCGTTCGCCGATCGATTCTTCGCGGATGGCGCCGTAGCGCTGATAAAATGAAACCGGGACTTCAATGCAACGCATGTGATAACGCATGATCTCGATCATCATTTCGACCGAGTAGGTCTTATTGACGGCGTGAAGGTCCGGCGCAATTTTTAAGAACGACTCTTTCCAGATGGCCCGGTAGATACAACCTATGTCCGTAAAGCGCGGTTCCTGCCCCCACCACATAATCTCGACCAGCTTACCGAAAAACACATTCAGCCAGCGATACAGCGAACTCAAATTGGCGCCCTGCTCCATCAGCTGCCGGGTTGTGCGCGTGCCGACCGCCATGTCGCAGTCTTTTAAGTATTCCAGCAATTTACGTAGATCGCCGGCCCGGAAACTTCCGTCGGCCGGAACAAGCACAACGATGTCGCCGGCGGCCCGCTGCATGGCGCCATAGATTGCGGGGGCATAGTGTACGTGATTTTGATCGGGCGGGGTTTGTTCTTTGAAGACGTGCAGCTTCTTTTTGCGTTTCACAAGCTCCGGTGTACCGTCTTCGCTGCCCATATCTACGACGATGATCTCGTGAACCAGATTCTCGAAGTCGTTCACGACGTCCGGCAGGGTGCTGGCGTTGTTCAGGGCCGGCACAACCAGGCTCACCCGGTAGTTCGCAAAACTTTCGGTGCGAATCATGTAGGTGGCCGCATAATAGTCGGCCAGAGAATTGATGTTAAAGTAGCGCCCCGAAAGCGTCGCCACGTGCACCTGAGATTTGCGACCCATCAGATCAATCACGTCGGTCAGTTCCACAACCCCGCTGCGCGCCGAGGGAGGAGTCTCGTCGTAAAATTCGAAGAACTTCGGAGAAAATACGTACGACCCCAGACCGAGTAAATTGTTGGGCGGGTCGGTCGGCTTTTCAACCAGTTCCATCACCCGCGTGCCGCGCAGCTGGACCGAGTAGTTCTTGCGAATGTCCGAAATCAGGGGCGAAGGCAGCACCGCGATCACGGAGTCGGCCTTCGGACGCGCCTTCCAGAGTTTCAACATCTCGCTGTGGTTCGTACCGTAGTAAAACTCATCTCCCAGGATGACCGCGAAGTCTTCATCAATACGATCCCGCAGACTGTGTAAGTCGGCTGCGAGGCCATTTCGGGTCCACTGAGCGGTCTCAATATCGCGCGCCGGATGTTTTCCCCGGATGCGGCCCACTTCCGCGATGACCTGTTCCTGCAAGTGCCCGACAATCACATACACCTTGCGCACGCCGAACTGCTTGAAGAGCAGCTCCACGTTTTTTTCGAGCAGAGTTTCGCCCTCGAAAGTAAACAGCGGCTTGGGGACAAACGATGTGCGTGGATAGGCCCGCGTGCCCTTGCCGGCCGCGGCCACGACACCGATTCGAATGCGGCGGGTTGCCATACGACAGCCTTTCGCGCGTAACACCTGGAATCAAGACATTCGCTTCGTGCTTCGCAAACCCCGCTCGAAAGCCGGTTCCGCCGGTCCGCAGACTTCGGTTCCGGTCCGCACCACCGGCGAACGGTGTTTCGAGCAGACGGCGCTCGTAAAATTGACCGGGCGGATACCCGGCCCTGTCGAGCCGAGGCTCTTGCACGCGAGACATCCGCCAGCGGGCCCGACGGCAGAGATACTGCTTAAAGGAAAATCGGGGGCAAGCATGGTTTGCTGCCGGGCGCGGGCGGCAGGGACAGGCAACGCTATCCGTCGTGGCGCATGAGTTCGCCGAAGGCTCTGCGCACAATCGAGATTTCGATCGGAGTGGGTTGCCGGGGTTCCTTGAGAATGCCGATCAATTGCTCGCGTTCCATGGGCGACATGACTTCGAAAAGCGCGGTCGTGACCTTCTTTCCGATCGTGGCCAGAAGAATAAAAATGCGATCGTGGGGGTGCACACTCTTCAAGGCGCCCTCGCCCTGCCCGGCCTTCTGCCAGTACCAGTGCCGAATGATATTCCGCGCCGACTCCGGCTTCGTGAGCACCAGCCGGGCCAGAAGTCGGCCGCCGAAATCGCCGGCGGACGGATCCACATCCCGGTCGGCCACGCGACTCGGACGCACAACTTTCTTACGGTCGCCCGGGTCGATGCGTTTGGCGCCGGGAAAGGCGGGCGCTGTATATTCCGGTGTAAAAGCATCCGGCGCGTGCTCGCGTTGCAGACGTTTGCGTAGCTCGGCTTTGGGATCGACCTCTTCTTTTTTTTCAAGAAACAGACTCTTTAAGATCGCGTTAGGATCGTTGGGGTCCGGCAGCGGCGGCGGCGCCGGTTCACGTCGGGTCGGTTCGGCCTTTTGCGTGCCCGAAGTACGTGTATCCGAACGATGGCGGGGCTGGCTCGTGCCCGGAGGCACCGTCGGTATATCGGCCCGTTCAAATTGGGTGTCGGGAGTCCAGGCCACCGGGCCCGCCGGAGGTGGCGCCGGGGCCTTTTTTTTCGGCCGCAACGGAGGCTTTTTGGGTGCGGCGCCGTCTTTCGGGGGAACCGGAAAGTCGGCCGACTCGAATTCCTGGTCTGGTTTCCATTCTTTCATAGCGCCCGGCGCAAACGTACTGGATTTGGTTGTCAGATTACCGCTTCAGGGCGGTATGACCAGAGTTGCTTCGTCCTGGAGTCAGTGTAAGCTGGGCCCGCTTTGATTTCCAGGACTTTTACCGACCATGACCGTCGCGCGCACCACAATCGAAAGCGAAGTCAAACGTCGACGTGCTTTTGCCATCATCGCCCATCCCGATGCGGGCAAAACAACCCTGACTGAAAAGCTGCTGCTGTACGGCGGCGCCATCCAGCTGGCCGGGCACGTACGGGCCAGGCGCGATCGAAGAAAGACCCGTTCCGACTGGATGAAACTCGAACAGGAACGCGGCATCTCGGTTTCGACTGCGGCCCTGAACTTCGAGTACGACGGTTACTATTTGAACCTGCTCGACACTCCCGGCCACGAAGACTTTTCCGAAGATACCTACCGCACGCTGATGGCGGTCGACGCCGCGGTCATGCTGCTCGACGCCGCCCGGGGTGTGGAACCCCAGACCATCAAACTTTTTCACGTCTGCCGCGAACGACAGATCCCGATCGTGACCTTCATCAATAAGATGGACATGCCCGCCAAAGATCCTTTCAGCGTGCTTGATGAAATCGAGAAAGTGCTCGGTATCACCTGTTCGCCGCGCCTGTGGCCCATGGGTTCCGGCCCGGACTTCAAGGGCCTGTTCGATCTGGAGTCCGGTCAGGTGCATCGCTTTGAGCGCGTGACCGGCGGCACCTTTCGGGCGCCGGAAAAAACCGGCGGCCTGGACGATCCGGAACTGCAGAGCATCATGGACCCGGAACTCTATCGTGTCTTTCGCGAAGGCGCCGAACTGGTTCGCGAAGCCCTGCCCGCTTTCGACCCCGGGTTATTCCGCGCGGGCAACATCACACCGGTCTTTTTCGGAAGTGCGGTCACGAACTTCGGTGTGCAACTCTTTCTGGATCACTTTCTGAAACTCTGCCCGCCGCCGTCCGGCATGCGCCTGACCGACGGCACACGGCTTGATCCCACCGACGACCACTTCTCGGGTTTTATCTTCAAGCTCCAGGCCAATATGAACAAGCAGCATCGCGATCGCGTGGCCTTTCTGCGCATCACGAGCGGCGTTTTTGAACGCGGCATGACCGTAACGAATTCGCGGCTGGACAAACCCGTAAAGCTTTCGAGCCCGGTGGCTTTTTTCGGACAGGAACGTCAGACCGTCGATGTGGCCTACCCGGGCGATATCATCGGCCTCATAAACCCCGGCGTCTATCAAATCGGTGATGTGCTGGCCAGCGGTCCGGTGCCGGCCTTTACCCCCATTCCACGCTTCGCCCCCGAGATGTTCGCGCGCCTGGTCGCCACCGACACCGGACGCCTGAAGGCCTTTCGCAAAGGCGTGGAACAGCTCTCCGAAGAGGGCGTGGTCCAGGTCTTTACAACCGAGGACGGCTCGCCCGTACTCGGCGCCGTGGGCACACTGCAGTTCGATGTCTTTCGCTCGCGGCTGGAAGACGAATATGGGGCTCCCTGCCGTCTGGAGGTCATGCCTTTTGAGTGCTCGCGCTGGATCCGGGAGTCCGACCGGGGGGCCTTTTCCAGCTACGATCGCATTGTAAAAGACCAGGAGGGCCGCCCGGTCGTGCTTTTCAAGAGCGAGTACCGCATGCAGAGTTTTGTGCAGAGCAAACCCGACGTGCCGCTCTTTGAACATCCGCCGGCAAGCGAATAGAAAGGCAGTTTTTCCTCTTGCCCAACCGTCGCATGACGTAAGAACCTGAACCGGACACGATCCGTCCAAATTCTTCAGGCTGTACGTATGGGCATACACTCGGGCGAAAACGAATTCGACAAAGAAGGACCGGACGGGAAACGCATTCACCCTGCGTCTCTGAAGGGCTACTTTCTGATCTCCGAGGCCAACATGGCCGACCCTAATTTTTTTCAGACCGTGGTGCTGATGCTCGAACACAACCGTGAAGGCGCCTTTGGTCTGGTGGTGAATCGGCGCAGCAGTTTGGTCTTACAGGACATCATGCCGCGCATCCAGAGCCAGCGCTCGGCTTCGAGTCCGGTCTACGTCGGCGGCCCCGTGCAACAGGAGTACCTGTTCGTGTTGCACTCGGAAATGCCCGAGGGTCATGTCACAAGTGATTCGGCCACAAGCCCGGTCGAAGGCGTGGTCTTCGAACCGTCATTTCGAAACGTCGAACGCTTCTTTCAAGATGAAGAGTGGGAGACCATCCCGGCCGACGACCGACCGCGCATTCATCTGTTTGTCGGATACTCCGGTTGGGCGCCGGGTCAGCTGGAAAAAGAAATGCAAATGGGTTCCTGGATGCTGCATCCGGCCACGCCGCGCATTGTCTTTCACGCCGACCCCGAACAGGGCTGGAAGGACGCTTTGCGGGAGAAGGGCGGCATCTATCGCGTCTTCGCCGACTCTGATCCCAACCCCGGATTGAATTAGCGCGTGCTTGAGGGCGGCAAAAACTCCGTCCGGTCAAACATCCAGCCCTCCAACCCGGGTAGAGTTTCGCAGCGCTTCAGACCGAGATCGGGCAGCTCTCGATCGGGATGCGTCTGGAACAAAGGGACGCACCGGAGAAAAACCAGGCACCGGACCGGAGGCACGCTGCAACCAATTCGTTTTGCGCCGGCAAGACCAGGCGAAAACCCAATCAAACGGCGTAAGTTTGGGGCGCGCGTGATTCACTGGAAGTAGGCTCCGGTGGTCGAGGCCCGATTGCGCCGTGCAATCAGTTTTGGTCGACAGCGCGCGGGACTGCCAGGGGATGTCGATTGTGGAAACTCAGGAGCACGATCGTGTACTCAGAGTGGCGATCTATTTTGAAGCGGGCCTGGGCATCGGCGCTTTGCTGGTAGGTTGGTTGATCGGCTTTAATCCCATTGATTATTTCCAGCTCGAACCCATCAATCTGTTGTACGCGGCCGCGCTCACAATTCCGCCGGTCCTCTTTTTTATAACTCTAACACACCTGCCCCTGGCGCCGCTGAAACTGATTCGCGAACGGCTGGACGAGATCATCGTGCCGCTGTTCGGTCGGCTGACCATTCTGGAACTGGGTTTGGTTTCTCTGGTGGCAGGCTGGGGCGAAGAGCTTTTGTTTCGCGGTCTTCTGCAGCCCGCCCTGGGCAGCCTGATGCGCGGCTACGAAGACATCGCCGGGTTGGTTTTATCTAATATAGTGTTCGGGCTGGCACATCTGGTCACGCCATCGTACGCTGTCATTGCAGCCGTGCTGGGCGCCTTTATGGGCGCCACGTTTTTGTACTTCGACGATCTGGCGGTGCCGATTGTGATCCACGCGCTCTACGACTTTGCCGCCCTGGTGTATTATCTGCGGATCGCACGCAAACCATCGGCCTCCATCGACTGAAAGCCGGGACGCGAAGATTCGGGCCGCCATCGTACAACCATGCTGCCGGCTTGCCTCTACAACCAGAACGATGGCGTTGCCCTGCCTGCCCGGACTCAGCGATGACTCAGGCGGTTCTCCAGCTGCAGAAGCGCGTTTTCGAGGGCCAGCTCCAGTTCCCCCACTTCGAATTCCTGGCGCGCCAGGGAATCGTCAAAGAGGGCCAGCAGGCGCGCCTTCAGGGCCGGACGGTGCACGGCCAGATGTGCAAACAAGCGCTCCCGACGCAGCTCAGCCATGAGCGTTTCGAATTCGGACACCGAAAAATCAATCTCTTCGTCTTCAATGCGCCAGACGACAGCGCCATCGTAGAGATCACCACCCGAACGAATGAACATGCGGTCCCCGGTATTTCTTAAAATTCATGACAGGCAAAAGCCCCCCTGCTTTTTCGTGTTCGGTGATGCGCTTCAAACGACTCTTCCTGTTTCCGGCCACCCTGGCACTGCTCGGGGCCGCCCCGCACTGCGCCGAAAATTTCGGCGCCAAGACCATCGACGACTGTCGGCGCGAACAAGACTTCACGGCCGTCTGCTACATCAATGCCGGTGAACTCATCACGGCCTGCCGCAACTCCGGCCGCACCGACTGCGACAACATTGCTGTCGGCGCCCTCTTCGCCTGTCCGCCGTTTACCTCGACCGAGTGTGGCGGCACAGAACTTTTTGGCGGCGACTGAGGACGTAGATTGGGGTGACTTACCTATCCCGCCGGGGACCGTTAGCACTTTCCGCTCCGCTTCGGCGTAAGGGGCGGGGCAAGCCGACGCGCATTGCGCGCTGAGCGCTTCCGCCCCGCCGGAGCGAAGGAGATTGAAACGGCTGCCTGGTGTCGCGTCTTCCCTTCGCCGGCGCTCCTTGAATCGAACCAAAGTGGAACTCAAAACCAGGTTCCCCGCAGGTTATTGGCCGCGCGCGCACCCTGCGTTACCGCCGCAGGATGCGGGGGGAAAAAGCCCGAGCGCTACCGGCATGGACGCCGGCACAGCGAGGGTCGCTTTCTTTTGGCCACCTTGTATACTACAGTCGCTCCCTTTGGGTCGCGCCTGGGGGGGCAGATCGCTCTCCGAACGAGCGATCTGTTTTTGCCGATGCAAAGAAAAGGTGGAACCTGCCCATCGGCCTATCTCAGCAAAAAGCCGTCGCCATTGCCGACACGAAAGAAAGCTGTGCGCCGTTTGCGACCCTGATTTCCCGCGGATTAATGAGAGCACTTCTTGATAATCTCCCGGTACTGCGTTGCGCGAATCAAGCACCATATATCCGCGCATAAAATGCCGGACCTTTCGCCTGGAATTGGTCAGCTATTTGTTCGCGCAGAGCCGCGGAGCACGCAGAGGGGCTATCGCCACGCCCGCCCCTCGCCTTACCGCCGCAGGGATGCGGCGGAACAAAGCCCCGAGCGCTGCCGGCATGGACGCCGGCACAGCGAGGGTCGCTTTCTTTTGGCCACCTTTGCTTTGCCGATGCAAAGAAAAGGTGGAACCTGCCCATCGGCCTATCTCAGCAAAAAGCCGTCGCCATTGCCGACAGGCAAGAACCCCGACTTACCTTCTACGACGACGGGAACCGCGGCGACGCGAAGCGCCGCCGCTACCGGTGGAACGGGGCGCAGATTCGGCGCCGGCCCCTACCGGCTGGCCGGCCGAATTGTCGAAGCTGTTGAGAGTCTGGTGTGTGGCGGTGGCCGGCGTTTCGCGCTGCCGTTCGCCCAGCGGTTGCACCGGTCCTTCAATCTGAACACGAAAGAGGTATTCGGTAATTTGCAGTTTGATGGTTTCGACCATCTGATCGAAGAGTCGGAAACCTTCCAGTTTGAATTCCACCAGCGGGTTTCTTTCGGCCAGGCCCGTAGACCAGATGCCCTCGCGCAACTGGTCCATGAGGTACAGGTGTTCCTTCCAGCGGGCGTCGATCACGTCGAGCGCAATGCGGCGCTCCACATAACTGAAATTCTCCGGTCCAACTTCTTCGATCTTTTTCTTATAGATGGCCTGGGCCGTCTCCCAGATGGAATTGAAGAGTTCCAGCTGGGCATTGCGGGCCTGACGCAGGGATTCCAGATCGAGTTCGTACGGAACGCCCAGGCCGCTGCGCAACCACTCCTGAAGGCCTTCGCGATCCCAGCGCGTAACGTCGTTGGTTTCACAGTATTCGAGAATCTTTCCCTCTACAACTTCTTCGGACCAGGCCATGAGGTGGGGCCGCACATCCTGATTGTCCAGGATGATGTTGCGCTCCTGGTACACAAACTCCCGCTGCCGGTTCATGACTTCGTCGTATTCCAGCAGATGCTTGCGAATGTCGAAGTTGTGATTCTCAACACGCTTCTGGGCCCGGGCGATAGCGCGATCGACCATGCCGGCCTCAAGCTCCTGGCCCTCGGTCATGCCCAGGCGCGTCATGAGGTTCTTGATGCGCTCTCCGCCAAAGATGCGCATCAGGTGGTCTTCCAGGCTCAGATAAAAGCGGCTGGAGCCGGGGTCGCCCTGACGGCCGGAACGGCCACGCAACTGATTGTCGATGCGACGCGATTCGTGTCGTTCGGTGGCCAGAATGTGCAGACCACCGGCGGCTTTCACGGCTTCGTGTTGCTTGAGCCAGATCAGGGCGCGTTCATGAATCTCTTTGCATTGCTTTTGTTTTGTTCCGGAAATGGCGGCGATGGCGTGGCCGGCTTCTTCGAAACGTTTGCGCAACATCTGGTCTTTGAATTCGCGCACGCCCGGTTCGGCGTCGTCGAGAGCTTCCAGATCGCTCAGATACTGGGGCGCCCCACCGAGCACAATGTCGGTTCCGCGACCGGCCATGTTCGTGGCAACGGTGACCGCCCCGGGCCGCCCGGCGTTTTCCACAACCTCCGCCTCGCGCTGGTGCTGCTTGGCGTTCAGAACGTTGTGCGCGACGCCGGCCTTCTTGAGAAGTGCAGATAGCTTTTCTGATTTTTCAATCGAGACCGTTCCCACCAGAACCGGCTGACCGCGTTCGATGCAGTCTTCGATTTCAGAAATGATGGCGTCATACTTTTCCTTTTCGGTGCCGTAGACCCGATCGGGTGCGTCGCGGCGAATCACGGGGACGTTGGTCGGGATCACCACAACCGCCAGGTTGTAGATCTTACGAAACTCTTCTGATTCCGTTTCGGCCGTGCCGGTCATGCCGGACAGCTTCGGATACATTCGAAAGAAGTTCTGAAACGTAACGCTTGCGAGGGTCTGGGTTTCTTTTTTGACCTGGACGCGTTCTTTGGCTTCGAGGGCCTGGTGCAGACCGTCGCCATAACGACGGCCCTCCATAATTCGACCGGTGTGCTCGTCGACAATCACGACTTCGCCTTCCCGGACCACGTAGTCGACTTCGTTCTGGAAAATCAAATGGGCGCGCAGGGCCTGGTGCGTATGAGCCACCAGTTCGGTCTTGTCGGGCGCGTACAGGTTTTCGACGCCCAGAATTTCTTCCATGCGGCGCACGCCGTGATCGGTCAGAAATACGTTGCGGGCCTTTTCATCTACGTCATAATAATAACCGCGGATAACGTGGGGCTCTTCTTTGCCCGGCTCGACTTCGATGGGCTCGGGGTCCGGCGCTTTTTCTTCGTCGCGCACGAGCTGTCGAATGCAACGATCCACCTGAACGTAAAGTTCGGTGTTCTGCTCGGTCGGTCCTGAGATGATCAGCGGTGTGCGGGC
The DNA here is from genome assembly GCA_024233935.1 of Spirochaetales bacterium. Taxonomy (GTDB): domain Bacteria; phylum Spirochaetota; class Leptospiria; order Leptospirales; family Leptonemataceae; genus JACKOY01. The sequence continues at coordinate 141,948 of JACKOY010000007.1, read as the reverse complement.
CTCGTCGATCAAAATCGAGTCCACTTCGTCTACAATCGCATAGTTAAAAGGACGCTGCACCCGAAAGCTGCGCTCCGTAACCATGTTGTCGCGCAAATAGTCGAAACCGAATTCGTTGTTGGTTCCGTAGGTAATGTCGGCCGCGTAGGCCTGTCGGCGCGCGGTGTGGTCCATATCGTGCTGAATCACACCCACCGAAACGCCAAGCAAATCGTAGATTGGTTTCATCCAGGCCGCGTCGCGACGCGCCAGGTAGTCGTTTACGGTGACCACGTGCACGCCGCGGCCGCTCAGGGCGTTTAAGTAGATCGGTCCGGTCGAGGTCAGGGTTTTGCCCTCCCCGGTCTTCATCTCGGCGATCTTTCCCTGGTGCAGCACAATGCCGCCCACCATCTGCACATCGAAGTGCCGCATGCCCAGCGTGCGCCAGGCTGCTTCTCTCACCAGGGCGAAGGCTTCCGGGAGAATGTCGTCGAGGGTCTTGTCGCCGTCCGCGAGGGCCTTCTTGAAGGCCGCCGTGCGCGCGCGCATCTCTTCGTTGGAGAGCGACCGGGTCGGTTCTTCGAGCTCAGCAATACGATCGACGATGGGCTGGATCTTTTTGATGTCCCGCTCGTGCTTCGTGCCAATCAGAAGATGAACTGCTTTTCGTAACATGGGAAAGATTCCGCTTGCGCCGCGAACGGTCCGGGCGCTGGAAATGGACTTTACAGTCTACTCCTGTGCATGTATCAGGGGAGGCTTTTGCCAAGCGACCCTTTTTTCCCATGCAAGCCCTCGATACCCGGAAAGCCAGCAAAAAGCCCTATCTGGCGGCCAGCGCACTTCTGATGCTGCTTCTGCTTGCGCTTGTGGGGGCGATGGCGAAGGCCCTGCACGATGCGACGGCCCTGGAAAATCTAACCACACGTAATGTCATGTCGAGCGCCACCTGGCTTTCCGGCGCGCCCGACCTGCAGCTTCTTTTCGACGGCCGGCCGGAGACGGCCCTCCCGAATTTCAATCATCGGGGCGCGCACCCGGTCTCGCTTTCGGCGCCGGCGTGGGTGATCAATCCGGCCGTGCCCTTTATCCAGACCCACGTCGGACTGACGCACCGCGCTGCGGAACCGCCGGTCATCGACCCTCTGAAAAAACTCTGGATCTGGTCAGGAGACCAGTCCAGTAGCCAGGCTTTTCAGGAACGCGCCCGGCCCCGCCGACTGCGTGTGCTCTTTTTTCGTCAACGCCTGCACGACTTCGACCGCGAGTACCGCATGATGGACGCGCCCACGCTCTGGGCTTCGCGAAGCGTCGAACTCGAAGACCGGATGGGCGCCCAGTCCGTGGACCTCGGCTTTCTGGACTACAGTCTGGTCGAAGATTCACCGGGTTTCCCGGCGGGCATCGACATCGTCTGGGTGCGTCTGGAATTGATCGACTTTTATCCCGGCGCGCGTTACCCCCATGCGGTGGCGCTTTCCGAAATCGCTTTTGAAACCGAAAGCCGTCGCCCGGCAGTTCTCGACAACCCATGAGAAAGCGCCTCAAAACTCGCCTCGAAAACCTGCGCGAACGAAAGCCCGTGCGTGCGGTCGCAGGCCAGGCGGGTCGCTCGTTTCGCATACTCCGGGCCGCTTTCGAAAAGTTTCTGGCGGACAACTGCACCATCCGCGGCAGCGCCATCGCCTATGCGATTGTGATTTCGATCATCCCGATGATGACAATCCTGGTGCAATTTGCCAACGTCGATCGTATGGCCCTGCGCACGGGCCTCGCGCGTTTCCTGGCAGCCTACGGCATGTCAGAAACCAGCGAACTCATGGCCATCCTGGATGAGATACTGCAACGCGCAAACCTGGTGACGAGCATCGGCGCGATCTTTATGATCTACTCGGCCACCAATCTGCTCAGCAATCTTGAGGACAGCTTCAATGCGATCTATCGGGTGCGGCGCAATCGACCACTCTTGTATCGTTTCGCGCTGTATATCGCTTCGTTTGTTGTTTTGCCAACTCTGGTCATTGCATTTTTCAGCACGGCCCGTTATCTCTTGAATCTGGTGGAGCCGGCCGACTTCAACCACGCCGTGATTGCCCCGGACGATGCGCGCTCTTTCTGGGTCGTGGGCGACGACGGGCGTATTCGCATCTTTGGCGCCGAAGGGGAACGCCGGGAAATTGACCTGAGCCAGCGGGTGGACCGCGAGGCGCCCTTCCGGGATGTGTACTTCGATATCAAGACCGGCGCGGTGGGCCCGGGTTACCGCATTGCCGGAGAAAATGAGCCGGCCCGCCGCGTTCAAACCCAGGACTTCTTTTCCCTGAATCGCATGGCAGTGACCGAAGATCGCATCTACGTCGTTTCCGAGAGCGGTTTGTTCTTATACAGCGAAGATTTGGGCCAGACCTGGCAACACCACGTACTCATGTTCAAAGAAGATTCGGCGACCTATCCGCCGGCGGTCCGGGACATGGTGGCGCTCTCCGATGGTAGCCTGCTTCTTCTGGCGACTCTGGATTCCCAATCGGGGCTGATCTATTTCTGGAACGATCGCTGGGTTCTGCGTCCGCTCGGTCGCATCTACAATCAGATTCTGCGGGTAACGAACATCCCGGTCGATGCCGGCGGTCCCTTTCGCAATGGCCTGTACATCGTCGGCAAGGGTCGTTATCTGTTCTCAGACAACGAAGGCATCAGCTGGAACGGTCCGGTGCCCATCCGTTACGGACCGGCCTACATCAATATCCAGGCCCTCGACGGCGCACCCAATGGGGATCTGATTTTTGGCGGCGCCCAGGGCGCGCTGTGGCGCGAAATGCGCAACTCCCAGGAGCGACTGAATGCGCGTGCACTGATCGACCAACACATCACCGCGATCGATCTGGATTCGGAAGGCCAGGGAGTACTTGTGGGCCGCAATGGTCTGTTCCGTTATACCCTCGACGCGGGCCGTACCTGGTTGCGACCCAGCACGGACGATCTTGAGGACGAAGACTTTCTGTTCGCCCTGAATCTTCCCGATGGATCGCGCATTCTAACGGGAGAAAACGAAACTCTGGTTCGCATCAACGGCGCCACGCTATCGGACCGTACCGAGTCGCTGGGTTTTGCCTACGTCGACGTGGACCACGAAGTGATCTCGGACTTCCCGCTCATGCGCTGGTTGCTTTTGCGCATTGCCGTGGGCATACTGGGGCTGGCCGGCCTTCTGGGCATGTTTGTGCTGGCCTACCGTTTTGTGCCCAACGCCTTCGTCGACTGGCGGGCCGCAACCGTCGGGGGCGCCATCAGCGCCGTGAGCCTGCTGGCCTTTATCGTTGGCTTTCGCATTTATGCCGCGAGTCCCACCACCACGACCTTCATCTATGGAGTCTGGGCCGCGATTCCCCTTGGTCTGATTGTGATTCTGACGTCCACGCAGATTGTATTGTTTGGTCTGGAAGTCGCGTATGTGATTCAACATCCATATCTGCACCGTTCGCGCAGTGGCGTGGCGAAAGAAACAGCCGAAGATAGTCTGCTCTGGAACAGCCTCATGCTGCTCTCGCTCACCTATCATTCCATGTACCAGAACAAGAGTGCCCTGACCGATGAGGTTGCCCTGGACTACTTCGATCGCGACTCAGAAAGACTGGAATTCACGCGGGAACGTCTGGTACGGGCCGGACTCGTGCTCTACGATCCTTCGGGCGGGGAGTACCTGCCCGCACGACCGGCCGTGGAAATCACGGTCGCCGAAATGCAACGCCTCATCCTGGAAAATGCTCTGCGTATTCCACGCCATGGACTGGAAATGGGTTCTAAGTTCCAGGAACGCATGCAGTCCATGCAAAAGGAACTGCTCGATCGATTGGGGGAAGCCAGCGGACAGATGAACGTCGCGGAACTGCTGCCCCTGCTCAAGGAAAGCAAACCGGTGCAGGCAGTCGATAAGCGTCTGCGCAAAAAGAAAAACGGCGTAGCCGGCCGCTGACGGATTGGATGCGGCGGCAGGCGTACGTGCAATCTGGCCGGAATTAGAAAGTCCGGTGTGTTGGGTTCAGCTCAAGCGAAGATCCAGGCGATTCTCGGCCCCTTCCACCGGTCGTTGCAACTTGAGTTTTAAAAGGCCGCACTTTCAATAGACTTGCCCTGCACCGGGTGTAAGCACCGGATAGGCCTTGAGAACGAAGGACCAAAAGCAAGGCATCCGGCGCGCGCAAGAATGAGCTCTTCGAAAAAATTTGGGACGTTCGGCGGCGTCTTTACGCCCTCCATTCTCACGATCCTCGGCGTGATCATGTTCTTGCGCCTGCCCTATATTGTGGGTCAGGCCGGGCTCTGGCTCACGCTGGGAATCATTGCGGTCGCCCACGTGATATCGGTGACGACCGGCCTTTCCGTTGCTTCGATCGCCACCGACAAGAAGGTCGAAGCCGGCGGAAGCTACTACATGATATCGCGCAGTCTGGGTCTGCCCATCGGGGGAACTCTCGGAATTGCGCTGTTCGTTGGCATGTCCTTCAGCGTCAGCCTGTATCTGATCGGCTTTGCCGAAAGTTTCCTGGGCTACTGGGGCATGCCCGTTACCATCGATCAGATTCGACTCACAGGCAGCATCGCCCTCGCGGTGGTTGCCATCGTGACTCTCATCAGCACTTCGCTGGCGATGAAGACTCAGTACCTCATTATGACTGCGATAGCCCTTTCCCTGGGTTCGGTTTTGATTGGTGGCTTTCGCGGCACTGCTCCGACGCCGCACCTGACGGCTGTCGCGGGCTCGGCCGGTTTTGCTGCGCTCTTCGGAATCTTTTTTCCAGCCGTAACGGGCTTTGAGGCCGGCGTGTCCATGTCCGGAGATCTCAAGAATCCAAAAAAATCCATCCCCATGGGAACGATTGCCGCGATTGTTGTGGGGCTCGTGGTTTACATGGGACTGGCAGTCTTTCTGGCGCTGCGGATTGATGGTGCGGAGTTATCGAGTAACCTGAGCATCCTCGAACAAACGTCGATTTTCGCACCGGTCTTTGTTGCCGGTGTCTGGGGGGCGACCGTCTCTTCGGCCCTGGGAAGCATACTGGGCGCACCCCGAATTCTGCAGGCCGCGTCCGCCGACCGAATTGCTCCGAGGTTTTTCTCGAGAGGCTACGGTCCAACCAACGAACCACGCAACGCGTTGGTGCTCACCCTGGTCCTTGCGGAGTGCGGCATACTGATCGGCGAACTGGATGTGCTCGCCCGCATTGTTACTATGTTCTTTATTACGGCTTACGGTTTTCTCAATATCAGCTGCGCCCTGGAAAGCTGGGTGAGCCCGGATTTTCGGCCGGAGTTTCGCATTCCACGCTGGATCAGTCTGGGCGGCGCCGTCACCTGCCTGGTTGTGATGATTCAGCTCGATCTCGTGGCCATGCTGGGCGCCACCACGATCATGGCGCTGCTTTTGATTACCCTCAAACGCCGGCAGCTGCGACTGGAAAGCGGCGACACCTACGAAGGTCTCTGGTCTTCGATTGTGAAGCGCGGGCTCTACAATCTCAGCCGTTCGCGGGTGCACCAGCGCAACTGGCGACCGAATATGATTCTGTTCAGCGGCGGCGAAGATGCCCGGCCGGAGCTTGTAAATCTCGCCCGCCAGGTCGCACTCGGGGGCATGATTTCCAATTTTGATCTGACCGAGACTTCACGCGCCCGGCTGCGGCCCCGTTCGGAAGAGTCGGTGCCTCCCGACGAGCGCGAGATCGGCCTCTTTACACGTTCTCTGGAATGCGACGATGTGTACGCAGCGATGGAGGACATCGCCCGCTACTACGGCTTCTCCGGAGTGGAGCCAAATACCGTACTTTTGGGCCGGGCACGCAGCCTGCGACGCGCGGAGCGCTTCGGACAGCTTGTGCAATCGTTTGGAGAACTGGACTACAACGTATTGCTCTTCGACCACGGACAGAGCGCCGCAGACGAGGAAGCGCCCGGAAATCGTCGGGTCGATGTCTGGTGGTCCGGCCACGGCAACTCCCTGGCGCTTGCTCTATCTCTGATACGCTTTCTGCAAAATGCCAACGAATGGCGCGACGCGGAGCACCGTTTCTTGAGCGTAACTCAGGACGCCGCACGCGGGGACACCCTGAGACGCTATCTGGAAGCGACCCTCGAAGCGTACCGAATCGAGGGGTCAGTGCGCGTAGTTTTCAACGGAGTGCAGGCCCGACCCATCAGCGATATTATCCGCGAAGAATCGGCCGGAGCGGACCTGGTGTTCTTTGGCATGCCCGATTTCGCACGCGAAGACGCCCAGGAAGCCGTGCACCGAATGAATGGCTTTTCGCAGGTCCTGAAGCGTATTCTCTGGGTGCGGGCCTCCTCATACTTCGGGGAAATCTATACCGGCCTGGAAAAGAAAACTGCCGCCCAGGACACGGAGCAGTCTGCCACGCCCGAATTGCCGGCCATCAGCTATCCGGACCACGAAGGTCTGCGCGTAACGCTGGGCGCGCTGGCAGAGCAATTAGAAAGCACCCTGCTCCGGTTCCACGATTCGGGCCCCGGGAGCGTGCTCGCCGTACAGGAGGCGGTGCTCGATGGGTTTCGCGAGCTGAGCAAACACGCCTTTGACTTCATGCTCAAGGAATATCGAGAGGATGCGCGGGCCGCGAACCAGCGCTTGCTGACCCGCGCCTTCGGTGATCTGTTGTTTCAGATTCGACGGCTGTGGCAGGAAAGCCTGCCCGCCACCGAGTCCGGGCGACTGAGCGAGAACTGGCAGGGCGCCGTCGCGGAGTTGAGCGAACGGTTGGCGGAAATAGCGGAAGCGGTGCCCACCGAACTGACATTGGGCCGGGACCGATCGTTTTACGCGCCGAAGCGGGGGGACTCGCTACGCGTGCGTTTCTTGAAGTTTCGCCGTCGTGCCATGGCGCTTGTTCGGCGCGGCGACGTGCACCAGCGGGTTCCCTACCGTATTCCCGTGCGCTTCGCAGTTCGGCGCCGCCTGCCGCGTCGGGTAGAAGCGATGGTCAGACACACGAATCAATGCAATTACGAGTTCCTGACTTCGGTGCATCGCCTGCTTGCGGATCTGGATGCCACGTTTCGTAACATTGATCGCGGTATGGAGAGCGGGCATTTGTCGGCCGCGGATCTGAAAGCCCGAAGCCAGGCCGTGGCTGAAAAAATCGAAATCGAATCCGGGGCCCTCAGGGCGCGGGTGGCAGAAAACAAGCGGCTCTTGATTGTGCCAACGCGCGCGGTTGTTCAAAGGCTGGGCACGGAGCTCAATCGACCGGACGCGGTTCGACTGCGCCGAACGCGACGCAGTTCGTCCAAAGACTACGCAGCCCGCACCGCGGTACTACGCGAGCAAACCGGGTTGCTGAGTCAAAATCTGGAACGTTTCGCCTCCATGATCCACCTCGACCTGGAATTTCTTTTTTCAAAGAATCGATTGCGCGCCATTGGTCGGCGACACGCCTCCGAAATTCAGGGTCAGGTAGTGGGCGGGCTTTTGGGTCGTATGCGCCGAATTCTTGAGACCTGGCCCGAACCGGATCGCACTTTGTTCAGTGGAGACGAAAGCGCCCTGGACGGGGCCGGAATCACCAGCAGCCTGCTTGCGGAAATCCGACCGGCGCTCGCTGAACTACCGGAAGAATACGCGGTCATCTCCGACACGTCTTTGCGCGACTGCGAACAGGAACGCTTTGTGGCGGTCGAGTCCTCGGATGTGGCGGTACGCCGGTATCTGGAATCGGTTTTTGAATCGGATTTTTCAGGAACGCTGCGTGAAATCAGCAACCAGATGTGCGGGGTCCTGCGTGAAGGAGAAGCCGCTCTGCGCGATGCCGAACGCGGACTGGAGCACAGCGAAGCTCCACCGCCATCGGAAGCCCTCGAAGAATCCCCAGGCGCGGACACCGCCGCTCAACCAGAACAACGACTTGCCCGCGCGTCCGATGCAGTCGCCCGGGCAATTCAAACCTGGTCGGCCAGTCTCGATAGCGCCATCGAAACTGCGAACGAGAAGCTGAATCCCTTTCACTTTGTTCGGGCCCAGGAAGAATTCAGACTCTTTGTGCGGCGTAGCGAGCGCCTGCGTGTGCGCCAACAGCTCAAACAAATTCTCAGCTCCGCCCGGGAGCTGTGGAACCGAACGGCGGTACGACTGTGGTTCGGACGTAGCCGGGCGGCTCTCTTTGCCCGCGAGCTGTCCACGTCGGAAGAGACGGCTTTCCGCCGCACCGAATCGATGCTCAAACTTGGTTCTCATCTGACGCCGGCCCCAGCCGTGGTCGGAGCCCTTCCGCGGTACTACCGCCACCTGTTTCTGGAGAAAAGTCAGCCGTCCCGCGAATTCTGGGTCGGTCGGCGCCAGGAGCTGGAACAGGCGGGCGAAGCGGTCAGGCATTTTCGGAACGGAAAGAGCGGCGTTTTGTTCGTTTCCGGCCCACCCGAAAGCGGCAAGACCTACTTCTCCCGATTCGCCGCCGAAAGATCCTTTCCCAGGCAGCGTATCTTTGAGCTTTTTGTGCCCGGCGCCGGCGATGCGCGGCCTGCGGTTTTTAAGAGCGCTCTTGAACGCGCCGCCGGGCCGGTAGGCGCGGCCGGTCTGCCGGACGACAGCGCAGTCATCATCAACGATCTCGAACTTTACTGGCAAAGGACCGAAGCGGGTTATGAAGCGATCGATTCGATCCTTGATCTGGCAAACAGTTTGGCCGGGCGCTCATTCTTTATCGTAAATACCAATCCCGCTTTTCTGCGAATTATGCGGGAAGTGCGTAGCGCCCATGAGCTTGCTCTGGGCAGTATAGAATGTCGCCCCTTCGCGGCCGATGACCTTCAAGAGTTGATACTGCGCCGCCATCGTGTTTCGGGCATGCGCTTTGAGCTTAATGCTCAGGACGAAGAACGGGTCAGCCGGTTTCGGCTCGCGCGCTTTTTTGATCGACTGTTCCAGGAATCGGGCGGCTGGCCAGGACCCGCGCTACGCGCCTGGATTCGTGCTGCGCAGAGTGTGCGCGAAAACGTGCTCGGCCTGAACAAACCGGAGCCGATTCTGGACCACGCACTGGATGATCTGCCTGCGGACTGGCGCACGTTGCTGGTGCAGTTCTTCCTGCACAAACGAATGAACTCTGAAAAAATCGCTTCGGTGTGCGGTGCTTTTATGCCCGCCTGGCGGGAAAGTATCGCCAGTATGGAACGCGCGGGCTTATTGCAGAGTTCCCGGGACGGAACCCTGATTGTACAGCCCGCCCTGGCAATGGTTCTGTATCGCAAACTCACCGAAAGAGGCTACGTGTGATTGCGGACATTCTACTTTCGGCGATCAATGTCACGGAGCTTCTGGGCTTCGCCATCGTACTGGCCCTTGGGCTCTACGGCCTGAGCTTTCTGATTCGCTGGTTGGCCCGCAAGCGTACCTGGCTGCAACGCGCCTATCGCTACTATCCGGCCTTCTGTCTGGCAGTGGCTCTGGTTTTTTTGCCCGGCGCCCTCGTGGGCTTCTATTCTATGGAAGACTTCCAGATCTGGCTGGCTGTGCTGCTGGTACTGGCCTTTCTCGGACGCGACATGGTGCGGGACGTACTGGCGGGCATCTGGCTACGGGCGGAAGGCGCCCTGGAGAGTGGCGGTCGCATCACTGTGGGTGGCGCCACCGGTCGCATCGGTCGACTTTTCTTGCGCTCGTTCGAACTGGAAACGGACGATGGCGCTTCCGTACGCATCGCCTACGGAAACGCAAGCCGAAAAGCCATACGCCGGCTGGCCGGCCAGCAGTCGCGCGCGGGGCACACCTTCCGGGTGCCCGTGGCCGGCGCGTCTCGTTCGACGGAAAGCGTTCGCCAGCACATCCTGCTTCTGGTCCTGAACCATGCTTTCGTGGCCTTGCCGGCCGGAACAAATGCGGGCCCCACAGTACGACCAATCAGTGTTTCGGACGACAGGGTGGAGTTCGAAGTCAGCGTGCGCACGATAGCCCCCGAGCAGGTACTCGAACTCGAACGTTTTGTGGCCGAGGCCTGCAGGAACATGCAATGAAGGTTTCCGTCGGAGGTCAATTTCCCGAACCATGAAAAGACCCGGCATGATTATACTACTGGCTGCGGTCAGCTGCGCCGGTTCGACTGAAGAGCTCCTGTTTGTTCGCGGAACAAACGTACGACTGCGGGCCGAACCCAACACAAACTCCACCATTGTTGCTACGGTGCAGGGCGGAACGAGCGTAAAGAGCATCGGGACCACCGGAGTCACCGAGACGATTGGCCCCTGGTCGGGGGTCTGGCACGAGGTTACGGTCACTTCTGGCCCTTCCACGGATTCTAGCGGCTGGATCTTTGGAGCGTTTCTGGTTATCCCCGAAGAAGGACCCGCCGCGCTGCTCGAAAGTGCCGACAGGGCGGACTCTCCGGCCGAGGCCGTTCGCAGGTACGAACGCCTGCAGACTGAATTTCCGGCCTACAACGAACACGGTCTTTTTGAAACGGACGTATGGGTCGCCAATCGGATCGCTGTAAACAAGTGCTGGGAACACAAGCTCGGCCAACCAGATCTGGACGAGCGCGCGGTAATCGAACAATCGGCGGTCGCGATCCAGAACCAGGATGCAGAGGCCCTGTTGGCCCTGGCATCGTGTGATTTCATTCTAATGGAGGGCGGTTGCGCCGGGGGATCCGCTCGGCGGACCGATGTCACACGTAGCAGCGGAACGCGTGATTGCTCTGGCAACGGAAGTCGACTGGTCGCGCCCGGACGATGGCTGCTACGGTATTGGAGACTCCCGCGAATATTGTTTACGTTCCTGGGAAGTCTACGGACGCCACTTCCTGAGTTTTGTGTGCACCCAGGAACAACAAAATCAGTGAGCCCGCACTGCCTGCGACGCCTGTTCGTTAACGGAACTCCGTTAAGGGAACTTCAAAGAGTAAAACGCAAGCCGCGCACCAGAATGGCCGGCGCGAGTGTGGCGCCCACGCTACGCCCGTAGTACGTGGAAACATCGGCCAGACGATCGCGTTCGGAGCTGACCGCTGCGAGGCCCTCACCGAAAATATAAAGCAGACTCTCATCGAAACGCAGATTGTCCGATAGCGGCGCCACTGGCCGTCCATCCTCAACCACAAAGCAGGCGTAGCGTGTCATTCCGGTCACCCGACCGGAAGAAAGGTCGCTCCAGTTCAGATAGTGCACATTCGGGATATAAAGGCCGGCGCCCAATTCAGAAAGCATGTCCTGTTTGTCCAGGGCCCCGGCGGCCATGACCGGCGCCCGAAGCCCCTCGCCGTCACTCGCCTGATTTCCGACAATGCCGTATTCCCGGGCCGTGCGCGTACTGATGAGTGTGTTTTTCAGGTGGCCGCCCTCGATCAAAGGCAGAGTCGCCGGCGCCAGTTCGGCGCGATCGTTAAAGCGCGGCAAACCCAGCGTTTCAAAGTCTTCCGAAAGGGAAAACAGAGGCGAAAGCCTGCGCGGTTCGCCCTCGACCGGGCGAAGGGCCCCCAGACCACTGCGACCACGCCGCAGACTGCCCTCGCCGAGGCCATTCCAGGAAAACATGTTCAATAGATCGGCCACGGCCGCCGGACCGAGCAACACGTCGTAGCGACCGGGCTCCGGCATTCGGGGCGTTCGCCGGAGTTGCTCCAGTTCGGCGCGCTTTTGGAGGGCGCGCGCCCGCAAAAGAGGAGCCGGCCAGGTTTTGCCCGCGAAACTGTCTTTGAGCATACGCTCTTCGGGAGTGATCAGGGAATAATCGAAAGAGAAGCTCTCGCTATCGTACCAATGACGCGCGCCGGCCGACGTGCTGACCGCCCGGTAAAGTGTGCCGGCAGCATAAATACCCGCCAGATCCAATGCCCGAAATTCGGTCGAAACGAATTCCAGTACGTCTTCCAGGGCGGGGGTTTGGCCCGGGTTGCTCATCTCGGAGTGGAACGTGCTGTCCGGCGCGACCGCCAGCGGGTCTTCTGGCATCGCTTGAATTTCTGTCCGCAGGTTTCCAAGCACCGCCAGACCACGTTTTTGATCCAGGGCCAGGTCCCCGGTCAGCGCCAGACTGCCCGCAACCTGGCGATCCCGATCAAACAAACGCAGAGCAAGCCCGGCCTCATCAACTTCGCCGACCTGACGCACACGCCCCTGATTCAGGCGCACAAATAGACTTTGCTCCCCGCCCAGCTCAATCGCCAGAGCCTCGGAGTTCGAAAGCGCCGAAAAAAGGACCTCAACGATTGCCTGGTAGGCCTGGCGCACCGAATCGAGAGACTTTGTCGCCGTTTTCATGCGCCGCCCCCGAACACGTCAATGCCCCGAAACAAACAAAGCGGTGCGGCGTGACCGACCCGTATCAATTGATTGGGTTCGCCCTTGCCGCAAAAGGGGGTGCCGTAAATCTCGCGCGTGGACGCGTCGCCCACCATGGCCAGCCGCGCCCAGAATTCGTTGGTCACCCCGCGATAGTTCGGATTGCGCACCACTCCGGTCAGTCGTCCGTTTTCAATAAGCCGCGCGTATTCACAACCGAACTGAAACTTACGCCGATAGTCATCAATCGACCAGGAACGGTTGGACTGCATAAGTACGCCGCGCTCTACAGACGAGATGATCTCTTCGCGACTGTGCGGCCCCGGTTCCAGATTCAGGTTTGCCATGCGGTCAATTGGGGCGCGGTTCCAGGACATGGCGCGACCGACGGCAACGCCAGGTAGTTGACTGCGCAACTGACTTTCGACGCCGCCCAGGCCCGCAAGCAAGAGTCCTTCCCGTATCAGGTGCGTTCGGCTCGCGGCCAGGCCCGTATCGTCAAATCCGTACGAGGCAAATTCACCGGGCACCGCCGGGTCGTAGACAATGTTCATAAGCCGGGAACCGTACTGCAGGCGCCCGAAATCTTTCGGCCGCACAAAGCTGAAGCCGGCGTAGTTGCGTTCGTCTCCCAGAATGCGATCGAGTTCCAGCGGGTGACCGACACTTTCGTGAATCTGAAGCATCATTTGATCGGGCGCAAGCACGAGGTCCATCTTGCCGGTCGGGCATTCCGGCGCGCGACACAGTTCCCGTGCCTCGGCTGCGACGCGTTCGGCATCCGAAAGAAGTTGCACACGATCAATCAGTTCGGCGCCTCCCTGGTAACTACGGGCAAACGATCCATTGGCCGTGCGGCGCTGGGTGACACCATCAACGCCCGCAGTCGCCGCATAGTCCAGCGTCAGATAGTCGACCGACTGCTCAATGCTGCTTCCATTCGAAGAAACAAGAGCCATGCGTTCTTGAGTGGTCCAGGCGTGACTATCGCACGACAGGATCTCCGGCCCGCTCATCCTTTCGTTCAGTTCGCGCAGTAGCTCGTTCGTGGACCGGGCCGAAAGTTCCGGCGCATGGGAAGTAGAAACATAACTGCCCCTGGCCGGCGGCCGCGCCGAGACATCGAATCGAAACAGCGCGTACGGGGCCGAACGACGGGCCAGGTCAGCGGCGCGGCGGGCCGCATCCGCAACCGCTCCGGGTTCCAAACAGGCCGATGCGGCATAAGCAAACTGACCGTCACAGAGCACTTCGACCATGATGCCGGCGTCCTGACCGCTCCGGTTTTCTGCGGGCCGGCCGTCACGAAACGAACGATAGCTATAGTCGCGGCTTACGTAACGCAGGCCCACCCATTCGGCGCGTAGATCAAGCCCCTCCAGCAAAGCTGCCAGGTCCGGTATTCTTGCTGTTGTAACGCTATTCAATGCAATCTCCTGAAAGCCCGGGACAGCGAAAAAAATTAGACGCCGCGCACGATCGGCTCATCCTGGCAGTATGGCCACGATTGAAGTCAAACCATTCCCGGAACTGGCGCCCTCCACACAATACAAAGCGGACGCGATACGCGCCCCCGAATACGGCCGCTTCCTCGAAGATTTTCGTGAAGGTGACGTCTTCATGCACCCCCGCGCCTTCACAGTCGACCGAAGTTTCGCGCAGGAGTACGCCACCGTATTTCACGACGCCAATCCGCTTTTCCTGAGCGCCCCGTACGCCCGGGCCCATGGATTTGGCGATCTGCTCGTGCATCCCATGCAGGTCTTTAACATTGTGCTTTCGTTGGGAGTGCAGAACAACTCCGAAAAGGCGATCGCGAATCTGGGCTACTACAACGTGGCCTTCTTAAAGCCGGTCTACCCCGGCGACACACTGACGGCGCGCTCCAAAGTGATCGGCCGGCGTGAACGGGGACCGGGCAAGCCGGGCATTGTGCACGTGCACACCCTGGGACTCAACCAGGATGGCGCGGTTGTCATTCAATACGAGCGCAAAATCATGATCCCGCCCCGGGGCAGCGAAAGCAGCAATCCCGGCAAACCCGACCTGCCCTTCCCGGCCATCGCAAAGCCCATCATTGAACTACCGGCGATCAAAGACCCCGGCGAAGAAATGCGGTGGCTGACCGGAAGCAACACGTACTTTCAGGATTTTGAGCCTGGTCAGGTGATTGTGCACAAGAACATGCGCACCATCACCGACGAACATGTGCCCTGGACCTATCGCATGGGCAACACACACCCCCTGCACTACGACCGCCTCTACTCCCAGGGACTCTCCGGTCCCATGTCGGGCGAACCCATTGTGTACGGCGGGTTGGTCTTTGGCTGGTTGATTGGCCTTGCGAGTCGGGACACGACCGAAAACATGCTCTGGGACCTGGGTTACACCGAAGGCTACCATACGCAACCGGCCATAAGCGGCGATACGGTTGGCGCTCTTTCCCGGGTGCTCGCCACCGAAGAAGGACCCATTCCAAAAACCGGAGTGGTCCATCTGCAACTCATCGGTGTTAAGAACATCAAAACCGCCGAGGCGCTCGAAAAATTCGGTGCAGACCTCTTCATCAAAGAAAACGATAAGAAAGAGCTCGGCAAAGAAAAGATCCCTGAAAAGATTTTTGAAATTGAACGGCGCGTTCTATTGAAACAACGCTGATTCCAGCTGACCGAAACCCGGGGGGGTAGATGCACGAACTGAGGCTGAGCCGGGACTTCAACCGGACCCGCGATCGCACCTTCGATGTGGCGATTGTTGGTGGCGGTATCACCGGTGTCGCCATCGCCCGTGAGGCTGCCGCCCGCGGTCTGGACGTCTGCCTGGTCGAAAAAAATGACTTTGGCTGGTTCACTTCTTCGGCCACCTCCAAACTGCTGCACGGCGGTTTGCGTTATCTGGAACACTACGAGTTTGGTCTTGTGCGCGAGTCCATTGCCGAACGCCGGAGGGTGGGCAATGCCTCGAGCCATCTGGTGCGCGAGCTGGGCATTCGAATTCCGGTCTATCGGGGTCAGAAAGTCGGCCGCTTTCAGCTCAAACTCGGCTTTCTCATTTACGATGCGCTTGCCTGGGATCGCAACAAGGGTGTGGCGGAAGACCTCCGACTTCCGCGGCACAACTGGCTCTCTGCCGGGCGGCTTTCACAAATGGTGCCGGCGGTACCGTCTGCGAACCTGCGCGGCGCCTTTACGTACTATGAATACCAGAGTGTGCATCCCGAACGGCTGACTCTGGATTGGGCCCTTACAGCCGTGCGAGCCGGCGCGTTGCTTTTCAATCACACGCGCCTGGAACGCTTTGAGATGGGCAAAGAGCCCGACGGTTCGCGGCGCATTGATGCGGCCATCGTCAAAGACCTGGAGAGTGGAAGCGAGCACACGTTGCGGGCCCGGGTTTTCGTAAACGCGAGCGGCCCCTGGATGGAAGAAGTGCTGGGTCTGGCCGGCAACCAACCGGGCCACCGGCTTTCGAAGTCGACCGGAATTCATTTTGTGACCCGGCCGCTGTTCAACCATGACCACGGACTTCTATTTTACACGAAAGATGGGGGCACTTTCTTCGTAATTCCCTGGCAGGGACATTCCCTGATCGGGCTTACGGATGCGCCCTACGAAGGAAGCCCGGACGATGTCGTACCCCGTCAGTTCGAGGTAGAGCAAATCTACAGCTACGTGAACGAAACCTTGCCCGGCCGTCCCCTCCGGCCCGACATGATTCGTAATATCATAGTGGGCATTCGTCCGCTGGTGTTTTCGGGCGAGAAGACCACCCGGGCCGCCTCCCGAAAGTTTGAAATATACGATCACGGGCACGAGCACCACTCGGCCGAGGAAGGCATTCGCGGCTTTGTTTCCGTCGCCGGCGGCAAGTGGACCACTTCGCGACGCCTCGGGCACGACGTAGTGGAAGAGCTACTTCACAAATCCGAACTGGCCGGGCGACGCACCAACATCAGACCTTCAGACCGTCGCTATCCGGTTGTGGGCTCCTGCGGATACGGCGAGTCCGCGCGTGACTATCTTGCGTACGCCCGCGAGCAGGCGCGTTCGCGAAAACATCCGGTCGATGAAGACGTCTTGAAGCAGTTGGTGCAGAGTTATGGCACGCGCCACACCGAGATTCTCGATCGCATCGATCAAGACCCGGATCTGGCGGCGCCCATCGAAGCGGCGAACGAAGGGCTCGCGCCGCATGAAGTGCTGGCCCAGATCGACCAGGCCATCGAGGCCGAAAGCGCCCAAAGCCTGGACGACATTGTGCGCCGGCGTTTGCTTTTGGGCACCGTTGGCCGACCGACAGACGAAACCCTGGCACGCATTGCCAGCCACGCCGCGCGCTTGACCGGCTGGGATGAAAAAAGACGCGAAAGAGAAATAGAGCAGGTGGTCGAGTTTTATCGACGCGCGCTCGAACCCCTGAAGCATTTACGCGATTAGTGCGCGCCGATTATTCGCCGTCGGTTTGCACCTGATAGTCTTTGCGCAAATTTGAGGGGCGACTTACGGGCGTCTTTTTGAGTTCATAAAGCTTGGCCCACTTGAGAAAGGTCGAAAAAGATGAGGCGATCGCGATTACAAAACCGGGCACGCCATCGAGAAAACCACGCTTCACAAAATACATCTCAACAAATTTATTGAGCGGCTTAAACAACATCTTAAAGACGGAAGGGGAGCGACCGCGACCGGCCCGCGTAAATGCCACAATGCTTGAAAACTTGTTGATCGTATCGATCTGATCGGAGAGATCGACAAAAGAATAGTGAATTAGGTCCCCTTTGAGCACCGGGCCCCGTCGTGACTTCCATTCGCTTTGACTGGAAAGGATGATGGTGTCGTGCGGGTTTTCGCCGCCCCAGCGACCGGCGTCGCGTTTCATGAGGCGATAGCGCGCGTTGTACCAACCGCCGTGCCGAATGTAACGACCCAGATGGTAGGTCAGACGTTTTACGCGCGCGGCGTTCGTTTTGTCGGCCTGCACAAATTTGCGGATCGATTCGGCAAGCTCCGGTGTGGCCCGTTCGTCTGCGTCCAGGCAGAAAACCCATTGTCCCCGCGAAAGTTCGATCGCGCGGTTCTTTTGCTGCACGTGTCCGTCGAAGTCGTGCTCCAAAAATCGTACGTGTTCGTACTTCTCCGCGATTTCACGCGTGCGGTCGGTCGAAAACGAATCCAGGATCAAAACTTCTTCGCACCAGTCGTGCACGGATTCTATGCAGTCTGCTATGCGCCCTTCTTCGTTGTAGGTGATGATTACCGCCGAAATCAGAACACGATCACTCACGTTCCATCACCGCTATCGTCAATCGCCAGTCGATCGATCAGACGCAGAGCAAATTGCAGGCGGGTGTCGTCCGTAAGACCTGCCGGGTCCTCACGCACCGAAAGCGGACCCACAAAATTGTAGTGCAGCCGTTTGGGCGAACCACTGAAGAAGAGCGTTTCCGGTGTCGCCGTCACCAGGCTCCCCTCCCGGCCGACCCGAAACTCATCCCCCAGAATCAAAACCGGAATCTCGATTCCAAACCGCTCAATGTCGATCCGAAGCCGATCACGCACCTGCTCAAAGCGTTCGTCCGGATCGCCGTAGTAGTCCGGCTCCAGGCCCGCCGCCAGCGGATCGTTTTCGACCACCAGATACATGCTGCCCCCCAGGCGCTGGCTTTCGCGGTACAGGCGTTCGAGCGCGGGCAGTTCCTGAATGCAGGGAAAGCAGGTGGGGCTGTAGACATTCAGGACGAGCGGGCCGGGCGTCGCATTCAGATCGACCGGGCTCCCGTCCAGAGCCCGGGCGCTCCAGGCCGGGGCCTGCCCCGGACGGTCCCGACTACCGCAGACGAGCGAAGTCACACAGAACAAACACAACGAAAACACGAGCAGGGCCTGGCGCACAACCGGGCCTAACCCGCCCGGAAACCCTGTCAAATCAATGGCCAGGCCCGCGGGCCGGCCGTACGGAGCTTTGGCTTGACGCAAATGCGGCCGATACGAATGTGGCATGCTTCACTGGTTTTCCTCATAAATACGTCTCCGAGGCCCCGCTCCGATATGGCAAAAGAGTTCGAGATCCAACGCCTGCTACAGCTCACCGATCAGGACAAATACGCTACGACCGTTGCTGGTTTTGAGGCCATCGACATGCTGGAGTTGCTGGAAATCCCACGCAAGCTCCACAATCGCAAGCCGGCCATCCAGGCGATGCACGCCCTGGCCGACAAGATTGTTCAGTACGATTTCATTGATGATGAAACCCGGGAGGCGGTACTCGCCACCCTCGAAGACAACAACCGCGCTGAGCTCGAAGCGGTGTTTGGCAACCGGGCCCGGGTGGAAGAAGAAGAGCCGCCCCCCATGCCGCCGCCCGACCGGGGTCGTCCCATGCCGGAAGACGAGTTCCGTGACCAGGACGAGGACGATAACGACTCGGACGACGATGATGACGACGACGACGACGATGATGATGATGACGATGACGACGATCAGGACGACGATGACGAGTAGTCGTTGCGGGTCGCGGTATTCTTTCTGATCCTGTCCAGATAATCGCAAGCGCCTCCGGTCAGCCGAACGTACTTGTTCGGGGCCAGAACCTCCATTCGGACCGCGCTCCTGTCCGGGAAGCCGAGCGCTTCGCGCGCCTGGTTCGCCAGGAACTGACGAACGGCAACGCGGTGCTTCTGGTGGGCGTGGGCTGGGGTTACGTGCTCGAGCAGCTTTCGCCGGACTCGGCCCAGTTTGCTTCTGAGAATTTCGAAGCTTTCGAACCCCTGACGGAGCTGGTCGCCCAACTGGAGCGCCACGGGCGTAAAGCGGACCTGGAAAAGCGGGGGCTCTGCCTTCGAAGCGCTCTGTCGGACGTGGGGCTGCCCCGCGATCGCCCCTGGCGCATTCTGGTTTTACCGGCCTACAGTCGGCTCTTTCCCGGATTGGGGGAGCGCGTGGAAAGCGCACTTTCGCGTTCGGTCGATGCGTCTACCACCCGTCATTTTCTGCGAACCTGGCTTCGAAATGCGCTCATCCGCCTGCACGAAAACGAACGGCTGGAATTCCTCGCTGATCCGTCCGGGGCCCGGAGCGGACCGCCGGTGCTGTATTGCGGCGCGGGCCCCCTGCTTCTCGAAGAGCTGGCCAGCGTCGATCTGAGAGGCGTCTTTGTGATCGCGGCCGATTCGGCCCTGGCGCCGCTGCTGGCTGCCGGAGTACCCGTGCAGCTGACACTCTCGGTCGATTCCGGTCCCGGCACTCTGTATCACCTGCGCGCGGCGCGGCGCGGCTCAAAGAGCGCGGAGCTTCCGGTGCCCGTTCTTTCCTGGCTGGCGGGGGCGCCCTGGCTCGATCAGTTCTTTACGCGACGCATCCTCTACCGCTCCACTTTCCCCATCGATCAATTGCTCGGCACGGGCCCTCTGTCCGGGTTGCCCGAGCGCGACAATCCCACCCGCAACCTGCTGGGCCTGGCGCTGCACACAGCCCACAGTCTCGGAGCCCGCACACTCTTTCTGGCGGGCGCCGACTTTCGCTCCCACCGGGGTCAAAGCCATGTGCGCGGGACGGGCTACACGCTGTTTGCCCAGGAACGTCTGAAACGCCTGCAATCTATCGAAAGCTACCGCACCCGGGTGTACGGTGCCGAGCCCGGCCCGACCGGTCGAATCGCCCTCGAAGGCGCCCGGGCCCTGGCCTCCAGACTGGAACTTGAGTTGTTGCCCTGTTCTGAGATGACCCGGGCCGAAACATCAGGCAGTGCGGGATTGCCGACCATCACCCTGGATAGCCCGCCGCTGAGGCGGTACCTCTATCAGCACCGCGAACAGCTGAGTTCGCGCTCCTTGAGAGATATGGGCGCCGCCACCGATGAGCGCAGTGTTACGAAGTTGCAGCACCTGATCGAACGGCTGCGATAAAACTGAAAAAAGGCACCGCCGCGCGCGCGGAAGCATCGATATATTCCCGATAAGCGTGCAGGTGCGTCCACATTGTGTGGAAAAGGTTGCGCCCGCTATTTGCCGCCCGAAGTCTGGCAGCCAGGGGATTTTAGAAGATGATCATTCCAAAGGGTGAACGTTTCACCGAAACACAGATCGCAGAAGTCACTCAGATTCTGGCCGAGTTCGGCTGCACATTGACTCCGATTCCGGGCGCAACGCGGACCATCTACGCGATTCGCGGCGACGAACGCGAAGAGCTGATGACGAATCGCATTGAAGGCCTGGACTATGTCAGCCGGGTCGACACCATCCAGTCCCCTTACAAGCTCATGGATCTGAAATCCGAGCTGACCCGGCACGCCATTCAGATTTCCGGACGCACCCTGGGTCAGGACCTGTTGATTGTCGCCGGTCATTGCACGATCGATCCGCGAAATCCCCAGCTTTTTCTGGAGTCGGCCCACGCCATCAAAGAGGCGGGCGCCCACGTATTGCGCGGCGGAGTCTGGAAGCCGCGCACGAGCCCGCACTCCTACCAGGGTAATTCCGAAGCGATCGAAATCCTGATGCGTGGGCGCGAAGAGACCGGCCTGCCGGTAAACGCGGAGGTCATGGACGAGGAGCAACTGCGTATCGCGCTCGATCATGGCGCGGACATGATTCAGGTGGGCGCCCGAAACGCGCTGAACTACTCCCTGCTCAAAAAGATTGGAGAGCTGAGCGCCGAGCGGGGCACGCTCGTTTTGCTGAAACGCAGCATGCACATGGGACCCATTGACGAATTCATCTGTGCTGCCGAGTACATTGTCGCCGGCGGCAATCCGAACGTCATGCTCTGTCCGCGCGGCACCGTGCCCGGCATCGACGGCTACCGCAATCATCCCGACGAAAGCATAACGCCGCTGCTGAAACAAAAAACCTGGGCGCCCGTTGTTGTGGATCCTTCGCATTCTGTGGGCAAGGCGGTCTACGTTCCTTCGGCGGCCCTCGCGGCCATTGCGTACGGGGCCGACGGCCTCTGCATTGAAACCCATTGTCAGCCACCGCGCGGTATCGGCGACGATCCTAAACAGGCGATCACACCGAGAGTGCTGGGCGAACTGATCCGGGCGGCAGGGGACCTGTTTCAGGCGCGTCGACCCTTTCAGCAATATCTGCCCCAACCGGAAGCTGCCGTCGTCGGCTGAGCCGCTCCAAAAAATGGCGTCGATCGCGCGGCGCTTGTTCAATAACGGGGCCGCGGGCCTTCAGAGCACGTTGGTGGGTTTTTCCTCGCCGGAGCCCAACAACAATATCTCCATGCCGGGTTTGAGTACAAAGTTCGAGTCGGGAGCAAAGACCATGCGCCCGTCCTTCATGCGCACGCCGATTGCAATGAAGCCGCGCCTTCGGAAGTCCGTTTCACGGAGCGATTTTTCTGCGAAGGCATCGTCCTCTTCCATGTGGTGGATTTTCATTTCAAACTCGTAGTTGACCTGATCCATCACGATCTCCATAAAATCGTCCACGCGCGGGTTCAGCATGCTGCGCGCCATCTGCAGCCCGCCCACCATGTACGGACTGATGACCTTGTCGGCGCCGGCCTGCAGCATCTTGTCGCGGGTGCTTTCCCGGGCGATGCGACTCTGGATGGTCAGCTTCGGATTCAGACGACGGGCCGAAAGCACGACAAACAGGTTGTCGGCGTCGGTCGGCAGCACAGCCGCCAGGCCCACCGCATGTTCAATGCGCGCCTCGATCAGATTTTCCTCGATCAAGGCGTCCCGCTCAACCACCAGCCAGTGCTTCATGGAACCGCGATATATCTGCATTACAATGGAATCCGGATTTGTTTCGAGCACGACGAAGGCCTTGCCGGCCCGGTCCAATTCGCGTATGGTGGAAAGCGCCATTCGACCCCCTCCACACACGATGTAATGATTCTTCAGCTTGCGCATACGGTCTTTCACGCGCGCCTCCTCGAAAAATTGCCGGAACTTGCGGTTAATGAAGAGCTTGAGGATGGCGTCGATGGCGATCCCGTAAAAGATCACGCCGCCCATGATCAGGCCCATGGTGAACAACTTGCCCTCGGCGGAAAGCCGGTGCGCCTCCCCGAAACCCACGGTGCTCACCGTAATGACGCTCATGTAGAGCGCATCAATGGGGCTCCAGCCTTCAATGGCCATGTACCCCGCGCTGCCGAAGCTCACAAGCAGCGCCAGAAAGATCGCCGGACGCAGCACCTGCACAAAATAACCGACCATGGTCAACAGGGAGTATGCCCCGGCCCTTCGCATCTGCAATCGACGACGGCCGGACGATGGACTGTCAAACAGGAATGCTGCCGGGTGGCGGGGCCAAAATATGGTGGGCGGTCCCGGGGCGACCGGCCAGCCTGTCCCCTTCCTGAAGGGAATTGTTGCGAAGGGGTTGGTAATGCAGGCTTTCTTGGGACTCGCGATATTCTGCCTGGCGGCCTGGGCAATCAGCGAGAATCGTAAAGTTGTAGAGTGGCGGGTACTCGGACTGGGCCTGGCGCTGCAGATCGTTCTGGGAGTGGTTCTGTTAAAGGCGCCCGGCGTGCGGGACGCTCTCCTGTACCTGAACGTGGTCGTGATTGCCATTCGTGACGCCACCCAGGCCGGGACGGGCCTCGTGTTCGGCTACATCGGTGGGAGCGGCTTTGCACCCTTCGAAGTTGTAAATCCACCGGGAGGGGTGGTGCTCGCGTTTCAGGCGCTTCCGATTCTGCTCGTAATGAGCGCACTGTCGTCGCTGCTTTTCTACTGGAAGATTCTTCCTCTGGTAGTGCGCGGTTTTTCCTGGCTTTTGCAGAAAACGCTCGATGTGGGCGGAGCGGTCGGCGTGAGTGCGGCCGCCAATGTTTTTGTCGGCATGGTGGAAGCCCCGCTCTTTATCCGGCCCTACATGAATCGACTGAGTCGTAGCGAGCTTTTTACAACCATGACGGTCGGCATGGCAACGATCGCGGGCACCATGATGGTGTTGTACGCGCAAATTCTGGAACCCGTGCTCGGCGAACAGGCTCTGGGCCAGTTGCTGGCCGCGTCGATCATCAGCGCCCCGGCGGCGATTGTGATTTCCCGGCTCATGATTCCCGAAACCGGTGCAAAGACCATGGGCGAGATGGTGGAACCGCATCCAGCGCAATCCAGCATGGACGCCATCACCCACGGCGCCCTGGAGGGGCTGAAACTCTGGCTGAACATCATCGTCATGCTGATTGTGCTGGTTGCCCTGGTCAGCCTCATCAATCAGATGCTGGCTGTAATTCCGGTCAGTGTCGGAGTCGGGGAGACGTCCGCCCCCATTAGCCTGCAGTGGCTGCTGGGCTGTGTGATGGCGCCACTGGTCTGGTTGATGGGTGTGCCGTGGTCCGACGCCTTTCAGGCCGGCCAGCTGATGGGAATCAAAACCATCCTGAACGAGTTTCTGGCGTACCTGGAACTGGCCCGTCCCGGCGTAGGCGAAAGCCTGAGCCCCGGCGCACGTCTGATCATGATATACGCCATGTGCGGCTTCGCCAATCTGGGAAGTCTGGGCATCATGATCGGTGGGCTGGGCACAATGGTTCCGGAACGTCGCGCCGAAATCGTAGGCCTCGGTTTGCGTTCCATTGTTGCCGGGACGCTATCGACCATGATGACCGGCGCCGTCGTCGGCATCGTCGTTGCGACCGTCGGAGTCTGAACATGGGATTACCACCGAATAGAATCAAACGGGCGGCGTACGTCGGAACCACGAATCTCGCTTCCAACGTTGCCAGCGTGCTCCTGAGCATCTACCAGGCGACCCTGGAATTCATAGTAGAGGGAGACGACCATCTGCGTTTGTTGCGTGCGCGCAAACAGACCTTCATCGCCGCCGTCTGGCACACGTACGTGGACGCCGCGATTTTTGCGCTGCATTCACGAGGCATCTGCATCTACTCCGACCATCCACGGACGCCGCAGTACGAACGCTCCTGGACGCACTTCTTTCGCGAGATTGGAATCAAGACCATCCGCAGTATGGGTTACGAAGTGCTCGACGCAAGTCTGGGCAAACAGTCCAAAGGCATCATCGATTTCATTAAGACCATTCGGGGCGGCGTGCCGGCGCTGGTTGCGCCGGATGGTCCCCACGGACCGAACTACGAAGCCAAGCCCGGCGTCATCTACATGGCTCACAAGTCCGATAGCGTTGTCGTGCCGATCGGTTTCGGTTGCTCGCGGCGGGTGGTGGGTCCGAACTGGGATGACTTTGCCATCCCGCTGCCCTTTTCCCGTGTGGCGATGGTCATTGGAGAACCGATCTGGCCAGAATCGGACACCTCGGACGAGGCCCTCGCGTATCAGGCCAGGCGTATGGAGGCCGAACTGGATCGGCTTTGTTTTCGGGCCAATGACCTTTTGTTCGGAACGAGCACCGCGGCTTCCGACACGATCCACCTGCAACCGGGTTGATGTACAGACCAAACGAACCAGAGACTCCCGGCTGGCGCGCGCGCCTGCACGAAATCATTTTTGAAGCCGACACCACGGCCGGCAAGCTCTTCGATGTGCTGTTGCTCTGGGCCATCATCGCCAGCGTCGTTTTGATGATGCTCGAAACGGTGGCCGACATCCAGCTGCATTACAAACGCTGGATCCAGATCGGGGAGTGGGCGTTCACAATTCTTTTTACCATTGAGTACATTTTGCGACTCGCAACAGTGCGCAGCCCGTGGCGTTACGCCCGGAGCTTTTTTGGTATTGTGGACCTGCTGGCTGTATTGCCGGCGTACCTGAGTTTGTACTTCACCGGAAGCTACTACCTGACCGTGGTCCGCGTGCTCCGGCTCCTGCGCGCCTTTCGCATATTCAAGCTGGCCCGTTATCTCGGCGCGGCCGAAGTGCTCTTGCTTGCGATGCGCGCCGCCCGGCCCAAAATCATCGTCTTTCTGGGCGCGGTGAGCACCATCATCGTAATCGTCGGAACAATTATGTACATCGTCGAAGGTCCGGCCAATGGTTTCACAAGCATACCGGTGGGCATCTACTATGCCGTGGTGACCCTGACCACGGTGGGTTATGGAGACATTACGCCGCAAACGGCGATCGGCAAGGCCATCGCCTCAATGGTCATGCTGCTCGGTTATGGAATCATTGCCGTCCCCACGGGTATCGTCACGGCCGAAATTGCCGTTGCCATGCGCGACCACGGTCAGGTCTCGACGCAGGCCTGCCCGGACTGCGGTCAGGAAGGCCACGCCGGCGACGCAAAGCATTGCAAGCATTGTGGCGCGCTGCTCCATCCCTGAACGGAATACCTGGTGTATACAAAAAAAACCGCGCAACAAACGCCACTTCGACGACCTCTTCCAGACAGGGAATCGCCAAACGCGGCCCACTCCTGGAGGAAACCATGCTTACCGACTTTGAACAACACCTCGACACGATTCGAAACCGCACCCAGGACGAACTCCTGCGCCTGCTCAAACAACCGCCCGACGCCTTTCGCTTTGAAATCGAGAATATCCAGAGGGGCGACACCTGCCGCTTCGAACATACCCTCGCTGAGCCGGGCCAGCCCGAGCGTCCTGCGCCCATGAGCGCCCTGCTCTATGACCTGACTCTGCAGCTCTGGGAGCATCATATGTATGACGGGGACGGCGAATGGGTTCAGGCCTGTTATCACTTCCATCGCGACGATGATGGAAATTACCACAACAGCCTGACCGTGCGGTTCTGAATCTCCCGGGCCGGCCTGGCGCCGGCCCGATTGCTTTACTTCCAGTCCGCCTGCCCTTACTATGGAGTGGGGGCATTTTGCATGGCGCGAAGCACAGCAGGCAAAAAACGAAGCAGCAGACTGGAAACGGGCATGAAAGCCCTCAGCGATTTTGTGGGTGCGAGGCGCGCAGCCCACCCGGCCGATCGCCTGACGGAAGTCCGCATGCGAGCCCGTCGATTTAACCGCTGGTTTGGGGAAGGCCCGACGGCACTCTATTATCGAACCTTTGACCTGATCCGGGTGCCTTATCCCGTGCGCTACGGACTTTTGAACGCATGCCGCGTGCCGATTCCGTTTTTGCACATTTTGAACCGGCTGTTCGTTGTGCAGTATCGTTCTGGCAACCGCGTGCGCACCCTGCTCTTCTCTCCTTCGGATTTCAAGCGCAATCGCGAAACGCCCTTCTTCAAGAGATTGGGAGAAAGTTTTGGACCGTTTCAGAAGTGGGGTGAGAAATTGATCGCACCGATCAGCGCGACGGTCGAAGAGTGCCTGGCGTCGATCAACATTCTCCCCGAGCACGTGGACTATATTTCTTACGATCATCTGCACACCCAGGACATTCGACGCTGGTTGGGAACCGCCACGGAACCGGCTGCTTTTCCGAACGCGAAGTTGCTGGTTATGCGCCAGGAATGGGAGTCCACTCTGGCGCTCTTGCCGCCCCAACGCGATTGGTACTGCCCGCATGGGATCGAAGGCATTGATCCAAAAAAGATCATCTTACTTGAGGGCGACGTTCAACTGGGCGAGGGTGTAGCCTTGATCGGCACTCCGGGGCACACCGAAGGCAACCACAGCCTGGTCGTAAACACGAACTCCGGAGTTCTGGTTTCCAGCGAAAACGGAATCTCCGCCGACAGCTATTCGCCGCTGGAATCGCGAATCCCCGGAGTTCGTAACTTTGCACTCCAGACGGGCATGGAAGTCATCTTGAACGGGAACACCCTGGAAAGAGGTCTCGATCAGTACGTCTCGATGATTCAGGAAAAAGAAATGGCGGGCGTCAATCAATGGGATGCGCGCTTTTACAATGTGATTCCCTCTTCGGAACTCACCGCGTACTGGGCCTTTCCTGGCATTCGACCGACCTATCGCTTCTCCGAACAGATTCATGGGGAGCCACAGATCACCACCCGCAGCGCGCGTAGTT
The DNA here is from genome assembly GCA_024233935.1 of Spirochaetales bacterium. GTDB lineage: Bacteria > Spirochaetota > Leptospiria > Leptospirales > Leptonemataceae > JACKOY01. Next base: position 114,853 of record JACKOY010000007.1, on the reverse strand, counting down.
CTGCCGCATGAAATCCTTTTCACAGAAAAGGTTTTTTATTACGGGGGCGGCGAGCGGCATTGGACGCCAGCTTGCCCGGAGTTTCGCCGAACGCGGCGCGCGGCTCTTTCTGACCGACATTGACGAAACCGGTCTCAAACGTCTGACCCACGAACCAGCATTCTCCGGGCGCGATGTCTTTCTGGCGCGTCTGGATGTCAGTTCGCTCGCCCGCTGGAAAACGGTCTTTCGCCAGGCACTCCGCAAACTGGACGGCATTGACGTGATTTTGAATGTCGCCGGTTATCTGGCGCCGGGCTACGTGCACGAGTTCGACCCGCGCGAGGTAAATCGGCACTTCGATATTAACATAAAAGGTGTCGTCTACGGAACCCGCCTGGCAGCCGAACACATGGTTGGCGCCGGCAGCGGTCATATTATCAATATTGCGTCGATGGCGGGGCTTGCACCGGTGCCCGGCATCGCTCTTTACAGCGCGTCAAAATTTGCCGTTCGTTCCTTTTCTCTGGCGGCGGCCATGGAACTCGAAACCCGCGGCGTGCATGTTACGGTCATCTGTCCCGACCCGGTCCAGACGCCAATGCTCGATCGACAGGCGGCTTTCCCGGAAGCGGCCCTGACATTTTCCGCGCCCCGCTATCTGACAGTCGAACAAATCGAAGGCGCGGTACATCGAGCGCTGACCCGACCCGTTTACGAAATCATACTGCCCGGCTATCGGGGTCTGCTTGCAAAATTTGCGAGTTTTGCTCCGGCCCTGGCGCCGCCCCTCGGTCGCCTGTTTACACGCATTGGCCTGCGCAATCAGTCGCGCTATCGTTCTGAAACGAAATAGGACTGCGGCTCTTTGAGATGCTAGCGCGGGCGAGCTTTCAAGAGCACGAGCATCAGAAGCGACCAGAACAGCGAAGCCAGTAAGAACGGAAGCAGCAACAACAAGAGCACGGAGCCGCCACCGGCCAGCCCCCAGAACACCTGGTAGATCAAGAAGCCCGCGCCCGCGCCGGATAAAAGAAACAGACCGAACCAGGCCCAGAGCTGCCAGGCGCCGATCGGTTGCGAAGGACGACCGCGGTTAAAAAGGCCGCGTTTGCCCTCGCGCCGGCCCGTTCGCCGATCGGCGCCTTCATAGACAAGTGTAGCCCCGCCATCCTCATCGTCCGGTTGTAGAAAGTCGAAGTTGATATTGCCGCGCCGAAAGTCGCGGCGCATGCGACCTTCTGAATGCGCGCTTCCGGCTTCTATTTCGTCTTGTTCGTTTCGGGCCTTGTTCATGCTGAAACATTTTATCCAGTACGGCCCGAAGCAAAGCAACTGCTTTTCGTCCTTTACATTCTAACCGGGGGTTTGACGCTGGAGCGATGAATTACCTCGTCGTGGGCGGACGCGGAGAGGCCGGACAAAGCGCAATCGAAGCCATCCGGTCCGAAGCGCCCGAAGCGTGGATTGCAGCCACCTCTTCGAACGAAACCCCGGTACCCGGAGCCAGTAGTACAATACAGGGTATCGACCTGGCCGACGAAGAAGCGCCGGCCAGAATCAAAGCAGCCCTGGGTGAACGCGCCGGGCAATTAAGGGCGCTGTTCTTTACTCCAGCCTTTGGCCCCATCGGTTATCCCGTACGCGCGGCCACGCCGGAAGATGTGCATGAAGCCCTTGAGTTTTCGTTTCGGCCGATGGTTGAGTTGAGCAATAGCCTGAACCCGAAGATTACGGTGGGTTATTCGGCCTTCTACTGGTTGCCACACAGTCTGGCGGGTTACGGTTCCATGGCCTACGCAAAACTGGCCCTTGAACAGTGCGCCATCAAACATCCCGATCGTTTTCGCGTGGTTCGTGCGGGCACGTTTCGCAGTCAGGCCACACGTGGAATTGGCCTTTTGCTATTTCGAAAAATTCGCAATACGCCGCACCCCGAACTACAGGAACTCGCAAGCCGCTTTGAAAAGTCAGACAAAAAATTCACCGACTTCTTCTTCGAACACGCTTTTCGGTCCGAAGAGGCGACCTACGGCGCGGACTTTCAGAGCCCCCACCGACCGACGACCAGGGCGGATCTGACGCTTTGTAATCGGAGAATTCTCGCCGGAGAGTCCGCACCCATAATCAACGTGATAGGAGACTGGGTCTGGACCAGCGACCACCTGCCGGAGTTGCCGGAGGCGTTTGGACTGGACCACGACCCGGGAAAACAATATGGAGTTTAGCATACCATCCGATGTGGCCGAGTTACAAAAGAAGGTGCGCGCCTTCGTCGAAGAAGTCGCGATACCGGCCGAAAAAGAATACGATTACAATGACGGCCGCATGCCGGAGGCAACCAATCAGCGTATGCGCGCCGAAGCAAAGAAGCGCGGACTCTGGACACCACATCTGCCCCGAAAAAGCGGGGGCCTGGGGCTGAACCTGGTGGGCACCGGGCTCGTCTTCAGCGAGTTGGGTCGCTCGCCCATCGCCCCGTATGCCTGCAACTGCGACGCGCCCGATGAAGGCAACATGCACCTCTTACTCGAAGCGGCCAACGCCGAACAGGCAAAGCTGTTTCTGGAGCCGCTCATCGCCGGAGACATTCGCTCCGCTTTTGCCATGACCGAGCCGCCACCGGGCGCCGGCTCGGATCCGGCAGCCCTGAGCACCAACGCTGTCAAAGAAGGCGAAGAATTTGTCCTGAACGGTCATAAGTGGTTTTGTACCGGCGCCAATGGGGCGCGCTTCTTGATCGTGATGGCGCGGGTCAACGGCAGCTTTCGCAAGACGACGCTCTTTCTTGTGCCCACCGATTCGCCGGGTTATACTATGGTGCGCGAAGTCGGCGTCATGGGCTCCCATGGACCGGGCGGTCATTGTGAACTTACATTTGAAAATGTTCGGGTACCGGCCAACATGGTGCTGGGCCGGGTAGGCGAAGGCTTTCGTCTGAGCCAGGTGCGATTGGGGCCGGCACGCCTGACTCATTGCATGCGCTGGCTGGGAATGTCCCGGCGCGCCATGGAAATCGCCCGGGAGTACGCGCGCACACGTCAACTCTTCGGATCAAAGCTGGGCGATCACCAGGGAATTCAGTGGATGCTGGCCGATTGCGCAACCCGCATCGAATCCGGATATCTTTTGACCCTGAAGGCGGGCTGGACTCTGGACCAGGGTCAGGACGCGCGACATATCATATCGATGGCGAAACTGCACGTGAGCGAAATTCTCTGCGACGCGATCGATCTGGCGATTCAGATCTGCGGCTCTTCCGGGTACAGCCGCGACCTGCCCCTCGAACTAATGTACCGCGACGCCCGGGCCGCCCGTCTGGCCGATGGGCCGTCGGAAGTGCATCGCATGGTGCTCGGTCGCGGACTCATGAGCGGCAAAGAGGAATTCTGATGGCGAAAACCGAACAAGCCCAACTGGACCCGACGGCCGAACGTCTCAAAAGCGACCTCGAAAACTATCTGACGACACGCCTGGGCGGCCACACCACCATCGATCAGATGCGTCCCCTTACCGGCGGGGCCTGCCAGGACAACTATCTGGTCGACGTACAGGTCGATGGCGGACAACAGGGCGGCCGCTACGCGCTGGTATTTCGTTCCGATAAAGGCGGCTCGTTGCTCGGCAGCCTCAGTCGGCCCGAAGAGTATCTGGTTGCCGAAGCCGCCTACGAAGCCGGCGTCAAGACACCGCGGCCCATGTGGCTGGAAGCCGATTCGGACTACATCGGTCGGCCTTTCTATTTCATGGAGCGGATCGACGGCAGGGCCACGGCGCGGTACGTGGTGCGCGATCGGGAACTGAATGCGTACCGCAAACAACTGCCCGAAGATCTGGCACGCAACCTGGCCTTGATACACAGCGTGAAGCCCGCCGATGTTTCTTCGGACTTAATAGAAAGCCTGGGCAAAGTTCCCGGGGCCGGCGGAAAGGATCTGGCCTTAGCTGCCGTGGCGCTCATTCGGGAATACCTGCTCGGACTCGGCGAGCCCCACCCCGCCCTGGAACTGGCGGCAAACTGGCTGGAAGGACACGCTCCAGCTACCGATGAGGTCGTGCTCGTGCACGGGGATTTTCGCACCGGCAACTTCATGATTTCGCCGGACGGCCTGCACGGCATCGTGGATTGGGAGTTCGCGCACTGGGGCGATCGTCACGAAGATATCAGCTGGCTGTGCATGCGGGATTGGCGCTTTGGCAAAATCCAAAAAGAGGTCGGCGGTTTTGGAGATCGCGAGTCCTTCTATGCAGCTTACGAAAAAGCCTCGGGCGCGAAAGTAGATCCGACAGCCGTTCGCTATTGGGAGATAGTGGGTAACGTACGTTGGGCGGTGGGTTCGGTGCAACAGGCCGATCGGCACCTGAGCGGGAAAGATCGCGGCATTGAACTGGCCGCCATCGGTCGTCGTACCTGCGAAATGGAATACGAAATCATGAGGCTGATCGAACATGCAGGATAAACCGGAAGCCCCCGACTTGTTGGACGCAATCGCGGACTTTCTAATGAAAGAAGTGCTGCCGCGGGTGAAAGAGGACGACGGCCTGGCCTTCAAAACTCTGGTAAGCTGGAACATGCTCGGGGTGGTTGGTCGGGAACTGCGTGAAGGAGACCCGCTGCTCGAAGAAGAACTCACCGGCTTGATGGAACTTCTTGGTGAAAACGATCCCATTCCCGACCGCTATAGCGAGAAACTGGCGCTGGCGCGACGCCTGAACACAAAGCTGGCCGAAAAAATCAGCGACGAAAAGATCGGCCCGGACAATCGCGAGATCTGGGAACACGTGAAGAAGAGTGTGCGGGACAAGCTGGCGATCTCAAATCCGCGCTTCACTCTGGATTGAAAAGATGCTTATCTACCTCGCGCGACACGGACAGGCGGGAGGAACGCGCTACAACGAACTGACCCCCACCGGTCGCCGGCAGGCCGACCTTTTGGGAAAGTACCTGGCCTGGCTCGGGGCGCCCTTCGATCAGAGTTTCACCGGAAGCCTGGACCGGCAACGCGAGACTCATGCCCGGGCCCGGGCCGCCGCCGGAGAACCGTCCGTGATTGCTGAAGCAGAGGTGCTCGCGGGGTTGGATGAGATCAGCCCCGATGTCTGGTTTGCCCTGGCCGAAGAACTGCGCAACGATGGCACCGGCTTCCGGGGCGACTTTCGGGCCTGGATTGAAAGCCTGCGTAAATCGACCCCTGTTGCTCCGCATGCTTATGAACGCATGCTCGAAACCATTTTGCAGTTCTGGATCGGCGGCAAATACAAGACCGATACGATCGAATCCTTCGAAGATTTCCGGGCGCGAGTGCTCGATGCCTGGAACCGGGTTCGTCAATCGGACGGCGAACGGGTGCTCTGCATCAGCTCGGGCACGCCCATCGCCTTGATCATTGGAGACTGCCTGAAAATGGAACTACGATCCAGCCTGGAACTGCTGCGTCACATCGAGAACACTTCGCTCTCTGTTTTTCAACTGCAAAAAACGCGACTGGTTCCGGTCAGCATCAACAGCGCCCCGCACCTGGCGTTTGCAGACGCCACCACTCTCATTTGACACGGAGCTTGAGTAAACAATCCGGTCCAATTCGCGCTCAGGCGGCCGGCCCGCGTTCCTGCATCAGACGTTCCACCAGGCGCTGGTACTTTTCAACCTCACCCTGCAGTATCTCGAAGCGCCGCGAAATGTAGCCGGTATAGAGCCCGACAATCCAGAAGCCGACCACTTTGAGCAGTTCGCGCTGCAGATGCGGCAAACTCAGGTCGGGATAGTACTGTAAGGCGAGCACGGCGGCGTACGACAGATTAAAAACTATCAGTCCCACAATGGCCAGACGCATGCCGTACCGCAGGCTATTGGAAACGATGACAATGAAGTACAGAATAAAGAACAGGCTCTCGTCACCGCCGGTTGGAACCAGCAGGGCAGACACAGCCAGAAAATCCACGACCATGGTAATGTATTTAAGCGCGGGACTGAGTGTTCCGCGTCCTTTCCGGGCGCGCCGCACGTAAATGCCAAAGGCCAGGTTGAGCACAGCCATGATGCCGACCAGAAGCACGATATAGGCCCAGCTGAACAGATGGGTCGTGCCCACCTCGTTGCCCTGATCGGTGTAGAGAATATAGCTCAGGTATCCGGCGACCAACAGGGTCAGAAGCCAGCGAACATTGATCTTGTTGCTTTCGTTCTTGAGCTCCCATTGCCTGCGCTCGTTCATAGCGAACGAAAGGCCCGGCCTGGCCGCCTGTCAAGAGATTCTGAGAGACCGCCCCGAAGCGGTGGGGCTATTGGCCCGGGGCGGAAATGAAGACGTTGTAGCCGTCCATGGTGAGCCGATGCTTCAGCTCTTCGGCGGCGCCCCGCGACTCGAATTGACCGATCTTAACGACAAACATATTGCCACGCTGAAAAACGTTGATCGGCTGGCCGTAAGACGACAGATAGCGCTCGAGGTTTCGCGCGTTGCGCAGATCGGAGAAGATGCCCACCTGAATTGCGTATGACTGGAAGGCCGCTTCTGAGCGCACCTGGTCGGCCCGCAGATCCTCACGCGGCCTTTGCTGGGCCTGGCGGTCGGCTTCGATGACCTCCTGCGCACGTCGCTCGGATTCCGCATCGCCCCCGCCGCTGCTGTCGGCAAAGCGATCGTGACCGGAAAAGAACTCATAAGTCGCGCCCCGCCCGTCGGCCGTGCCGTTGCCCAAACGGATTACTCGCAGACCCACCTGGGCGAGTCCCTGTTCCTTGTAACCGAGCAGTTCGGCCCCGTATTCGCTCATGTCGATCACGCGACCGCTGACAAACGGACCACGATCATTGATGGTAACGAGCACTTCTTTGTTGTTCTCCATGTTGCGGACAAGGACAATGCTACCAAGCGGGATCGATTTGTGAGCGGCCGTCAACTTACGGCTATCAAAGATATCGCCACTCGCAGTTGGTTTTCCGTCGAAGTCCCGGCCATACCAGGACGCCGTTCCAATCTCGTTAAAACTGCCATCGGTTGTTGGTCGCCAGCGATCGTCCGATGGCGGTGTTTCCTCGGCGGTCGCCGTCGTTGCAACCGGAATAGGAGTGACTTCCCGGTCATTGGCTGAATTGTTTTCCGTGTTAAAATAGTTCTCTTCGGTGGCGGCCGGATTGTTACGACCGCGCCCCCGGCTATCCGCAGCCACAACGGCCGCCGGGCGTTCGTCTTCGCAGGGGCAGTCGTTTTCGGCAACCGGCTGGGCGGTGAAGTTACGCTCGGGCTCTCCATTTCGGAAAGCCGGGTCCTGTTCGCTGAGTTCGGTAAAGAAGCTTTCTTCCGGATCGTTCGAACCAAAACGCTGACGCTCCGGCTCGAATTGGTTTCCGGTCTGGATGGTTGTTGTGGCGCAGGCGGTGGCGAAGCTGAAGGCAAAGAGAATACCTCCGAGCAGGCTTGCTCCGCGGATTATCGGACGTTTAAGTCCAACTTCCCGGCGGTCTTGGGTTTCTTCTCGCTTCATATGCGCATCTCGGCCTTTGAAAAAATGCATCCGGGTTCAATATCGGACAGCTGAGGTGCGCGGATTGAGACTTTTTAATGCCGCCGCGAGGCTGGAAAACAGCGAGCAATCGCCTCAAGTATCGATTTGCCGGCCACAAACCCGGTCTACGACGGCGCCGTCGGAAGACCCAGAATATCGGGTAGCCCCTGCACCCAGGCGGGATCGGAGTTCAAGCAGGGCACGTAATGAAAATGTTCGCCCCCTGCGTTCAAAAAGGTCTCGCGACCGCGCATATTCAACTCTTCGAGGGTCTCCAGGCAATCGGCCACAAAAGAAGGCGATACGATGACCAGGCGTCGCACACCTCGCTCGGGCAACTCGGCCAGAACATGATCGGTGTAGGGGCGCAGCCAGGGCGTACGTCCCAGACGCGACTGGAAGGACACGCTCCACCGCGCCGGCTCCAGAGCCAGACGCCCGGCAAGAGCGCGCGCGGTGGCGAAACAGTGGGCGCGGTAACAATTTGGGTTGGGTGGACGGATGGCGTCGCAGCAGGCGCCCAGACTACAGACCCCGAGATCGTCCGAACGCAGGATCTGGCGCTCGGGAACGCTGTGAAAACTGAACAAAACGTGGTCGGCCCCTCCCCCGCTTTCCGACTCAAAGTGCGCCAGGGAAGAACGCAGGCGCTCCGCCAGAGGAACAATGAAGCCAGCGTGATCATAGAAACTATGAACAAAACGCAGCGCCGGGACAGTCCAGTGCACGGATGCCGCGCGCATCACCTCGTCGATCACGCTGGCCGTGGCGGCCGAAGAGTACTGGGGATAAAGCGGCAACACTGTGATCTGAACAATGCCGGCTTTCCGAAACACGTCCAGGGCGCTTTCGATTGATGGTTGGCCGTACCGCATCGCCAGCTCCACGCGGTATCGATCCGGAAAGCGCGCTTCCAGAAGTTCCGACAAAGCGAGCGTCAGATCGCGGCCGTGACGGACCAGAGGCGAACCCTGCTCTTCCCAGATCTGAGCGTACGCCTCTGCAGAACGACGGGGACGCAACGGCAGTATGATCAAATTCAGGAGCAACCATCGGGCCGGCGCCGCAATATCGATCACCCGACGATCCGAAAGAAACTCCCGCAGATAACGGCGAACGGGCCCGGGCCGCGGCGCCTCGGGTGACCCCAGATTCACAAGCAGGATACCCTCGCGAGTCACGATTCCAGAGTTCTTCGCCGGCTTGCCCCGCACACCAAAAAACGGACACACCCACCCGGCACAGAGTGTCGACCGGGCGAATTTGGGTGGTCAGAACGCCCGGAGTCGGATTTGATGAACCTTATATGAAAGAGGAATGTTCGAAACTCAATTCGGCCCTCGGGTCCGCCCTCAAAGAAATCACAGAAAACCTGGCCGCGCGCGCCCAGGAGAATGGCAAGCTCTCGGTCGAGCGTATGGACGAGAACCAGCTGGTCCATTACAACCTGTCCTACCATACTGCCGAGCATCGAATCTCGGAACAATTTGCCGCCTACGCAAACGATGCCGGCGAACTCGAACAGGACATGGCGCTCCTGTTTGCCGGCGAGGCTTTCAACCGACTGCGCGGGGAACTGGCCGGCCGTGCCGAAGAATACGGCCTGGCGTACGACCGCCTGAACGGCCTTTTCAGCGAAGAAAATAACAAACTCGTTCAGGCTGCCACGGCCAGAGATCGCTACGATCGCGTGGCCGAAAAAGTTATCGGCGGGGAAACCGGAGCGATTGCGCTGTCGGAAGACCACGCGATGATGCGCGACACGTTCCGCCAGTTTGCAGACGAGATTGTGGCTCCGCGGGCGGAGCACATTCATCGCCACGACGAATTTATTCCAGACGAAATCTTAAATGGGCTTTCGGAAATGGGCGCCTTTGGCCTGAGCATCCCCGGGCAGTACGGCGGCTACATGGACGATTACGGAAACGTGGGCATGCTGGTGGTCACCGAAGAACTTTCCCGGGGCGGCCTGTCAATCGCCGGTTCTTTGATTACGCGCCCCGAAATCCTCAGTAAAGCGATCCTGAAGGGTGGCACCGAAGAGCAGAAGTCGCGTTGGTTGCCAAAGCTGGCGGCCGGCGAAATCTTCAATGCCGTGGCCGTCACGGAGCCCAACTATGGTAGCGACGTGGCCGGTATGAAGGTCGCCGCCGAAAAGACCGAAGGCGGCTGGCTCATCAACGGTGTGAAAACCTGGTGCACCTTTGCGGGATTCGCGGACGCCCTCATGATCCTGGCGCGCACCGAAAAAGATCCGGGACTGAAACACCGCGGGCTTTCAATCCTGGTGGCGGAAAAACCCAGAGATCGCGGCCACCGTTTTGAACATACCCAGGAAAAGGGCGGCAAAGTCGAAGGAAGCGCCATCCCCACGATCGGGTACCGCGGAATGCACAGCTTTGAGGTGAATTTCGACAACTACTTCGTTCCAGACGAAAACCTGATTGGTGGTGAAGAGGGTCGCGGCAAAGGTTTTTACCTGCAAATGGCCGGATTCGCGGGGGGTCGCGTGCAAACAGCAGCCAGGGCCAACGGGGTTATGCAGGCCGCCCTGGAAGCGGCCGTGCGATACGCTTCCGAACGCAAGGTTTTTGGCAAAGAAATCGCCGCCTACCAGATCACCCGCTGGAAAATCGCACGCATGGCCATGATTGTGCAGGCTTCGCGGCAGTACTCCTACCATGTAGCCCGATTGATGGACGATCATCAGGGCAGCATGGAGGCAACCCTGGTCAAGTTTTATGCTTCGCGTATCTCCGAATGGGTAACCCGGGAGGCCATGCAGATCCACGGTGGCATGGGTTACGCCGAAGAATACGCCGTTTCGCGCTATTTCGTGGACGCGCGGGTTTTTTCAATTTTTGAGGGAGCCGAAGAAGTCATGGCGCTACGGGTTTGTGCCCGGGATCTATTGGCCCAGGTGCTGGAAGGCGCTGTGACGGCGTAAACAAATTCGCTTTACAGGCCGTCGGCGCGGGCTCAGGATACGAAGGTGGCTGGCGAATCGCGCGGCCCACCGGACATAATACACAGAATTTGTCGGTAACGCAGGCAATCACAGGAGATCAACATGGAAGTACGCGTGGGAGCAGAAGTAGGGCTGAAGAATCCGGCCCAGTTTGAACTGCCAAAGATCAAGCTCACAGAGAACCCGGGGCGCCTGCCCGGTTCAGACACAACGAATCGTCAGGCCGAGGAAGACTCTGCCGCCTCCCGGGCCATTCGACCCAATGAGATGAAGGCGCGCTACCAGCTGCTGGGAAATACCATCAACATGCAGGCCTGATGGCCTGCATCACTCATTGTAAAAAAGTTCGATCAGGTGGCCGTCGGGGTCCTTGATGACCATGGATTCGCCGCCTTCGATTGCCAGGGGCCCTTTGATCTCAACCCCGCGGCTTTCCAATTCTTCCAGCGCGTTTGTAAAGTCGTCCACGTCGAGGACGTAGGCGAAGCTGAACTCACCGGGATTCGTCACGGCAGCCTTGTAGTTCTGCACCAGGTTGAAGCGGACGGCGATCGGATCGAGATTGAGAACCGCGTACAGCTCCTCGCGCTCAAGAAGGTCAAAACCCAACACGTTTTGATAAAATTCAACGCTGCGCTCGAGGTCGGCCGTGCCGAGCGATATGTGGTGTAAACCTTCCAGTAGGATCATAGATGCACGCTATCTCGCTTGAATGCGGTCATACTCCGGGCCCCTACCCACTGCTTCAAACACTTTTGATGTCCTGGGCCCCCGTTCGCGAATCCTGAGCTCTTTTTAGGACCGGCCGCCCCTCAAGGTTTCTCCGGGGGGGACGAAAAGGAACTATGCGACAGGCAACCTGGATCCAGGGGCTACGGGCGGCGGTTTTGCTGGCCCTGCTTTCCAACCCGACCATGGCCGAAGGGCCCGGGGTCCGCTTCGAATTTCGCCTGGAACCGAACGAGGTCCTGACCGTTGACAAATACCAGGACATCCGCATCTTTAATGGCCTTGCCTGGGACAGCCGCGAAGAGAAAAACCGGATTATCCTGCGTGTAGTGGACCGGCGTGAGGACGGGGCGGTACTCGACGGCCAGTTTCTGACCTACTCCCGGAGCCCCCGCCTAACGGGAGAGTTCCGCCAGGAGCAAACCTTCGATTCGCACTTTCTGATTCACAAGAACGGCAACTACGAGGTGCCCGAAGAGTACGTGATGCCCAATCTGCAGAGTCTGCCGTCCTTCCCCGATCGTCCGCTCTCCCCCGGAGATGGCTGGAACGCCCCGGCGGTCGAGACAATGGACTTCGTGAGTGTACGATTGCGTCTGCCGGTAAGTGTCAACTACGAGTATGCGGGACCGGCCCCGCTGCCCCCGGCAGCCAACCTCGGCGAACAATCCTTCGACCTGATCCGGTACCGCTACAGCTTTCGTCATCGGGGGGCCGGAAACATCCTGCAGATCAATGGTTTTTCGAGCTGTGAACTCTGGTTCGATCGCGAGGCCGGTATTCCCGTCTACGACACAAATCGCCTGGTCTACGAATTCATCCTGGCAGATGGCAGTCGCCAGGAGTTCCTGTTTCGCATCGATTCCTGGTATCGCAAGCGACGCCAGGTCAGCGTAACCGACCGCGAGGAGATGGTCGAGTCTATCCGCGAACATCTGCCGGACAGCGGCAATCTAAACGTACGCCAGACCGATGAAGGCGTGGCCCTGGACTTAAACGCGATCCTCTTCGATCACGACTCCGATCAGCTGACGCCGGCGGCCCGGGCCGAACTCGAGCACGTCGCTACGATCCTGTCACGCTTCCCGGGACGGGAGATACGCATCTCCGGACATACCGACAACACGGGATCAAGCGCCTACAACCTGCGGCTCTCCGAGTCCCGGGCCCGAACCGTGGTCCGGGCGCTGTCGCAGTCGAACGGCATTGAATCGCGGCGCATGTCTTACCGTGGCTTTGGCGAAACCCAGCCCATTGCAAGCAACGCTACCCCCGAAGGTCGGGCCCGCAACCGGCGTGTGGAAATTCTGATTGTGACGGAGTAGCAGGCGGACCCCGCTCTCACCCGCCGCCGAAAACAGCCGGGCGGCGACGAACCCCCTGCAGTTCGATGCGCCGTTTTTGGAGGCCCTTCACCTGTGGGCCCCGAATCAGTCCGATTGCTGCGTTGTTTCGGCCTCCTTCGCCGGCACCGGACCAGTACTGGTTTCCTGAAAACCGACTCGAATCAAGGACAGGTCGTCGGTCAGCTCGCCGAATTCTTTGATCAAGAGCACGATGCGTTTTAGGTCGCCCTTACCCTGCTCTACCAGTCGTCGGAAAAGATCGTGGTCTTCGTTGATGACGCGGTCTTCCGATTCGGGGGTCAGGTCCAGATCGTCGCGACCGTCGCTCCCCGTAAACAGCACGTCCCCTGGTTCGAGCTGAAAAGTCTGTAGCTGCAGATCAAATTCGGACTCCAGTCCTATCTTGCGCAACATGAGTTCTTCTTCAATGAAGCTGGCCGCACCATTGCGGTACAGGACCGTCCAGGGGTGCTCCGCATTGAAAAACAACATCGTGCCGCTCTTTTCGTGAATCAGGCCCACGAAGGCCGAGATGCTCATGGATCCGTCGAAGGTGCTGAAGATGTCGTTCAGTTCGTGGTAGGTGCGCCGCAACCACTCTTCGGGACTGATCTGCAGAATGCGGTCCCGGCCGGCTGAACGCGACATGATGTGGTTCATGGCCGTACCCATCACGATGGCACCGCCGGCGCCCTGCATCGACTTGCCCATCGCGTCGGCATTGCAGAACATCACGTAGCGATCCGCGTCACCACCGAAACGCAGGTTGCCGGAAATGCAGATGTCGCCCCCCAGTTCGGATTCCCGCCGGCGAAAGGCAAATTTCTTCTTCTGCTCAATGTGAAAGTCAGTCGCCACCAGACTTGATTTGTTCCAGTTGGTGGTCAGCGGTCGTGCAATCAGGGCTGTCAGGTAGTAGTCCCCGTCCTGCTGGATCTTCAGCTTCTCGATTGTCTGCATCTTATCGACCACTTCCCGGGTGCGCTCCTTGACCTTGCTTTCGAGCGTATTGGCGTAGTCTTCCAGCTTGCGCTTTCCTTCGAGTATGTTCCGGACCATCCCGTTGAACGATTCGGAAAGATAGCCGATCTCGTCCTGCACCATGACGGGAATGCGAACTTCCAGATTGCCGGTGTTTACCTCCCCCACGCCTTCCAAAAGCGTATTTAAGGGCCGGACCAGGTTGCGCGAAAAGAAGATTGGATACAGAGCCAGAATAATGACGACCAGAATCAAAGTAATAACGGCGATCTTGCGAGCGGAACCGTCCACAAACCGACGGTAGCTCAGATAAGGGTAACCGACTTCGAGTACGCGACCATTCGCTTCGTCCATCACGTGGTAAGCGAAGAAAAGCTCTGTCGTGCGCGGGTCTACGGCCCGCGGCAGGCGGCGCTCAAAGTTCGCAGTGGCCAGCGTGTCCAGAAAGCTGGTTCGCACCTGTTCAAGATCGAGATCATAGTCACTTTCGTTGTAGAGGACAGAAACGCTATCGTCGGGCTGACCGCTCAATGGAAAAGCCAGCACGTAGGCTTCTTCGCTGCCCCGCAAGATGGCGGCCGCGTGGCTGCGCGCGTCCAGCACATGAAAGTTGTCGAAATTCTCTTTGTTCTGACGGTTGATCACGGTCGCCAGCGCCTGCACCACGAGCAGGATGGTCACTACCGAAATGCCCACGATCTTTGTCATGAAGCTCGTGCGTTCGACGGTGTTATTGATAAATACAATCGTCAGCGCGAAATAACCGAGCAGGGTCGTGACCACAAAGATCTGTTGGAACGTCGAGTGCTCAATGCGCCCACTCTGAAATAGCAGATTGGCAATGCCCGGGACCAGAGACGGGATCAGAACGGCCAGCAGAAGTTGCCAGAGGGCACGACGCTCAGAGGATGACTTTGCAAGCCGCAGCTTCCGCGTCATGACAACGATAAACCAGAGCACGAACGCCAGAATACCGATGGCGACCCGACTACCCACTTCATTCGGATAGTTAAATATCTCGCCGGCAAAGTCAAAGCTCGGGCGCAAATCGTATGCCCGCCAGAAGAAATCAGCGACGAGCGCAAGACCGAGTAGAATTGAAAGCACAAGCACGATTCGTGATTCGCGCGCATGGTCAAGGCGCGGATAGTAATAGGCGAACTGAACAATGGCAATCAACGGTATAAAAGCCCCGGGAACCGTGACGAAACGATGATAGGCCCCAACTGGCTCCGGCAGGAGGGCGGAAAGCAAAAATCCAAAGTCGAGCACGAACGCGCCCAAATAAAAGACAACCAGCAAGCGGGTCGAAGTGGTCTTGTTCGGTAGGTACGCCAGATATCCGAACAAGAGCAGCGTAAAGACGCAGCAGATCAGCGTTGCAATGCCCCAGTCATTGAAAAAAAGCATGTGCGCTACAATTGCTTCCCAGACCGGCGGGGGGCAATGTTTTTTCCGGCATGGTCGCCCCTGGCAGCGGTGAGCCTGACCATGGCGCCGAGCTCATGGGCGGCCCGGGTTGCGGTGCGCGCACCCATCTGCTGACAACGGGGCCCGAGATTGAGCAGGTGCGGACCCGGCCGCGGCGTAATGGTCCGGTAGACGAGCAGGCGCTTGCCGGCCCTACGGGCAAGCTCGCTCTTAAGGCGGTAGATTTCGTCCGAAATGATTTGATGGGAACGGGCGAGCCCCCCGTAAAACCCGAAGCGATGCGGCGCTGCCCGGCTCTGCAGCTCCGCTGTGTTCAGGGCCAGATGGATCACGATCAGGCGAACCCTTCGATCCTCCAGCCAGTGTTCGAAAGGCACCGGATCCGCAACGCCTCCATCCCAGTAGAGATCTGCGCCCACCGCCTGCGCCGCAAACATGCCGGGCACGGCGCAACTGGCGAGCACGGCATCGACGATTTTGCCGTGGCGTAAGAGTTCGCTTTCCACGCGGCTGAGGTTCGCAACGGAAATTGCCAGCCGGGCCCGCGAACATTCCTCTATGCGCCGTTCGCCCAGATAGTCGCGCAAAAGGGCGCGCCCCTGATGTCCGGCCAGGGCGCCCGTCGCACCTTCTCGACCGATCAATGTCCTGAAAAGACGCCACATGCTTCCGCGCTCCCGAAAGACCGATGCAATGCGGGGGTCTCGAAGCAGGGCGCAAATGCGACCGGTGTCCAGGCCGCTCGCGTACAGACCGGCGACCAGCGCGCCCGCGCTGGCGCCGGAGATATGACCAGGAGTAAAACCCGACATTGTCAGGGAGTGCAGAAAACCCGAATGCGCAAAGAATCCGAAGAAAGAGGAGTTCAGGCAAAGCGCCACCTGGTCGGGCGTGTAATTGCGTTTCCACCAGAGTCTGGACATGATGCAACCAGAAACCCAGAACCTTCCTTTCCTGCAAGCACGGCTGATCCCCGGCCCATGGAGACGTAAGGGAAAGATATTGTCACATAAGGACCCGGACGAAACTCTGTCTGCAATAACCTCAGTTGGAGTTGAGAGTGTCCGCAAAAACGAAACCACGCCTGACTGCCCGTACGGCAGACAAGTACGAACTTTACCAGGAAGCTGTCCAGAATCCTGAGTTCGAGGCGCAGATGGTGGAGCGTTTCTATCGCAAAGCCCGGAACCGCCGGCCGAAAACCTTACGCGAGGACTTTTCAGGTACATTCTGTTTCAGCTGCGAATGGGTGAAGCGCCATGCGGACCACCGCGCGATCTGCATCGACCTTGATCCGGAGCCGCTGGAATGGGGGCGACGACACAACCTCAGCCGGCTCAAGCCAGAACAGCAGCAACGGGTGGAACTTCGGCGCGCAAACGTGCTTGAAGCGGATACACCCGGCATCGACATCATCTGCGCGTTTAATTTCTCTTACTGGATCTTTATGACCCGCGGGGAGATGTTGCGCTACTTTCGTCGGGTGTATGAGAACCTCGCTCCTGACGGCATGATGGTGATGGATTGCTTCGGAGGAGCCGAGGCTCATTCCGAGCAAGAAGAGCCGCGTGCCTGCGAAGGTTTCAGGTACGTCTGGGAACACGCTCACTTCTATCCGCTGACTTCAGAAATGGAATGCCGCATTCACTTCGAGTTCCGGGACGGAACGAGCATGCGAAACGCATTTCGCTATTACTGGCGCCTCTGGTCGCCCCGGGATCTTTCCGAGATTCTTGAGGAGGCTGGTTTTCAGAATGTGGAGTTCTACTGGGAAGGTACCGACCACGATTCAGGGGAAGGCAATGGAGTATTCCGCAAGTCCGTGCGGGGCGAAGCCGCAGACTGCTGGATCGCCTACATTGTGGCTCTGAAATAAAGACTTCTTTCTCAGAAAGCGAACAGAAAAAGATACAGCAGGCCAGCGCCAGCCACCAGACCGATCACGGTCAACATGATCAAAAGCGGGCTGTCGAGAAAACCTGTCCGGGGACGCGCGTCGGACTGGCGTCGCTTGTCCGCATGGGTTTTTACGCGAATCGTGCTTTCGGACTCGCGTGCGTAGGCTTTGGTTCCATCGGGCAGGTCGAGCAGCGCAAGTATTTCGTGGGTCGATTTGATTGTTTCCAGTGAGCGGAGCGTTGCATTGGTTTCGTGCCGCTTTGCATGCAGGTCAAAACCGTGGCGGGTCAGGTACGTTCTGGTTCGCTCTTCGCGCAACTGCTCAAAGCGTAGAAGCACCTGCTGTCCAAGACGCAGATGTGAAATGGGCGTGCCGGAAAACGGGGCGACGATAAAAGCCATAGGAAGTCGGTCTTCGATCTGTTTCGCTTCTGCTTCCGCCACCGCTTCCTGCTCTCGATACTCCTCGACAACAAGCTCGATCAACGGCTCACGTTCGCCGAGCGCCACTTCCAGATCCAGGCTCAGGTTGTAGCGGAGCGCCTCCAGGTCAGCCGACGCCATGAGACCCAGCATCTGGTCGCGCTGGTCCGGGTTTCGGGCCAGCTTCTTGAAATAGCGGTCTATATCCTGGGTGCGGGCCGGGTCCAGCTTTCCGGAAAATTCGAGCGTCTTGATCTTGTTTATGAGGTCACGCAAGGGCAACGTGAGCTCCAGGCCGCTCAAACGTTCGGCCGTACCGGACACGGCATAACTCTCCGAAACGCTCTTTTCTTCCGGACTGACACGCACCGCAAAAAAGTACCGAAAATTCTCGGAGCCCCGCACCAGACCCTTCATGACCAGTTGCCGGGCCATCAGTCTGACTTGCTCCCGTTCGGTCCGATCAATGCCAGAGCCTGTTCCGCCCGGAAGTTCGGGAGCACGCTGATTTCGGTACGCGGGGAAAAGTATGCAGCCTGCTTGATTCGAATTCCCGTGGCCTCGCAAAACTCGTAGAAATCAAAAATGGAAAAGAACTGAACGTTCGGGCTTTCATACCAGGGCAGCGCGGAAGATTGCATGCGCGGAGTCTTGCCCTTGATCAGCATCTGGGAACGAAAACGCCAGTATGCAAAATTCATGTAGGCGATGATCACGTTGCTGCCCACCCGGAAGGCCTCGTGCAAAACATCGCGCGGCGAAAACAACTCCTGGAAGGTTCCGAGAATCATTACAAAATCAAACGTGTTCGCGCCGTACTGATCAAGGCCGTCGAGAATATCTCCCTGATGCACCTCGAGGCCCCGCTCGATGCACCGCATGACCATCTCCGGATCGCGCTCAACCCCTTCTCCGTGGACCCGCTTGGTCTGAATCAAACGCTCCAGAAAACCACCGTCTCCGGTTCCCAGGTCCAGCACACGAGAAGCCGGGGGAATCCACTCGATCACCCTGTCATATAGGAAACGGTTCATGCTCCGGCAGCAGAACGAATCGAAGGCCCGCTTTCGACCCCGTCGTCCGAATGTACGTATTCTTCGAGCAAACGCCGGTATTTCTGCGAAAGGTAGTTGCCGACGCTGCGCTCGAATTCCGGATTCTTGATGAGAAAGCTATCGTGTCCATAGGGTGTTTCCAGATTCAGATAACTGACCACGCGGTTGGATCTTTTCAGGGCCCGCACAAGCTCCCGCGACTGGTCCGGCGGATACAACCAGTCCGATTCAAACGATACGACCAAAAAGTGGGTGTCAGTTTTCTGAAAGACTTCGTTTGACGGGCGCCCATCCAAAAGATCAAACATGTCCAGCGCCTTGGTGATATAGAGATACGAATTGGGGTCGAACCGGCGAACAAAACTTTCGCCCTGGTGCTGTAGATAACTCTCAATCGAAAAATATACGGGAAACAGGTCTTCCGGGGCGGCGGCACGTTGCAGGCGCCGGCCGAACTTCTTGCGCATCGAATACTCGCTCAGATAGGTCACGTGCGCAACCATGCGTGCGACCGCCAGCCCGTGCTCGGGACTGTTGTCTTCGGTATAGTTTCCTCCGTTCCAGTTCGGATCAGTGATGATTGCCTGCCTTCCCACTTCATTAAAGGCGATTTGCATGGCCGAATGCGCCATGCACGATGCAATCGGGATACAGTAACGCACGCGTCCCGGATGCTCGATGGCCCAGACGAGCGCCTGCATGCCGCCCATGGACCCACCGATGACCGCAAACAGGGTTTCGATGCCCAGAGACTCCATCAAGAGAACCTGGGCGGCAACCATATCCCGTATGGTCACCGGAGGGAACGACATGCCGTAAGGCCGACCGGTGCCGGGATCTATGGACCCGGGTCCGGTCGAACCGTGGCAACCGCCGATGACATTGGTGCAGATGACAAAAAAACGATCGGTGTCAATGGTCTTCCCCGGCCCAACATGGTAGTCCCACCATCCGGGTTTTCCGCTCGCTTCATCAATTCCGGCGACATGCGCGTTTCCGGAGAGTGCGTGGCAAACCAGAATCACATTGTCCCGTTTCTCGGATAGCGTGCCCAGCGTCAGATACGCCAGGTCAATGGACGAAAACTCGTAGCCCGAACGGGTTCGAAATCCGGGCAAGCGGGCGATCGTGGTTTTGGTCTCGCCCAACGCCGAATGGTAGTCCTGGAGCCTCTGATCCTGGAGGTCCGAGTCGCCGTGTGTGTCTTCAGTATCCGGCATACACCTGTTAGGATGGACGCCCATCGGTCCGTTATAAGGCAAGCATTTGCGCCCGGTCCTGCGCTCAGCTGGAGCGAAAAAGGCCCGGTGGGGTCGCGCCCAGAATTGCCAGACCGCGGCTGCAAAAATCGGCATGCAGGATGCGCCGGTCCGCACCATCCAGAAGCTCGGGACGAAGGGCCCTTACCGCGACCCAGCGGACCGGCGTCGATAGCGTGTGCTCCTCTACCAGAAGGGGGCCCAGGAGTTCCGACAGGGGCTCTCGGAGCCAGATCTCATCGTCGTCACCAATGCGCTCGGACCCCGGAGGCGGCGCCATCAGCGCATCGCGAAGCGGACCGACCGGCCTGGTAGAAGCGATCGAAGCTCCGCTCAGCCTCAGGGCGAGGCCCTGACCCGCCCGCATGTCCAGTCGGATCCCGCGTCGACCACGCCGCAACAGGGCCCGGCGACTGCTCCTGGAATACCGGGCCAGGTTCCAGAGCGCTTGAAGCAGCTGCACCGCTGCGTCTCGCTCGACTGCGATATCCGGCGGCGCCATGGGAGTTCGCAGACACCTGCCCAACCACCAGCCCCCTTCTGATGGCAGAACAATCAAACCAGCACCGGCCGCCTCTCTATGCACAAGCGCCTCAAGCTGACTCAGTTCCCGATGAAACGCTTCGAGCCCATCTTTCATGTTGTTCAGGAAATCTTCCAGGACGGTGGCCACATCTTCCAGTGCAATGCGGGCGAGTTGCCAGATTCCGTACAGGGGATCGAGTTCCCCGGTGCGCCGCCACCGTTCCATCTCCGAAGCGAACAGATACGGCCGGAGCGCCGCGCTTTCCCGCAGGTGGTCGCGCTCGGCCTGCAGCTTCAGATGACGGACCCGCCTCCGATTCTTGGAGGCCTGCAATCGGTTCTGGATAACGATTCGGTGCAACCAGGCGAGACAAAACATACCGGCCCCGAATACCAACAGGCCGCTCAACTGGCGGGCGTCGGGCGTCTGACCTCCGAGAAACGTATAAGCGGGCAGGCCCACAAAAACGAGCGCGATATGCCAGCCACTTTGAGCGGGGCGACGAAAGGCCAGCACCCGCCATAGAATACAGAGCATGCGCAAAAAGCCAATCAGCTCCGGGCGCACCGCTGCCGCCAGATATATCGTTGCCGGCAATCCCAATGTTGTATGGATCAGGTAACTGAGATTGTGGTGCAGGCGCCGTCCAATGCGCCGACGGCGTAACAGGAAGTCCAGAGCGAGACAAATTACGAATTCGAAAGTCGAACAGGCGAAGTAAACCCCAAACGAAAACGCGGGACCGGCCGGTGAAAAGAGAACGCGGGAAACAAGAATGAGGGGCAGTGGAACAGCAAAGGCAAGGGTCAGTGCCGCGATCGGGCGTTCGTGCCAGAAGGCCAGCCGATCGACGGGGCCATCCTCATTGGCGGACGGTACCGACATAAATCCGGCTCGCTCCTACTTCGCGCAGTACGTCGAGAATCTCGACTACGGAACCGTGCCGGGCGCCCCGATCGGCATTCAAATACACGTTCATGTCAGCCCGCCTCTGGATCAAGGCGCCCACCCGCTCGCGAAGTGTCGCCAGATCTACCGGCTCCTCCTCAAGAAAGAGCCCTCCATCTCGATCGAGGGCCACAGTGATACGAGAGGGAGTCGCGGGATCGGTCGTCTGGGAGCCAGGCAGATTGATTCCCAAACCAGCGCTCACGATGCCAGGGGCGGCAATCATGAACGTGATCAAAAGCACGAGCACGACATCCGTAAAGGGCACGATGTTGATGCCGCTGAACAGGCTACCATCTTCCCGACGATAGCGGACCATCAGCTCAGTTTGCTCCCGACTTTGTAGCGGCTGGCGGCCACCTCAATGGCCAGCACCATACGCTCAACCCGACGACGAAAGTAGTTGTAGGCTACGGTGGCCGGGATGGCCACAAACAATCCGGCCGCGGTGGCGATCAGGGCCTTGGCGATACCGGCGTTCAGTTCGTTGACCAGGGCCGGATCGGTGCTGCTTCCAAGCCCTGTAAAGGCCTGGATAATGCCAAATACCGTGCCCAAAAGCCCAATGTAGGGGCTAACCGTGCCCAGGGTGGCCTCAATCGCCAGATAGCGCTCCATTTCGGGCAGCTTTTCGGCAATCGCACGCGACTTCACTTCCTCAAAGGCAACGCCGTCCGCCCCCTCACGGATGGCCTTTCGACATTCGGAAAGCACATACCCCACTGGAGTTCCGAGGAGATCCTGGGCCGGCTCGGCATCCCGACCCAACTCCAGGAAACCAGCGGATATGCTTTGCCCATCCTTATCTTTGGACAGGAAGTACATCACACGTTCAACGATCACGATGAACGAAACGATGGAGCAGACAATCAGGACCAACAGGGTGATGCCGCCGGCCTCGAACAGGCCCGACAGAGAAAGATATTCCGCCATACAGACAGGCTCCGGACGTCCGCAGTGGCTGACAAGTGATTAAGAACCCTCGGGCAGGTATCGGCGAATCAAAGCGCGGACCGCCTGTTCGCAGGTGCCGCAACCGGTCGAGCAGTCGGTTTGCTGCTGCACGGCTTCAAAGGTATGCGCCCCGCGTTCCACCGCCCGCCGGATATCGTCTTCCGAAACCTGCCTGCAGATACAAACCCGGGGCGGGCGCATGAGGGCGAAAAGATTACCGGGGTCTGTTTCCGCGTCCATACTCAACTTTGCATCGACTCCGCTTATCAATCAACTGCTAAAGATGGGAAACGGCTTTCCCGGGGAGAGCAAAAAAAAGGGCCGCTTTCGCGGCCCTTCGGCTTTCCAGATGAATGTGCTTTATCAGAAGCGCATTGCCTGGGAAGCAACGTCTGCTGTGTTCACGCGACGCACACCTTCTGCAGTGTGAATCACGAGGATGTTGCCGGTCTGGGCGATCACCGCTCCGGTGAGAACAGTACCGTCACGGAGAGTCAGCTCTTCGAGCTTGTTGTAACGCTCCATGATAGCCTGCTCGGAACCGAGGTTTTGCTCCCGCGCTTCGTTTTCGATGCGCGTGAGCACTTCGTTCTGGCGTGACTCGCGCTGCTCCTGCAGGGTTACCACTGCAGTATCATCGCCACTCTGGATGCGATCTACAACTTCCGCGTCCACAGTTACCAGAGTTTCGGCGTCGGCCATTTCCTCGCGAGTGATCTCAGTGCGGCTTACCTGCACCGCCTGACGATCGCCCTGAAGTGCGGCTTCGATTTCCTGCCGGCCTTCTGCAGTCGCTGTCTGGCGTTCTTCCGCCTCGGCAACAACGGTGCGAGTGTTCAGAGCAGCCACACGCTCTTCTACATCGGGGTTCAGCGTTCCTTCGCTGCTTTCCTCAATAGTCTGCTCCTGGCTGTCTGCAATTTCGGCCAGCCGACGCAGGTTCTCGTCAGCCTGGATTTCTTCGGCCGAAGCCTCTTCCAGAGCAACGATACGCGGCCGCATAGCTACTTGACCGTCGATTACACGAACACGAGCCGGCTGGCCCTGCTCGGCTTCGACCGTGAAAGTCGTTCCCCGCACACCCGCAATTGCGGTCGGCGTAACGACGCTGAAGTTTTCTTCGTCTGACTGACGGTCAACGGTTGCCATCAGGCTTCCGTGGTCCATTGCCAGGCGAGTGTCTGCACTACCCTCTCCATAAAGGCTGGAGATTGTTACGGTTGTATATTCCTTGATACGAACCGCGCTGCCATTTCGGGTCTGCAGATCGACTTTTCCATTTGTGGTCCGGATGATGTCATTTTCATGCACCACCATTCCCACTCTGGCCGGTAACTCTTGACCATCTCTGACGACCAGTGCGTCTTCCGAAGTGAACACAATGATCATGGAACGCGCCCCTGTGGGCTCGCT
The DNA here is from genome assembly GCA_024233935.1 of Spirochaetales bacterium. Lineage (GTDB taxonomy): Bacteria > Spirochaetota > Leptospiria > Leptospirales > Leptonemataceae > JACKOY01. Next base: position 91,433 of record JACKOY010000007.1, on the reverse strand, counting down.
CCCGCCACTGCACACGGTGGCAGCCACGGCGACCGTCAGAGAAAGCAAGAGGCCTACCAGAATTCTTTTAGTGTTTTGAGCTTTCATTGGCCTCTATTCTCCTGAATCAAATTCCTACTGTCTTACAACGTACAACAAGTTTCAATCGCAATATTTCGCAAAAAAATTCCGTCTCATGGGTTTCCGGGAGTCTCGGGGAACTCAATCACCCGCACGGCCGCCTGATCCAGCACGATACCGCCTTCCTCGGTTTCCACATAAATCTGGCCATTGCCCTGAGATACCACAATACCGGTAATGGGCGGTCTACCATCCCGAAACCGCACAATCTGTAGCATCTGGGCGCGTCGTTCCTGGGCCTGAGCGCGGGCTCCCGCCATGCCAAATTCGGGGGCAACCGTGGCTTCGGCCGTTGATAGGTGGCGAGAAAGCGACTCCAGTTCGCGTTCGTCGATGAACTCACCCGCCGGGCGCTCACCATACTCCGGTGCCGCATCCGAGCCGACAATCGCCAGCTCGCTTTGCTCAAGAACAATACTCTCCGAAGCCGTCCGGGCTTCGGGATCTTCCGAAAGCGCCCCGGTTCGGGCAACCTCGACAGAACCACGCACCACGTATACCTCGGTCGTATCCTGTTCGACCGAAACACGAAAACTGGTGCCACGCACGCCCGCAATTGCGGTGGGGGTGCGCACGTCGAAGCTCGATTCAGCCTCGGTCCGCTCCACCACCGCGTAGAGGCGACCCCGTTCCAGATAGGTTTGGGTTTCGCGCCCCGTCTCGCCCACAGCCACCGAATGCTCCACAGAAAAGTGGCTGTCAGCCATGATGCGCACGACCGAACCGCGCTTGATGGCCAGTTCCACCTGGGAATCGGGACCGGTCTGAATGGTCTCCCCGACATGCAGCCCTTCACCGGCGCCCGCCGGACGTTCGGACCCGTCCCCGGCTGAGACCGACACACTACCACTGGCCGAAAGAACGACGGCCACGACTTCGCCGGAGGGGCCCGCGCCCGGAATCAGAATGCCCTGGTAGCCCAGAGCAAAAAGCACGCCCAGGCCCAGAACTGCCACCGCCGCAACCGCCAGCAGACGCCGACCAAGACGGCCGGGAGAGGACTTTAAGATCTGACGGACCTCAATCTCGCTGAGACGGGTGCGGGACTGATCACCCTGGATGGCGGCCTCGTACACGGCGTCAAACTCAGGGAAGGCACGACCGGGCTGCCGGGCTCTGCCGAGCAATTCGCGCCATTCAGACGGCGCGGGGGATTGTTCGCTGCTATCGTGATTCATGCCTGATCCGGAGCCTGCCGCATGATATAGACCGGCGGCTCTGTCTTATGTAACAAGAAACCGGCAAAACACTTGCACACTTTCCGCATTATCGGCTCTCCTCGCGCAACTGGCGGCTGGCATGCTCCATGGCCCGTTCGGCTCGCTTGAGCAGGCGGGAGGCGGTCGAAATAGAAACCCCGAGAACCTCGGCGATCTGTTCCAGCTTCATCTGCCCCGTATAGCGCAAGAGGACTGCCTGGCGCTGCTCGTCGGGCAGATCGGCCAGCAACGTCTGCAACAGCCGTTCTTGCTCCTCCTGCTCCATCGACTCCACCACAGCTTCTTCAGGCGTAGGCTCCCTTTGATCCATGCGGGACCCTTCTACGCTGCTGTACTGCTCCACGAGGTCCACTTTGCTGACGTAGCTCGTGCGGGAGTGGTTGATGATCAGATTGCGCGCAATCTTGAATATGTACATGCGGCATTGGCGGTCGTCCGGAGGCAGAGGACGTTCCTGAAACATGCGCACGAAGTTAAAAAAGCAGTCCTGAAGAATGTCCAGAGCCGTGTTCTCCTCGCGAACGGATCGGACGATGTAAGCAAATAGATCAGCCCGGTTGGCCTCGTAGAGTGCCGCGAACTGGCTCCTGCGTTCCTGGGAGGTCAAGCGTGCTCGGTCCTTCCATGCCGGGACGACCCGGCCACATTTTTTGCGCAACAAAGCGCAAACGGACGACCCCTTGCAGGTGTGAGGACGTTTTTAACGGGTCCGGGCCGCCTTGAGGTCATCTTTCTGTGCGCCGTCATGCTATGTGCCTCACCGGGCGAATGCCCGGCCGAAAACGATGGAAGTGAATTCTGGCTGGCATCCGGCCTGAACCAGACCCTGGTACCCGCCGCACCGGCCCGACGGCCCTTCTCGCTTTTTCACATCAAGACCAGCGCCGCAACCAACTCGGTTTTATTCCCGGAACAGTATGAATTTTTCGTGGAAGCCCGGCAATCAATCAAAAAAGGGATACGGCCGGGCAGCCAACGGCTCCTGGAACGGGGCTTTCTTTCGGGCCAAATCCAGAGCCAATGGGTTGGTGTTTATGCCGGACGGCGTGGCCTGCCGGGACCGGACAGTCGTTTTCTTTCCGACCAGGAACAGCTGTCCTTTCTGACCGGGATTCCGCACGGGCGGTCCCGGGATTCGCTCTGGTTCATGAGTCGATTGCCAGCCGGGGAGTTCGGATTCTTCGGAGTGCAGTCTGCGGCCGGACCCGGCCTGGCGTGGTCTTCGGCCCACCATCTTCTGGCCTGGCATCCCGGCCTGAGCGCAGGCGCCCTGACGCTGAAGGTGACCGATCTTTTCAGCCCGGACGATCATCTCCACACCGACGTGGTCGCCAACGGGCGAACCGTCTATGGCTACGGCCAGTTCACGCTTTCCGAGCCCGGGCTGGCGCTTTCCACGGGCGCGGAAAGACAAGAGCAGTGGGACTACGAAACTCCGGAAAGTGATTCGCCCTTACCCGGGCGGCGGGACCGTTCGGGGCGTCTGGACCTGGAACTCCTTCTGCGGGAATGCTGGCGGTTGGAGCTGGCCGGCGAAGATCGGGGTCTGCAGGGTCGCCGAATCGGGACACTCGAGTTCCGGCCCCGGCTCATGGCAAATCTGAGGGCGATACTCGGCTTTCGGGCTTATGAGGCCCGACACTACGGTGCAAACCCGGGATACGAGCGGCGGGCCGACAGCGCAGCCCGCCTGGGCCTGAGCTATGGGCACAAGCGGCTCGGACTTGAGGCGACCTGGGAGGCGCCCCGAAATGGCCCCCGGCGAGGGGAATTGGGGGCACGGTTGCGCTACGGCGGCTGGCAATGGAAACTCGGCCTGGCCTACGCCCAGCCCGGGCCGCGTTCGGGATTTTTTTTGTTCCTGCGCGCTCCGGATCAACAGGGCGGACGTGTGCGCTTCCAGGAACTGGAAGCGGGCGGCGCCAATGCACTCGTGGTCTTGCGCGCGCGAAGCCGGTTCTTGTTTTTCTACTTCGAAAGCAGCCGGGATCGCGCCGGACCCAATACCTTCGTGAGCCTCCAGGCCCGAATTCCGCTCCATGGTCTCGGCTGGCAGTAGCGCGCACCTGACCGACGGGCATGGCCGAAACTAAACGCGGTATTCTTGAATGGCATGAATCACAAGCGAGATGATGCCCACCGCAACATATAGTACTATGATCGTAAAGAGACCGGCCGCCGAAAAGTCTGTTCCGTAACGCAATCCAACAAAAACCAGAGATGCGGCCAAAAACGCGATGACGATGCCCAGGCGGACCGGGGAAAAGCGGCGCAGGACGGTCACCTGAGGCTTCGCGTAACGAACCGTGCTGACCATCAAAAACCCCGTGATCACAAATATGACAATCAGTACCACTTCGGGAACCGGTATCAGTTCCCCGAACGCCAGGGGCATCAATGCCACAATGACCCCGGCTACCGGAGAAGGCAAACCGGCGAAACTGTCTTCATCGTGGACTACGTTGAAGCGCGCCAGTCGGAAAGCAGCGCAGGCTGGAAAGATGGCCGAGATGAGCATGCCGGTCGGAAGAAAGAGCCCTCCCCCGACATCGTAGTTGTACGTCGACAGGATGTTGGAATACATGAGCGCGCCAGGTGCGATCCCAAAAGCCGTCAGATCAGCCAGGCTGTCGAGTTGCGCTCCGAGGGCTGAACGGGCATCCAGCAAGCGCGCGGCAAAACCATCCAGGCCATCGCAAAGCATCGCCAGGAGAATGAAGGCGCCGCTCAGGGTCAGCAGTTCTCGATTGCCGCCGGATGTTGTGGAAATTAGAATCGAAAAAAAACCAAGTGTCAAATTTGACAGCGTAAACAGGTTCGGAACCCAGCCGAGCTTCTCTTTGATCCGCGTCATAGCCTTAGGGGCGTAGCGAATCAGATGGCCGCGCCGGTGGCAAATACCTTTTGCTGGAAACATCAAAGGAAAGGTCACGAAACTGAAATGCTGTATTGCGAAGGAAGTACCCCAGGGCGCCGATCATGGCCGCATTGTCTGTGCAAAGCAGACGGGAACGGGGATACACCAGAGCAAATCCGGACTCCCGGGCGAGCTTCTCCAGACGTACGCGCAGGGTCTGGTTTGCGAGCACTCCACCCGAAGCCACAACCCGGGTGATCCCGGTCGTCTGCACCAACCGCAAAAGCACACGCTCGACAAGCTCGAAGACCGTGTCCTGAAAGTCCCAGGCCAGTAGCTCTACCGGATGGGAACCGTCCTGGACGGCGCGCAGAAGAGCGGTCTTGATACCAGAAAAGGAAAAGGCCGGCGGAGCGTCACCACGGTGTCGGAGCAACTTCGGGAAAAGGCGCCGATGACTGGCTTCGGGATGAAAACCCGCCGCGGCCCGCTCCACATGCGGACCGCCCGGGAATGGCAGACCGAGAATCGCGGCCGCTTTGTCGAAGGCCTCACCACACGCATCGTCGAGGGTGTCGGCAAGCAACTCCAATTGCCCCGGACCGTGGACCATAAAAATTGCCGAATTGCCGCCCGACAGAAGCAGACCTAAAAACGGAAATTCCGGTCGGTGACCCTCCAGGCAGGGCGCGTAGAGATGCGCCTCAAGATGGTCCACACCGATGATCGGCCGGCCCGTGACCAGAGCAAAACTCTTGGCGAACTGGGCGCCGACCATCAGCGATCCCACCAATCCCGGACGCACACTCACGCTTACATACTCGAGCTGCTCCGTGCTGAGGCCGGCTTCCACGAGCGCCCGATCGTACAACGTGTTGATCTTTTCCAGGTGAGCCCGACTGGCAATCTCGGGCACAACACCTCGAAAGGGGGCGTGCTGCTCTATCTGGGAGTGCACCAGATTCGCCAGGCACTCCGAACCATTCCGGATCAGGGCGACCGAGGTCTCGTCGCAGGAACTTTCGATGCCAAGCCCGATCACACCGACCGGCGTCATTGACCGGAAGGACGCCCCAACACGAGAAGTGCGCGACGCAATTGCGGATCCGTTTCCAGATCCGGCGTTTCCGGCCTCAGCAGACGATACTCTCGTTTCAGGACCAAAAGAGCAACCTGATCTGAGAGACGATAACCGCGCTCGGTCAGCTCCCGCCGGAAAGTCTCAACAAGCCCGTTCGAGTAGTTCGGATGCGCCCGACGAAACTCCGTGAAGAAACCAGCCCGGCTCATCTTGTTCAGATAAAAGTTATCATCGCCGGAAGGCTGGATTGCCGATACCACGATATCGGGTGTGAGCCCCTGACCGTGTATGGCCCGGTCAAGCGGCGTGAAGTATTTCTGGATCGTAATCATTGCGGCCGCATCATTGGGCAACGGACGGATCACGCGCTGAACGGAGGCTTTACCGAAAGTGCGGGTCCCGATGAGCGTAGCCCGTCGATGATCCTGTAAAGCTCCGGCCATGATCTCCGAGGCCGAAGCGGAACCACCGTTTACAAGTACGACCACCGGCATGGTTTCGGAAACAAGGCCGGCATCTTGATCGGCCGAAAAGGTTGTGTTCATCGACTCGATGCGGCCGCGCGCACTTACAATGACCTGCCCGGGCTTCAAGAAGTAACCGGTCAAAAGCGAAGCCATCTGAAGGTGCCCGCCGGTATTGTCGCGCAGGTCGATGATGAGCCCACGGGCCTGCTTGCGTTGAAAATCCTCCAGGGCGGCCCGGAAACGCTCAATGCTCCCGCCCTCTTCCCCGAAGAAATGCAGCAGGCGAATGTAACCGATTTTTTGCTCTTCGAAGAAGAACGGATGTACATAGTCGAGCTGGAACTCGTCGCGGGTTATCTCAAACGCGATGGGATCCGGCACGCCTGTTCGGCCGACCTCAATGCGCACGACTGAATTTCGTTCGCCACCGATCAGTTGAATCATCCGGCCGAACTCCATGCCTTCGGTTTCATGGCCTTCTATGGAAACGATCCGGTCACCCGCCATAACGCCCGCTCGGTCTGCGGGCCCACCGGGCAGCGGAGCAATGATTATGGGAAGGCCATCCTCCATGGAAACTTCAACGCCGATACCAATCCGGCGGCCCTGCTCCATGCTCAGAAATTCACTGAATTCGTCTTCGTTCAGGTAGCGCGTATAGGGATCGCCACTCGATTGCAACAATCCGCGAATGGCGCCCTCAAGCAAGGTCTCTTCCTGAATGGGCTCCACGTAGAGATTCTGCATGTAAAACAGGAGCCGCTGCAGAGTGTCCTGCTGACGGGCCGTGACCTCGCGGTCGGCCAGGGCAGGACCGGCTATGAGAAGCGCGTTGAGGGCAAGGCTCGCGATGCCGACGGCCGGCCAGAACTGCAGCCGGGTCAATTTTTTCAGAAGTCTATGTATCATGGTCTCTCGCCGGCCGCAGATTCGGTTGCGGTCAGTTGATTGTAGAATTCCGGCTTTGCACTTTTCAGAATCTCAAGCACGTCATCGCACCGCACGTTCTGCATCTGGCAGCTCATGCGAAAGAGTTCCATATCGCTGCGGCCGCGCAACTCCGAACTGAGCGGAGCGCGAAATCGCAGACTCAAAAATGTGCTCTGGACTCGCGTGACATCTTCCTGCGTCGGACGGGCGCTACAAAAGGCCAGACTCGAAAGCAACAGGCATGCTATAAGCCGAATCATTCCGCGCACCGGATCGCCTCCCGATTCGACGCGCAGCCCGAGTCCCCGAACACCCGGCCGATGAGCTCTCCAACATGCGAAACCGGGCGCCGGCCCAAACGGGAAACCGGAAGTGATTCCCGATCGGCATCGGGCAGGACCAGGCTCTTGAAACCCAGGCGCTCCAGATCCAAAATACGGGGAGCCAGACGGGCGACGGCGCGTACCTCGCCCGAAAGACCAACCTCGCCCAGACAGGCGAGGCCTTGAGGAACGCTGGTATCACGAAGAGAAGACAAAATAGCCACGGATACTGCAAGGTCGAGCGCGGGCTCGTCTGCGTCAAGCCCGCCAGCCAGATTGGCAAAAATATCACACTCGGTCAGTCGGACTTTCAAGAACTTCTCCAGCACAGCCGCAATTAGAGTAAGTCGCCGCGTGTCGAGCCCTTCTGCTACCCGGCGGGGAGGGCCCGGGGTTGAGCGGCAGACCAGGGCCTGCACTTCGACCGTGATTGGTCGGCTGCCTTCAAGCAACACGCTGCAGACGCGCCCCGGAGCATTGGCGTCCGATCTGGCTATGTCCAGCCCGCTCAGGCTACGCAGGCCCGCGGCACCCATTTCGAAAAGGGCCACCTCACCGACCGGTCCAAAGCGGTTCTTGCTGGCGCGCAGGATCCGAAAGTGATTCAGGCGATCGCTTTCCAGGTAGAGTACAACATCCATCATGTGTTCAATCATGCGCGGACCGGCCAGGTTGCCCTCCTTTGTTACGTGCCCGGTCACAATCACCGTGGTCCCGGCCGCCCGGGCGGCATCCAGGAGGATCATCGTGGCTTCCCGCAACTGCCCGACCAACCCCGGCATCCCGCTGGTTCCGCTCCGGGACAGCGTCTGTATCGAATCGATTGCCACCAGAGGTGGCCTGGTTTGCAGAATAAATCGCGCGAGCGCCTCGGGATCGGATTGCCTGCTCAGGCGAAGGTCCTGATCGCGTAACCCCAATCTTTGCGCGCGACTCCCAATTTGAGCAGGGGCCTCTTCTCCGCAGAAGTACACAAAACCGGCCGGGGCGCTCCGGGCCAGTTCCAAAAGCAGGGTCGATTTACCAACCCCTGGCTCCCCGGCCACCAGGATCAGCGAGCCGGGTACGAATCCGCCTCCAAGAACCAGATCGATATCCGCAAGTCCGCTCGATAAGCGCGTTTCTTTTACGCCCACGACTTCGGCCAGGGACAGGAGGGGTTCCGCTCCCGGGCCACGCCCCGCCGAGACAGTGGGAGTCCCGCGCGACTCGGCCACGCTGTTCCACGAATTGCAGGAACGGCATCGTCCCGTCCAGCGTGGATGTTCCGCCCCGCATTCTCTGCAAACAAAGACGCTGTCGGCCTTCTTTTTCATGACTGAATCCTACACCAGGACTGTGACATCCTGGCTCCGCCCTCCCGCTCCCCGGGTGCGTCCGGCAATCTCAGGTTTTGGGTGTGTGGCGACCCGGTTGAGGCCTATTCGCGCTGCACAAACAGGCGCCGAACAAACCGAAAGCCGCCTGGCCGAGCAATTTCGCGCAGATCCATCACAAATGGGAACGAAGGTTCGTTCGCGGAACGGTCGGCGCGGCTCCAGGCCTCCTCGCGCAGGAGCAAATAAACGAACAAGTAGCACATCGACGCGCTACAGCCACGGGCTATGAGCTTGAACTCAGCCCAAATTTGCCCCTCCGGCCGAAAATTCACTCTCTGCAAGTCCTGCCCGTCCTGTTGGTATTGGGCTGTGTATTTGGCAAATCGCGGTAGCTGGCGAGCGCGGCGGCGCGCGAGACGCACGAGCCGGGGCAGGTATTCCGCGACGGTTTCAGATCCAACACGTTCCCCGAGCAGTTCCATATGGGCTGCGGGAACCAGGAATTTACAGCGAGGTCGAAGGGGGTGTTTCGGGCGCGTCTTGACGAGCGTCCGTCTTTCTTTCAGGTTCATGCCCCGCAAGGGTCGCCAAAACGCGATCTGTTGCGCTTTTTTTTGTAAGACGCTGGATTTTCTGCCTAGTAGGCCGGCTCGGCCTCGACACGATCGTCGAAGCGGTTCATGTGTGGTCGAAAGGCAAGACGAAACGAACCCACCGGTCCACTACGATGCTTCGCGAGTATGATTTCGACCGTACCCTGGTTTTCCAGATCTTCCACGCTTTCAGCCTCACCGGGAGGTTGCTGGTGAATAAACATGACGATATCGGCGTCCTGCTCGATCGCGCCGGACTCGCGTAAGTCTGAAAGCTGTGGCTTTGCGAAATCCCCCCGACGTTGCTCCACAGATCGATTCATTTGCGAAAGCGCGAGTATCGGAGCGCCGACCATCTTGGACAGTTGCTTCAGGCTGCGGGAAATCATTGCGACTTCGTGTTGGCGTCCCTGCTTGCGCGATTCAGGATCGCTCATCAACTGAAGATAATCGACAATCACGAGGCCCAGTTCCTGTCCGCGCTGATCCAGTTCCACCTTGAACTTTCGTGTGCGCGTCATGCATTCCCAGATGTCCAGATCCCCGGAGTCATCTATGTGAATCGGGGCCGCGCAAACACGGTCGATTGCTTTGAGAATGCGGCCGGCCTGGTGGTCCGGAATATTGCCGCGTTTCAAATCGGAATGGCTAAACTGCGCCTCAGAACAAACCAGACGCATCATCAATTCCAGGCTGCTCATCTCCAGAGAAAAGATCAGGGCCGCCTTGCCAGTGCGCATTGCTACGTTGGTCGCGATGTTCATCGCCAGGGTTGTTTTTCCCATCCCGGGGCGCGCCGCAAGAACGATCAGCTCCCCTCCCTTTAAGCCCGATGTCATGCCGTCCAGCTCTCGAAAACCACTGGCGGTTCCCCGAATTTGACCTCGCGACTCAATTAAGCCGTGCAGATACTGCGAAAAATCCGACTTCAGCTCGGAAGCGGCAACGATTCCCTGCGTAAAACTGCTGTTCGTGATTCGGAGAATACGGTCCTCCACGGCGCGCAGGAACTGATTCTCATCTTCGCTCGGACGGCCCGCGTCTTCGAGAATACTGTTGGCAGCTTCCATCAAACGCCGGCGCAGTGCAAGACTACGCAATCGGCGCGCATGCACATTTACGTTGCCCGGAGCAATTACGTCCTGGGGCAGCCGCATGACGTAGGGCGCCCCACCAACTTTTTCAATCAGCTGGTGGTCTTGCAGGTAATGGATCACCTGAACCGCGTCGAGCTCGGCCGCGCCGCGGTTTTGCAGATCGCTTACTGCCGTATAGACGTGCCGATGCCCTTCGAAGAAAAAATCGTCTTTCTGGACAATCGAAGAAACCTGAAGCACCAATTCCGGCCGGAGCAACAGGGCCCCCAGAACCTGACGTTCGGCTTCTGCGTCGTGCGGAATAGCGGAGGCCTCCATTACGGACGTCTCCTAACTCCGGGGCTACTCGCTGTCCGCTTCTTTTTCCGCAGCGGCTTCAGAAGGTTCCGCTTCCTGGCCCGGTCGGGCGCGCTCTTCTACGATCGGCGCCCATTCTTCCTCGGGATCGTGCTCGGCGATCACATTAAGCGTGAGCGGTACGTGGATCTTTTCTGCCAGACGTAGTTTGATATTGTAGGTTCCGGGATTGCGAATTCGCTCTCCCAGGTCCACCTTGCGGCGGTCGATCGCGTGGCCTTTTGCAGCCAGAGCCTGCGCCACCACCATCGGTGTCACGGAACCAAACATTTTGCCGTTAGCGCCAACGCGCACGGTCACGTCCAGCGACCCCAGGGCGGAAAGCTCACCGGCCAGCCCCTGCATAACCTTTGTCCGTTTGGCGGCCTGTCGCGCCATGAGCTGCTGTTGATGTTCGAGGGCCCGTGTTGAGCCGGCCTGCGCCACGATCACGAAGTTACGCGGGATCAGATAGTTGCGCGCGTAGCCGGCCGCCACGTCTTTGACCTCGCCGGCGTCGCCAAGATTGGGCACATCTTTTTGTAGTATCACTTTCATTCTATTTCTTCCTCAGTGCAGACACGCCGCTACACGCTGGCGTTCGTTCATCCCTAAAAAGGGATATCGTCATCGTCCATTCCGCCATCATAGGGTGGCGGTTCTTCAAAACTTCCGCCCCCGGAGGATCCGCCACTCTGGCCGCCGTAGCTTCCAGAGGCCCCGGAATCACGGTAGCCGCCCCCGCCAGCTCCACCGCCTTCGCCGGGAGAACCGAGTAGCTGGAAGTTTTCCACAACCACTTCCACGCTCGACATCTTTTTGCCGTCCTGGCCTTCCCAGGATTGCTGCCGCAGCCGCCCCTCAACGGCGATCTGCTTGCCCTTCCGACAGTACTGGTTGATGATTTCTCCCTGACGGGCCCAGGCAACGCAGTTAATGAAGGAAACCTCTTCGCGCCGCTCGCCGCCGGTGGTATAGTTGCGGTTGTTCGCAATGGAGAACCGGCACAGGGCGGTCCCGCCCTGCGTTTGTTTCAATTCCGGATCGCGGGTGAGCCGTCCGATCAGGACTACACGGTTTAGATCGCTGGCCAAACTAACCTCAGGCCCGGCGGATCATGTAGCGCAACACGCCCTGGTGAATCTCCAGTTCGCGCGCCAGTTCTTTCATCTGATCGGGCGGTCCCTTCAGAGTCCAGAACACGAAGTGCCCGTTGCCCACTCGATCGACGTCGTGGTGCAACCGGCGCTCGCCCCAGTCTTCTTCCTTCTCGGATTTGATGTTATGGGCCGAAAAGATGTCCTGAACGCCCTGACGGGCCGCATCCAGGGTCACCCCGCCCGCTGTGTTAAAGATGGTGATAAGTTCGTAATTTCTCAAAGCCGGACTCCCGAACCTGCATCGATCGGAGATGGCCTCTGCCTGTCCACCAATTTAAGGTGAAATCAAGCCCTTCAGGGAAAGCCGCCCACCCGGTCCAACTGCAACTCGCGCTCCAGCTCGTACCGGCGGCGCCATTCGTGAAGCGTCCGGTCGATCTCGCGCAACACGCGGCGGTAGGAAGCCAGAATGCGCACCTGACGCTCGTAGGGCATCGGTTCGTCCGCGGCCCCCAGGGTTACCCGAATTTCAGGCTCTATACCGAGTTCCGGCCGGGGCACCCCGTCGGCGCCTTCCCAAACCGGTTGTTCCGTGGACGGCTTGCGGTAGTACTCGATCAGGAGCCCGGAGTTGTCCGCCAGGCCGCGGGACAGCGGCCCCACTCCGGGCGCCGGATGGTCCATACGACGGATTACCCGGTCGTACTCCTGCCCGGAATCGTTCACCAGGTAGTACTGGATCAGAATGCGCTCGAGTTGTATGTCCAGGACCGGTGATTGGCCTTGTTCAGTATCAGCATCGCTGTGCGGGTCTCGCACCTCCGTAAAAAAGACGAAGGCGTGACTGCGAACAATGAAGCGGGATGGGTACTGCTCGGTTTCGTAGGCCAGCCCTTCACGCAAGAGCACACGCAGGTAGGACGGCTCACCCTCCGCTCCACCACGTACGATGACGGGGTTACGGCCGACCCGCATGTTTTCGTAGAATATGTCGGACCGGGCCGGTTCTTCTGTGGCGTCGCGATACTCGGGCAACTCGGGATCGAGAATGACCACGCGAAGATTGCTCAGAATGGCTGCGTGCAGTTCGTCGATCTCGGCGTCCTGAAAACCGGACTCGCGGGCCAGACGGCGAGATCGATCGAGGCTCGATTCGAAGCTGGCTGCTGGTTCTGTGCTGGACGCCACCGGACCTTGAGCCGGGGCATCGGTGTTTGAATCAGGGCTCGCCGGCACGGCCGATTGCGTGGTTGTCTCCGAAGTAACCCCGACTTCCGGAAGCCGCGGGCTCTCTTCAATCTGCTGCCCCCGGACAGGGACAAACCCGAGCAGAAGACCCAGGGCAATCACATATTTCCTGGCTCCAGGACCCATGTCTTACTTATCGGTGCGAAAGGCGATTATCCCAAAGAACCAGCAGTTCGTCTTCAAGCGCTTCCATCTGCAATCGATCCTGTTCGGAGGTCTCGTGATCGTAGCCAAACAAATGCAAAATTCCGTGCACCATCAGCCGCTCAAACTCGGCTTCCAGGTCATGGCCGATCGCCTCGGCCTGCCGGACCGCAGCCTCGTAGGATATGAGCAGATCTCCCAGCAGGCGTGGCTGTCCGGGAAATTGTACCTCCGAATCGTCGCCCGCGTCGAACTCGCATAGCGGGAAGCTCAATACGTCGGTGGGGCGATCCTTGCCCCGGTGTTCCCGGTTTACGGCCCGCATGGCCTCATCGTCCAGGACAATCACACTCATTTGCCAGTCCGAAGCAAGCTTGAGCTTGCTCGATAGCGCTTCCACGACAAACTCCGCAAACGTACTTAAGGCCTTTGCGCTCGGGACCCGGTCTGGAATCCCGTCGTCGCGCTCCACGCTTACCGTGATCATTGGCTGATGTACTGACCGTTCACCCAGAGGCCCTCGCGCCGTGTCCCGTCTGCGTCCGTACGCACGCCCTGGCCGTTGGGCTGATCGTTACGCCATTGACCGCGATACACCGCGCCGTCCGCGAAGTGCATCACACCCTGGCCCTCACGTTTTCCATCGACGAAGTGTCCTTCGTAGCGTCCGCCATCGGCCAGAAACTGGCGCCCCTGCCCCTCGATGCGATCTTCGGTAAACGTTCCTTCGTAGCGCCATCCGCTGGGCTTCACGAGCACTCCCTGTCCTTCACGCTGCCCGTCTTTCCAGGGACCCTCATAGGTGCTGCTATCGGCATAGGTCATGCGGCCCTGGCCTTCGCGTTCTCCCTGCACCCATTCGCCAACATACACATCACCGTTCGCATAGCGAAACATGCCCCGGCCCTCACGGACGCCTTCGAAGAACTGGCCCTCGTATGTGGTACCGTCGGTGTATTCGTAACGGCCGGTTCCATGGGGTTGTCCGTTCCGAAAACCGCCGCGATACACATCACCGGTGGGGAAGCGATAGGCGCCGACACCATCCCGGCAGCCACCTTCCACGCAACCGACCTGGGGCGTTCGGCATTCGATCAAGGCGAATGAAAGTGTTATACAAACAGGAACAAGGATAGTGCGGACCATGAGTATTTTCTCCCCGACTCAGGAAAGCCGATCGAAGTACGCAGTCAACGGATATATGCCGTGTATAATCGGCATCAACCCGGACCTTCGCGTTCAAAGGGAAACGCCATGCGGCCCCAGTCCCAATACCCGCTGCTTTTGAGTTTCTCAATCTCATCCGATACGGCTTCTTCGACTTTGAAGCCAAACATGTGAAAATCCAGCGGTGCAACCAATCCGATGCCTTCCACTTCAACGGCGTACCGGCCGTCGGGACGCGGGCGCAACCAGGCCTGGTAGATCCGCCCGCCGCCGATAATCATCTTCGTTGCCCGCAAACGCATAACTCCAGCAAGAGCCCTTTGCGTCCGAATGACCAGACAAAAAAGACCCGCACCCCGGGCAACTCAGCCGGCTGAGAACTCGGGAATGGGTCGGGCGTCCGGCACCAACTGCATGGGGCGCCCTTGAGAGTTGTAAAGCGAACCGGTGGGATCCAAACCCGCGGCCCGGTAGATGGTCGCCACGAAATCTTTGGCGTGAACGCCTTCGCCCCGGGGTTCATTGGCGTGTTCGTCGGTCTGCCCGATCACCGCACCGGCCGGCAAACCACCACCCCCAATCAGCGCAGACCAGGCCCGCGGATGGTGATCACGACCGTCTCCATTCGAGGAAATGCGCGGCGTGCGTCCGAACTCGGAGTTAAACACCACCAGAGTTTCGTCCAGCAAGCCGGAACTGCCCAGTTCTCCGAGTAGCGCGGCAAAGGGGGCGTCCAGCTGACCAAAAAGCTCGGTCAGTTTGTTGCGGTTGTTGTTGTGCGTGTCCCAGCCGCCCACGGTAACCTCAATGAAGGGAACCCGCGCTTCGGCCAGGCGCTTTGCGAGCAACAGGGACTTGCCGGTCGCGGTGTTTCCAAAACGCCGGCGCAGGGCCTCACTCTCCCGCTCGATCTCAAAAACCGCCAGCCGATCGGAATTCATGAAGTCGAGGGCGGCCGTGTGCATCTCCTGCCAAACGCGGGTTTGTGGCGATTGCACCCGGGCCGCAAAGTTCTGATCCAGCAACTCCACCATTCGCGATCGGCGATAGTAACTGGCTTCATTCGGTCGGCCCGGAGGAGTCAGATTTTGAAGCGGACGGTCGGGATTGCCCACGTGAAAGGAATCGAAACGGGTGCCCAGAAAACCACCCCGCCCGATCATTCCGCCGCGGCCCCCGAGCGTGATATGATCCGGAAAGAAAGGCTGAGCGGGATCGTGCTTCGCCGCGGCGATCACGGCCCCGAAGCAGGGCTGATCGCGAAAGCCACCCATCATGTCGTGGCCGGTGTGAATCAGATGCGAGGCGCGGCTGTGATCCCCCTGCCGCGAATAGAGCGAACGCACAATGTTAATGCGTCTGAGTTCGCGGGCAGTCTGGGGTAAACGATCAGACAACTCCACTCCGTTGATACTGGAGCGCACCCGGCCGAACGGACCGTTGCCGGGCTTTGGATCCAGACTGTCAACATGGCTCATGCCGCCCGCCATATTTAGAAAGATTACGCTTCGTGCTCGGGAAGGCAGACAGAGATCGCTGATGCCTTCCGCCCTGGTCCGACGGGCGATGGGGCCTCCAAAGGCGACAAGGCCGAGTCCGGAGCCGAACGCAAGACCGAGCTTCTTTAGGAAACTGGCCCGACTTTCGAGTGCTTGCTTCGATCGATTCTTCTTAATAAACATGAATGAACTCCTGGCTTTGAATCATACTCCAGATCAGATCCTGCACAAGACCTTCGTTAAAGCCCGCGGCGCCTGGCTGAAACCGCGTGGAAATCATGTTCTGCAACTCTGTAAGTTCGACTTCGGAAGGATGACGACCGAGCATGCTCAGATAGATTGCATCAATCGTGCGGAGCATGTCCTGGTGATTGGCAAATTCGGTGCGCAACCAGGAACCTTCTGCCGCGGCGCTTCGAACAATTTGCGCCGTCACACGACCATTCAGAAGCGTAAGCACCTGATCGATGGTCGGTTCACCGCTATCGTCGTCCACGTCCGTTCGCTCCCCGGCCCCGAAGACTGCCAGAAAGGTATTCGAATGCGCCGGCTGCGGCACCTCGACGGCGTTCGCCAGATCACGCATGTCCTGGCGCGGTTTGAGAATCTCTCCCACGCCACTCAGGTCGGGTGTGCCCGCTCCGGGGTTCAGGTTCGCCAGACTGCGCTCCCAGACGTGCCCGACCGTCGCTTGCCCGCTGGCGCGCAGCATGGTGTTGAGCAGTTGCGAGGCGTCCATGCGGTGGGGCTGAAAGTAGAGATCGTCTCTTTCTCGTGAAGCGGAAGCCGCCCCCGGCGCGCGTCGCGCATAGGCATCCGAACTCACGATGTAGAGAATGAGATTTTTGATCCGGTAGTCACCATCCAGAAAGACCCGATCCAGGTGCTCCAGTATCGCCGGGTCCCGCAGTTCAGTGTTTGCGTTCCAGTCATCGAGCGGTTCGAAAAACCCGTAGCCCATCAACTCGTAGTAGATGCGATTGACGATGACTTTTCGGAAACGGTCGTTGCGGCGGCCGGTCAGCCAGCGCACAAGCGCCCGCCTTCGGTCAGCGCCGTCGTCCAGCACGGCCTCGGTTCCGTCCGGGAAACGCGGACGCACTAAATCGCCGCCGGGAGCATCGTCGGTGTGCGGGAAACGCAATTCGAGACGGGGTTCGTAAACTACCTGAGCGAATTCGAGTTTGTGTTGTTCCCGGTACGCGCGCCGTTGCGCTTCATTCATGGGATTCCATACGGTCTGTTGCCAGCGGCGGCGTTCTTCTTCGTATTCCCGACGCGCCTCGGTGGGCAGGTGCTCCATGCGGTCGTTGTTTATGAACTCAAAGTCGTGGTTTTGACGAACCCATACCTGACTGAAGAAAGCCGCAAAGCCGTAGTAGTCCCGCCTGGTAAAATTCGGATCAAAGGGATGGTCATGGCAACGGGCGCAGGCCATGCGGCTCCCGTAAAAAACGCGACCGACGTACTCGGCCACCTGGAGGGGATCGCCGTCGTCCCGCAGATAGAAATTGCTGGCGCCATTACGGTCCGGCGTGCCTTCGGCCAGGATCAATTCGCTTACGATCTCGTTGTAGGGCTTGTTGGCCTGCAGTGACTGGCTGATGTAGTCGTAGTAGCTCCCGTACTTCGAACGCCGCATGTTGGTCTGTTCGCGCAAAGCCGAACCAAAGTGGGTTGCCCAGTACTGGGCAAAAGCCGGATCCTTTAGATAACGAATGGCCATGGTTCGGATGCGCTCTTCCCGTGGCAGGGCTTCAAACTGACGAATCTCGGCCACCGAAGGCGGCATGCCGCGCAACTGCAACGAAAGACGACGGAGGATCGTGAGTTCATCGGCCCTTTCGGTCGTCCCCACCGAAGAACGAAACACCGCGTCGAGGGGGTGTTGTTCTCCGGACGGATGCACGAGTCCGCTGCCGAGCAGCATAAGCCCGAGAATACAGGACAGATAGAATCGCCGGTTACGTATGTTCATTGTTCTTTTCGACCTTGTAGTTCCACATCGGCGCCGATTCGCAAATCTTCACAGCACCGGTGTCTGACCCATTGGGGTACTCCCGGGTTTGTCAGAATTTGATGTGAATTCGCGACAACGCACGACCGTTTTCTTCGTTTTTTTCGAACCCGGATTTCAGGATCTGCCGGGATTATTGCAGCCACGCTATCGTGCCGTTTTGGTGCACACTCATGGCGAACCGATCACTGACCTGCCGCTCGGAACAAAACGCACCACAGCTACTTGCGCCGACGACCGGAGGCCTTTTTTTTGCCGGTGCTTTTCTTTGACGTACGATTCTGCTCGAGCTTGCGCGTGTCTTCCTGATTCGGATATTTCGGCCTGGAGTGATAGCTGGAAATCAATACTTCGCGAAAAGCATCTTTGATAACCTGAAGATCTCCGACGGTAAGCCCGGATTCGTCCAGCTGATTCTCGGCCAGTTTGATATTGATGATCTTCTGAATTAGATTGTTCAGCGTGTCCTCGCTGATTTCGTCCAAAGAGCGACTGGCCGCCTCAAGCGAGTCGGCGATCATGGCGATGCCGGTTTCTTTGCTCTGCGGTATGGGTCCCGGGTACCGGAAGTCGTCACGCTTTACCCGGCGCTTCATTTTCTCAAGGGCCTTGTGATAGAAAAACGCCATGGTCGATGTGCCATGGTGCTCGGGTATGAAAGCTTTCACCTCACGCGGCAGGCGATAATGATCCGCGAGGCGAATTCCATCGAGCACGTGATCAATAATCACCCGGGCCGCCTTCGCCGGGTTGTCCCGGTCAATGTTTTCCGGTCGCGGTATCAGGTGCTGGTTTTCGATAAAGAAACCGGCGTTTTTCATTTTGCCGATGTCGTGAAAATAGATGCCGGTCCGCGCCAGCATGGTGTCCAGGCCGAGTCGCTCGCAGGCTTTTTCGGTCAGCGCCGCAACCATCAACGTGTGGGTCCAGGTCGACGGAGCTTTCTGAAACATCTCCTGTAAGAGTGGATGGGACGGATCGGCGAGCTCGGTCAATTTGAAACGCGTGGGAATATTAAAGAGGGCTTCGTAGACCGGCAGCGCCACAAGAGCAAAGAAGGTTGCTCCGGCTCCCAGGAATGCCGCCCCCAGAGCCGCCCGGTACCCTGGAGAAAGCCATCCCTCCTGGTTAAACCCGGCCGTAATCTCGCGGCCGGTGTACAGATAGCCGGCCGTCACGAGCAGCATGGAAAGCAGACCCAGCACAAAAGCCGCAGACAGAAAATGCACCCTGCGTTTGATGCGCGCCCCCAGAAGTGTGCCGACCAGCGCGACCGTGATGGCAATCAGAAGTGACACGCCTTCGTATTTTCCGGCAATAAACACCAGGAAGGCGAGGTACATTCCGAGCGCGATGGTCAGAGTCTCCCCGAAAATTAAAGCAAGGGTTACCACAAAAAGTCCGATCGGCGCCCAGGCGCCAAAAAAGTGCGCGGCCACGTTTGCGTTCAGGTCATCGACCCAACGCTGCTGCAGGACCATCAGAACGATGGCGAAGATCCAGATTGTCGAGAAGATGATCAAGTTCGATGAGACGTCGTGAAAACGACGCGGAGCAAAACGCAGTACGAAGTACAACAACAAGGCTGTCAGAATCGCCTGCTGCAACAGAATAGAAACAATACGCGCAACCAGTTCTCGATACCAATCGTCCTGCTGCTCCGTTAGAGCCAGTTGTGTTTCTTCTTTAATAACGTCCCCGGCCTTAACAATGCTCTCGCCCTGGCGGATGCGCCGCATATAGTCCGCCACCGGCACGTCGGCAGCCGCCCGGGACGCCGCCTCGCGGCTTGCCTCCGCGTCGAAGCGATAGCCCTGGGCGCGATGCAGGTACGCCATCGAAAGTTTGATTACCGCGTCGCCTGCCTGGCGATTCCAGTTGTTGGCCATGCGGCTTGCACCCAGTTCTCGAAAATCCTCGCGGCGACGCTGATCGAACAACTGGTTGCCCGTAATCATTTTGTCCCGCGGGATCTCGGCCGTACTGGGTTGCGTGCGGTTGATATCGCGCACCTGTACCGCCGTGCCGTTCCATTCCCGCATCAGGGGGTCGTCCACGGGATCGGTCAGGATTACATAGTGCTGAAAAATCAGGTTCGATAGCTGGGAAATGAGCGTGTCCACCGCGTCCACCGGCAGGTACATCAGGGTCTGAAACTCCCGGTCGCTCAGGCGCCTCCAGCGGGGCACACCCTGAGATCGCTGCAGGTTCTCCATACAGGCCCGCACCCGGGCCAGCCCGCCCCCCTGACCACGGCACTGGCGAAAGGCCGCAATGTCTTCGTTCAACATCTGACGCACACTGGGGTTTTCCCCTTCGGCCTGTTCCTCAGACTCACGGGTCAGAGCGTAAAAATCCCGCACGAAATGCAGGCGTGCGGTACGGCGCGCGGCTTCCTGAGCCCGACGGTACTCGGACTCCAGCAAAAACTCGATGTTCGTAAAAGCCACCTGATCGCCAGGCGCAATGCGACCCACAGTCCAGGGGCCGCCCTCCGAAAGGTCAATCTCCGGGGGCCGCAATCCCGGGAAGACCAGCGAAAAGGTCGTGAAGCAGACCGTGACGCCCAGAAGCCAGTACTGCAGCCGCCGCACGTACTCCCGGGAACGCGACTGGGTAAAAAACATCGAAATTCGCACGACGAGCGACTGAAAGTAATCCGTGATGCGATCCAGGATCACGAGGACACCTCTCCCTGGGCCGGATCCCCGGGCGCCCGGTCTTCATCCGGAACGTTTTCTTCGAACACACGCACGATCTTTTCGACCATGGGATTGCGGATAATGTCTTCGCGCCCGAAACGAATGATACCGACGCCCTCCATGCCCTCAAGCATGCGGGCCACTTTCAAAAGCCCGGACCGACCGGGCGTGAGATCAATCTGGGTGATGTCGCCGCTCAAACACATACGGCTATTCCTTCCCAGGCGCGTCAGAAACATCTTCAATTGCGCAATCGTGCAGTTCTGGGCTTCGTCGAGAATTGCGATCGAGTCGTTCAGGGTGCGGCCACGCATGAAGGCCAGCGGCGCGACTTCGATCTTGCGCGTGCTCAGAAAATCGCCGACCTTCTCAAAGCCGATGCACTCGTAAAGCGCATCGTACAGTGGCCGCAGGTACGGATCCACTTTCTGCGTAAGATCTCCGGGCAGATAGCCAAGCGACTCGCCGGCTTCGACTGCGGGGCGCGTCAGTATGACCCGCTCCATGTCGCCCTCAAACATCATACGGCAGGCCGAGGCCACGCTCAGAAATGTCTTACCCGTACCGGCCGGGCCGATGCAGACGGTGATCGCATTGTCCATCATGGAGCGAAAGAACTCGGCCTGGCGCCTGGTGCGAGCGTGGATCGGGCGACCGCGATAGTTCGTAAAGATCTTCTGACGCACGTAGGCGGTGGGATCACCTTCCTCCGCGTTCGCTGCCAGCGCCGCCGCGTCTGTCTGTTCTTGTTTCAATAATCTGTACAGGTAATGCGTATCGAAGTGTTCCGGCAAACGGTCGCCGTTGCGACTGTACTGCCTTGAGAGCGCGTCAAAATACAAACGGGCAAAGTCCACGCGATCGCTCTGATCGGAGTGAATGAGAAAGGAATGCCCCCTGGGAATCAGTTTGACGCTCAACAGCTCTTCCAGGTGGGCGATGCCTGCATCGGCCACTCCGCAAATCGTCCGAAAGAGTTCTCTGTTCGAAAACCGATAACGAAGATCGCTGCCGTTACTCTCTATCACAATGGACGAAAAAAACGCGCGCACTCCCGGTCGCGCTCCGCATTCTCAGCTCCGGGCAAGTTCCAGGCAACCAAAAAAGGATCTGTTATTGACCGGCGACCGGATCCGTCGCCAGGGAACGAATGCGCAAATCCCGAAGCTGTGTGGCCTCGACCACAGAAGGCGAATCCGACATGAGACAGTGGCCGCGCTGGGTTTTCGGAAAGGCAATCACGTCCCGGATCGATTCCCGGCCCAAAAGCAGCATCAGAATCCGGTCCAGGCCAAAGGCAATGCCGCCGTGCGGCGGCGCCCCGAAGCGCAGAGCCTCCAGAAAAAACCCGAACTTCTGCTCGGCAGCTTCAGGGGAGATGCCCAGCAGTCCAAAGACCGCCTGTTGAACTTCGGGTTGGTGAATACGTATCGAGCCGCCGCCGATCTCGGACCCATTCAGGACCAGATCGTAGGCCCGCGCGAGGACCGGGCGCGTGGTTTTCGCGAAACGCTTTGCATCGATTACATCTGCCAGGTCCGACTCGCGGGGCGCGGTAAACGGATGATGCATGCTTGCCAGCAGGCCACTTTCGGGATCCCGTTCGAACATGGGGAAATCGCGCACCCAGATCGGCGCCAGTTTGTTGGCCGGTATGAGGCCCAGCTGCAATGCCAACCGTTTTCGAAGATTTCCCAAACTTGCATGCACGGTCGCCTCGGGTCCGGCCCCGAAAAAAACGATGTCGCCTTCGCGGGTGCCCAGACGATCGGCCAGTTGTCCCAATTGCTCGGCTGTGAAGAACTTGCTGATCACGGACTTAAGACCGTCGGCCTCATGTTTCATCCAGGCCAGTCCCTTTGCTCCAAAGTGCTCGGAGACCCAGGCGGTCAGATCGTCGATGTCTTTGCGCGAAAGGCGCGCGCCGCCGGGAGCCGCCAGGGCTTTTACGCGGCCGCCTTCGCTTACAATTGTCTGGAAGACCTTGAATTCACTTGCCGATGCGACATCGGCCACATCCACAAGTTCCAGGCCGTAGCGCACATCCGGTGCGTCCAGACCATAACGCTCCATGGCATCACGATACGAAATCTGCGGAAAAGGACGCGGCAACTCGACGGCAAAACATTCGGACAACACGCGCGTCCAGATTCGCTCCATGGTTTCGATGACCATGTCCTCATCCACAAAACTCATTTCAAGATCGAGCTGCGTGAATTCAGGCTGTCGATCCGCGCGCAGGTCTTCGTCTCGAAAACATTTTACAATCTGATAATAACGCTCCACACCACCGACCATCAGGATCTGCTTGAAGAGCTGCGGGCTTTGCGGAAGCGCGTAGAACTTTCCGGGCGATAAACGTGCCGGCACGAGAAAGTCGCGGGCGCCCTCGGGAGTGGATTTATTCAGAATCGGTGTCTCAACTTCGACAAAACCTTCGTCGATGAGCGCGCCGCGCAACGCATGATTGAGCCGGGAGCGAGCCTGCAGGGCCTCGGTCATTTCGCCCCTTCTCAGGTCCAGGTAACGATGGCGCAGCCGCATCTCTTCGGTGGTTTCGCTGAATTCATCGACCCCAAAGGGCGGCGTTTCGGAACGTGCGAGCACTTCAAAATGCCTGACCAACATTTCGATCTCGCCGGTGGCCATGCGAGCATTGATATTCTCGGGGGTCCGGCGCCGCACTGTACCCTGGGCGATCACCACGTACTCGTGCCGGATCTTCTCAGCCTCGTTAAAGCTCTCCCCGATCACCGAACGATCGAACATCAGCTGGAACAGACCGGTCCTATCCCGCAGGTCCACAAACACGCAGCCGCCCTGATCACGATACCTCAGAGCCCAACCCGCAACCACGATCTCCTGGCCCTCGTCGGCCTTTGTGAGTGTGCCGCAGGCCCGTCTGGCGCGAAACGCAAGCCCCAACCACTCGTGACCCGCTCCCGCAGAGAGCGAAGGCGTAGCCGGCGCCGGGGAGCGGGCGCCCTGGGAATGCGCCGATCCACGGCCGGCCGGCGCCTTTTTTTTCGGGCTGGTTTTCGAAGCACGGCTACCCGACTGCTTCTTTTTCGAAGCCGATTTGGAGGGCGATTTCTTTGCCGGTTTTTTTGCCGTCTTTTTTGCCATGATTAGATGCGTTGTTAAACACCGCCTGTGCAAGAAATTTGAGCCCGCGCCCAGGGGCGAGTAAATTCTGCGACCAAAGTCTGTGCGGGGCAAAAAGGACTACACACGCCGCCCCGACAGAAAAAGAAGTACCATGCGCCAGGCAACGCTGCTCCGACATATGCTCTTGGTGATTTTGGTCCTGACGGCTGGCCTGTTCCCGGTGCGTTGCCTGGAGAGCCCCGAAGAGACCATCGAGCGGCTTTCGCTCTGGATTGCGAGCGGTCGCGAGCAGGAGGCCCTCGAAGAAATCGACGAACTTCTGGCTGAAACCAACAACGAGTCCTCGATCCCCATCGACGAGGACAGCGTGATGCGCCTGCTGGGACGCAGCATTGACGGAAGCCGCGTGGCCTGGATCTCGGAAGGGCGTTTCTATTTCAGGGGTAGTGACTCCGAAGGCTACGTGAACATCGGCGAAGAACCGGTCGACTTTAATCTGTCTTACAGCGGCCGCTTTGCCACGGTAATACGAAGAGAAAACGGCAACTGTCAGGCGCTCTTCGTGGACCTGAATCAGAGCGAAATCATTGATCTGCCGACCGAAAACGAGCGCCTGGAGGTGCGTTGCAACGAGGTGCCCGCAATCACGGACGATGGACGCTACATCTATTTCGCCCGGGACGGTGGCGTGCGGCATCTCGCGCTCAATGAAACCGGCCTCGCTGAAAGCGATCGCGTGCGCGATCTACCCTCGGGTCGCTTTCGTCCGAAATACCGGCTGACTGCCAATCGCTTCGTTTTACACCAGGTGGGCGATCGTGGGTTGATCATATTTTTCGGAACGGCAGGCTACTACCAGGGCTACTACTACGCGGGGATGGGTACAGACCTGCAGGCCATGTCCCAGCCCTGCGCCAGCCCGGAACTTGTGCTGGTTTTTGACGGTGACACGGTTACTGAAGAAGCCAACCCCGAGCAGGCCGGTCGGCCGGACCCGGAGGTCGACTTTGCCGACGCCTTCGTCTTCGTCGGGGGAGCGGGTCGCCGGAAGCTGCACAGCCTGCGCTGGACCAACAGCTTCGCCATGGGATCGGGGATCAACGCACGAACCGCAACTCATTTGATCTACCTGCGTGACCGGCGTCAGTTTATTGTCCTGGGCGACAATCGCATGTTCTATTGGGACGCACAGACCAACCGTCGTTCTTCGCTGCCACTATTGGCCCGACAGTTCGAACTCTACAACGGCGGTCTTGTTTACGTGGATCTGCTGAATCGACTGTACCTGCGACGGGCGCCGTTTTCACGCCTGGAGCTCGATCTGGTTCGATTGCGCGAAGAGGCCAACGCGGCCCGCGATTCTGATGAGCCGCCGGACAGCTGACGTTTTTACTTTACGTCCGCCGGTCGCATGCCTTTACTACGGCAGGCAGAGGCACAGAAGGCCTTCGGAAACAGGCGGATTTTTTTGAGCGATCAGGATCGATTAAACGGGGTGCACCCCGAACTGAACCACCAGGCAATCGAAGAAAACGTGCGCGGTATACTCGGCTTGATCGGGGAAGATCCGGGCCGGGAAGGATTGCTGCGTACTCCGCAACGGGTGGCCAGGGCCTATGATTTTCTGACCAGCGGTTATCGTATGAAACTCGATGACGTGGTTAACGAAGCCATCTTTTCAGATGCAAACGATGGCATGATCATCGCGCGAGACATCGAAGTGTATAGCCTGTGCGAGCACCATATGTTGCCGTTTTATGGCCGGGCCCACATCGGTTACATTCCCGACAAGAAGATACTGGGGCTTTCGAAACTGGCCCGCATTGCCGACATGTTTTCACGTCGCCTGCAGGTGCAGGAAAGACTCACGGTCCAGATCTGCCAGGCCCTGAACGAAGTGCTCGAACCTCAGGGCGTCGGCGTTGTTATCAAGTGCAAGCACATGTGCATGATGATGCGCGGGGTTGAAAAACAAAACTCCGAGGTGTTTACCAGCAGCATGTACGGTTCGTTTCGAAACCAGGAAAGCACACGCATCGAATTTCTCGACCTCATACGCACGCCGCATTAGAGGAACGCGGTCGAACGTCGGATCTTCCCGGCGAGCCGGCTCGGCGCCGTAGAATTACACGACATAATCTCTTTGCTTTTTTCCTGCAGGCACATGCATTCGAGCTGGCGCGGTTCCGATGTTCGAGAGGTGGCCCCGCACAACTTGACGGCGCGGCCCGGTCGGTTGAAATTAAGCCCTGAGGAATTCTTCGAGGATTTGCGATGAGCCATTTGCAAGAAAAGTTATCTGCCGGGGCAACGGTTCTGGTCATGCTTGCCGCCGGCCTTCTGAGTTGCACAAGCACCGATGAAAACGGGGAAGCTTTAATTGTTGGCCCCGATGTCGTCGCTCTGGGCGGCGCCTACCAGTTTTTCGGCACGATTGATTCGGACCTCACGACTGACTGCGGGACCGCCACCAGTGGCACGGCCAGTGAAGACACAAGCACAACCACGAGCACCACGTCCAGTTCCGACAGCTCGGACTCGGTCTACGCGGTCGATACCTACATCCAGTTCGAGAACGGCGAAACTCTACTGATCAAATTCGAGTACGAACAATCCGAAGAAACCTTTCGCCTGCAGCCAACGACGACCAGCACCTCGACCTGCCCCACAACTGACTTCGTAAACTGCAACGGCACGATCGGCGTTAATCCCACCTGCGAGACGGTCGATAACGTGACCTGTGGCGGCGCAAACGCCTTCATCTTTGCAAGTCGCGTCCCTTCGGTCTCCTTTCAGGCCAGTTCCGGCATTGTAGATTGGTCCAACGGCCTGCGCCTGAACTCCTCCCAAAACGGTGTTGCCTTCGCCAGCCTGGAATTTGAGATGGTCAGCACTTCTGGTTCTGTCTTTACCGGAAACGTGACCTGCCTGGAAAACTAAGCGGGGCAGCGACCGACCCAAAACGAGAGCCAGAGCGCCCCGCAATGGCACGCCCCGCAGTCTCCGTCATTCTTCCGACCTACAACGAAGCCGAAAACATTCCGGTCCTTCTGGAACGTCTGGGTCAGGTTCTGAAATCCATAGCGCACGAAATCATCGTCGTCGATGACAACAGCCCGGACCATACCTGGGAAATCGCCGACGCGATCGCCGCTGAAAACCCGCGTATTCGCGTTGTCCGACGGCTGACCGGACGCGGCCTTTCCAGCGCAGTAGTAGCCGGTATGAGCGTTGCGGCCGGCCGCACGTTTGCGGTTATGGACGCGGACCTGCAGCACGATGAGGCGATCCTGCCCGAACTGGTGGCGGCAGTGGACTCCGGCGACTGTGATCTCGCCATTGGTTCGCGCGGTAGCGCCGGCGGCAGCTACGGCGACTTTTCGCGATTCCGCCGCTTTCTGTCCTGGGGTGCGGCTTCAATGGCGCGCCTGCTTCTGCCGGTGCGGGTCAAAGATCCCATGAGCGGTTACTTTGTTGTATCCCGGCGGCTCTTTAAGAGCAGCGCCGACCGCATCAACCCGGTGGGCTTCAAGATCCTCCTGGAATTCATTGGCCGCAATCCGGACATTAAGATCAAAGAGATCGGCTACACATTTCGCCTGCGCAAACACGGGGAAACCAAATTGAGCGGGTCGGTCATGCGCAACTACCTGCTGGCGCTCTACGACATGCGTTTTGGCCGCTTCGTCTCGGCGCGTTTTGCCATGTACAGTGCAGTGGGCTCCACCGGCGTGCTCGTGAACTTGCTGGGCGAACGGCTCGGGAGCGCAGCCGGCCTGCCAGAGGTCTACACAGGCCTTACAAACGTGCTGGATCCGCTCTATCTTTCGGTGCCCTTTGGAATTCAGCTGAGCATCATCTCCAATTACTTTTTGAATAACTACATCACCTTTTATGAACACCGGCATCGGGGTTGGCGGGCGCTCTGGGGCTTCACCCTGTTTGAAGCAATCAGTTCGATAGGGGTTCTGGTTCAGTGGGGAGTGTTTCAACTCCTGCACGTGAACGGATTTCTTACGGGCGTTCTCGAAGAAGATCTACGCCGGACCGTAAACAACATGATCGGCATTGTCGTCGCGCTGATCGGAAACTACTTTCTGAATGTGAATTTCACCTGGAAACGCCGCTAGCTTTAGAAGCGGTGACTCCACTGGTGCCGGGCACCAGAAAAGCGATAGTTCTTCGCACGAAGTGGGCGTTAGAGCGAGAACTCGGCCCCTTCCCGGCCCACTTCGACGCGCGGACCACCCGAGGAAGAATCGGCATCGGAACGGGCCGGCAGCACCAGCAGTTCGCCGTCAGAACCCCGTGGATCGTGGTCGACCAACACCAGGTGCTCGACATTCCACTCGCGCGCGCAGGCAATCGCGAGGGCTACCGAAGTCTGCGGACGCCCGGCCGCGGCGCTGGCCGGGTCGCTTGCCCCGCGCGCGTCCATGACTAAAAGATCAAGACCTTCGAAAATTTCGCGGTCGGAGTTCACACGTTCCTGAAAGTTTTCATGCGAATACTCGGTGTCGGTCGCAAATCCAAAGGCTTTGCCATCGCGCTCCAATCGATAAGCCAGAGAGGCGCCGTCGTGAGCAAGGCGCGCAGTGCGAACAGTGAACCCGTTGATGCTGGTGGGCCGGCCTGGTTCCAGCATATGAAATTCGCGCTTCGAAAGCATCTGTTCAAATTCAACCGGAAAGTGTGCCGGATCCTGCTGACGTTGAAAGCGCTCCCGGGCGTTCTCAAAACTCGAATAGAAATGAATGTGATTCGTTGGCAAAAATCCCGGCACAAAAAAGGGCCAGCCCTGAATATGGTCCCAATAGGTGTGAGTCAAAAGAATATACACATCACCCTTGATGCCGCGCGCCATCATGTCGTAGCCCAGACGACGGGCGCCGGTGCCCAGGTCCAGAATCAGCTGGTCTTTGCCGTCCCCCGAAAGGACCTCCACGCAGGTGGTCTCACCGCCGATCAAATGGCCGGTGATGTCGGGCAACTCATCTACAATGGTTTTGCTCGAAAGCGACGGATCCGCGGCCCATCGCTCGCGACCCGCTTCCAGGGCGTGCACGAGCCGCTGCCGGTATTCGAAAGTATGAATCGGCGTCGGGATGGAACCACGAACTCCCCAGAGTTTTATTTGCATGTGTCTTTGACGGTAACCCGGCCGGGATCAGCATGGCCGGAGGGCGGGCATTCCCGGCAAACGGCAGCACGCCATACCCCTTTTCAATAACGGATCGACGAAACCCAATCTTGATGGCCGACCCGCGTCCGGACCCAAGAAAAGAAGGCGCGCCACGAAAGCATTAGCTTTTTGGGTATTGAAAAGAGTCTGATGGGGAGAAACACTCGGTGCGATTCGGCACGGACAAGTTCGCTTTACAACAACGCCTCTGGCACCTGGCGACGCGGCCGCGCCCGGTGCACAAACTGGAGGGCATTCTACTTCCGACCGCGCTCTGTCCACTGGCGCCGGAGGCGCTATTTCCAGGCGGTAGCCCGAAACGCGCGCTGGAATTGGGCTCTGGCTGGGGCGAATACGCCGTGGAGTGTCTGCAGGCCGATCCGGATCTGAGCTGGGTGGCTTTTGAAATCAAGTCCGACCGACTCCGAAGTGCGCTCCGGCGCGCCCGCCGGGCCGGTGTGCTGGAACGTCTGCGCCTGATTCCGGTAAATTTTGGCTGGTTTTTGGAGCAAATTCTGCCGCCGGAAAGTTTCGACCGATTGATCGTCAATTTTCCGGACCCCTGGCCGAAGCGACGACATCGCAAACATCGGCTGATCGGGCCGGGCTTCCCCGGCCGCGTGTCGGGGCTCTTGAGACCCGAAGCCCTGGTGGAGCTGGCGACCGACCACGGCCCCTACGCCCGACAGATGCTGCGCGTCTTCGGGCAGGCGGTGGATTTCCGCAATATCCTGCCGCGGCCGGGCTTCCGACGGGAGCGACCGGCAGGCGCTCCTGGGACGCGCTTTGAGCAACTCACCCGTGCGGAGAAAGGTCGGGCCGCGTACTATCTTCGTTTCCAGTTTCATCCGACCGAGGCTGCGGAAAAAGAATTGGCTGACACGCGGGCCGCGCACAAATAAGCCATGGCCGAAAAGAACAGAATCCGACGCACGACCGTGCTCGAGCTCATTCGCCAGAATCAGATCATGCGTGAGATTCTTGAGTCCTGGCCTGCGCGTGAGATCATGATGGACTATGAGAAAGAGTGGAACGAGGATCGAGAGTCGTTCCTCTTGAACCATCCTCCCCCGATGACCGAGGACGATATCTGAATCTGAATACGGTCCATCGACCGCTGCTGTTTTTCAGCCTCTGGATTGTCGTCCTGATGCTGGTGATGACGATCGGGGACGAGCAATGGTGGGCGCTCGAACTGCTTCGAGCCAACCTGCCCTATCTGATTGCTGTGCTGGTGCTTACGAGCTTCGCCGCCGTGCTTCCGCACATGCGCCCGCCGTTTTCCAAAGGGGCCAGCCTGCCCGGCCTGATTCTGCTGGCTTTGCTCTTTGTCGTTGTTCCGATCTTGCTCTGGAAATTCCGCATGCAGTTGTTTTTGCCGCCGCCGGCGGGCCTCGGCGATAGCCTGCTCTTGCTCGAACACGTCCCGGTCTATTCGCGTTTGCTGGGTTACCTGGACACCATTGACGAACTGCTCGAACTGTACGTGCGCTCGCGGGCCTACCTATGGCTGAACGATAGCCGGGGTCTTCCCATCGAGGAGGTGTATGCATACATCAGTTACGCCGCATTGATTCCGTATCTGTTGTTTGTTTATGTGCTCTGGCAGAAGCGCAGTTTTCCGGAGCGTCTGGCGCTTCTGGCCTTGACCGTAGCCGTTCCCGCCGTACAGCTTTACGCCGGTTACGTTGAGAACTACACCATCGCATCGACCTTTTTGTTTGGCACGCTGGCCTGGGGCGCCCGTCTGCTGGAAGAAAGGCCGCAGGCTGCGCCTTCGGTGCGGCCGCTGCTGTTGCTCGCGCTTCTGGCCGGCGTGGGGGCTCTTTTTCATTTGATCGTGGGGCTTCTTCTTCCGGCGCTGGCGTACTTTGCCTGGGTCTACTGCGAACGCCGGCCCGGTGCGTTTGTTCGCGGAGCTTTCGCCGCCGGTCTTTGTGCCGTTCTGCTTTTCGGGGCCTGCGCGCTCTATTTTCTAACTCTGGCGCCCCACCCGCCCATTCCGGCCGACTCCCACTTTGCCAACCCACCGGTCTTAAATCCGTCGCGCTGGTTCAGCGCGGATCATGTGATCGGTCATTTGAATTTGTTTTTGCTGGCCTCGCCGGCGGCGCCCGCAGCACTGCTGACCCTTTTGCTGTACGGTTCCCCCGATCGCAAGCGCTGGAGTTGGATTCCCGATTTGCCGACGCGTTTTCTGGCAATCGCAACGCTTACGCTTTTGGCCTGGTCTTTTGTCTGGAACGGCATCATCGGATTGCCGGCGGACTGGGATCTTCTGACGATGTTTCAGGGGCCTTTGAACCTTTATCTGTGGTTCTTGTTCGTGCACGCCGGTCGGCAGAACCCGGCCACGCCATCGACCCGACTGGCCCTGGCCATGCTGGCCTTAAATCTGCTGGTAACGGCGGCCTGGATCACCCGCAACGCGGAAGATAGCGAGGCCAGTCGCGCAAATCTCAAACGGGCCCACGAGAACGTCGAGTTGTTTCTCGAAAGAACCGCCGCCGATCCGGTTTATGAAATCGTGAGTGCAGAGCATGGCCTCGAACGCCAGCGCATTTATATCCAGGTCAGTCTTTTCATCGTTCGTTCGCGGGCACGTCTCGCGCAGGTGCCGCAAAACGAAACCACGCGCGCGCAACTCGAAAGGCTCGAAATTGGTCGTCAGAAATTCGAACGCTGGATTTTGCTTCCGCCGGCTGAATTTGAAAACGAACGCGCGGAAATCTGGAACGAGCTATCGGCCCTCAACCGCGAAATCAACGGCTGAGTCAGGACCGGCCGGCCGGTGCAGTTTACTCCC
Organism: Spirochaetales bacterium; assembly: GCA_024233935.1. Classification (GTDB taxonomy): domain Bacteria; phylum Spirochaetota; class Leptospiria; order Leptospirales; family Leptonemataceae; genus JACKOY01. The sequence goes on along the minus strand of JACKOY010000007.1, from coordinate 60,117 downwards.
TTTTCATGAAGCCATTGTCGGTTGGCCAGTTCATCCCGCAGCCGCTCACATCGGCGGCTATGTCATATCAATTGCGGTCTGAACCTTTCTCTGCAGATGCGTTGCCGAATGCTGTCCGCAGGCGATTTCTCCAGGCAGAATCGGTGCCTCGAAAGGCGATGCCCACGCCAGCGTCGGTTATGCGTACAATACCGCCGATAGCGTCGAATTCGGCGCCCGTAAAGGCCCACTGCAACTTCAATTCAGTGCCGGCAGGCTTCTCGCAGCCTTTCCAGCGCACGAAGCAGCCGCTATCCGAAATGTCGAGCGCCTCGCGGTCGTGTCCATCAACGTTGATCTTCAGGCGTTTGTGCACACGTCGCTTGCGCCGAAATCCACGCGGAAAGATCGCCAGATACGGCGAATAGATGTCGCGCTTAATGGCCAACGCCGCAAAGCCGAAACCGAGCACGGCTCGCAACAACGAACCCTGCATATAGAGACTCGGTGTGCGGACCAGTTCCACGAAATTGTACAGACCAACGCTGAACGCGTAGCCCAGGAACAGATACCATGACCATGGACGCGGCCGTAGAAGGAGTGCGCCCACCAGGGGAGACAAATAGAGGAAAAGCAGGCCAAGCGCGGAATACCGGGACAGGACACGGCCTGGCTGTGCAAGAGGGATCTCTTCGGCCCAGGCGGTCGCGGCTATGTGAATAAGCGGCAGCAACATCAATACGACCGCAACAGCCACGATTCGGCGCGGCGTACGAATGCGTCTCCGCCGTTCAGCCATGGGCGGGTCCTCCTCTATGAATCACGCGGCGAGCCAACAGCCAGGAAAGCGTGCCGAGGCTCCCACAGATCAGATAGACGACGCCATAATAGCGAACGATCCGGCCCCAGGTGCGGTCCGCCATCAGCACCGCATTGACACTCAACACTGCCCCCTGCAGGGGAGCGGCCACTGTTGACGAAAGGGCCCAGGTGAGCGCCTGAGCGAGCGCGACGACCACCAGGCCGATGGCAATGTCGGTCACCTGAACACTATAAGCCCTCAAAGCCAGGCAGGCGATGTAGAGGTTTCCGAGATGCAGGGCAATAGACGTCGGAAATATCTCGTCGGCACGCACGATGTTGACGAGCCAGATTAGGGCCGCCGGTAGTTCCATGAGGGCCGATACCGCCACGAGCACCCGAAGCCGCAGCAAAAGCCCGATCCCGAGCCCGATCGCAATCAGATTGCATAGCCACAGCGCGCCGAGCATTTCGCCGCGCTGAGCGTAAAAGGCCATATGAGCAAGGGCCAGAATAACGGGCAGCGGCGAGAGCCAGCGTAACTCCCTGACGCCCATTCAGACTTTACAGTTTCCTGTGCTGAGACAGATCCCGATTAGAATGAGCAACTCGTCCGAAGCGGCCGGTAGCGGCGGCGGTTCCTCCGTCCAGCGCGACGGTTGGCCGGTCGGATGAGTAAGCCCGGTAACGAAGTGGCAACGATCTCCGGCTGCCGGCATTTCATTCTGGTCCCAGCCATGCGTGTCCCAGTAGGTCATGAGGGAATTCGCGAGCAGGGCGTGTCCATAAGCCGAATAGTGAATGCCATCATCGTTGTAAAGAACGGGATTGCCCACATGCCACTGGCCCGTGTGGGCGACCGCATATGGATCGACCCAAAGATGCCAATCGTTTACGAAGCCCACATTTCGGGTCTGTATGACGAACGGAACGGTGACGGTTGTGAGGATCGCCATCTGCATGCTTAGCCAGGTATTATCGGGGCCACCCAACCCGCCCCACTGCTGGATTTGATTTGCGAGGAAGCCGCGCGCTGCGACAGTGAAGCCGCGGGCATAGATCCCGATGCCGGTATAGTCGCGCATGCTGCCGTGAAAGTTGCAACCCCCCTCGGGGATCGAAAGCAGGACGCAGGACTCGAGTCTGTCCGCCGTGGATTCGTCGCCGGATTCGTAAGCCTGCCATTTGCGCAGGCGATCATCCATGCGGGCCTGCCAATTGCCAAGCGCATCCAGTAGCGGAGTTGGCATGCGGCCCTGAGTATTCAGGTACCCTCTGACAGGAAAGGGAGTCTGGCCAAGAATGAGAACCTCGGCGTTCTGGGCCTGGAAATACGAGACCACCCGATTCATGTTGTTTAGAACATGATTGTGGCGCAGCGGAATCAGAATCGGGAGGGCCCGCAAAATCGGTTCGTAGATCTTAAAGTCATTCCCGCCGGTGAGCAGGACGCCACGCTTATATTCGAGTTGAATATGGCTCACTACATTGGGATCCGGATAAAAGCGCCGGAAATCGCCGCCGGCGCATTCATCGAAATGCGTGCGGAGGTTCTGAGACGTTGTGCCTCCAATCGCCAGGGAACCGTTGATGCGCGGCGTATATTCCTGGTAGTACGCGGCGAACCCACCCCAGCTGGGCGCAGACAGCTCGAAGTTTTGATCGATGTCGACACCTGAATTAAGCGTCGCCACACGCGAATCACCCATAAAATAGATGTATGGGTTTCGGAAAGGGTCGATGTCGCTGCTGGCGGCGTAGGGCGCCTCCGGCCCCCCGCCCTTCAGTCTGCAGCCGCAGCCGACAGCACCTCTGTACGTGTCCTGCAACACAAGGTACTGTCCCAGCGCTCTGATAACCGAGTCCCTGATCGCGTCCTTGTCAAAGCCCCTTGAGTAGCCCGGCAGATTCCGAATCGTGTCCCTGATTTCTGTGAGGGTTCCGGCATGCAGATCGGCTGCCAGAACCGGCAACAGCGCACTTAAGATGGATTTTCGGAGTAGACTCACAATGCTCCCTCACATGAAAGAAATAAGGAGGTGCAGGTGCCTCTGCGCGCAAGCACGCCCCCCGGGCCTTCCACAGGGAGGCCCGGCTCCAGCGTTGTCAGCAGGCAAATCCTATAGCCCTCTTGACAACGATTTGATTCTCGCTCGCATCGCAACAGGAAGAGCAAAGAAGCCATGACCGCACAAACCAGGGAAACTCCGATTGCCTTGAACACTTTGCATCCTCTCCAAAAGAACGGCTCTACCTACTATCCAATTCCGCCTGCACGCGCTCGCGAAACTGCGCAAGCCTTGCAAACAGATAGTCCAACTCATCCTGGGCGACCGTTTCCGGCCCCAGTTCAACCTTGCCTTCCAGGTCTACCAGGCTGTACATACTCGCCGCGATTTCGTCACGCAACGCTTCCAGCTCTTCGCGGGAATAGGTCTCGATTTCACGATCCATGATGCCGAAGTAACTGTCCACCAGCTCGTCGACCGTCATTCCCGGCTGCACGCCTTCGATAGGGCCGGTCCATTCCAGCGACTGCTCGAACTCCGGGGATTGCACATAGTCGAACATCTCACGTAAGGCCATCGCCTGTTCCAGGCGGGCCTCGGGCGTGTTCAAACCGCGCGCGGTCTGCGATTCGATTTCATCGAGGATGGCTGCCTGTTCGGCCGGTGCCAGCGTCTGAACCTCAGAAACCTCCGGAACGACCAGCGGCTGTCGTAGCCCGTAGGTCAGAACTGCTTGAAGTAGCCGATCGCTTTCGGCATCCCCCTGGGAAGTCGGAATGCAGGCCACCACCAGCGTCAGGCACGGAATCAAGGCTCGCACGCGCCAGAGGTACCCCCCCCCCGTGCGACACCGTCAATCTTTTTATATACTCTTTTTATATTCCCGGTGCACGTAAGCAGTACTCCGTATTTGGGAGTTCGGGCATGGCGCTCGCCAGATCTGGATCTCCCATAAAGTAGTGCGGCCGTTACAGAAAGGCTCGGCTGGCCGGGCATGCCACCTGCCTGCCTATTCGCCGGGCTTTGTCAGCAACGCCCTGGGCGTACGCAGAGCGATCATAATGTCAAACCAGAGCGACCAGTTCTCTATATAATAGATATCGGCTTCGACGCGTTTTTCGATCGAGGTGTCGCCCCGCCAGCCCTGGATCTGGGCCCAACCGGTGATGCCGGCCTTCGCCGAATGCCGGCGCATGTAATGCGCGTAACGCGATTTGAATTGTTTTACAAAATGGGGGCGTTCCGGGCGCGGGCCGACAATCGACATATCGCCTTTAATAACGTTGAGAAACTGCGGCAGTTCATCCAGTGAGTACTTACGCAAATACTTCCCAATGCGGGTCACGCGCGCATCGCCGGCGCTACCCCAGGTCAGGTCCGAGCTTTGTTTGTCCTGCACGACCATGGTCCGGAACTTATAGACCCGGAATGTGCGCCGGTCCAGGCCTACCCGATCCTGGGCAAACAAAACCGGACCGCGCGAATCCAGCTTCACGAGCAAAGCGATCAAGAAGTAGACCGGCGACATCAGAATCAGAAACAAACCCGCCATCACCAGATCAAAGCCGCGTTTCACAAAACGATTGTAGCCATTCTTGAGCGGAATGTCGCGAATCGTAAGCAGCGGCATACCGTCCATGTCTTCCAGGCGCGCCCGGGCGGTGAGCAGCTCTACCATGTCCGGAACAATGCGACAATCGATGCCTTCGTTGTCGCAGAACTCGATCACATCCTGCAGCGTGGCTTTCTTGTGCGGCATGGCGTACACAATCAGGTCGGGTTGCAATTCCCGGGCCACGCGCTTCAGGTCCCGCAAACTGCCGATCACACGATCCTTCAACTCCGGCAGAGCCGCCGAAGCGGGACCCAAAAGCCCCAGCACCCGATAGCCGTAGATTGCGTGACGTTTTAAGATCGTAAGCAGGCGGGCGGCGTTGGGGCCCGTGCCCAGAATCAGAACGTGGCGCGTATTAAAACCGCGCGCACGCAGTCGACCCATGAGCATACGAAAGATGTAGTGCCCGGCCGAAACCAGTAAGACCGAAAAAGCGGCGTTGTACAGTATGACCGCCCGCGAAAAACTGGTGCCCCGATAGAAAAACAGCAAGGCCAGAACCACGACCAGGCTCAAAAAGACGCCGCGCAAAATCGCAAAGGTCTCGCGGGCGGTGCTGAGTCCCCTCCGCGGATGATAGAGATCGGTCGCGATAAAGGTCGCGACCTGGCAAACCGCAATCAGGATGCCCAGATAGAAGTACGTTACGATGAAACGATGCTCTTCGGGGACCAAAAGACCCGGCGCAAACATGCCGCCGGTGTCGGCCATGACAAAGGCGCGCTGCTCCGGGCTGAGCACAAAAAAATGGAGCACCGTCGCCATGACAAAGGCGCAACCCGAAAGCACCAGGTCCAGGCCAATAAACATCAACTTGAAAGTCTGATTTCTTTCGCGAAGCATGGTGTGCTTTCTTAGAAGAGGCGTTCGCTGCCAATCGAGGTGCGCCCGATGTCGCCGGGACGAACCCGCTGGCGGTTGATGATGAAGCGGCTGCCCCGATCGCCGATGCCGCCAAAATCGAAACGCAAAAGGGTCATGCTGAAAAACACCCGGTTGTCGTAGTAATTCACCACTTCCAGCGTGTTCGTGCCGCCAAACACGGCCCGTTGTTCCAGTTCGTAGCCGAAGCGATACTCCCAGTCTTCCAGATCCAGAATCAGGGCGCCCCGAAAGAAGGCCACATTAAAAACGGCATCCTGTCGACGCTCTCCGCCGTTAAAACCCAGACCATTGGCGACATCTTCCCCGAAGGTCACATGATCGGGCTCTCCGTTTTCATCAGTGGAGTTGCCCCGATAGCGTTCTACGTCAGTGGCCCGGGACTCAAGCTCCATTTCCAGGTAACCCCAGCTCCAGAGCTGAACGTCGGCTTTCATGGTGTAGCGCAAATGATCGAGCTCGGGATTATAATACACATGATACCAGTAAGCGCCCATTTCCAGATACCGCAGGCGTCGCAAAAACCAGAGGTCAAAGCCGCCGGCCTCGAAGTTCAGGCCCACGACATCGCTGTGGTCGCGTTTGAGCCGCGGATCGTAGACGTAGTCGTTGGTAATTCTGAGGCCCATGAAATGCACACGATTGCGGGACAAAAGGTTTTCGCGATCGGGCCGAAAGCCGTTGATGAAATCGAAGTAGATGTCCGTGCGAAATACCGGATAAAACCAGCGCTCTCGACTTTCCACCGGACGATCGAACTCCCGAAAATCGTACACGGTATTGATGCTGAACATCGTGTTGACAATGGGCGAAGTTTGCAGCGTCAGTTCCACTTCGCGCACCTTCTGATTGCCCGTAAAGCCGGTCAGATTGATGACCGGCGCATCGTTTTGTTCTTCCTTAAACGAATTCTTAACCCGATAGGTCGCTTCCAGAAAAAGAAAATGCGGGCCCAATGTCAGACTGGTTTCCGAGAACACAAACTGATAGCTATTCTTGCGCGCCTCACGCGCCAGGGCGGCCGCATCCACCGCGCTGGTGGTGCGGGATTCGGGCACACTCTTTTGAGCGCCGTAACCGACCGAGGGGGAAAGCGACACATACGGGAAAATTCCAAAATACGTCCGCAACGCCGTCTGATACAGGTTGTTGTTGATCGACTGAAACTCTTTGCCGACCGAATATTGTTTTTCGAGATCGGTGTGCAGGTTGTGGTACCAGTAAACCGGTAAATCCAGGTACGGGATGCGCCCCATGTTCCATTTCTTGGTCAGATCGATCGAAGGCAAAACGTCGTTGGCCGGAAGATACTCGGAGTCGTCGTAAAGGCTGCTGCCGGTGTCCCAGGTGTTGTTGCGGGTCGCCTCCACCCGGATGGCCAGGTCGTCGATGTTTTCGGTGTAGACCAGGTTCCAGTTCGTGTTCGGGCGCACAAGACCGCGACCGGCTTCGGAGTTCGCGTACAGGGCCGGGATGGTGGACTCCGGCACGTAGCGCCCGCCAAATTCGTACTCATAGAGAAAATGCGAGTAGTCTTCAAAACGCAGCTGCACGTTGCGGGTATTGTTATTGGATAAATTCTGAGCGCGATAATTGACGATCGCGAAAGCCTTGTACCAGCGGTCCTCCACCCGACCGATGGTTCCATCCGAGCGCCGCACCTGATTCGTGAAGCGCAGCTCGTCCCGTTCGCGAAAGTCACCGATGATCTCGTAGCGCTTGAAACGCGCACCGCCCAGGTCGAAATAGTAGTTCAGGTTCGGCGAAAAGCGAAAGAACTCAACCCCCGCCATCTCGCCGGTGGTTTGATGCCAGTCGAACTTGAAACGATACGCCATCGGCTGCCAGGAGGAAAAGGCCGCCTCGGGAACGCCGAACTGATAGGTGGTCTCCACAAACCATCCCTGCACGTCACTGTGGCCGACCTGGGTGATGAGTCCCGTGCCCCAATCTGAGGCAAACAGGAACGGCAGCGGCAGCACGGGAACTCCGCCCACGTAGTACAAAACGCCCGCGGCAAAGAGTTTGTTGTCATCGTAGACCCAGAGCCGGCGGGCCGTAAAATTGTAGTGCGGCGGCTTTGCGACCGAGGTCGTGAAGTAGGCGTGACTGATAGAAAAGTGGTCTTCGCTGACCTGCTGAATGGAACGGCCTATGAAATAGATCGGTTCGCGATAGCCTTCGGCGTTGTAGAGAATGCCCGTTCCCAGTTTCCGATTGTAGATAATGCGTTCGGCCGTAATTTCGCTTTCCCGTTCGCGATAGACGACGTTGCCTTCTCCGTACACTTCCTGGCGTTCGGTATCGACCAGGACCCGGTCGGCATAAAACACACCGCCCGGCAGGCGCACGCGAATGCGCCCTTCGAGGCGTAGCAGCCCCCCTTCCCCCTCTTCGCCGCGCAAGAACTCGCCCTCGCTGGCGTTTTCGATTTCAATACGCGGTAGTTCTCCGGCGACCGGCAGTTCCGGAGGATCGATAGCGCCGAGCTCAATCTTCAGGCGCACGCGCCGGGCGATGGGCGAACCTTCCGTCGAAAGGCCCATCCGGGTCAGTTCCTGATCGACCTCTTCGTCGGACAGGTTGTCGACCGCCGCTCCGAGCATTCTGCGCTGGTCTTCGTTCAGTGCTTCGCGATCCTCAAGCAGTTGCCGGAGCACGGGACTGCGCTCCAGTTCGCGCAGGCGACGCGCCAGATCGTTTTCTTCCTGGGCCTGGAGCAAGCCCGTCAGGGGGCCGGCCAAAATACCCAGCAGGGCAAACACGGTCAGTAAGGACGCATACCGCCGACGACCCGGTAGTACAGGGAAGGCAGGAAGGCCGGTGTTCGCGATCGTTCGGGGCGTTTTTTGGTTCTGGTTCTGCAGAAGCGCTCCCGTACGATGTTTGGACCTGCACCGGGGGCCCCATGCTCCCGCGCCCTCCGGGCTTGCGAAAAGCAATTTTTTCGTAGGGCAGGTCCGAAGCCTGTATGGCATTTTCGGTTTCCAGCAGAGCCCGGATGCGCTTTTCTGTCCATGCCTTCATTAACCCGATCGCCACTATCGTAAAGTCAAATGTGGCGGCGCCTGCCTGCGCTCATGTTGATCCTGGATTTCTATGTTGACGAACCGGCCTGCTTCGGTGTGCCGCCCTATCTGTCGCCCTACTGCCGCTACACGGCCGGAGCCGCAGTCGACGCGGGAGTACCCGAAGCCGCGATCGAGTACATGACCGTGGATCAGTGGCGGCAGCGCGGACAACCTCTTCCGGAACAAGAACTGGTGGTGGTGATTGCCGGCGCGACGGTGCCGGGAAAGTACCTGGGCGGCAAAATGGGCACGGTGGCAGAACTGCTGGCCTTTCTGGAAAGCCGCCACCGCAAGAACAAGCGAGCGGTGACCCTGATTGGCGGCCCCATTCGCTACGCTTCCGGCGCCATCCGAACGCGCATCGAGGATGCCGGCGGATACCTGGTTCGCGGCGATGTGGAGCGCTACGTGGCGGCTTTTGCGCGGGAAGCGGGCAGCATGCGCGCGAAGGCGCCTGATATTTTTCGATCTTCGGCCGGCAAAAGCGCAGGCTCCGATGGTCCGTACTACACCGGCGCACGGCATACCTATCTTGAAGTGGATCGATGGGCGCCGCGCGGCGCTTTTCTTACACGACTGCATCCCAACTTTCCATATCTGATTCTGGAGCTGGAGACCTATCGCGGCTGCACGCGGGATGTGTTTTGTTCGTTTTGTACGGAAGCTTTCTACGGAAAGCCCACGTTTCGAAATCCGGCAGGTATTTTCGCCGAAGTGGCCGAGCTGGCCCGTCTCGGTAATCGATTTTTCAGGCTCGGTCGACAGGCCGATCTGATGACCTATCTGCCCGACATGCAGGATTTCCAGAACAGCTTCCCGCGTCCGCGGCCCGAAAGTCTGGAGCGACTCTATTCCGGCATCCACAAGAATGCACCCGATCTGGAGCTGCTGCACCTGGACAATATAAACCCGGGACTCATCGCAACCTTTCCAGAGGAGTCGCGCCGCGTTGTTGAGATCATTTCGAGCAAGAACACTCCCGGAGATACGGCCGCCATGGGCCTGGAAAGCGCCGATCCCGCCGTAGTAAAAGCGAACGATCTGAAGTGCAGCGCTGCAGAAGCCGTGACTGCGATTGAGATCGTAAACGAGTTCGGGGCGCGCCGCGCCGATGGCATCCCGCGCCTGCTGCCCGGTCTGAATTTCATTCACGGCCTGCCCGGGGAAAGTGAACGCACGTTTGAACTGAATTATCAGTTCTTAAAGACCATACTTGATCGCGGCCTGCTTCTGCGCCGCATCAACATCCGCCAGGCGGTTACGTTCGAGCACACGCGCCTCGAAAAACTCAAAAACGATCCAGAGGTTCAGGGGGCGGTTCATGCAAAACACCGCCGACCACGCGCCCTTGAAGAGCGCTTTTTCTACTATCGAGAACGCATTCGCAAAGAGATCGACCAGGTCATGCTTTTGCGAAACTTTCCGCCCGGCACACGATTGCGACACGTGATCATCGAAGGACGCAACCAGGGCTACTTCTTCGGTCGGCCCCTGGGGTCCTACCCGGTTACGATCAAGATCCCGGACTCCGATCCGACGGCGCGCGCAGCGCATGGCAGGCTACTCGAAAGCGGGCAGCGCACCGCTTTGACTGTGATCATCACCGGCGCCGAAGAGCGCAGCCTTAAAGCGCTCTGCCATCCCATTCGGCTCTGCGCTATGGACACCCGGGCCCTGGCGACACTGCCGGGCTGCGGACGCAAACGCGCCGCGCGCCTTTTCAACGAACGCGCGGCCCTGAAAAACTTCGGCGATCTGAGGCGGGTGCTCGAGACCGAGCCTTTCGCCACCGAAGCGGACTATGACTTTCGACCGACCGCAGCTCCGGCGGCGCCCTGAGACCACCATTAGCATTAGACCAATACCGAACGATGGCTCTGTCTTTGTTTGCCGACAGTCACCGCCCGGCGAAGTCGCGGGGACCTTACACAAAGCGCGCAGGGCCGATGCCATCGACCCTGCGCCCGAGATTACTGCGGCTGCGTGACCAGGGCTCCGGAGCGCGCCCCCTGCAGGCTTCGACGGCGCGCACGTATGCGCTGCAGGCGCAGCCAGCGTTGAGCGGGCCAGCTGCGAACCGAAATCACCGCCAGCAAAACCAGACCAATGCCCAGCAACTGCCAGGGACTTTTGCCCTCCCCGAGAAGCAAGAAGGCCCAGAGGCTGTTAAAGACGGGGCCCAACGAATTGGTGATGGTGCCCGGGCCCGCGCCCACAATACGCAGGCCGATCATGAACAAATAGAACGGCAGAAAACCCGATAGAATCGCCAGCAGGGCGCCCAGCGTCCAGGCAGCGCCATCGTTTGGATACTGTTTCCAGCCGAGCCCCGCCATGAGCACAAGCGTGGGAATCATGATCGAAAACGCCGACAGGCGCAGCGGCGAGAAGCCCGAAAAGAAACGCTCACCGGCCGCATTGTAAAAGCCAAAGCAGATCGCCGCTCCGATCGCGGCCGCCAGGGCGCCCGGGTCGCGCATGAGAGACATTGCGTCGGCGCGCAGGGTTAACGCCAGACCGGTCAAAGCCAGCAGGCTGATGCCGAACATGCGCAGCGGCAGGCGACGTTTCCAGAACGCCAGGATCAGGATCGTGATGATCGGGTAGGTAAAAATCAGAACCGTTGCGATCGACGCCTGCATACGCTGAATCGCGTAGAGCGACAGATACGTAGAGCCCAGGATCCCGATGATACTGATGGCGCTGATTGCCGCAAACTCGCTCAGGCGCATGCGAAAAGCACGCGGCCCTTCGCGAAACAGGAGCGCCAGCGCAAATAGCGGCGCCGACATGGAGAAACGCATGATAAGAATCGTGTCGTGTTCTATCCCGCGCGCGTACAGTAACTTGATGAGAATGGACTTGAAACTGAAACCAAACGCTGCCAGCAGCAGGCATAAGGTGCCGGCCCCGATGCGACGTGGATCACCCCTTTGCCGCTGGCACTGTAAACTCTGACTTTGCATCGCAACCTCCCGACCGGGACTGCCGCGACGCCTGAAAACCAAAAAGGCCGCGGCTTTTTGCCCGCGGCCTTTTGCGCATGAACTCTACTCTGCGACTACCGCCGGGACACAGCTCGGACTGGACGTGACCAGACCGCCGCCTTAAACGTATCCCGATGATGTAGTTTCGAAAGATTCACTGCTGCCACTCGCTCGTTGCTACGTTTTATAGACAAGCAAAGCGTCGCCTGGTTGCAGAAAAAATGATCGAACATAGATATTTCCGGAGTGCCATCCGTACCAGCCCTCGAATTGCCCACCGGTTTCGCCCCGGCCAATACGAAAGAGCCGCTGGCGCTGGCGATATTGTAGATCGTGGGCCCCGGGGAAGGCGAAGCTACCGGCATTGCTCGAGATGACCGAACCGGTTGCAGCGCACGAAGTCACCGGGCATGCTGATGAGCCGCTACCGAAAGAGACATCCCCGGCGGAAGGACCGACGCCGGAGGCCTGCTTCCAGCCGGTCCGGGTCAAGGCGGTCCCGGCGATTCCCGAAAACGGATGCCAGAAAGTGGTCGGCGGGTGCCGGATCGGGCTGCTCTTTACTTGACCGAAAGCCACTTAAGGGACCCCATTGGACATGGCCCAGCGAAGATCCATTTTTATGAGCGCGTCGGAAGACCGACTGGAAGCGCTGATTCAGGAACGACTCAAACCAGGCGCCGACAAAGCGATGATCGACCAGCGTATCTGGGACCTGTTTGGTGAAGAGTGGTGCATCATGTTCACCGACCTCTCGGGTTTTTCGCGGGGCGTGGCCAAATTCGGAATCATTCACTTTTTGCAGACCATTCAGGAGTCCGAACGCCTGCTCGTGCCTTTGATCGACGAACACGATGGCATACTTCTCAAAGTAGAAGGCGATAGCTTTCTTGTTATTTTTCGAAACGCGCGCAAGGCCGTGAATGCCGCCGTACAGATGCACCGGACGCTCAAAGAATACAACACCGGTCGGTCCGAAGAAGAACAGATTTTGCTCTGTGTGGGGCTGGGGTTTGGCAAAGTTCTCAAGATCGGCGATCAGGATGTTTTTGGCGCGGAAGTCAACGCTGCAAGCAAGCTTGGCGAAGACATTGCCGAGGCCTGGGAGATACTGGTGACCCAGGCCGTAAAGGACCGTCTGGAACAAAGCGAAATGCCCGACGTTTCCTTCGAGCCCATCTCTGAGGTTCCGCCCGGCGCCGAACGCGCCTTTCGCCTGAATTATCGAATGGACTGACCGGAAGCGAGAGCGTATGGCCCGCAAGTCCACCCGTCGCAGTTTGGCTTCGAAGACCAGGCGCGTAACCAACAAACGCAAGGCCATAGCGAAGAAACTCGCCAAAAAGCCGCGAAGCAAAAAAACATCGAAAGAACCCCGCAGAAAGACGGCGGCAAAAAAGTCAAACGCTGGCGCAAAGAAGAACCGAACAAAAGCGAGTTCCGATCGTGCACTAGAAGAACGCCATCCACGGACGGCGCAAACGACGCAAACCCCAGGCGTTCCGAAGGCTCCCGCGTTGAAGTCAGGCCTCAGCGGTTGGCCACGGCGCGTCTTGCTCGCACTGGTGGGCGTGCTGGGCCTGGGTGTTCTGGTCCTGGCCTGTCTGCATCTCTACGGTCGAAGCACCCTTATGCCCGAGACCGGCCAGATCACCGTCGAGGGACTGCGGGCGCCGGTGCGCATCATGCGGGACGATCTCGGTATTCCTGTTATTGAAGCCGGGTCCGATGCGGATTTGTTTTTTGCGACCGGCTACGCCATGGCCGGCGATCGGCTCTGGCAGATGATGTCCATGCGGCTGGCGGCGAGCGGCCGGCTGGCAGAGCTGCTCGGCCCGGGAGCGCTTGAGGCCGATGTGTTCATGCGGACGATTGGTCTGTCGCGCTATGCCCGCAAGGCTTACGAAAGGCTTACACCCCGGTCCCTGGCGCTCCTGCACGATTTTGCGCGCGGGATAAACGCTTATGTGAAGAACAATCGCCTGCCACTGGAGTTTACGATCGCCGGTTACGAACCAGAAGAATGGCGACCGGAGGACAGCCTTTTGCTTTTTGCTCTGGCCAACTACGACCTGAGCATGAACGCGCCCGAAGAGCTGGCGTTTTTGAAACTGGCCGGCCGTCTCGGTCTGCAAAATGCCAGCTACCTGGTTCCGATTTACCCGGACGCACCCCTGCCCTTCGAGGAAGCACAAAAGCTTGCGGGACTCGACCTGACCGAGTTAGAACAAACGAGCAGCGCGCTTCTGAGCGCGCGTGCATCGGTGCTCAGTTTTCTGGCGCCCGCCAGACATCGCAGCGACGCGGATTCCATTCCGGCTTCCAACAACTGGGCCATTGCTCCGGCGCGCACCGAGAATGGCCGTTCGTTGCTCGCCAACGATACGCACCTCGGTTTCGGCATTCCCGGTTTCTGGATGATCATGCACTTAAGATCACCCGACTACGACGCGGCCGGGGTCATGATACCCGGCATACCGATCGTGCTTCTGGGAACGAACGGCAACATTGCCTGGGGCGCCACCATGGTGATGGCCGATAGCCAGGACCTCTTTTTGGAACGGCTGCGTACCCGTGAAGATGGGCGGGTCGAGTATCAGTACCGCGGCCGCTGGATTCCCACGCTGGAAATGAACGAAGAATTCAGGATTAAGGGCGAAAGCGAAACGGTACAACGTACACTCCGGTTCACACGCCACGGACCTTTGCTGAACGATAGCGCTTCAAGAGAACGCACGATCCCGCGGCTGCAACCGATACCCTATCGCAGTCGCTACGGCATTGCCCATCGGTGGAGCTTCGCAGACGGCGAGCGGGCAGCGGACGCCGTTTTTGCATTGGGCCGGAGCCGTACAATGGAGGGGGCGCGGGCCGCCATGGCCGGGATCGATTCGATGTACTTAAACCTGGTCTACGCCGATGCGAACTCAATCGGCTGGCAGACCACCGGACGGGTGCCGCGCCGTATGCGGGGCACCGGGCAACTGCCTTCGCCCGGCTGGAACGGACGCTACGAATGGCGCCTGCCCTACCTGCCCTTTGCTGACCAACCGCATTCCATCGATCCGGATAGCGGCTTTCTGGTGACCGCCAACAACCGCACGGTTCCGGCGAACGCACCGATCCAGATGAGCCATTCCTGGACGGCGGGGGCCCGGGCGGCTCGGGTACGGGAACTGATTCTGAGCCGCGATCGTATAGACCGCACCTTTGTAGAACAGATGCAGTTCGATCGCGTGTCTTTGATTGCCCGGACCATCGCCGAACGTCTGACGACGGAGTCGATGAAGGAGGCCCTGCTTGCCGGCAGCTCCGGGCAGGATCGGGAAGCGCTATCGGGCGCACTTGCGCTGCTCGAAGACTTCAGCGGACAAATGGATCGGAGTGAACCCGCCGCCGCTTTGATGGGGCTTTTGTATCAGCATTTTGCGCGTCTGACTTTCTTTGACGATCCGATCTTTCAGGAAGATGAGATGCGGGCGGCTTTCTTTGCGGCTCAGGGAGGCTATGGCGCCGCAGTCGATCATCTACTCGTCCGGCAAACCAGTCCCTTCTTTGACGATGTGAGCACTGCGGATCGTGTCGAAGACAAAACTGATGTTCTGCGCGCGGCGCTGCTGGCCGCCTACGGCGAGTGTTTGGAACGTTGGGGAACAAGCGCCTCTCGCTACGATTGGGCGGCGCTGCACCCGTACGAATACAAACACACGTTTGGACGCAGTTTGCTCTCACTGCTCTTTAACCGTGGTCCGTACGGCGGCGGCGGCGATCGCCATACGATCAACGCCGGCGGGTTCAACTGGGGCCAGGACTTTCGCATGACCTTTGTGCCCGCCATGCGCCTGGTGGTGGACTTCTCACAACCCGATCCCGCAACGCTGACCATACCGGCCGGTCAATCGGGAAACCCGTTCTCGCCCCACTATGATGATATGATACCGCTTTTTCTTTCGGGTCGCAGCCATGGTCTGCCTTTCAGCAACGCGGCCATTAACCAGCAGTACGATCGCGTGCTGGTACTCAGCCCACCGTCGACCGGGCAATGAAGACACGCTTGAAAGAAGCCGCGAATCTACTTCGTCGGGCGCGCCATGCGATAGCGCTAACGGGGGCGGGCATCAGCGTTCCCAGCGGTATCCCCGATTTTCGTTCGCCCGGTTCGGGCCTCTGGGAGCAGTATGATCCTTTCGAAGTCGCTTCGATTGAAGCTTTTCGGGCGCACCCCGAACGCTTCTACGATTGGATTCGTCCGCTGCTGGCCGGATTCGCAACCGCCCGACCAAACCCGGCCCACCTGGCCCTCAGCCGCCTTCAGCAATTGGGCTTTTTGCGGGAAGTAATTACACAGAACATAGATGGATTGCACGAGAAGGCCGGAACTCGCGAAGTGCTGGCAGTGCACGGCCAGGCCGACACGGTGAGTTGCATCGTATGTGGCCACCGGGTTTCGGGGGCAGATACCCGGCATGCGATCGAAAGTGGCGCGGTGCCGGCCTGCGCGTTATGCCACGGCGTCTACAAGCCCGACGTGGTTTTGTTCGGAGAGCCGTTGCCGCCGGAGACAACCGAACGTGCCTGGCGTGCAGCGGAAATGGCGGATGTCATTGTTGTTGCTGGAAGCAGCCTCGAAGTATTCCCGGTCAACGAATTGCCGGCCCTGGTGCTTCAAAATCAGGGTAGCCTGGTTCTTATCAACCAGGGACCGACACCTTTTGATCGTTTGGCGAGCGTCCGAATCTCCGGTGACGTGGTTGAAGTGTTGCCCGCAATCGCAGACCTGCTGGGTACGGTCCCCGAAGGCCTTTCTGATTGACTCAGGACCCCGCTGGCGGTCCGGTTCGTATCGATGGGGTGGTCTGTTGCGTTTGGTTCAGCAGAATATCCGCAGAATAGATCCGGACGATTGCAGGTATGGACGAAACGGAGCCGCCGCAGGCAGACGCGATAAACATCCCGAAGATTCTGAACTGGATCTTTTATAACTCCGATGAACGACGCTACCGAACGCTAACGCGATTGGCCGCTCATACGGCGGTACTGATTACGCTGGGAGTTGCGCTTTTCGTCGCCTTTCTTCCCTACCGTGCCCTGCTTCTTGAGCTGGGCGTTGATCTGTCCGGCTGGGGCCTGCTGATGTCGGTTGCCTTTGAGGTATTGCTGGTGATCAGCGTCATGCTGATTGCCGGAAAAGCTCTGGATCGTCGCAACACCCGGGGCTTCGGACTTGTGTTTGATCGACACGCACGCTTTGACCTGGCCTTCGGGTTTTTTCTGGGAGCAATTCTAATTGAGATCATCTTTCTCGCGCAATACTTCATGGGCTGGATTGTGCATCGCCCGCGGCCGGTAACCTCCGACTTGCTGGCAACGCTTACTGAAAGCTTCGTGCTTTTCATCGGCGTCGCGATCGCGGAAGAGTTCTTGAGTCGGTCCTACCATTTGACGAACCTGGCCGAGGGTTTGCGCTTCCGCTGGCTACCGGCACCGGCTGGCATCATTCTGGCAGTGCTCCTATCGTCGGCCGTCTTTGGCGGCCTGCATGCCCTGAATCCCAATGCAAGCCTGACCAGTACGCTTTGCCTCGTACTCGCGGGAGTCGAACTGGCGCTCCCCTACGTGCTTACCGGCCGCATCGCCCTCTCGGTCGGCATGCATCTCTCCTGGAATTTCTTCCAGGGCAGCCTGTTTGGTTTTCCGGTCAGTGGGCAACGCATCGGCGAAAGCCTGATCGTGATTCAGCAACTGGGTCCCGAGACCTGGACCGGCGGCGCCTTTGGACCCGAGGCCGGCTATCTGGGCATCCTGACGATCGTTTTGGGCTGCTGCGCGATCTGTTTTTGGGTGCGGGTTTCGTACGGTTCCGTCCGCAATCGTCTCCTGCCATTCTCAAAAAGCGCGCAACAAGATGCAGTCCGATGACCTCTTCCTTTTGTGGAAAAAGAACTGCAGTGGGACTCGAATGCAATCAAACCCAGCAGGCCAGCGTGCACGTTCCTGGTGCCGCAGGACTTAGAACCGTTTCTGCGCAGGCAGCGCGACCGGCACCGTTGGGTCATTGCCTACCTTCAATTCCTGCTCGGGAAAGCCGCGCTTTACCGCGCCCAGGGTCGATTGCCGAACGTCCAGCGCGTCACGCGCAAGTATCAAGCGGACGATCCAACCATTCAGCGGTGGCATGTTCGGGTGCCGGGCGAATTATGGACGGAGCTGCGCTGCCTGGCCGCGGGTTGCGGTGTGACGATGTGTAACATGTTTGTCATACTCGTGCGCCTGGACCAGCAGGACGAGGTACGACCCAAAACGAACGTCGGAGCTTGGTCGTCCCTGTACGGGAAATCGATCGATTTTTTCGAGAAGGTTTCTTTGGAGGACGGCATCACGCGACGAAGAACGTTCTTTCGGGTCTCAAGCGACCCACCACGTACAGCCATCCGGGCTGACGGCCCATTAAAGGGTCGATCGGGCCCCTAAAAAAATGACGGGGGGCCAGCAAGCCCCCCGCCAAACGAAGGTGGAAACCTTCGCCGTAAGTCTGTCGGCAAAAGCCGTTTTATTATCGGAGCAGCTGCAGCACGGATTGCGGACGCAGGTTAGCCTGAGCCAGCATTGCCGTTCCGGACTGAACGAGAATCTGATTCTTGGTGAAAGCCACAGATTCTTCGGCCATGTCCGTGTCACGAATGCGAGATTCGGACGCCTGCATATTTTCGTAGGCGACCATCAAGCCCTTCGCGGCATGCTCCAATCGGTTAAAGTAAGCGCCCAGGTTGGCACGTTGCTTGTTGATGCGATGCAACGCAGCGTCCAGTACGCCTATCGACTCATTCGCGAACTCCGCTGTTGACAGGGTCAGAAGAGTTCCATCCGCATTCATCAGATTGAGAGCGCGTGAGGTCATCGTTGAGATGAATACGCGCTCGCGCTGATGCTGGTTCGGTCCAATGTGGAACCACATAGAAGAAGTACGTGATCCCCGTGCAAAATCTCCCTGCAGGAGATTCATCTTGTTGAACTCCGCCTGGGATGCGATCCGGTCGACCTCGTCGATCAGCTGCGAGACTTC
Source organism: Spirochaetales bacterium (assembly GCA_024233935.1). GTDB lineage: Bacteria > Spirochaetota > Leptospiria > Leptospirales > Leptonemataceae > JACKOY01. The sequence continues at coordinate 41,710 of JACKOY010000007.1, read as the reverse complement.
CACCTGAATCATCTGGCGGTCGTTCGCGGTATAGATGCCGTTGGAGGACTGTACCGCGAGCACACGAATCCGCTGGATAATATCAGCGACTTCCTGCAGATAACCTTCGGTGGTCTGAATGAGGGACATACCGTCTTCGGTGTTCCGCTCAGCCTGACGCAGGCCGTTGATCTGGGAACGCATCTTTTCAGATACGGCCAAACCAGAGGCGTCGTCGCCGGCGCGGTTGATCCGCATGCCGGAAGACAACTTCTCCATGTTCCGGTCCACATTCCAATGCTGGAACTTCAGTACGCGATGCGAGTTGATCGCGGACAGGTTGTGGTTGATAATCATTGAGTTTCCTCCGTGAAACTTTGATACCAAAGGGGCATCCTTGCCCCTGGGTGTTACACTCTTAGTAGTCGGGAAACGGAAGGCTGTGGATTAGGGAAGCAGGGGGAAAATTGCGAACAAGACGTCCTTTTATGCCTCGGGCAAGAAGCGGTTGCCCAACAGGATTTTTGGAAGCTACCCCAAAAAAAGACGCACCGGTCTAAAGCCGATCGAGCCCTCCCGGGGGCTAAAACGCGGCGCAGAAAAAAAGTTCGTGCGGTCGTTAAGTTTGCGCGCTCAGTTCCGATATCAGTTTTTCACGGAACGATCCAGCTCGGCTGCGCGGCTTTCATACTCCCGCGCCTCGTTTTCATTTCCAAGATTACGATAGACCTTTGCCAGCAGTCGGTAAACCGCCGCATGCTCCCGGTCGAAGCTTTGGGCATGCTGCAGGGTTTCCGCGGCTTCCCGATCGCGCCCAAGGCGCGCCAGACACAGGCCACGATAGTAGATGGCAGCGAAACCCAGACTCTCGGCGGGCCTCTCCTCCAGGAGCGCAAGCGCAGACCCAAAATCGTGTGCCCGAATGAGCTCGGTCACGGCGTCTATGTCAACCCGGTCGGGCCCACTTTTCTGAGCGGCGGCGCCAGCATACTCCACACGGATCATGGATAGGTCGTCCGTGAGGTCCCCGGTTTTCAGGGCTTCCTCGTGGATGGCCTTCAGGTCTCCCTTACCCCGCTCTACAAGTTTCAGAAACACCTCGGGGTCCTCATTGATGACCCGGCCCTCGTCAGAGACGGACAGGACCAGATCGTCTTTTCCATCGCTACCGACCAGGAGCACATCGCCGGGCTCAAGCTGGTAGGATTGCATCTCGAAATCCGTGGGAAACGGCATACCCAGCTTCGGCAGGTGAGAGCCCTCATCGAGAAGCACGGCCGTCCCATTGCGGTATAGTACCGGAGAAGGATGTTCGGAGTTGAAGTACAACAGTCGGCCAGTGGCGTCTTCCACGATACCCAGCACGCAGGATACGAACATACTGCCATCAAAGGTCCGGAAGACGTCGTTCAATTCACGATACGTCTCCCGAAGCCATTCCTCGGGCGACATTGTAAGTATTCGGTCATCGGCCGCGGATCGATGCATAATCGAATTTACAACTGCCCCCATGATCAGCGCCCCGCCGGCGCCCTGCATGGATTTGCCCATTGCGTCGCCGTTGACGAACATGGTCCACCGGCCCGATGGGAATCGCAGGTTGCCGCTCACGCAGAGGTCGCCCCCCAGATGCGCCTCAAACTTTTTGAACTGAAAGCGTTTCTTCTGTTCAATCAAAAACTCGGTGTGCACGGCCCGACTCTTGCTGAAGTTGCGAAAAAGCGGGTTCGTAAGCAGGGTCGTTAGAAAGTAGTCAGCATCCTGCTGGTTCTTGAGGCTCTTGACGTCATCAAGAGCCGTGCTCAGTTCGTTGGTTCTCTGGGCAACCATCGCCTCAAGGCCTTCCGAATAGGACCCAATCTCAGCCACCATGACGTTGAAGGCCTGCGCCAGATGCCCGATCTCGTCTTTTGACCGAACATCAATCTGGACGCTGAAGTCCCGCTGGCGAACACGGTCCGCGCCCCGGGTCAATTCTGCAATCGGGCCGGTCAGCCAGCGGGCGAGCAGCCAGGCCGCCAGGATGCAAAGCAGAACCGTCACCACACAAATCCCGATCGCGACTCGCTTGACCGCCTCCAGGGAATTGTAGGGACCATGGGCATCAAGATCGACGCCCATTACCGCGATCACTTCGGTTCCGTCTGCGTTGTAGATAGGTATATAAGAAGAAAACCAGGTGCCCCATGTATCCGTGGCGAATTCCTCGTTTGCATATACGTTACCGTCAAAAGCAGCTCTGAGTCGATCCTGGCCGGTCACGTTGTAAAGTAGACCAAGTTGAGTCGCTTGCTCGTCCTCTCCGATCTGACCGTCTTGATCCAGGTCGATCTCTTCGTAGTCCCCGTCGACAATGAAGCGCAATATCGTACGGTCCGGCGATTCCGGAATGGCAGTCAGAATATAGACGAAACGAACCTGGGGAAGGTCTTCCATGTCCAGATAGGTTTGCGGCAATACCTGGGGCAGAACGACCTGATCTCTGGTGGCGCGTTTGATGGCCCGCATGACCTGAACCAGGCGCTGAAAATCCGGACGACTCTGCAAAGCGGTGATATCGTCGGATGAAAGCGGCTGATCCGTGTCCCCCTCCTCGATCGCACTCAGGCGGTCCTGATCAATCGTGCCGGAAGCTTCGGCGGCCATCAAATCCAGCCGTTGGATGGCATCGCGATCCTCGGCGGTCAGCATGTACTGGCCGAGACGGCCGATATCCTTCAGCCGCAAGCTCATCTGCTCGTAAACCAGCCGTTCGGCCACTTGAAAGAAATACAAAGTGGCTCCAATAGTAAAGCCACTCGCAAGTACCGTAAAAGCAATCACCAGGCGCGTTCGGAAGGACATGGGTCATTCTCCAGAGACACTGAGAATGCCACACTAACCTGGGCCGGTCAACACAAAGCGAACCCGAGCGAAAAAGTTGTGACGGAAGCAGGCCGGGCCTGGACAGAATTGATAAAATCGATGATCGACTATAGATTGCGGAAGCGACTCAGCGGATCAATAATGTGCGTAATCTGAACACCGAAGTACTCGCCAAGAACCACCAGGCGACCACGGCCAAAAAGGCGATCGTTGATTAATATATCGACCTCATCCCCAACGTTCTTGTCCAGTTCCACGACCGACGATTCCCCGAGCATCAAAACATCCCGGATATACATCTGGGTCCGGCCCAATTCGACCGTAAACCGCAGCGTAACTTCCAGCAGAAGATCGACATTATCGCGTCCTCCGCCACCTTCGCCACGACCGCTGGGCATCATTCCGGCCGACGAACCGCCGCCACCGCCGCCGCCACGAGAGGCAGGCCCCGCTACCGCGCCCGCGAGCGCATTCAGCGCATCCTGATCCAGTCCCTGGGAGGCGCCGCCGCCGGAATCCTCGTCGCCCCCGCCTCCGAGCAGGCCGTCGAGGTTCAGGTCATCGCCGCCGCCACCGCCGCCCCCCCCGGAGTCGTCGTCCATGTTCAGCAGGGCGTCGATTTCTTCCTGGGATAAGCTGCTGGAATCGTCCGCCATAAGGTTCTTATCGACGAACCCGGAAGAAGTCGATACAAAGTAATGGGCTCCGGGCTACGCGCATGTTGAAACAGATTCAGAGCACGATCAACGAGAAATTCCGTGCCATTTGGACCCCGGGCTGGACCCTGGCGGAAGAATTCCGGCCGGCCATTCAGCGCGCGCTGTACTGGCTGGCGCACCGCCGGCTACCCCTGCCCCGCAACCTGCGGTACCGGCAGGTGCGGGCCCGCGTTCGCCTGTCTATCACCCATGAAGAGGCCCTGGAAAGGCTGGCCCGGGCCGGTCACGATTTTCCGGTCGCGGTGATGAGGGGGCTCGATATTCCCGTTCGGGCCCGCCTCCGGGACCATGCGGCCGGGGGCCTGGAGCTGGTTCTGGAAAGTGGTCCCGCCAAACGCACCCGCCTGGCGCTTGCCCTTCTTGGTCGCAAAGCCGTACGCAACCAGCTACGCCTGGTCGCGCGATTGTTTGTCCTTGCGAACGAGCGCGGTGACCCGGCGGATGATTCGTTTTCCTTTTACAGGCTCCAGCCAACGAGGCACTATCCTGGTCTCAATCACGGTCGTTATGCTCCGGTTCGGCTTCTGAATAAGCTGTTTCATTCGCGGCACCAACCCTGTCCGCACTGCGCCCGATCCGGCAACGCCTACCGACGTTTACAGGCCGGGCGGTTTCGAATGCGACGCGCTCTACTTATTCCTCTGATCGCAGCCGCCGACGAAGGGAACCGCATCTTACCGGCCCCGTTTCGTGTCGGGCCCGGGCAAACATCGATGGAGCTCTGGGCGTTCGCGTTTCTGGAAGCGGAAACCGACGGGCAGGCATACCGCCGGGGAGCGGAAAGGCGCATGGCCTTTGAAGTCTATGCCCGCGTTCGTTTGACCGCCCGAACCTATCATGACGAGGGCTTTCTGCCATTGCTGGCCCTGGAAACAACCCCCGGGCCGTCCTTATTACCGCAGCCCACCACACTTGCCATCACAACCGGACCCCGGGGTCTGCGCCTGGCAATCGGGGATTCGGATCGGAGGTTACTTGCGGAGGCGGCATTTACGCCAATCGGCGGTTTGAATCGCTCCAGCAGGCTCCCCTGGCCCTTGCTTTCCGAACGCACCACTTTTCTCCAGGACTGTTGCAGTCTGGATGTCGAGGCCGTACGCCACGAAACCGACTACGCAATCAATCGTGTCTACCGTCTGGAACGCACCGCCGGCGAATCAGTCAAGCGCCCGGATCTCGAGGCGTTTCTTTCGCGCGAACTGGGCATCCGCATTGCCGCTACCGATCGTGCCTACATGGTTGCCGGACTGGAGCTGCGCACTCTGTCTCGAGTGCTGTTCTCGTTCGATGAATGCGAGTTCCGTTCGCCGCCGGCCTGGACCGGAACACCGGTACCCGAGCCTGCGGTTTCAGGATGACAGGGTCCGAATCCCGACCAGGCTGGTTCCATGGCCGATTTGTTTTCTTCTATTGAAGGGACCTTCAAAGGCATTCTGCGCGTGGGCCAGACCGCCGGGACTCTCGCAACCACGGGCCTGAGCTGGCTTCTGGGAGATCGACCTCCAGCCCCGAGACTTCTGCGCCAGACGTTTGAAAAGCTGGGTGCGACCTACATCAAATTAGGCCAATTCATTGCCAGTTCTCCCTCGTTGTTTCCGGTCGAGTACGTAGAGGAGTTTCAGAAGTGCCTTGATCGAACTGATCCGATTCCATTTCGCGAAATCAAGGCGATTCTCAAAAAGGAACTGGGGCGCGTCGAAGACCACTTCGAGAGCATAGATGAAAAGCCGCTCGCCTCCGCGTCCATCGCTCAGGTGCATGCGGCCAAGCTCAAAACGGGCGAGGACGTGGTTCTCAAAGTCCAGAAACCGGGGGTGGAAGACGTACTGCTAACAGATTTGAATTTCTTGTACGTTTCCGCTCGCGTGCTCGAGGTGCTGGCGCCCGCGTTTTCGCGCACTTCCCTTACCGGCATCATCACCGACATCCAGAAAACGATGATGGAAGAATGCGACTTCCTCAAAGAGGCTGCCAATATTCGTGAGTTCCAGGGTTTTCTGGACGAAAACCAGATAACGCACGCGCTTGCGCCAAAGGTCTATGACCGACTGACAACCCTGCGCGTACTGACGATGGAACGCTTTTTCGGAGTGCCTCTGACCGACCTGGACAGCATACGCCGTTTCAGCCCCGACCCGGAAATGACCCTGATTACAGCTCTCAACACCTGGTTTGCAAGTTTGATGTACTGCAATTTCTTTCACGCTGATGTACATGCGGGTAATTTGATGGTCCTGGAGGATGGGCGGGTCGGCTTTATTGACTTCGGTATCGTAGGTCGCATCCAGAAGACAACCTGGGAGTCAATGAATTCTTTGATGGAAGCGATGGTCACCGAGAACTTCGACCTGATGGCGCGCTCCATGATTGGGATTGGAGCGACCGACCATGACGTGGACGCGAACCTTTTCGCCGCCGACCTCAAGAAGCTGTTCGGTGGTATGGAAAAACTGGAAGCCAGCGTGAGCTCCGGGTCCGCAATCGATGAGAACGATCTGAATCGTATGATGATCGACATGGTGCAACTCGGAGAGCGTCACGGTATTCGTTTTCCACGTGAATTTGCCCTGCTGATGAAGCAACTGCTCTATTTCGATCGCTATATTCGCATCCTGGCCCCCGGAATGGACATCTTTCAGGACGGCCGCTTGAACAGGCTGGGTATCAGCGACAACTGAGCGGCTCGCACAGCCGAAAATCCATGATCTAAAGCGCCGCCAGCAAGGACTGCAGGGCCCGAGAACGATGGCTCCTTTGATCTTTTTCGCCTGCGCTTAACTCCGCAAATGTCTGGTTGCTGGCCGGATCGATAAAGATCGGATCATAGCCAAATCTGTTTTGACCCCGCACGGAACGGGCCAGCAGCCCTTCGGCGACCCCTTCAAAATAGAGCGCGTCTGGCGCTGCGCCCACGAGGGCCAGCACGCACACAAAGCGGGCTGTGCGACGTTCGTCGGGAACATTTCGCATTTTATCAAGAACCAGCGCCGTGCGATCAGCGTCCGAAAGCCCCGCGCCACCGTAGCGGGCGCTTAAAACACCCGGTTCCCCTCCGAGGGCATCCACCACGAGACCGGAATCGTCGGCCAGGGCCGGTCGACCGGTCAATCGGTGCAGGGCCTGGGCTTTGATGAAGGCATTGCCTCTGAAATCGGGAGCGGTTTCTTCAGCCTCAAAGTCGTGCGGGGCGGGACGCACTTCGATGCCGAGTGGCTCAAGCATGCGGCGAAATTCCTTGATCTTGTGATCGTTGCGGGATGCCAGATCCAGTCCATCCGTCAAAAGGCGCACACCGAGAACGGAGTCAGCCATGGAAGGAGTTGCGCGCTTCTTCAACCGTCCCAAAGACGCGAAAGAGCTTGTCCAACATCGTCATTCGAAACAACTCTTTGATGTCGCCGTCGGTTGCAACCAAACGCAGCTCTCCCTCGCTCCGCATCATTCCCTTCTTGGCCGCAATCAAGACGCCCAGCGCCGAAGAACAAATATAGGTAGCCTGACTCAGGTCCACAATGATACGCTTGCAGGGCGAACGAATGAGCTCGGAGAGCGTTGTTTCGATTTGATCCGTGTCGTCAATCTGAAGCCGGCCTTCCAGAGACACGATGGCCATATCGCCTTCCATGGTTTTCTTGAGGTCGCGCATCACGAATCGATCGGGCCAATGCGGCGGCGAAGCACAGCCTCACAGCGATCGGTCCCGCACCAGCAAACTGAGCACAGACACTTCGCCAACGCCATTCTTTTTTAGGATGCGAGCCGCCTCATTCGCTGTCGCGCCGGTCGTGAATAGGTCTTCCAGTAGCAACACATGCCGCCCGGCCAGGAAAGGACCGCCTTCTAAGGCCAGGGAGTTGTGCAGGGCAAGAAACCGGGCTGCGTAGCCGGCCGCGCTCTGACTTCGACTGCGGCGCTTTTGCACGTCGGCGCCAACGCTACAGCCAAGCCAGCGAGAGAGGGCAAAGGCTGGATCCGCGCAGGGTTGGTAACTGCGAAAACGAAGGCCGCCCTTGCCGGAACCAATGAAGCTCACGTGATCCACACTCCCTAAAAACGAAGATCGTCGACCGATGCGACGGAGGGCGCCGGCGAAGTACCTCCAAAGCCATCGCTCCTGTTCGAACTTCCAGCGGTGCAGGACCTCCCGCCAACCGGGCGTCAGGCGGTAGAGTGCCACATGACGATCAAAGTATATGTTTCGGGAGCTACAGATGCAGTGCGGGTCCAGAGAGAAGCAACGCCCACAACGCCCGACAGGATCGGCAAGGGCTTCCGAGAGAGCACCGCGACAGTGCCGGCAGGTCCGGGTCGCCGCCTCCAGCACCCGATCGCAAACCGGACAGATGGGCGGGGAAAAGAACGCGAGTAGAGCCTGGCCCACCTGCCCCGGCACCGGTCCTGCTTGAAAAAAGGGCCTGCCCGTCCGGGCATAAAAAAAGGAACGCATAACAGGGGAAGGTCTCCCACTTGCCATGCGTTCCGCATTTTTTTGCGGCAGGGCCGCTTTTTTTTCAGACCGAGATCAGCGAGGAGCCTGATCCCGCATACCTTCGGACTGATCCGCGCCGACCGGAGTCAGCTGTGTGCGCGGAGGATTGTCGTCGGTGATAAAGGAGAGACTTGCGGTCTCGCTTTCGTTTCCGACGGCGTCCACGACACGGGCCTCAATGGAGTGCTCGCGCTCATCTGCGAAGTAGATGGTGTCCGAATAGGTCTGCCATTCATCCGCGCCATCGATGCGAACCATGATCTGCTCAACGCCAGAGCCTTCGTCGGTTCCGACCACATTGAAGCCGGTATTTCGACGGGCGTAGCGCTGGTCGCCAATGTGCACCAGAGCCTCAGTCGGCTTGATCTCAACCCGCGGGGCGGACGCATCGACCAGGACCAGAACATCAGAGCTACCCTGGGTTGCATTGCCCAGGTTGTCGCTCGCTTTGTACTGGATCAGCTGGCTACCGCTCTCGGTCAGTTGTATTGCCTGACCGCGCTCGTAGGCTTGCATTTCCGACCCGTTCACGGAATAGAGAACTTGTTTGATACCGCTGTATTGATCACTCACCTGGAGGGTGAATGTGTTTCCCGGTGGGCTGAAGGTGCGTCCATTGCGCGTGACAAAGGGCCGGGCCGGAACGACCAGCACTCTTGGCGGAGTATTGTCGATCGTGACGTTGTAGACTTTCGCCACCTCGACGTTGCCCGCCGTATCAACGGAACGGTACACGATCGTATGCGGTCCTTCTTCCGGAACATTAATGGGTCCCTGGTAGCGACGAAACGCGCCATTGTCCACTTTGTATTCCGTGAAGGCCACCGGTGACTGATTGTCGGTCGCCTGAAGTTCGAAGAGCTGGCTGGAGTTGGCGAACAGTTCGCCGGAAACGGGGCTTCGCCACATGGCGGCGCTCATTTCCTCGTCCATAGTAGTCCCCTGGTCGGCCGTTGTGGTGGCTTCCTCTCCCGGGGAGATGGCACTTTCCTCTGCAGCCTCATTCCGAGGCTGGTTCTGCGAATAGGCCGGGCTGAAGAGAACGATGCTCACCAGAGCGATTGGTATTACCCAGTAACGATTCATTAATTCCTCCTGTATTTGTTACCCGGTGTGTGTTCTGGATTTGTGGGCTTTCGGGGAAGCAAACAACCTGAAATTCACAAAGAGCCTGAGCCCCCACAAATTGTCAAAACTGAATAGTGTCAAGCGAGTAAGAAATAATTTTGCCGATGATTAGCATATGGGGAGGGGCGGATCATGGGCCGAACGCGCGCTTGTAATTCTTTTGATTTGTGCCGGCTCAGCGGCCCGGGCAGGCCCCGAGCATGTCGAACGTGCGGTGCCCCTGGATAGCTTCGAGTCAAACACCTCCGCTGAGCGGTGGGCCCTGGAGGTCCAGCCCCGCATCGGAGCCCACGGCTACCTGATCGTATCGGACCTCGCGCCGGGGCCGGTTAGAGAAAGTGAATCACATCTGTATGTCGCGTACCGCGGAGCAGTCGGGAGCGGCTTTCGCGTGGCCCTTCGCGAACCGATGCGCGTGCGAGGCTTCGTGCGTGAGCTATCGGTCTATGTTTTCGGGTACGACCGGGCCGATCAGCTCTGGATCGAAATCAGCGACCAGACCGGCCAGGTGCACCGGCTGGGGCTGGGGCGGCTGGACTTCGGAGGCTGGCGTCGCCTGACGGCAGTTGTCCCGCCCGCCGTGAGGCAGCAACCGCCCCACGTGTTGAGTCCCGACAGTGGAATTCTGTTGCGGGGTTTTCAGGTGGAACCCGTAGCCTCGTCGGCCGGGTCCCCCTGTCTTTTTTATCTGGATCAACTGGAAGCGCTGACCACCCCGTATTTGCGGCTGCCCCCCGGACCGTGGATGCCCGGCGGGCGGTCCACGGACGGTTGACTCAAGAGTCGGCGAACCTTCGACCGCAAGCAGGGCACGATGGCGCTTCCGTCAGGGCCGCGAGGCCCGAGACGATCAGTGTTGCTCAAGAATGCGCTGACGTTGCGCTTCGTATTCTTCGCGGGTGATGAGTCCCGCCTCGAGCGCTTCGCTCAGTTCGCGAAGTCGGCTGGTCAGATCCGTGTGTTCTGTCGACTGCTCCGCAGATTCAGCAGCCGCATCAGATTCGGAAGCTCCGGGGGGACGAAATTCCAGGCTGGCAACCCGGGCCGGATCAAAGATGGCCCAGGTGTAATGGGTGCGCCCCGCGACCAGCTTGTACTCGAAATCCTCCGAGGGCAAAAGACGCAGGTCCGCGGGCGCCTGCCCTACATTGATCGGCAGGACCTCGGTCCAGTCGTCGGCCACTGAAGGGTCAAACTGATTCTGGGGGAACTGATCCTTGATTTCGCCAAAAACCACATTGATGCCATTCTCGTCCCGCCAGAGCATCAGAGTGGTCCGGTCCATTCGGCTGAGCACAGACCGGTCCGGGTCGAATCGGCTGACGACCACCATGCGATAGCCTGCGGGAATCGAAGATTGCGCTTCACCGACGACCCGCACGACTTCCTCAAGCTGCCCCCGATAGAACACACGGCCGGTAATCGGGCCCCAGACGTGTTCCCGCCGAAACTCCAGATTGCCCAACAGAGCGCGCAGGCTTTCGGGGCTTAGTTCGTCCCACTGGCCGGTAGGCGGCACCACCGTTGCGAGGTCTCCCTCCGGGTAGATCGCGCCATCCAGTCGAAAGACGGCGACGTACTGACGATACGCCACAGGCTCCTTCTGGTTGAAGCTGGAACAAGCAAACAAAGCCAGAAAAAGGGCCGAAAGGAACGTGCGGGTTGTCAGGGTCCAGGGTCTCATGGCAAAGTCAGGGTCTTCCAGGATATGATCGACGGCATCCGGGCGTTGCCTGAAGCAAATAACGGGCCACTCTGATCCGGCTCAGAAAAACTCCGGGTAGGTCTCTCGCGCCTGCGGTTCTTCCAACAACTCGAATATCTTGAAAAGTCCCGCCAGCTTAAAAACCGAAAGCAGTGAGCGGTTTAAACCGAGTATCTGAAATACGCCACCCTTCCCACGCACAATGTGCGCGCATTTGAGGAGCATTCCGACCCCGGAGCTATCTATAAAGCGGATTTTGCTGAAATCGATTACGACCGTCGAGTGGTCTCCGTAGGTGGCCTCGAAGCCTTCAAAAAACTCGGGCGCATTCTCCATCTTCAGATCGAAGAGGATACTCAAGCCCAGGATGCCGTCCCGGTCAAAGGAAACACGAAAGAGATTATCATCGTCGGCTCCCATAAAAACGAGACCTGGCTCGCTGTAGCGAATAGCCGTCGTGCGTCGAAAGGGTCAACGCAAAAAGCGACTCGAAATCAAACAAGCTCGTCGGGCTTTATATCTGTCAGAATGTGCGGATTGCCCTCACGGTCGCGATACTCAATCTCGACCAGGCCATCCGGTCGCACAGCCCGCACTTCCACGGTGGAGCCCTGAAGAACGAAAATCCCATTCAAGAGAAACGTGGGCCGATTCAGCTTTCGCAGCTCACCCACGACGACGGGGGACTCCGCGCTCATGCCGGCGCCTCCTTGAGCTGGTTATCCTCCAGGTAAATGTCGCGTCCCGCCCCCTTGACCATCACGGAAAAGAGGTGCGTAAGCCGGGGGTCCAGTCGGGTTCCAATATCGTACGTGGCGCCATCGAAACGCGCGCCTTCCGCTTTGACGCCGGTCAGTTTCGCCCAGCGGAGGTCCGCTTCCCGCAGGTCCGCATCGGTCAGGTTAGCATTGTTTAAAAAAGCACCCCGTAAGCGCGTACCTTGCAAATTCGCGCCCGTAAAGTTGCAATCGGTCAAGAAGGCGTGACTCAGGTCTGCGCCGGAAAGGTCCACGCCGCTGAGATCCGCTCCGTCCAGAATGACCTGGTTTAACTTTTCGCCGCGCAGATGTCCCTGCTCTTTCAGGACTTGCAGGGCATGGGCCCGGGTAACACGCTCCTGCGGTTTCAGCCCGGTCCCGTTCCGGTAGTCGCTCACGGCCTTGCTCAGCGCTTCGGCCGCTGACTCAGGATAGTTCTTCCGTCGATCGGGAAACTCAAACATTTCTTCGAGCACTTCGGCACTCACCTGCTCGGCCTCGGCCAGGCTGCGACCCTTCGCCCATTCCGTTGCCATGGCCAGGGACACCAGTCCGAAACCACAACCGGTCGTGGTATAGCTGGCATCGACAATGCGCTTCTCCGGCGACTCTTCGTCAATCTTCAGATATATGCGGTACCCGTCCCCGCAACCGGTGTTGCGGTACGAAGAGACAACGGTTGCGTCTTCCATCTCACGATAGTTGACCCGCTCATCGTTAATGCGCTTGAAGCGCTCGAAGTCCATAGTCATAAGAACAGAATAACGGGTGTGAGCCCTGCAGTCAAGGTCACTGGGCCGTCATGCTGGGCGATTTGTAGCTGTACAGACCGTGCACCGAGCCCTGGGCCTGAGCGCTCAGGGTACGTCGTTCAAAGCGCAGGCTACCCTCGTACAGACCGCGATGCAGGTCCACGATGCTGCGATAACCCATGTCCTGAAAGGACAGTCGCAGACCCTGCATGAGATACGGCACGAAATTGAACATGGAGCCCTTATCGACGACGGCCCCGCTGACACCCTGAGCAACCTTGATGTTCTGGTCTTCCGAGAAGTATCGCTTCTTGCCGCCCGCTTCCATGGCCTCGAGGGAAGCCATGCCGCGATAGCGTTTGAGGCGCACGCCATTCTCGTAGAAATACTCGCCGGGGGCTTCGTGGGTTCCGGCAAACATGGAGCCCATCATGGTCGTAGAAGCCCCGATTGCCAGGGCGTTTGCAATGTCTCCGATGTTGGAAATCCCACCGTCCGCCATAACCGGCACACCGTAACGGAACGCGTAGCGCGCCGTTTCGTAAACGGCCGTGGCCTGGGCCCGCCCGACCGCCATCGTGTCCTGCGTGATGCAGATAGAGCCGGGACCCATGCCAATACGCAGGGCATCCGCCCCGCAACGAATGAGATTGCGCGCCTGATCCACCGTGACAACGTTTCCGGCGATCACGTCGATCTCGGGGTGCGTCTTTTTCAGATAGCGGATCATTTCCATCTGGTAGCGCGAATTGCCCTGGGCCGAGTCGATCACGATTACGTCTACGCCGACGCGCGCCAGCTCCGCCACGCGCTCCCGGGATTCCAGCTGCGTGGAAACAGCCCCACCAACCCGAAGGCGCTTTCGTGAGTCTTTGGAAGCGGCCGGAAATTCGGAGTGTTTCTTGAGGTCGGACCGACATATCAAAGCAACGAGCTGACCCTTGTCGTTGATCAGCGGCAACTTGCCTTTCTTCGATCCTTTCAGAATGCGGTTGGCCTCTTTAAGCTCCATGCCCTCCGGAGCCGTGATCAAATCAGTGGTCATTACGTCACGCAGGCGCAACTCGAGGTCCGACTCCAGGTCCACGTCACGATTGGTCACAATGCCGATCAATCGGGAGGACCGGGTTCCGTCTTCCGTAATGGGAATACCCGAGAAGCCGTACTTCTGCTTAATGGCGTGAAGATCGCTGATGCGGTGATCCGGCGAAAGTACGATCGGATCGGAGATGAAGCCGTTCTTGAAGCGTTTGACCTTTTCCACGAGCCGCGTCTGCTCTTCGACCGAGTTGTTGTAGTGAATAATGCCGATGCCGCCCAGGAGGGCCATCGCGATCGCCATCTGGTCTTCGGTCACCGTATCCATGGGTGAAGACACGATCGGATACTGCAGGCGGATGTTGCGGGTCATATAGGTATCGAGCACCACCTCGCTCGGGTGGAAGTCGATGTAGCCCGGTAGCACCAGGTAGTCGCGATACGTAAGCCCCGTGCGACCGTTGAAAAGCTCGGCGCCCGAACATCCGTCCGGGCCAAAGTCATCCTCGTGTTCCGGTATCAGATCACGGGCCGGCATTTCCCCCGGTCCGGGTTCGCGAAAGGGCCGATCGTCAATCCGGTCTTTGTCGTGGGTCGTGAGGGACATATATTTCCACCAGGGCTATGAGCCAATATCTGCGAAACCGGGCCCTTCGTCAAGACCGGCCATCGGGCAATTTTGCGCTGCGGGGCCAGTCTGGACTCAGTGCGGGCCAATTGGAAGAAAAATCCGACATAATCTGCCAAAAACCAGAAAGCCGGACGCTAGATTGCGCGCCGGTCCCGCAGGGCGGCGATTTGCGCCTGATCGTAACCAAGGGCCGCAAGAACTTCCTCCGTGTGCTGGCCGTGCCGCGGCGGAGGGAGACGATAAGAAACCGGCGAACCTGAGAAATGGAATGGAGAACCGATCATCAAAAGCTCACCCAGCTCGGGATGCGACATTGTTTGCACCATGCCGCGGGCCTGGAGTTGCTGATCGCGGAAGGCCTCGGCCATTGAATTGACCGGCGCGAGACAGACGTCGGCGTTCATGAAAAGCTCTTGCCACTCTTCGCGGGTGCGAGCTGCGAAGATCTCTTCGAGCTTCGGGTGCAACGCTTTGAGGCCTTCCGGAGTGAGCTCCACGCCATCGAGCAAACTCTCGCGGCCCACCTGCCGTAAAAAAGAACGGAAGAAGCGTTCTTCGAGCGCACCAAGCATCACGTAGCGTCCGCAACCGCAACGGTAGACGTTGTAGTTTGGCAACGCTCCACTCAGCGTCATGGCGCCGCGCCGGGGGCTCTTTTGGGTCGCCAGGTATTCGCCGGCGTGCAGGGAAAGAAAGCTGAACGCCCCATCGAGCATGCTGATGTCCAGGAATTGCCCCTCGCCGGTGCGCTCCCGCGCATAGAGGGCCGCCAGTATCGCGCTCAAAGCCATCTGAGTCCCGCCGCCAATGTCGGCGATTTGCACACCGGGAAGAACCGGCGGCCCACCGGCTTCACCGGTAATGTCCAGGAGCCCCGCGTAGGCGATGTAGTTGCCGTCGTGCCCGGCCAGGTCACGGTAGGGTCCGCTTGCTCCGTAACCCGAGATCGCACAGTAGATCAGACGCCCGAAACGCTCACGCAGTTTTTCATAACCAATGCCCATCTCGTCAAGGGTGCCGGGCCGAAATCCTTCGAGCAGGATGTCCGCATCTTCCAGCAAACGCAAAAGAACTTCGCGACCCTCCGGCCGCTTTAAATTAATCGTGATCGCGCGCTTGTTACGATTCAACATCAGAAACAGACCGCTTTCGGAACTTTCGCCGGAGTCTGATTGAATGCGCGCCCCCATCATCCGGGTCAGGTCGGGCATGCGGGGGTTTTCCACTTTGATGACGTCGGCGCCCATGTCTCCCAAATACATCGAACAGAGTGGACCGGGTAAGAGCAAAGACAGGTCGATGACCCGCACTCCATCGAGTGGGCCGGGTTTCGTGGAAGTCATGCTCGCATCTCATCGGCGGTGTCGGCCGGGTCAAATTGCTTTTCGATCGAGTACGCGAACTCGCGGACGGCGCTGAGACCGGCGGCCCGTAGCCGTTCCGGGGCCGGGGCTTCCTCGTGCCCGAGTGCGGTGATGCGGCAGCAGTGACCATAACTCGCTTCCAGTTCCGCGCCGGTCACAGAAAACGGAGGACCCGAAACTGTGCTCGATTCGTATTCGATGAGTACTACAAGCATCCTGGCGCCCGGATTGAGCAGTCGGATTACCTGAGGAACGTAGCGGGCACGCAGTTCCGGTGGCAATGCGATCATGGCGGCGCGATCGTAGAGGGCGTCGAAGCGCGGCGGCGCCTTGAGTGCAAAAAAGTCGCCGGCCTGAATTTCGAGCTGTCCGGGAAAGGCTGTGAGACAACGATAGCGGCCCTCGGCGCTCCTTTCAAACGGCAACCTGTTCTCGGCGAAGAAGGCCTGCACGGCCTGGTCGACAAACTCGATGCCCAATACATATTTCGAACGCGCGGCCAGCCAGAACAGGTCGTTGCTTTTGCCGCACAGGGGCACGAGCACGCGATGGGCATTCTGAAAGAGGTCCGGCCCGTAGCGGGCCAGCCAGGGGTTGACGGACTCCTGGTGAAAGGCCGTGCGGCCCTGTTGCCAGCGTTCCATCCAGAAGGATTGTTCCATGATGATTGCTCCTGTTTGCGCAGTTCAGCGACGCCTTGCCGGACCGAGCACCCGTTCCAGAAACCCGTCTTCCCGATCACCCAGGATTTCCAGTTCGATTTCGAGCACGTGCAAACGTTCGGGGGGATAGGAGCCGGCCTTGAGTCGCACGAAGTCCTTGGCCGTGCACACCCAGGGCAATTCCGGATTGCGTTCAAACAGATCCCCCAGTTCCCGCTGCGTGAAGAAATGGTGATCCTTGAATTGCCGTTGCGCCTGGATGCGGTAGCCCAGAGCAACCACTGCCTGGTGAAATCCGTCGGCCCTCCCAATGCCGGAAAAGACCCCCACGGCCGAACCCGCCGCAAGCTCAGGTTCCAGACCCAGGGCGCGATGCCGGGAACGGAAAATCGCGTCGGGCCTGACGTAGGTTTCCACCCGGGTTTGCAGGGCGCGGACCTCCTGCTCGGTGATGCGATCGCAATGCGTAAAAAGCACCGTGGATGCCCGTTCGAGTGCGCTGAGCGGTTCCCGGAAACGACCAAAGGGGAAAAGCCGCATGTGATCGGGCGAAACCCGCGCGTCCAGGAGCACCAGTTCATGGTCATGAAACACAGATGGATTCTGAAAGGCGTCGTCGAGCAGCACCAGGTCACGGTCGGCCGCAAAACGACGAATCAGCGCCGCGCGGTCCCGACCGATGGCCACCGGAAATCCGGCCCGGGCAAAAAGCAACGCCTCGTCTCCGACCCGGGAAGCGTCCAGCGCCGGGCCGGCCCCACCGTCCGAGACTAGAGCCCCCTCTTTCGAGGCCGAGCCCCGGTATCCCCGCAAAAGGACAAGGGGACGGACAGCGTGACGGGCCAAAAGCATGGTGGCGGGGGTCTTCCCGGTGCCGCCGGCGGAAAGGTTGCCCACCGAAACAACACGCTGGCCTTCAAAGCGGACCTGATCGCGCAGGCGGCCCGCAAACCTGCGACGATGCAAGAACAGGTACAGACGCTCAAGCGGTCCCACAAACTAAGCCGACGGCACAGAGAACTGCATGTCGTACAATTTGCGGTACACGCCGCCCATATCGAGCAATTCCTGGTGTGTGCCGCGCTCAACGATGCTTCCCTCTTCCATTACGAGAATCAGATTTGACCGAAAGACCGTCGAAAGACGATGAGCGATGATAAACACCGTTCGCCCTTCCAGCAGTCGATCCATGGCCTGCTGCACAAGAAGCTCGCTCTCGTTGTCCAGACTCGACGTGGCCTCGTCAAAAATCAGAACCGGGGGATTGGCGAGCAAGGCGCGCGCAATGGCCAGGCGCTGCCGCTGCCCGCCCGAAAGCATGACACCACGTTCGCCAATGGGTGTGTCGTAACCTTCCGGCAACTTTTCAATAAACTCGTGCGCGTTGGCTATCCGGGCGGCTTCTTCAACGCGCTCGGGGGTCACCTCGCTTCGCCCATAAGCAATGTTCTCGCGAATGGTCGCGTTAAAAAGAAAAATGTCCTGACTTACGACACCAATGGCAGTGCGCAGACTTTTCAGGTCCATCTCGCGCAGATCCACGCCATCGACCCGGATGGAACCGGAACTCACGTCATAAAAGCGCGGCAACAAGTGCATCAGCGTTGTCTTGCCCGCTCCGGAGGCTCCCACCAGAGAAACCGTATGCCCACTGGTAGCCGCAAAGCTGACGTCGGCCAGGGCCGGTCTGGCGGCGCCGGGATAAGCAAAGCTGACCCGGTCGAAGACGATTTCCCTTTTAGCGCCGGGAAAGGGCACGGATTTTTTGGGCGACTGCACACCATCGGGCTCGTCGAGCATCCAGAAAATGCGAATAGCAGCCGCGGCCGCCCCGGAGAGCAGGTTGACCATGATCGACACCTGTTTGATGGGCCGCATGATGAAGACCAGTATTACGAAAAAGCCGATGAATTCCCCTGGCTGCATAGCGCGCGCGATCGTGATTTCATAGGCGCCATAGATCAGAATTCCGATGGAAACCAATGAGGCGACCAGTTCTGTGAGCGCCGGTCCAACCTGGTGGAAATAGTGCCCGCGAAATGTGTTGGCAAAGAGCCGTTCATTAATCTTCTCGAAGGCGCGTTTTTCGAATCGCTCCATCGAAAAGGCCCGGATTACGCGGATGCCGCTGATCACCTCGTGAATGTGACCACCCAATTCGGCGAGACGCTCCTGTTGTCCGGCGTAGGCTTTTCGTATGCGCGTGGCGAGGTTGCTGACCGGGGCAATCAAAAGGGGACCTGCGAGAAACACAAGGGCCGACAACTCCCAGGACATGTACAAAAGAACGGGCAAGTGAGTAAGTATATAGAAGAGATTGATGAGCGCGTCGTTGAATTCGATCGAAAGCGTCTTTCCGATGACCTCGGCATCGTTTACGATCCGACTCATGATCATTCCGGTTCGCTCTTTCTGAAAGTAGTCAAGGCCGAGCGTGTTCATCTTGCGGTAAAGATCCATCCGGATCTCGCGAACAGCCAGCAAGCCGGCGGTCCCGAAGAAATACACCGTGCCGGTTACGCTCAACATCTTGATGAGGTATATAGGAAGAATGACCAGACACAAACGCACGATGGCCTCTCGCGGCTGACCACCCAGCTCCTCATTCGCAAAGATTTGAAAACGGGCAACCAGGGCGTTTACCCGATCGGCCAGAGTGATTTCCTGCGGCTCTCCCGGAGGCAACGGCGTCGCCGCAGGACCAGAAGAAACGCTACGACCGTAGGCGAGCAAGGACCGACCGCGGACGTACAGGCGATTGTGCAAAGTGCGCTGCGCAGGTTCGATCGAAAATAGCCGCGCGCGATCCCGGGCCGCAATCACGTTAAAGATCGGGACAAAACTTCCCAGAGAAATCAGGTTGGTCAGGGAGGCGATCAGGGCGAGTACGAGGCCCAGGGTAACCCGCGTACGAAAGCGAAGCAGATATCGGAATACGCGCGCCAGGATGCGCCACTTGTGTTCCCGCGCTACGCGAACGCTTTCTTCTTCTGTGTGTTCGGTCTGCATGGCCTGCCCGCCAGGTCCTAGAACCGTTGATCACCGATTCCAAATACGAATTCAAACTGATCGGAACCAGGTATCGGTCGAAACCGGCCGCCCCCCGCATAGTAGAGCTTCTGGGCCAGGTACAGGCGTAAGGGAAGAACCGGGATCTGGATTCGAAGCCCAAAACCCCACGAATAAAGAGTACGGTCCAGAGCGAAATTTCTCTGGTCAAGTACTGCGCGGTGCGGGTCGTTCCAGTCAATCAGGGACTCGAAATGGTAGGGTCGGGTGAAGAAGGTGCTCGCATCGGCTCGATCAAGAGCGTATGCCAGAAATGGGTCCGAATTCAGCTGTTGCAGGGCCTGGGCGTCCCGATATTGCTCCGTAAACTCGCGATCGGCCTCGTTGTATTCTCCAATGTTGTCAAATAACGTGCCCCAGTCGAAAAAGACCGCCAGCCAGACGATACTCGGCTCAATCGGAATGCGCAATTCGGTACCGCCGTAGATCATGTGGTTTGCGCCATCCTGCCAGACCAGCGGATACAGGTCGTCGATCTGATCGTAACCCCGGAGAGTGGTCGGCCCTCCCAAAAACAGCCGGTCTTCAGGCTCAATGAAAGCGTTCTTTTCCTTGTCCTGGTTGCCCCCACCCGGACTGGTTTCGTGGGTAAAGATGCCCTCGACCCGAACTTCCTGAACCACGCGCCATCGACGCAGATAGTTGGATCGGAAGAGGCCGAATAGCGTGTAGTCAAACCACCACCAGTACTGCTTCGCGGAAACCGTGTAGCGATTGAAATGGTCCTGACCGCCGAGATACTGCCCCACCAGTTCCAGCTCCAGGTTCAGGTCTGAGCCCTCCGTTGGCGTAAATACGTTATCCACCGTGCTGTAGACAATGCCGTTGCGCAGGCTGGACTTGAACTGCCATCCCAGGTCCACCTCTTGAAGCACCGAATCATTTGCGAGCGCCGACGGCCGCGAAGCGACCGACCAGGAAGGCGAATAGACGTGGTAATGAGCCCAGTTGATCAAGAAGCTGTGTTGGGTGCCAATCGACAGCCCGAAACGGTTGCGCTCGAAATTCGCCTCTTCGAATAGATCATTGGGGTCCGCACTCACACGCAGGGGGCTGACTTCAAAAATGGAAGACGAATAGAAAGCGCCCAGGCGCAAAGACCAGGGACGCGGAAAACTTCGATAACACTCTTCTTCTTCTGCAACGCGACGAAACAAGAGCAGGCGAATGCGCGCCTTCACAAAGTCCAGATTACGCTGATTCTCGACGCCATCAACTTCGGTGATGTAGCTATGTATCACCCGACCGATCTCGTCGTATTCGTTTCGCAGGGAATCGGCGACGCGCTCAATCGTTGCCAGGTCCGGCGCCCGGTTCACTTCGCGCAACTTGTTCTTCCAGAAAGACCCGGTTGTATCCTGGCAGGCTTCATAAAACCAGGGTTCGGTCCAGTCCACACTCACGGCACGACGCAGGGGACCGTATTCCAGTCGGCCGGTCAGCCGTTGCCCGGTGCCGTTCAAATTGTTTTCTCCAACCTCCGTAAAGATCGAGAAGCCGGATTGGGTCCCGTAGCCGCCACCCATGGAGATCGTGCCCGTTGGCTGCTCCTTAACATCAATGATGAGGTTCATCTGCTGATCATTGGAACCGGGGCGCATCTGCAGGTTGACTTCTTTGAAGTAGCCCAGGTTGATCAAACGCTCGCGCGATCGATTCACAAGCGCGGAGTTGAACAGTTGTCCCTCTTTGACGAGTAACTCGCGGCGAATCACACTCTCCTGAGTTTTCACCATGCCTTTGACGATGATGTTTTCGATGTAGGCCAGGTTGTTTTCGCTGATGGTGAAGTGCACGTGCCGCAACACGTGACCCTCCTCATCGGGTTCGTCCGCGAGGCGCTCCCGCAAGGCGGCCAGGTCCAGCCATTCGGCGTGTTCCTTGCAACGAGCGTCTTCCGTGCTGGCCGGGGCGGCGATTTGGAGGCACTGTTCGAAACGCGCGATTGTCGCGGCGCTCAACTCGTAATTGAAAACTTCCGGACGAATCTGGGCAAAGACGTACCCTTCGCGTGAATACAACTCCTGCATGAATCCGCGGTCACGAAAGTAGCGCCCCTCGTCAAAAATCTCGCCGACGTCGCTCTCGTTGTATTCCAGCGTACCCAGTATCGCCTCGGGTGCATAAATAGGCGAAAGGTCTTCCGGCCCGCTGATCTGACGTTCGGGCGGGTTGTATTCTTCGTTCAGCGCATCTGGATCGTGGCTGAGTGAGTAGCCACCGAAGTAACGAATGTCTCCTTCGATGAGCCGATAGGTCACGATGACGACGCGCCCCTCCTCCGGCCGGGCCGGGTTGCGCCAGCGGATTTCGTAGCCGGTGAAGCGCGGGTCAATCTCAGCATCCAAAAAACCGTTGGTCTTGGCGTACGCCAGGATCTTGAACTTGTCTTCTTCAAACGTACTTTCTTTGAACGTGCCGGAATCGAGAAAGCCCTCTTCCTTCTGGTCCATGATGTCCAGAATGTCTTCGGGATCGAGCTGCCGCGCGCCCAGGATGTTGATGCGCGAAATCGGTATGTTTTCGCCCTCGTCGACGATATATGTGAGATTGATTTCGTTCTGCGCGCTGATCTGACCGGTCCGCAGCCAGACCTCGGCCAAAAAGAAACCCTCTTCGCGATACTTGTCCTTCAGGAGGCTGACGCCTTCCCGGGCGGATTGCGCGTTGTAAACATCGCCCGGCCGAAAGGGCAGCACCGAACGCAGATCCTGAATGGCGATTTCGTCGGCGCCCAGAAACTCCACCTGGTCAATACGCGGGTACTCTTTGACTTCGAAAATGATCGTCAGGCTTTCATCTGGATTTACGCGGATAAGCATTTCGACACTGGAAAAGTCCCCGGTGGCGAACAGGGCCCGGATGTCTTCGTTGAAGGCCTCTTCCGACAGTGGCTGACCGATGCGGCTCAAAAGCAGGGGGTACAGATCGTCGGGATTGGAATTCTGCAGGCCGACAAACAGCACCGTGCGAATCTCACGACCAACGTAGTCGTTGCCCTGGGAAAGGATGGGCAAAAGACCGCTCAGGGCGAGCGGAAAGGCCAGCAACGCGAGCTTCCATGGGAAACGGCGAAGGCGGGACCGTGGGGATCCTTGTTCACTTCTCTTAGTGGTGTCGCTCAAGACCGATCAGCCGTCAAACCCGGGTTTGCCGGACGCCGCGCCGGGGTATTCCAGAAAAAAAAAACCCTGGAGGCCGTCACCCGATTTCCTTCGCCCACCAGGAGAGCTCGCCCGGGCTCGAAACGTGGATGTAAAAAAAAGAAGCCCGGGAAGCCCGGGCTGGAGTTCAGGGATGCGCGTGTCGTCATCCCACCGCAGCAGGACTGCGGTTAACAGGGTCGCAAGAGGAATTCCAGGCTATCCGGCATTGGGCCATTTCTCCTGGCGGTCCGCCAGCAGGCGGCGCGCATGCTCGACAACCACCGGCCCCGGACGGTTACCACCCAGCATGCGCGCCATTTCCTGAAGTCGGTCGTCGCCCTCCAGATGCCGCAGGGCGGTTGTGGTGCGCCCGGCGCGGATGTTCTTTTCCACCTGGAAGTGCTCATCCGCAAGGCCGGCTATTTGATGCAGGTGCGTAACCACCAGAACCTGGCTCCGGGCCGCGAGGTCGCGCAGACGCTCTCCGATCTGGTAAGCAACCTCGCCCCCCACGCCGGCATCGATCTCGTCAAAGACAACGGCGGGACAGGTATGCTGTTGCAGGAATAGCGCCTTCAGTCCCAGCGTGATGCGGGACAGTTCGCCGCCGCTGGCGACTTTGCGAAGTGGCTGAAAAGTCTCACCGGCGTTCGCGTTCAAGAGAAACTCAACGCGATCAAAACCCTTTTCATAAATCAGGTACCGCGGGCCCCCGGCTTTCTCAGTGGCCTCCCGGGCGTTCGTTT
This sequence comes from Spirochaetales bacterium, assembly GCA_024233935.1. Taxonomy (GTDB): domain Bacteria; phylum Spirochaetota; class Leptospiria; order Leptospirales; family Leptonemataceae; genus JACKOY01. The sequence goes on along the minus strand of JACKOY010000007.1, from coordinate 18,659 downwards.
CTTCCAGATCCGGCGTGTCGGTCTCGGACTCCAGATCCTCGACCTCGCGCTTGATTTGAACGCGAATACGGGCCCCGGGCATGCCCAGCGCCTCAATCTCGCCGGCCAGGCGCGCCTCGAGAGCGGCGGCCACGCTGCGCCGTTTGCGCGACAGGAACTCTGCCTTTTCCCGCAGAAGCTCGTAGACGCGTTCTTCATCGCCCGCCAGCTTCTCGAGTTCTTCCTCACTCATCTCAATGGAAGACAACTCGCTCAGATAGGCGTCCCGGGCCGCAAGAACGCTGGCGGTGCTTCCGCCATATTTCTTGTGTAGCCTCTTGTAAGACGCCAGCCGGTCCTCGATATCTTCAAGACGCTCGGGCGAAAATTGCAGGCGATCTTTCTGGTCGCGCAGGAAATCGGCGCTGGATTCCAGCAGGTATTGGGCTTCACGGATTTCGGAAACGCGTTCTTCCAGGCCGGCCATGAGGCCGGTGTGCCTTTCCAGCTGGTCCGCTGCGCAGGCCAGACGGTCGAGCACCGAGCCCTCTTCTTCGCGCAGGCTGCCGTACACTTCACACAGATCCAGGTAAACCCGCCCGCTGTTTTCGATGAGGGCCTTCTCCTGCTGCAATTCTTCAAACTCGTCGGGCCGGGGATCAACGCTGTCGATGTCTTCGATGGCGAAGTGCAGAAACTCAATGCGCTGCGCCCGCTCTCCTTTCTCCATGGTGGCCGCCCTTCTTCGGTCCCGAATTTCGCGAAAGCGGTGATAGAGCTCGGCCACCTGGCCTCTTTCGACCAGGCAGTCGGCGAAGCTATCGAGATAGTCCATGTGGGAGTCGGGGTCGAGAATGCGCTGATGTTCGTGCTGGCCGTGGATCTCCAGGAGAAGGGGCGCCAGCCCGCGCACGAAGGCCAGAGGGACCGCCTCGCCGTTCAGAAGCGGGCGGCTACGCCCGCCCGGAAGAATCTCACGACGAATCTGCAGATATCGATCGTTCAGCGGAATACCACGCTCCGCCAGACGGTCCCGCAGATGTTCCCGATCCCCCAGGTCGAATAGCGCCTCGACTGCGGCCCGGTGAGCCCCGGTGCGAATAACCCCCATTCCGGCCCGCGCTCCCAGGGCAATATCCAGAGCGGCCAGGACCAGAGACTTGCCGGCGCCGGTTTCTCCGGTTATGACATTCAGACCCGGGCCCGGTCGCAGGCGGAGGTCCTCAACAATTCCAAAGTTCTGTACTCTCAACTCCAGCAGCATGCCACCAAAAAGCACTACTCAAAAAACATGTAAACAAAAATTTAGCTACAGAGTGAACTCCTCCCAAAAAAAGACGCAAAGGCCGCCCGCCGGACCGACCCGGAATATGAACGGCGGGGAACCATTCCGGGTGGTTTTTTGCTTATGGTAGACCGGCGGTCTGAAGCGATGGTCAGGAATTGTTCGAAGAGCTTCCCTGATGAGTCCATCCTTCAGCCTGCCAGGAAATCCAACCTCCGACGCCGCCACGAAGGCCCGGAGATGGTTCGGGTTTTTGACGCGGGCGTTGATCGGGCTATGTCTTTTGACGATGCTGATGGGACCGCTGGTACGCGCCGAAAGCGCGGGGCTGGCCTGCCCGGACTGGCCGCTTTGCCACGGCCACGTGGTGCCCTGGGGCCTCGGTTACCAGGTGGCGCTCGAATTTGGTCATCGCGCGGTGGCCGGTTGCCTGAGCCTGGTCTTTCTGGGCTGGCTCCTTCTGGTCCTCACCCAACTCGAACTACGCAAGAACTATCTCGTTCCGGCGCTTTTGGCCCTGGCGTTGCTGACGAGTCAGGTACTGCTGGGAATGCTCACAATCACGGAGCAACTGGACGTCTACGTGGTGAACTCACACCTTCTGAATGCTGTGCTGTTGCTTTCCGTGCTCACCTATATATGGAAAAAATCGTACGGCATACCTCGCGCTTCCATACCCGCCGCGGGCAGATGGATAGCGGGCGTGGTGCTCGTGATGATTTTTCTACAGCTATTCCTGGGAGGCCGTGTCAGCACCCACGCTGCCGGGCGCGTCTGCTCCACGTTTCCCGCCTGCTACGAGGAAACGCGCGTGGATGCCAACGGAGAGGCTCGCAATGTTCCGATCTATTTTCCGCGAATGATCGGAAGCGTTGAGCGCCACATGACCCATCGTTTCATGGCCTACGCCCTGGTGCTGGCTGTCATTGGCCTGGCCGCGATTGCGGAGCGCCAGAAATGGCCGCCCCGCGCGCGGAACCTGACCTGGATCCTGGCTGCGCTGATCGCAGTGCAGATATTTGTCGGGGCACTGAACGTCATCCTGCACGTACCGGTCACAATCACGGTCGTGCATTCGGGTTTTGCCTACGCAATCTTTCTTTCCGCCCTCATTCTGCGACTGGAGCTCGGCTTTGATCGAGTCCTCGGCTAAGTCAGCCTTCCGTCCTTCTGAGATCTACCGGCTGGTCAAGGGCGGTCTCGGATTTTCGATCCTGATCACGATCGTACCGGGCCTTCTGCTCGGCCCGGAACTTCCAGACACGGCCCTGGTTCTGAGCACGCTTTTCGGAACCTACCTGGTGGCGGCCGGATCGTTCATCTATAACCAGATTCTGGAAAAGGAACGCGATGGGCTGATGGAACGCACGCGCAATCGACCTTTGCCCTCCGGACGCCTTTCCCCGGCACTGGCGCATGTGTTGGGATCTTCCTGCCTGGTTGTGGGATTGCTGATTCTGGCCCGGGGCGCGAACCCACTGGCCGCCGCACTGGCCCTGGCGTCTTTTTTGTACTATCTTTTTGTCTACACGGCCTGGCTCAAACCGCGCACGCCAATGAACACGGTTGCCGGAGGCATGGCGGGCGCTATTGGGCCGCTCATTGGCCAGGCGGCAGCAACCGGGCGGGTCGACATTCACGGTTTTCTCATGTTTCTGCTTTTGTTTCTCTGGCAGCCGCCCCATTTCTGGTGCCTTGCAATTCACTACCGTGACGACTACGCGAAAGCCGGATTTCCCATGCTTCCGGTCGCGCGGGGAATACCGGCTACTGTGAGGCAGATGCTGTTTTATGAGGGCCTGCTTCTGGCAGTCATGGCCGCAGCGTTTTATCCCCTGGGACTCGTGGGACCGATTTTTTTCTTCCCTTCGATCGCACTGGGAGCTATCGTGCTTGGGTTTATGGTTCGCCTGCGAGTGAAACCGGGGGCGAACCCCATGCCGATTTTCTTTCTGACGATCCTGCACATGCTGGTCTGGCATATCAGTCTGGCGCTCGATATATATCACCGATCGTTCGCTTCGCTCGTCTAACGATAGCGGGTTATGCAGAGGCGTAGTCCGACAACAGCCATGAAAATCTTCTCCCAACCGTACCGGCGCAAGACCGATCGCATGATCGTGAGCCTGAATCGAATGAACGGGCTGTATCAGCTTGAGATCGATGCCCTGCACGATGCGCCCGAAATTCTCTACCGCCTGGCAGCCGTGCTTTATGTTCACGACTGGAACATTGTGCACGCCGACATTTCGACCGCGGACAATACAGTAAAGGACCGGTTCCAGGTCCGACCGGCCGGCGAGCGACGCGATGTCGATGACCTGAAGTTTGAGCGTATGATGCAGGATCTGGAGCTTGTATTGTTCGAACGCCCATCGGTTGTTGAATTCATACGAGGCCGGGATAAAGCAGTGGACTTCAAACAATCCGGAAAATGCCAGGTGGAGTTTGTGCTCGATAGCAGCCGGACCCGCGTCATGGTGAACGCCCAGGATCGCCCGGGGCTTCTACTCTGCCAGGCCCAGGTGTTCTCCCTGTTGGGTCTGGACATTCAGCAGGCGGTCATCCATACCGAGGCCGGCGGTCGCGTGCGAAATGTGTTTACGATCGCCCCCACAGAACAACGCCTCAAAGACATTCGCTTTCGCGAGCGCTTGAGCGACGCGCTGCGCGTCTTGCTTTGAACGAAACGCGCACAAAGCGGCGAAACATCGCCGCGCCCGGACGGCTGCTCCGGGTCGGCGCCCGGCTGCTTGCGGGCGGTGTTTTCGCCTGGACCGCGTACTCAGGATTCGCCCTGCATCTGACCCGAAGCTTTGAGCAAGATCCGCCAACGCATCTGGCGAACGCCGATGCGCTCTATCCGGTTTCGCTCGCCAAAGACCTGCTCTTTTCGCCCTACGACATTCGGGGCTGGCATGTGCCGCCCTCACCCTACTGGTTTCCGGACATTGCCCTGCAACTACCGATTTACGCGGCCACCAAAAACACGCCTCTGGCGCTTTTCTCGCATTGGGTTGGAGTGGGAGCCTTGTTTGCGTTTTCCGTGTTCCTGCTCATCGAAAGGGGGAGACGGTACGGCGCCGTAGAACTTTCCATAAGCTCCGGGTCGGCCCTTCTCTGCTTGCCGATCATTGCTCCCGACCGAATGACGGTTTTTGTTCGGGCACTTACTTCGGCCCATCACGGCTGGGCCGCCGTCGTTGCCTGGTTTGCATGCGCGGCCATGCTTTCCAGAAGAACCTGGCCTTTTCGAATCGCCTGCTGTGTCTGCGTACTGACGCTGGCTTCGGATCGGTATCTTCTGGTGGGCCTGGTCCCCGTTGCGGCCATGGGATGCATCGGCGGGCGATGGGAGCGTCGCTTGCTCTGGCGAGCGCTGTGGCTGCTGGGAGCCGCCGCCCTGGGCGGCCTTCTGGACGCAAAGCTCCGTGCGATGGGCTTTGTTCTTTTCACAGCGCCGCCCGAAGCCGCCCTGCAGTCTTCTCACTGGCGGGATTTGCTCCCGCCGAAAGAAATCTGGCCCCTGGTCATCTGCGTTCTTCTGTCCGGCGTCTTTGTTCTTCGGAAAATTCGCCATTCACGAACACGGACCCTGGTGGGACTTTTGAGCGCTACGGCTGTCCTGGCAACCGGCGCCAACATGCTTGCGGCGAACCTGGTGCTGATACCGGCCCCGCCCCGCTACTATTCGCTTTCGTACTTCTTTCTTGCTGGTGGTCTTTGTGTAGAGGCCGCTCTGTTGCTGGATTCGAAGCCGTACGTCTGGATTTTGAATGGGCTGTTGGCGGGGGCCCTGACCGTCAGTGGACCTGTTCCGGGGCCCTCCGCCGTTCTCGGCTACCGGCCCGAGTTCACCCGCTGTCTTGAGAAGCTGGCCGAAGAGCGTGCCTGGAAAATGGGGCTCGGGGAGTACTGGTATGCACGGCCGGTGCGTGTGTTCACGGGCGGGCTGGAAGTGAATCCACCCTACCCGCTCATGTGGATTGGAAACTACTTCTGGATCTGGGGACCGCAACCGCCGGCGACCTATCGCTTCGTCTTGCTGCCACGCCTGGACATCGATCAGTTTCGCAAAGACTACGGAGCGCCTTCGGGAGAGTTCCGTTGCGGGAGCGTCGGCATCTACGAGTACGATGAAAGATCTGATGGGTTGATTCGACAAACCTTCGCCCGAACTCCGGAGGAGATTCGACTGTGGCGAAAACTCACCGGGCGCTGAGCCGGCCGTCCGGAGATTCCCCCCGCAAAAGCGCGAGTGCGGCGTCGCGCACCAGTTCTTCGCGGGACCAGAGAATAAAGTGATCGCCCTGCTCAACGCGCACAACCCGGGCCGACGCGTTCGTCAATTGCGCTACGGCAAAAGCAACGTTCGCGTACGGCACCAAACCGTCTTCATCACCGTGCACAAGCAGTGTGGGCGCACGGACCTGCGTCCAGAGCGGTAGCATCTCCTGTAGCTCGCCGGCCAGAGGAAGTATTTCCTGGTTCGAAACATCCCAATCCCGGGGCAAAATCCAGCGCACAACTCGGTAATCAGCAAGTTTGTGGTACCATTCCAGGCGTTCCTGGTCCGGGTCCACCGAGCCGGCCACAATCACCAGACCCTGCACCTGCTCCGGATAATCCATGGCCATGCGCACAATCACCGGCCCGCCCAGAGAGTGACCAACCAGAATGCATCGTGCATTGGGGATCCTGAGTACAGGCGAAAGCAACTCCGCCTGACGTTTTAAGGAAGGCTCGGGCTGACCTGGATTGGACTGGCCGAAGCCGGGCCGGTCCACCGCCACCAGCCGGGCAGCCGAGCGCAACTCGCTATCTTTCAGATAGTCGCGAAAGGCGCTCCAGCTTCCAGGCGAACCGTGCACAAAAACAATCAGGGGCGCCCCCTCTTCCCGAAGGCCCGTTTCGACGTAGTGCATCTCCAGGCCATCCACAGCATAGTGCTCAAAGCGAGGTTCAACGCCGGGGCCAAAGTACTCGATCGCCTCTTCCCGGCTCATACGAAAAGAACAGCTCACAAAGAGGAGCAAGGGCAGCCAAACGGTCGGAATTACGCAATGCTTCACAACTACCAATCTCGCCGTGCCGAACAAACATGACAAGCCCGGAAAAACAAGAACTCGCACCTGCCGTCGACCGGAGTCGCTTGCGACGGAAGTTTTGGTTTGTGTCCTGGCGGGCAAACGCCGAAGTGCTCCTGGTGAAACTCAAGGGCGCTTTTGATGGCGCGGCCACGGCCCGCCTGGCAGGGCTTTTGGCCGGACCGGTCCTTTTCGTGTTCATCCTGTTTGGAACCGAGCTTGCACCAGGCCAGCCGGCGGTCACCATCACTGCGGCGGTTGCCGTTCTGATGGCAGTCTGGTGGATTACAGAAGCGATTCCCCTGGCAGCCACGGCCTTGATCCCGATAGCGTTTTTTCCGCTCATGGGCGTGGCCGACGGCGAAAGCATCGCCCGGTCGTACATGAACACGACCATTCTGCTTTTTCTGGGCGGCTTTCTTCTGGCTCTGGCCATGGAACGCTGGAACCTGCACCGGCGGATTGCGCTGCGCATCATACTGCTTTTCGGCGGACGGCCGGCGTCCCTGGTGCTGGGTTTCATGGTCGCTGCGGCACTCCTTTCCATGTGGATTTCCAATACTGCCACGGCGGTCATGATGCTGCCGATGGCTCTGGCGATCGTCCGGCGCGTGGAGAAAGAACACGGTTCCTGGGAAGGAACAAAACCGCTGCTTTTGGGCATTGCTTATGCGTGTTCTATCGGCGGCGTGGCCACGCTGATTGGAACGCCACCGAACCTGATTCTGCGAAGGACCCTGAGCACCATATTCCCGGAGGCCCCGGTTCCGGGCTTTGGTCAGTGGTTTGTATTCGGCTTTCCGTTCAGCGTGCTTTTGTTGTTCGGCGCCTGGTTTTTGCTAACCCGCGTGCTTTTTAACCTGGGCCACGCAAGCGCTCTCGAAAACGACGAACTGCGCCGGGAGTACCGGGCGCTCGGCCCCGCCTCGGCCGAAGAGCGAACGGTCCTGACCCTATTCGGCCTGACTGCCCTCTTGTGGATCTTTCGCTCGCCCATTGAAGTCGGAGCCCTTCGTATCGCCGGCTGGGCGTCTCTCTTGCCGGCCGGCGAAATGATTGACGATGGAGTCGTGGCGATGATTGCTTCGGTCGCACTCTTTGTGCTGCCCGCACGCAAAGATCAAAACGGTCGGCGCGGCTCCCTGCTCGAAGCGGACGTGTTTGCGCAGGTTCCGTGGGGCATCATTCTGCTTTTTGGTGGCGGCTTTGCTCTGGCAAAGGCCTTCGGCGATAGCGGCCTTGCACGGGCGCTCGTGGATCGATTTGCCGAATTGCCCCTGCCCGGCTGGGCCCTGGTGGCCACAATCACGGCCGGCATGAATTTTCTGACGGAGTTAACTTCCAATACGGCGAGCACGCAGATGGTGTTGCCGGTCCTTGCGGCAATTGCGGTCGGCGAAAATCTGCATCCGATGCTGCTGATGCTGCCGGCAACTCTGGCAGCATCCATGGCGTTTATGATGCCGGTGGCAACACCCCCAAACGCAATTGTGTTTTCCAGCAATCGCCTGCGAATCATCGAAATGGTAAAAGCCGGCTTCTGGCTGAATCTCTTCAGTATCGCTCTGATCTGCTTGTTTACCTGGCTTCTGGCGGTCCCGGTTTTTGACCTCGGCGATGGTTCCCTGCCGGTCTGGGCGCAAACCGTGGCCGAACCGGAATAGCGCACCCGCCAGGAACACACCTCAGCCGATGCGTTTGGGACGGGCCGGATCCTGCTCGCGAAAGCCCGCGATACGACGGGCAGGCAGAGCGCGCACCAAACGCACTTCGTTTCCCGATCCGCGGTACTCGACCGTCTCAAACTGTGCGACCGTCAGAAGAATGCCGCGGCCGTGCAGCATGTTCTCCCGGTTGATGTCTTTGATGTCCCGACCCATGACTGAACCGTGATCGAAGCCGCTGCCTTCGTCCCGAATGGTCACTTCCAGTTCCTTCTCGTCCAGACGATAGCTTACAAACACACGACGATCGGCGTAACGGTCATCCTGGAGTCGCTCGGCGAAGAGCTGCCGATAGGTTCCAGAGCCCAGGGCCTGGGTTTTGTCGGCCGCCGTAATGTTCAGATTACCGTGTTCGATCGCATTCACGATAATCTCACGCAGGCCCATTCGAATACCGGCCACCTCAACCGGGTCCAGAAAAACATACAGGCCCGCCGTCAGCCGTTGCCCCAAAAGCTCCGCGAGGGCCATGTCATTGCCAATCACAAAGTCCGCCTGCTCCGAAGTCACATAGCGCATCAACGGGTCTTCGGGAACGGCGCTCGCAATTCCAAAGATTACGTAGCCCTCCTCCTGCTGTATGCGGGCCAGACGCAGCACCAATTCCCGGGGCTGATCAAGGGCTGTGCGAAACTCGGCCCGAAACTCGACGTGCTTTCGTCCGCTCCGGAGCTCTTTCATGCGATCTTCTATGATCGCCTGGCGTAGAACGGTATTGCTTTTGCCGTCCGCAAAAAGAAAGTCCGCGATGGATTGGCCTATAACGGCTTCTTTGCGAAATCCCAGCCAGCTTTTGATGGCCTTGTTGACCGTCAGGAACTTGCCTTCTTCGTCGAGGGCAAAAATCAGATCATGAGTGCTCTCAACCAGGTGTCGATAGCGCCGCTCGGAATCGACGATCTGTTGTTTGGCGCGATTCAGTCTCAGCAACCGACGCGCCAGCTTTCGAATAGCACGCTCCCGCGCAATGTGCAGGCGCGAAAACTGAACCGACATGGCGATCACCATCGAAAGCACAAACAGCATGAACCCTTCTTCGACGAAGCGGGCCATCTGAGTCACATGCAGGTAGCCCAGAATCTCAAAGAAAGCCGCCACGCCGAACAGCAAGAAGCCCACAACGATGATCCGGGCAGCCACGTTGCGTCGCTTCACAGCGCGCAGGGTCAGGTAGATCCCATAGCTGAAGGTCGCAAGCAGACTTGCCAGAAGCACCGGCAGGAAAAACCGCATATAATAGTTGAAGATCTCGGTGCTCACCAGTGAGCCCGCGAGGGCCAGTAAGAAAAGAGGCGTCAGCGCGTTGATCGCCCGCAGCACAATCGTGCGGGGCGCCCGGTACTGGGCGTGTAGATAGTTTGCGAACCAAAAACCGAGCGTGGTCAGACTCAAATGCAAAATCAAATGCTTGAAGGCATGGGAATCGTAAATCCAGGCGACCATGGAGTCGAGCCCGAAGACAACAAACGAAAGCGCGATGCCGAAACCCCCGAAGTACAGGTACTGGCGCTCGGTCAGTCGCCCAAAAAACAAGATCAAATGATAGACTCCGAAAAACAGAAAGATCGCTCCGGGCACCGTGTTGCCCATGAGGTAGCGATAGAAATCGGTGCGTAGCTCAACGGCCGGACCCACAAACAGGTCGGGGGTCACCATACCGCCAACCCCGCCGTAGCTACGAACGCGGAGGGCGACCACATTGTCACCGTTGAACAGAACGTCGGCCGGGACCTCGTAAAAGGCCGCCCGGGAGCTGGATTGTTCCAGTTCGCCGGCCGGTCCGATCCGCCCCTGCCCGCCCAGCGCATGGCCGTTTACGTAAATCTCATAGGCCGCATCTACGTAGGGCAGCATGATGCCCAGGTCGCGGGGCTCCCCGCTCACGGAGAGATGCAGGCGAAACCAGGCCACGCCATCGTACAGAAATCCGCTTTGATGCCAGCTTGAGGGCAGACGAATGCGGGTCCAATCCGCATCATCCTGATCGCGGCTCGCGAAGGCGGGATTGTCGGCGGGTCTAAAGAGCCAGGTCCCGCTCAAGCTCTGGACTTCGCCGGTGAGAGCCAGGTGCCCGTCTTCTATGTCGGCCTGCAGCGCCGCCAGCGGCAGAAGGGCGCCGACCAGACAGAAGACCAGAACCCGGCGCAGTGCACGACGCATAAGGCCCGGTTAGACCACACCGCCCTGGACCTGACGAGGATTTTTTTTATTGCGGGAGAAATGCCAGACCCGGTTGGGATTCGCACGCTCAGGGCAGGCGAATTGGAAGCCGATCTTCTATTTTCAATGAATTGGCTCGCTTTCGGACACGCACGGCGATCAACGCAACTCCCGCCTGCGGCGCCTGACCGAGCAGGGTGGCGTACTCCGGATCAATACTCCGGGCAGCCTCGAAATGCGAGACGTCGCGCCTCTGCACCACGAACACCAGGGCCGCCCGACGCCTGCGCTCCTGTGCAAGCCGCATCAACTCCCGCAGGTGTTTCCGACCACGATCGGTCGGCGAATCCGGGAAAAGGGCCCGGCCCGATTTGGCCATGCTCACGCTTTTGATTTCGACCAGGCAGCTTCGCCTTTCGGTCCCGGAAGAAAGCTCAAAGTCCAGACGACTGCCGCCGGCCTGCACTTCGCGCCGCAGCTCCTGATAGTCGCTGATTTCTTCGAAGAGTGCACCCCGGCTACTGAGCCAGGCTTCCTCAAAGAGCCGATTCGCCAGGACCGGATTCACACCGATCCAGGCACGACCGTTGTGGGTGAACTCCAGGCTGTACGCCAGCTCGCGTTTTGGGTTGGCGCTGCGACTGACCAGGCCCGGCCAGCCTGCACCGATGCAGGTGAGCATGGAGCCGGGATTCGCACAGTGCACCGTCAATTCGCGGCCGTCTGCAAAGCGAACATCGGCAAGAAAACGCTTGTAACGCCGCAGGATGGTGACGCGCTCGAGGGCCGGCTGAAACTGCACAGCTATGACTGAAAAATCGCGGCCAGCGGGCAAGCATTTGCTTCCTGGAACCCGAACCCTTTGATTTGTGCTCGAAGCACCGGAACCGAACGATAGCGTGGCTGTGACGGCCGACCGACATCGTAGCGATGGAGGCGGCCCCAGGGCGCCTTTCGCATTGAACCCCGATCGAGGCACGCGCGTCAAACCCTGGAGTTAAACGGAGAACACTACGAATGTCCTTTCCCTTCAAGCATGGCTTCTTGCGGCTGCTTCTATTGATTTGTTGCGCTCTGGGTCCCGTCCCGGCTTTCGCAAATCCAATCGCCATCACTGATGGTAATTTTGCGAGCATGTCCCGTCAACGCCCGGTGGTCGCGATCCTGAGTCTGGGTTGTGATCTCGGTAGCTACGCGGCGGGAATGTTCGGTCGCAGTTTCGCTGACGTCCAGGGCGTACAGCTGGGCGTGATCGATTACAATTCTGCGTCCGCCATCCGTGGCCAGATCTACTCTCTTTATAGAGAAAACAATGTCAATCCGGGAGAAGAAGGACTGACCCTGGGAACTCTACTACTTATTAAAGACGGGCGCGTGCTCTACACAACCCAGATGCCCTATCCCGGCCGACCCGACTCTCCGTATTCCGGAGGGCTCGAAGCCCAGCGGCGCTGGCTGGCCCACACCCTTGAGAAATTCGGCGTGCCGTTCCAAATGCGCTATCAGCCGCTGGCCTCGGATCGAGCCGAACCGCTGGCTGAAAACAATGTCCCCGTAAATCTGACTCAAGGACGCCTGGCGCACTTCAACTTCGAGAACGGCGCCCGCGATCAGCTGGGGCAGCAACCCGAGTTCCGGACGGTAGGCGAAACGCGCATTGAAAACGGGACTCTGCACAGTTCGGGTCGTTATGACGGGCGCACGACCGCTTACTTTACCTTCTCAAGCCCGGATCAGGAACCGTACGCTTCGCGTTTTACCCTCAGTGTGAATTTTCGCCTGGAGTCTGAAGGTCGCGACACCTTTGCCGTGCTCGGTTATTCGGCCCTGGAGCTCGGTGTTTCGGACGGCAAGCTGACTGTCTCGCTCGATCCGAGTTATCAGCGAGGCGAAGAGGGCGCGCTGGGTTCGTGGTACTACACACTGGAAGATGCTCCGGTAACGCTCGGAAGCTGGCACAATGTGATTGTCGGTCTGGACCGGAGCAAACGGCGGGTGGCCGTAGTGCTCGATGGGCGTCGGCTTCAGGACATTGTGATCAGCGATCGCCTCGCCGAAGAGCTGGAATGCTATCAACCGGGAGCAAACTTTCATTCCGGCGCTCTGGGAATCGAGTTTTCGGACCACGCCCGGGGCGCGGTTATGCACGGTCAGGCCGACGAAGTCATCATCTACAACCGCCTTCTGGCCCCGGACGAATTGAGTGCGCTCTATCGATCCGTACGACCCGGGACCCACGAGCAGCCTGACCCCGAACCGGTGCGTCCGAATCAGGCCGAACTGGATTTGAGTCTGCTGAAAGCCAGTTACAGCGGCGATCTGGCAGCCGTCCGGACGGCGCTTGAGGCCGGCGCCAATGTCGATGCGCTTTTCCGGGGCTGGACAGGCCTGATGTACGCGGCGTATTTTGGCCACGCGGCCGTTGCAGAGCTCTTGATGGAAAACCACGCCGATGTCCTGGTCGAAGCGAACGGCTACAACGCTCAACGACTGGCGCAATCCCGCGGACATACGTCGATCGCGAATGCCCTGAACGACTACAGCAATTCGCGGGCGTTCTATTTCCAGCGCAGCTTCCCCATCCAGGAGAGCCGGCAACGCGCCCTGGTGGAGGCGCCGCAACCGTAGGGCAGCGGCCGCTGACCAGAAAGCAGCAAAAACGCTTGCGCTCCCGGAGGCGGGGAACTGTGCTAAGAGTCTTCCCGGAGGAGATCCTTGAACCCGATGAGAAAAACGCTCACCCTGTTAAGAAAGTATGTCTTCGCGCTGCTTGCCGTGCTTGCAGCCGTGGTCAGCATCGGGATCGCCTGCAAGACTTCGCCGGCCGGGCGCAATCAGTTGATTCTTCTCGATGACGCCGAGATGAACCGGATGGGCGAGGAGGCTTTCGCTGAAATCAAAAGTCAGACTCCCATCGAAAACAACCCGGTCATTAACGCATACGTTCGCTGCATTGTAAATACTCTGCTTACTGTTACCAACGACTCGACCGGTGTCACAAGTTGGGAGGTCGTCGTGTTTCGCGATGAGACCGCAAATGCCTTTGCCCTGCCGGGTGGCAAAGTTGGCGTGCATACCGGCATTCTGCCGGTCGCCCGAACGGCTGATCAACTCGCGGCCGTGTTGGGCCACGAGATTGGCCACGTCATTGCCCGGCACGGAAACGAACGCGTAAGTCAGGCCACCGCCGGACAGACCGTGCTCGGCGCCGTGGGTTCGGTGGTCGAAGATGAGACCATCATGGGCGCCATCGGAGCGGGCGCGCAATTCGGCGTGTTGCTTCCCTTCAGCCGCGAGCACGAAAGCGAAGCCGACATCATCGGTCAGGAACTGATGGCCCAGGCCGGTTTCGATCCGACCGCAAGCGTAACTCTGTGGATGAACATGGCCCAGAACAGCAGCGGCGCTCCCCCGGAAATCATGTCCACCCATCCCTCGCACGATACGCGCATCAGCGACCTGCGGGGCCATCTTCAAAAAACGATTCCGATGTACCAGGCCGCGATTGCCACCCGCGGGCGACCGAACTGCCATCTGTGAACGTACGGCCGCGGCGCCGCGGGAAAAGCGACATTGTGCCCAAGCGCGGATCACCAGTAGCGCCACTCGTAGTCTACACCGTTTTACTCAACCTCGGGTGCGCCCCGTCGCGTCTTTGTTCTGTTTGATTTCGACATGTCCCCGCGCACCTCGGCCAAAGCGATCATCATCGAATCAGGCCAACTGCTGGTCCTGAGAAACAAAGGTCCCAATCTATTCTATACACTTCCCGGCGGCGGCCAGAAAATCGGCGAAAGCCTGCCACAGGCCATTCGTCGGGAATGCAAAGAGGAGCTGGGCCGCGACGTGGAGGTGGGCCAACTGCTTTTTGTGCGCGACTACATCTCAGACAATCACGAATTCGCGGCGCTGCATCCCGGTGTGCACCAGCTGGAGTTGTTTTTTTGCTGCCGCCTGGTTGACGAAGCGGCCGTCGCGCCAGGCGAACCCGACGAGCACCAGGTCGGCGTCGAATGGATCGCGCTGGATCGATTGCCGACGCTCGACCTGTATCCAAAAGCAATCCGCAGCCACCTGACGCAACTGCCAAACCCAGGCGTATCCCGGCCGGTCTATCTCGGGGATGTGAATTAGGCAATCCTACAAGGTCGGCTCAAGGACGTAGATCCTGCCGCGAAGTAGCGCGGCAGAAGGATCGGGATGCAAGCTTTCGGCCTAAGCTCCACTCACCGGAATCGCAACGCCGTTGATGTCGTGGCCCGCCGGGGAAAGAGCAAGCATCACGTAAATTTCGGCCAGGTGTTCTGGTTTGACCCAGCTTGTAAAATCTGCGTCGGGCATGGCAGAGCGATTGGCGGGAGTATCCACAGTGCCCGGGGCGATGGCGTTCACGCGCACGCCGGAAGGTCCGGCTTCGAGGGCCAGGCACTGGACCAGATTCAAGAGCGCGGCCTTGCTCGGGCCGTAGGCCGAAAGACCGGCCACACCCTGCAGGGCCGCGCCCGCCACTGTATGTACGATGCGCCCGGATCCCTGATCGATCAAGACCGGCAAGACGGCCTGGCTCAAAAGAAAAGCGGTCTTACAGTTGATTTCGAATTGTTGGTCCAGGATTTCTTCCGTTGTTTCGGCGAGCGGTTTGCCGCCGGCAAAACCACCGACCAGATTTATCAGGGCGTCAATGCGACCGAAGCCTTCGAGAATCGTGCGGACCGCGCCGCGCAATCCCTGCAGGGCCAGGGCGTCGGCTTCCACTCCCGACAGATCGGCAATCGAGGGGACGCGCCCGGCAATTTCCTTTTCAAAAGCTTTCCAGTTTGTGCGCGGGGTCGTCAGGACGATTGCCTGAGCCCCGGCCTGAAGCACGGCCGCAGTCACGGCCGAACCCAGGCCGCCGGTGCCGCCCGCTATTAGTACCACCGGTTGGCTTTGTTCGGATGGCGCCATCGTTCTGCGTTAGAACGCGCCTGCCTGGATAATGCGTGGCAAGCGAGAATCTTTGCGAATCTCAAGAGACAGGCCGGCGCAGGACACGAAAGCAAAACTCCACGGCCCCGGATCGAATGATCCAGAAAGCGCCCCATCGCCAGAGCCGAAACGAAACCAGGCCGGGCAAGCGCGGATCTAACGCGGAGTCATGGACGGCAGCGCCATTCATCCCGATCGCCATGGCCCGAGATCGCCGCAGACGGTCCCTTCCAGATAGTCCTGCCATTCCGACCATTTTAGTAGGAAAAGGGTCGCCGGGAAAGTGCCCCTGCTCTAGCTTGACCGCAGGGCGCAGCGGAAGGACCGCTTACACCATTTCCTGCCGGAGCCAGACGAAAGGGTTTGATACACACGTGACCCGGCTCAGCCTGCTCCGAAAGTCATGCAAATCGCACCAGCGAGGAATTCATGAGTTCATCTGATTCAACCGGCACAGCCACGCTATCGCCGTCTACGAACGGCCGCCTGACCGCCGAAGCCCTGGAAGAGGCCACGATTCGTTTCTGTGGGGATTCCGGCGACGGTATGCAGCTGACCGGCTCCCAGTTTACGACTACCACCGGCGTTGCCGGAAACGATCTAATGACCTTCCCGGACTTTCCGGCGGAAATCCGGGCCCCCCAGGGCACCCTGGCCGGCGTTTCCGGTTTTCAGATTCATTTCTCGAATCGAGAGATCTTCACACCCGGAGATCAGGTCGATGTGCTGGTGGCCATGAACCCGGCCGCGCTCAAATCGAACATTGAAGATCTGAAACGGGGTGGCATCCTGCTTGCGAACACTGACGCCTTTGATCGGCGCAATCTGGACAAGGTCAAGTACGCCGAAAATCCTCTTGATGACGATACGATTCAAGAACGTTTCCAGATCATTCGCGCGCCCATAACACAACTTACGCGCACGGCCCTGGAAGATTTGGGTCTGCCACAAAACCAGGTCGACCGTTGTAAGAACTTCTTCGCGCTCGGAATCACCTACTGGTTGTACAGTCGCAACCCCGAAACCACTCTGGACTGGATTGCGCGCAAGTTCAAGGGCCGCGATCAATTGATTGAGGCCAACCGCCGCGCCCTCAAGGCCGGCTTCAACTTTGCCGAGACCAGCGAGCTTTTCCACCATCGCTACGAGATTGGCGAAGCGAAACTCAAGCCGGGCCTGTACAGAAATGTGAACGGTGGTTCGGCTATGGCTCTGGGCCTTGTCAGTGCCGCCAAAAAGGCCGGACTCGCCCTCTTTTACGGCAGCTATCCCATCACGCCTGCTTCTGAAATCCTGCACGAACTTTCGCGCTACCGAAACTACGGCGTAAAGGCCTTCCAGGCCGAAGACGAAATTGCGGCCGTTGCGGCGGCGATTGGAGCGGCCTACGGCGGCGCGCTCGGTGTGACGGCTTCCTCCGGACCCGGCATCAACCTGAAGCTGGAGGCGATCAACCTGGCGGTGATGACCGAACTGCCGTTGGTCATTATCAATGCCCAGCGCGGCGGGCCCTCAACCGGTCTTCCGACCAAGACCGAACAGGGCGATCTTCTGCAGACACTTTTCGGACGCAACGGCGAAAGCCCGGTTCCGGTGGTGGCTCCGTACAGCCCCGGTGACTGCTTTGCAGCCGCCATCGAAGCTGTGCGGATCGCGCTCGAATATATGACTCCGGTTTTTATTCTTTCTGACCTCTACATTACAATGGGTTCGGAACCCTGGCGGGTGCCCGACGTTGCCGAACTACCCGAGATCAAGACGCGGCAGATTGCGGCCGGATCGTCAGCCGAAGGCTTTCAGGTCTACGAACGCGACCCGAATACTCTGGCGCGCCGCTGGCCGCTACCGGGCACGCCCGGTTTCGAGCATCGCATCGGGGGTCTCGAAAAAGATCAAAAAACCGGCAATGTCAGCTACGATCCCGAAAACCATGAAGCCATGATCCTGACCCGCGCCGAGAAGGTGGCCCGCATCGCCAATTCGATCCCGGACATTGAGGTAGATGGCGAGGCCGGCGGCCTGTTGGTTCTGGGCTGGGGTTCCACCTACGGTTCGATCCGTTCGGCTGTTCAGCAGGCCCGCCAGGAAGGTCATCGGGTCGCCCAGGCCCACCTGCGCCACCTCAACCCGTTCCCGAAGAACCTGAAAGATGTGCTTTCGCGCTTCGAGACAGTACTGGTGCCCGAATTGAACCTGGGCCAGCTCAGCCTGCTTTTGCGCGCGAACTTTTTGCGCGAAATCGTGGGACTGAACAAGATGAAGGGCCGCCCCTTCCTGGTGAGTGAAATCAAAGAGAAGATCATCGAACTGGCGAAGTAGCGCTAACCAACCAACGGAAATCCAATGAGCCATCCACTGACCAAAAAAGACTTCGTAAGCGACCAGGAAGTGAAGTGGTGCCCCGGCTGCGGGGACTACGCGATTCTGGCCGCAATCCAGAAGACCATGCCCGAGCTGGGAGTGCCCAAAGAGGACATCGTCTTTATTTCGGGTATTGGGTGTTCGTCTCGCTTTCCCTATTACATGAACACGTACGGCTTCCATACGATCCACGGACGTGCGCCGGCCCTCGCGACCGGACTTGCGATTTCAAGACCGGAGCTTTCGATCTGGGTTGTAACCGGCGATGGCGATGGCCTTTCCATTGGCGGAAATCATTTGATCCACGCGATGCGACGCAACCTGAACCTGAACATTCTGCTCTTCAACAACCAGACCTACGGCCTGACAAAAGGCCAGTACTCACCGACGAGTCGCAAGAAGACCGTGTCCAAGTCCACGCCTTTTGGTTCCATCGACGAGCCGTTTAACCCGGTCCAGGTGGCCCTGGGAGCCGGCGCCACTTTCGTAGCACGCACCTACGATAAAGATCAAAAACACATGTCCGAGGTTTTTCGCCGGGCCCACGAGCATCGGGGCTGCTCGTTCGTCGAAATTTATCAGAACTGTGTGATCTTCAACGACGCTGTCTTCGAAGGCACAATCGGGAAAGACGTGCGCAGCGATAACGTGGTCTATCTGGAAAACGGTAAGCCCCTGGTTTACGGCAAGACCGGCCACCGTGGGCTGGCGGTCGAAGATTTCGAAATGAAGACCCTGGATTTGCCGGAAGGCGAAACTACCGGCGCATTTGTGCATCGCGAAGATATTCCCAGCCCGGCGTACGCGACGATGCTTGGTTCATTGCGCAATCCCGAATTCCCGGAGCCGATGGGCGTCTTCCGGGCGGTCGAAGGTCCGGTTTACGAAGACGAACTGGAACGACAGAACCAGGAAATCATCGCAACCCGCGGCGAAGGCGATCTCGAAACTCTACTTGCCTCGGGCGACACCTGGGTCATCGGCTAGTGCGCTGAGCCTGGCCGGCCCGGAAATCTGTCGGCCTGACGGACGTCGGAACTTCGTCCCCCAAAATCTGTCGGCCTCACGATGTCGGAACTTCGTCCCCCAAATCTG